>JAQTHT010000023.1 GCA_029433265.1 Leuconostocaceae bacterium ESL0958 | reverse complement strand
AAGTCATCTTCCAACTCGAGGCGCAATTCAAACAAGTAGCGATATTAAGAGCGCTTGATTTCAGCCTAAGTACTTACCATTACTGGAAACGCCGCTTCCTGGCTGGCGACCCTGATGAGGGGGTTAAAGCAGCCATTCGAGAACTGAACGAAGCCTTTCCTTACTATGGGGTGCGACGTATAACCGTCATGCTTCGTAAAAACGACGAATATCGGGACATTAACCATAAAAAAGTGCAACGTTTGATGCATGACATGCACATCAAAGGAGCTGGCTATCGCAAGAAGCGAGCCAAGTATAACTCCTATCCAGGACCAAGGGGTCAAAGGACGAAGAATCGACTGCATCGCCGTTTCCAAAGTGACCGGCCTCTACAAAAATTAGCCAGTGATGTAACGGAGTTCAGATTGCCAACGACCGGTGAAAGAATCTATCTGGAACCAATTTTGGATCTTTACAACAAAGAAATCATCACCTATGCACTCAGTACAAAACCAGACTTAAATTTTGCGCTGCAACCAGTCAAAAAGTTAGCGGAACAACTACCCGTTCGTGGCTATCAAACGTATCTGCACACTGACCAAGGTTGGCAGTACCGCCATCGAACATGGCGTCAATTATTACTAAAAAGTGGGATTAAGCCCAGCATGTCTCGTAAAGCGACTGCCCTTGATAACGCAGCGATGGAAAGCTTTTTCAACAAATTGAAGACAGAGATTGGCGAACTAAGTCAATTTCGTTCTGTCACCGAACTAAAAACGGCCATCCAAGAATGGATTCATTACTACAATACAGAAC
>JAQTHT010000022.1 GCA_029433265.1 Leuconostocaceae bacterium ESL0958 | reverse complement strand
GGTGAATTGTCAATTCAAGTGCAACAGTTTTTCCTGATAAACCTGGTTGGATGATTGCCAACCAAATATTTTTCTGGGTCGATTGTTAATTTGATCAACCATCTCGTTTAAATAGGCATCCGAGTAATCTTGGATGTCTTTGTTTTTGGGACAGTATTCACGAATAAGCCCATTTGTATTTTCGTTACTACCCCGTTGCCAGGGCGCATGGGCATCCGGAAAGTAGAAAGATACCTGATACTTTTCTGAAATTAGCGCGTGTTTGCTAAATTCTTTGCCTCGATCAGGTGTGATGGTGTACAACTCTTGGTCTGAGAGCTGGGCTAATAACCGGTCAATGGTAGTGCAAACATCTGCTGCTTTTTTACTGCGAGCACGTCCCAGTAGTAGACGCCGCGTTGCCCGATCAACCAGTGTCACCAGTACTTGTCCGCCGGTTTTGCCGAAGATAGTATCCAATTCCCAATCTCCAATTCTGAGACGCTGCTGTGCTTGTAAGGGCCGGTCATGGATACTATTTGGCATTTGAATCTGCCCCCGACGTTCCAACTGTCCCCTTCGTCTTCTGGTCTTTCCTCGGTGGCGTAAAGAACGGGCGATACCACGAGCACCGCGACTCTTTCTTTTCTGACCCAGGTTATCCAAGTAAATGCCCCGATAAATCGTAGAATAACTGATTTGATAGCCTGTGTTTAAGGATAAATACGCTGCTATCTGTTCTGGCGACCAGTGATTTATTTGAATCAGCTGAGCAATCAAATTCCGCAAGGTGGCATTCGATAGGAGGCGTTGTCGAACAGAGCGCTTTCGCTTTGCAAGATAAATGGCTTGTGCCTGTTCAGCCTGATAGTCTTGATTGACTCGGCCCCGCCGAAGTTCACGTGAAATCGTAGCTGGGGAACGCTGAATGCGCTTGGCAATTTTCCGTAGAGAGCACCCTTGGTTGTGTAAAAGCTCTATACGACTGCGTTCAAATGGTGTAAGATGACAATATTGATTCATTGATCAGCACTTTCTAAGTAAATTTTGTTCTCGACAAACACTATTTTACGAGAAAGTTGATCAATGGATCTTTTTTTATTTATCAGGGGTGTTGCACTTCAATTGTAAATTCACC
>JAQTHT010000021.1 GCA_029433265.1 Leuconostocaceae bacterium ESL0958 | reverse complement strand
GTGACTTACCATGCAATGGGTCACTTGGTACCCGATGTACCGGGAAACAACCCAGTCATCTATCCCAATAACCCAACAGATCCAACGCAACCTACGAATCCGGTCATCCCAAATATCCCAGGTTACACACCAACGGATGGGAATGGTCAGCCGGTCAAGCCAGGAGAGCAATATCCAATTGATCCAAAGCAGCCGGGTAAGGACACGCCAATCCATTACGTCAAGGACTTGCAAGCCAAGGTTACCTACATTGACCAGAACGATAGCAAGACCTTGCATGAAGACAGCTTGACGGTTCCTTACCAGGGTCAGTCTAGCTATCAGACTGCCGACCAAATTGCTTCTCTTGAGAAGCAGGGCTATGAACTAGTTTCCGACAACTTCCCAGCCGATGGTTTGCACTATCAGAAGGAAGGGCAGCAGTCAGACTTCCAGGTCGTTCTGAAGCACAAGGACAAGACGGTTGATCCAAACAATCCTGGACAACCAGGCCAGCCAATCGATCCGAATAACCCAGATGGACCAAAGTATCCAAACGGAACAGACAAGTCCTCCCTGGAAAAGACGATTACTCGTGCCATCGACTATGTCGATGGCAACGGCAAGCAGGTAGCGCCATCGAAGACCGAGACGGTTACTTATGACCGGACGGCGACTGTCGACGAAGTAACCGGCAAGGTCACTTACTCGGACTGGACGCCGAAGGATGGTAAGAACAGCTACAGTACGGTTCAGTCACCAGTCGTGAATGGCTACTATGCTGATCGGAATCAGGTTGATGGCAAGACGGTGAACCCAAATGACCCAGATGAAACTGTCAAGGTCACTTACCAACCAATGGGCCACTTGGTACCCGATGTACCGGGCAATAACCCAGTTATCTATCCAAACAACCCATCTGATCCAACCCAACCTACAAATCCAGTAATTCCAAACATCCCAGGCTACACACCAACGGATGGGAATGGTCAGCCGGTCAAGCCAGGGGAGCAATATCCAATTGATCCAAAGCAACCGGGTAAGGATACCCCAATTCATTACGTCAAGGACTTGCAAGCCAAGGTCACTTATATCGACCAAAACGACGGCAAGACCTTGCACGAAGACAGCTTGACGGTTCCTTATCAAGGTAGCTCGGACTACAAGACTGCTAGTCAAATTGCTTCTCTTGAGAAGCAAGGCTACGAACTTGTTTCCGATAACTTCCCAGCTGATGGTTTGCACTATCAGAAGGAAGGCCAACAGTCAGACTTCCAGGTAGTATTGAAGCACAAGGACAAGACGGTTGATCCAAACAATCCTGGTCAACCAGGCCAGCCAATCGATCCGAACAACCCAGACGGACCAAAGTATCCAGATGGAACGGACAAGTCCTCGCTGGAAAAGACCATTACGCGCACCATCGACTATGTCGATGGCAACGGTAAGCAGGTAGCGCCATCGAAGACGGAAACGGTTACTTACGACCGGACGGCTACGGTTGATGAAGTAACCGGCAAGGTTACGTATTCTGACTGGACTGCCAAGGATGGCCAGAACAGCTACGATACGGTTCAGTCACCAGTGGTCAACGGTTACTATGCCGATCAAGCGCAAGTACCCGGTAAGATGGTTAACCCTACTGACCAAGACGAAACAGTCACGGTAACCTACCATGCAATGGGTCACTTGGTACCGGATGTACCCGGAAATAACTCGGTTATTTATCCTAATAACCCAACGAACCCAAGCCAACCCGACAACCCAGTAATCCCAAGTATCCCAGGCTACACGCCAACGGATGGGAATGGTCAGCCGGTCAAGCCAGGCGATCAATATCCAATTGATCCAAAGCAACCAGGTAAGGATACGCCAATCCATTACGTCAAGGACTTGCAAGCTAAGGTCACTTATATCGATCAAAGTGATGGCAAGACCTTGCATGAAGATAGCTTGACGGTTCCTTATCAAGGTCAGTCTAGTTATAAGACTGCCAATGAAATCACTGCACTGGAAAACCAAGGTTACGAACTAGTTTCTGATAACTTCCCAGCTGATGGTTTGCACTACCAGAAGGAAGGGCAGCAGTCTGAATTCCAGGTAGTCTTGAAGCATAAGAA
>JAQTHT010000020.1 GCA_029433265.1 Leuconostocaceae bacterium ESL0958 | reverse complement strand
TAAACCTTCGCCTGACTCTTTGGTTAAGTCCTCGACTGATTAGTACTAGTCCGCTCCATACCTCACGGCACTTTCACTTCTAGCCTATCTACCTCATCATCTCTGAGGAGTCTTACTCTATTTATTAGATGGGAAATCTCATCTCGAGGCGAGTTTCACACTTAGATGCTTTCAGCGTTTATCTCATCCATACGTAGCTACCCAGCGATGCCCTTGGCAGAACAACTGGTACACCAGCGGTATGTCCATCCCGGTCCTCTCGTACTAAGGACAGCTCCTCTCAAATTTCCAACGCCCGCGACGGATAGGGACCGAACTGTCTCACGACGTTCTGAACCCAGCTCGCGTACCGCTTTAATGGGCGAACAGCCCAACCCTTGGGACCGACTACAGCCCCAGGATGCGATGAGCCGACATCGAGGTGCCAAACCTCCCCGTCGATGTGGACTCTTGGGGGAGATGAGCCTGTTATCCCCAGGGTAGCTTTTATCCGTTGAGCGATGGCCCTTCCATACGGTACCACCGGATCACTAAGTCCGACTTTCGTCCCTGCTCGAGTTGTCTCTCTCACAGTCAAGCTTGCTTCTGCCTTTACACGCTACAAATGATTTCCAACCATTTTGAGCAAACCTTTGAGCGCCTCCGTTACTCTTTGGGAGGCGACCGCCCCAGTCAAACTGCCCACCAGACACTGTCCTCGATCGGGATAACCGACCAGAGTTAGAATGTTCATACAACGAGGGTAGTATCCCACTTGTGACTCCAGTGAAACTAGCGTTCCACCTTCTACGTCTCCTACCTATTCTGTACAAGCAGCACAAACATTCAATATCAAGCTACAGTAAAGCTCCATGGGGTCTTTCCGTCCTGTCGCGGGTAACCCGCATCTTCACGGGTATTTAAATTTCACCGAGTCCCTCGTTGAGACAGTGCCCAGATCGTTACGCCTTTCGTGCGGGTCGGAACTTACCCGACAAGGAATTTCGCTACCTTAGGACCGTTATAGTTACGGCCGCCGTTTACTGGGGCTTCAATTCATGCCTTCGCCGAAGCTAAGCACTCCTTTTAACCTTCCAGCACCGGGCAGGCGTCAGCCCCTATACTTCATCTTACGATTTTGCAGAAACCTGTGTTTTTGATAAACAGTCGCCTGGGCCTTTTCACTGCGGCTGGACCGGAGTCCAGCACCCCTTCTCCCGAAGTTACGGGGTCATTTTGCCGAGTTCCTTAACGAGGGTTCTCTCGCTCACCTTAGTGTTCTCCACTCGACTACCTGTGTCGGTTTGCGGTACGGGCAGTTGGTCACTTCCTAGAAGCTTTTCTTGGCAGCGTGACATCATCGACTTCGTTACTTTATTTCACTCCCCATCACAGCTTGTCCTTCAGATAAAAGCATTTCACTCTTATCAAGACTTACTGCTTGGACACACCATCCATTCGTGTGCTTCGATTAGCCTTCTGCGTCCCTCCTTCGGTATAACGCTTCCAACTGGTACAGGAATCTCAACCTGTTAGCCATCGACTACGCTTCTCAGCCTCGCCTTAGGTCCCGACTAACTCTGGGTGGACGAGCCTTCCCCAGAAAACCTTAGTCATTCGGTGGACAGGATTCTCACCTGTCTTTCGCTACTCATACCGGCATTCTCACTTGTAAGCGCTCCAGCAGTCCTCACGGTCTACCTTCTTCGCCCTTACAACGCTCTCCTATCGTGTTCTCACACCTGCAGTTTCGGTAATATGTTTAGCCCCGGTACATTTTCCGCGCAATGGCACTCGACTAGTGAGCTATTACGCACTCTTTAAATGGTGGCTGCTTCTAAGCCAACATCCTAGTTGTCTATGCACTATCACATCGTTTTCCACTTAACATATATTTAGGGACCTTAACTGGCAGTCTGGGCTGTTCCCCTTTCGACGGTGGATCTTATCACTCATCGTCTGACTCCCGCGCATACATAGCTGGCATTCGGAGTTTATCAAACTTTGGTAACCCGAGATGGGCCCCTAGGCTTAACAGTGCTCTACCTCCAGTATGCTCTTCGCGAGGCTAGCCCTAAAGCTATTTCGGAGAGAACCAGCTATCTCCAAGTTCGTTTGGAATTTCACCGCTACCCACAGTTCATCCGAGCAATTTTTAACTTGCACCGGTTCGGCCCTCCAGTAAGTTTTACCTCACCTTCAGCCTGACCATGGGTAGGTCACCTGGTTTCGGGTCGACAGCATCGTACTATTCGCGCTTTTCACACTCGCTTTCGCTGCGGCTCCGGTCTTTCCACCTTAACCTTGCACGATACCGTCACTCGCCGGTTCATTCTACAAAAGGCACGCCATTACCCTTTAACGGGCTCTGACTTCTTGTAGGCGTCGTGGTTTCAGGAACTATTTCACTCCCCTTCCGGGGTGCTTTTCACCTTTCCCTCACGGTACTGGTTCACTATCGGTCACTAGGGAGTATTTAGCCTTACGGGATGGTCCCCGCAGATTCCGACCGGATTTCTCGTGTCCGGCCGTACTCAGGATCCTGTCTAGAGGCTATGACCTTTCGGTTACGGGATTATCACCCTCTTTGATCACGCTTCCCAACGTGTTCACCTAAATCATAACTTGGTAACTCAACGACAGTCCTACTACCCCAGCATGCAAGCACGCTGGTTTGGGCTCTTCCCGTTTCGCTCGCCGCTACTCAGGGAATCGATTTTTCTTTCTGCTCCTGCTGCTACTTAGATGTTTCAGTTCACAGCGTCTTCCTTGCTTAGACTACTTGGTTCATCTAACCATAACACTTCTATGTGTTGGGTTTCCCCATTCGGAAATCTCCGGATCATTGCGTACTTACCGCTCCCCGAAGCTTATCGTAGTTCGTCACGTCCTTCATCGGCTCCTAGTACCAAGGCATTCACCACGCGCCCTTATTCACTTAACCACAACTATTCCTAGTTGGATCAGTTTTATGAGTTGGTCATTTTCTGACCTGCGATTAAACCGTTCTTCTTTAAAGAACTTGTGTTGTTTCTCGGTTCAATTTAATTAATCTTTTGATTAATTGAAATAGAATTTCTTGATTATTCAGTTTTCAATGTTCAAACTCGCCCTTGCGGGCAATGGAGAATAGCGGGATCGAACCGCTGACCCCCTGCTTGCAAAGCAGGTGCTCTCCCAGCTGAGCTAATTCCCCATCATGTGTCTCTAACACACTCAAAACTAAACAAAACTTTGTCCAAATCAAACTGGTACTCAAACCCCTGTAACGCTCCGTTTATCCTTAGAAAGGAGGTGATCCAGCCGCAGGTTCTCCTACGGCTACCTTGTTACGACTTCACCCCAGTCATCAGTCCTGCCTTAGACGGCTCCTTCCCGAAGGTTAGGCCACCGGCTTTGGGCATTACCAACTCCCATGGTGTGACGGGCGGTGTGTACAAGACCCGGGAACGTATTCACCGCGGCGTGCTGATCCGCGATTACTAGCGATTCCGACTTCATGGAGTCGAGTTGCAGACTCCAATCCGAACTGAGACGTACTTTAAGAGATTCGCTTACCCTCGCGAGTTCGCTGCTCGTTGTATACGCCATTGTAGCACGTGTGTAGCCCAGGTCATAAGGGGCATGATGACCTGACGTCGTCCCCGCCTTCCTCCGGTTTGTCACCGGCAGTCTGTCTAGAGTGCCCAACTTAATGCTGGCAACTAAACATAAGGGTTGCGCTCGTTGCGGGACTTAACCCAACATCTCACGACACGAGCTGACGACGGCCATGCACCACCTGTCACTTTGTTTCCGAAGAAAACATGGTCATCTCTGACCACTTCAAAGGATGTCAAGACCTGGTAAGGTTCTTCGCGTTGCTTCGAATTAAACCACATGCTCCACCGCTTGTGCGGGTCCCCGTCAATTCCTTTGAGTTTCAGCCTTGCGGCCGTACTCCCCAGGCGGGATACTTAATGCGTTTGCTTCGACACTAAAGGGCGGAAACCCTCTAACATCTAGTATCCATCGTTTACGGTGTGGACTACCAGGGTATCTAATCCTGTTTGCTACCCACACTTTCGAGCCTCAACGTCAGTTACAGTCCAGTAAGCCGCCTTCGCCACTGGTGTTCTTCCATATATCTACGCATTCCACCGCTACACATGGAGTTCCACTTACCTCTACTGCACTCAAGTTCATCAGTTTCCAAAGCCATTCCACAGTTGAGCTGTGGGCTTTCACTTCAGACTTAACGAACCGTCTGCGCTCGCTTTACGCCCAATAAATCCGGATAACGCTCGGGACATACGTATTACCGCGGCTGCTGGCACGTATTTAGCCGTCCCTTTCTGGTATGGTACCGTCATAACTTGCCCATTTCCTGACATGTCCGTTCTTCCCATACAACAGTGCTTTACGACCCGAAAGCCTTCTTCACACACGCGGCGTTGCTCCATCAGACTTGCGTCCATTGTGGAAGATTCCCTACTGCAGCCTCCCGTAGGAGTTTGGGCCGTGTCTCAGTCCCAATGTGGCCGATCAGTCTCTCAACTCGGCTATGCATCATCGTCTTGGTGAGCCTTTACCTCACCAACTAACTAATGCACCGCGAACCCATCACCAAGTGGTCCCGAAGGACCTTTTAACATAACCTCATGCGAGATCGTGTCTTATGCGGTATTAGCACCTGTTTCCAAGTGTTGTCCCCCGCTTACTGGTAGGTTATTCACGTGTTACTCACCCGTTCGCCACTCACTTGAAAGGTGCAAGCACCTTTCGCTGTGCGTTCGACTTGCATGTATTAGGCACGCCGCCAGCGTTCATCCTGAGCCAGGATCAAACTCTCATGTTAAAAAGTTTGAAGATTGCTCTTCGATTAAACTGACTTCTTGTTATCTTTCCGATAACATCATCCGTTTATTGTTTGTTACGAATTGACTTCGCAAATTTGTTTGTGACTACTTACCAAGTAGCCACC
>JAQTHT010000001.1 GCA_029433265.1 Leuconostocaceae bacterium ESL0958 | reverse complement strand
CACTATTTTACGAGAAAGTTGATCAATGGATCTTTTTTTATTTATCAGGGGTGTTGCACTTCAATTGTAAATTCACCGGCGAAATTCACCCCTTTACGGTAGCAGCTGAACCGCCCGTAAAATATCCGTCCCTGAGGTAACTGGCTCAGCTCCAGCCTTGATTAAGTCGTTGGGACCAGCGGAAGTCGGCGCTAAGATCGATCCGGGAATGGTCAAAACAGTCCGGTTTTCCTGCAGGGCCCAATTTGCCGTAATCAGTGAGCCGGACCGCCCCAATGCTTCGACAACGAGGGTAGCCGAAGCCAGGCCCGCAATTAAGCGGTTCCGAGCGGGAAAATGTCCTTTCAGCGGGGCAGTTCCCCAGGGGTACTCGGACAGTAGCAGTCCCTGCTCTCCCACCTGCCGTTGGAGGTGATGGTGCTGTTTGGGATAGACCCGGTCCAGGCCAGTCCCAATCACCGCTATGGGCACCCCGCGATTGGCGAAGGTTGCTTGATGGGCCATGATATCAATCCCCTTAGCTAGTCCGGAGACAATGCTCAAACCCGCATCAATTAATTCTGGCAGCAGCGCTCGAATGACTGCTTGCCCATAGGGTGTCGGATTGCGGGTACCAACAATGGCTAAGGCTGGTAAGGAAAGGGCCCGCAGGTCCCCTTGGTAAAAGAGCACCAGCGGTGCCTGATAAGTCTGACGTAATCGTTCCGGATAACAATCATCAAAATAGGTAACATAGTGGCCAACATAGGTTGCAGCGCCCACCAGTGAGTTTTGATAAGCCACCGCTAGTTGGAGCAAGCCTTTCCTGTTACTTTCCGCTAAAATGGCTACCAACGTGGCAAAGGACCAGGGATAATCGGTTGGCGTTAGTCCTGCTTTCATTTGGGCGATGACCTTGGCCGCACGGGCCGGTCCAATGCCCTTGGTGAGATGCAGAGCGAGTAAAAATGTTCGTTGATCCATGGCAGATGGGCTCCTTTTCTTTCATCAAACGAAAGAGCAGCGCTTCTATCTAAAAAAACAGGACGCTAGTCCTGTTCTTCCACAATTTCACTGAGCGTAGCCCAGCGATCCATTTTTTCTTCTAGTGCATCATTGACTTTGTCCAAGTCAGCCTGGGCGACTGCTACCTGTTCATAGTCAGCCCCAGCCGCAACAATTGCTTCGTTCAAGCCCGCTGCTTGTTCTTCCAAGGCTGCAATGTCATCCTCAATCGTTGCCCATTCCTTCTTTTCCAAATAGGTCAGCTTACGCTTTGCGCTCGTCTCCTTGACCGGCGTAGTCGACTTGCGTTGCGCCCCCTTTTTATCTGTTGCTGCTTTTTGCAACACAACCTGGTCCAGATAGTCTGAAAAATGTCCCTGATAGCGGTCAACTGCGCCCTGACCCTGCAAGTAGTAGCCAACATCGGCGACCTTATCCAGGAAATAGCGGTCGTGAGAAACCGTAATGACGGTTCCTGCAAAGCTAGTCAAAAAGTGCTCCAAAACCGTTAACGTACTGATATCTAAGTCATTGGTTGGTTCATCAAGCAAGAGAACATTGGGCTCCTGTAGCAAAATTTTTAACAGATAGAGCCGCCGTTTTTCGCCCCCGGAAAGCTTTCGTACCAGGGTACCGTGCATAAAGGGTGGAAACAGGAATTGTTCCAGCAAATCTTTGGCCGAAATTTCGTTACCCGCTTGGTCCTTCATGGTTGTCGCTACATCCGTCAAGTACTCAATCACCCGCTTGTCAGCCGGAATTTCTTCCGTTTGCTGCGTGTAATAACCAATTCGAACGGTTTCGCCCCACTCAATCAAGCCGTCCGTCAGTGGCAATCGGCCGGCTAAGACATTCAGCAAAGAAGACTTACCAACACCATTGGGCCCTGTAATACCAATTCGATCCCGCTGCCCCAGTCGTAAGGAAAGGTCCGTAAAGATTTTTTGTTGGCCAAAGGCCAGGGACCCGTCCACCATGGTAATTACTTTTTTACCAAGGCGCTGCTGGCCCAAAGAAACAGCCAAATCCTGCTCACTTTCGACCTGCCCTAGGGAATTCTCCAATTCCGCAAAGGCCTTTTCTCGGCCCTTTTGCTTGGTTGTCCGTGCGCGAGCCGACTTTTTCATCCAAGCAAGTTCCTGTTCGTACAGTTTTTCCCGCTTGTGTTCTGCCGCCGCTTCATTTGCCTGACGAGCCGCTTTTCCCGCCACGTAATCCTGGTAATTGCCCTGATATTCGTAAAGCTTCCCAAAGGAAAGTTCGAAAATACGATTGGTGACCCGGTCCAAGAAGTAGCGGTCGTGGGTCACCGTAAGCAAGGCGCCCGAGTACTTGGCCAAATATTGCTCCAACCAGGCAATGGAATCAAAGTCCAGGTGGTTGGTTGGCTCATCTAAAATCAATAAGTCAGGTTCCTGAATAAGGACCTGGGCCAAGCCTACCCGCTTTTTCTGCCCACCGGAAAGTTCGGCCACTGGCCGGTTCAAATCAGTCAAATGCAGCTGGGTCAAGATTGTTTTAATCTGTGCCTCCGCCGTCCAAGCGTCTTCTTGATCCATGGCGGCTTGGGCTTGCTCAAACCTGGCCAATACTTTCGGATTGTCCGGTTCTTGGCTCATGGCCGCCAAGGCCGCCTGATAGCGGCGAATGGTTTGGAAGATGGGCTGTTCCCCCGCATAAACGGCATCCATGACCCGTAGAGAGCCCTCTAAGGCCGGCTCCTGTTCCAAAAAGCCAATCCGATAGTCATTTTGCGTGTCAATCTGACCCTCGTCCGCCGGCTGCTTGCCTGCCAAGGCATTCAGCAGCGTCGTTTTCCCAGAACCGTTGACGCCCACCAGCCCAACTCGGTCGCCCTGATTAATCAAAAAGTTCAAATGATCAAAGAGGGTTTTCTCCCCGTAAACCGACGTTAAGTTTTCTACTCGAAATTGTTTCATACCCTTCATTATACTGGAAGAAGCCGACGCTGTGTCCAGCAATCATGGTAAAATGGTAGAAATTAACGAAAAAAGGACCGTTCATGATTGCCTGGTTAAAAGAAAATAAAATCGGCGCCACCATCGTCGCCGTCATCCTCTTTGCGATTTTTTTGTTGATTCTTTCCCTGTCTAAGCAAAACCAATTTACGACGAGGCCGAATGACGTCCGCTTACACAGCGCGCCCAACCGCCACAGCCGGACGCTGACGACGATGAAATCTGGTACCAAGTTGCTCGTACTGGCCAGACAGAACGGCTGGTGGCGTGTGAAGAACACTAAAAATGATCAAGTAGGCTGGGTCGCCGCCTGGGTTGCCAACAATACCAGTCTGAAAACGGCTAGTACCCTGTCAGAAGCGACCTTTGTATTGGATGCTGGTCACGGTGGCTCTGACACAGGGGCCATTTCCATCGATGGCAAGCACTACGAGAAAACGTATACCTTGGCTACCGCTGAAAAAACAAAGAAAGAGCTCGAAAAAACGGGGGCCCGGGTCCTCATGGTCCGTGACTCCGATGTCGTGGTCCCCCTCCTTTATATCCCAAGGAAGGCAGAGGCCTACCAAGCAGATGCCCAAATTTCCTTCCACTTTGATTCGGCTGAACAGAACAATGCTGCTTCAGGTATCTCACAGTTCTACTATAATGCGAACTCACAGACCCTAGCCCAGACCCTCAATCGTTCTCTAAATAACCTCCCCCTGCAAAATCGGGGCGTGGACACTGTCCCCTATCTGGTTATCAAAGATGTCAGTCGACCAGCCGTCTTATTAGAGCTAGGCTTCATCAATTCGAAAAAAGATTTCTCTTACATTCGGCAAAATAGCTACCAACAGAAAGTCGCCCGCGATATTCGTCAGGGCCTCAGCCAATATATCCAATAAAAGCCAGTGCCTGGATGGGCACTGGCTTTTTCACCATCAAAAATTGGTCCTTCCTTTAGTCTACTTTGAAAGGCTATCAAACATTCATTCGTAACAGCTAATCCCTGTTGTTTGCTTTTTTCTAAAACAATGGTGACAGCAATATTGAACGACTAGCCACTACTGCAAACAAACACCGCCATTTTTGTCTAACAAATCAGATCAACCTCCTGAACCCGCATGATGTCGGGCTTTATCATGGTATAATAACCGCATAGCGAACAAGTGAAGATGGTGGCTATCCTGAAAAGGAGGTGGTGCCTATGATTTTAAAATCATAAGCCACGTTATCCTAGGAAAGGAGAAGCCTGGATGTCCGACAAGGATGTCTTAACTTTGTTGTTAGCGTTTGGAATGTTTATTCTAGCGTTTATCGGCATTGTTATTGAACTGATCAAATTAGCTCAAAAAAAATAACCATCTCAAGCTTTGACCGGCTGATGGTTATTTATTCGTAATAACTAAGGCTAGCCACCGTTTGACGGGTTTGCTAGGGAAGCGGTGTTGTTCAAGCAACATCGCTTTTCTTATGTCTTCATTGTACCACCAAGAAGCAAAAGAACAAATCTTATAAACGCCTACTACTGTTCAATATTTGAAAATTTTAGTTTAATTGTTTTTGAAGCGCATCTACTAATACACGTGAAAAGTTGACATGCCGTTCTTTTGCTAATTCGTTTAAATAATTAGGGATTGTCAGTGTTTTCTTAACCAACCGATTATCGTGTTTTCTGATGTAGTCATCAATATTAACATCAATCAATGTAACCAAGGCATTGGGATCTGTAACGATTGGTAACGTTTTATTAGAAGGAGGTAGGGTCTCTCCAATATCTTGATAATCAATAGCCATTTCGCCAATATAACCCCTGGCCATTTCTAACGATTCTTCTATTGTGTTTGCTTCTGTGAAGCCATCAACATCTGGAATTTCCACAAAGTAGCGGCAATCTTTACTTTCAGTTGGGGTAATAATAATAGGATAAATAACAGTATCAGTCATAATAACCTCCTATGCTAATATATATGCGCCAAAAGATGGTTTAAATACCATGTTTTTTAAATAACGCTTGTGCTAATTTGTCGTTGAATTTTGGATGACGAGGTAATCTTTCCATATGCTGACCATCTTTGGATTGCCAAATATCATGATTAGCCCCGTGCCTCTTCAACGACCAACCAGCTTTTTTAAAGCGTTGTTCAACCGCCCTTCGTTGCATCGCTTTTCTCCCATACGTGTATTGTAGCATACAATCATCACGTGTTAAATACGTATAAAATGACGAATGATTTCTATTTATATGTAGACTATTTCTAAATAATATATTATGTTCATAGGTCAGGAGTGGAAAGTGAAAAACTCGGATTTATTGTAGACGGACTACAAGTTTAATTCGAACGCCACGCAAAACTGCTAAGTCAAAAAAATAACCATCTCTACTTTTGCGAGCCGATGATGGTTATTTATTACTAATAACTAAGGCTAGCCACCGTTATACGGGTTCGCTAGGAAGGCACTAGTGCCAGCTAGTGCCTTTTTCTTACGCCTTTATGATAGCATAAAGGATCATGCAGCCTCGCTTGTTTCAGTTCATGCCATTCATTAGCGAACTGACAAGTTTGGCCACAAAAAACGGCAACCGAAGTGGTTGCCGGGTAGGTAGATAGATACTACCTCAGTTGGTCAAGATTATTATAACAGATTCGTAATTGCTGAGCAAAGCAAGATTAACTCCAGCCAATTTCCGCTACCGTACTCTTAATTTTAGCCGTCTGATAACGTTCGCCCAAAGCCAAGGTAACGATAGCGGACGGCCAAACCAACCAAGCTTCTACTTGATCCTTGGCCAGCAAACCGGTCAACGTGACCATTGGCTGAGTTCCCTGCTCGCTTGGCAAGGCGGACAACGCATCTTCAATGTCGGCCAGAGAGTAATCGCTCAAACTGGCCCCATCGATAGCCAAGTTAACCAGGTCAGCGCCGGCTGCCTGGCCTTGCTCAAAGGCTTGAGCAATGGCTTTCGGACTAGGATCGGTCAAGGCCTTCGTGATAATGACCGAAGCCCCCGCTTCCTTGGCGGCTACTTGAATCTTTTCCTGCAAATTTTCATCTAGGTCAGCGGGCAAGTAGACGGCTGCAATCCGGCCCTGACTGGCTTTTAAAGCGGTGACCAAAAAGAAGGTCTGGTCGGCCGGACTCATTTCGCCCTGGCCACCTTCGTCTTGTCGATCATAGGCCAATAACAGGAAGTGGTCCCCTGCTGTCTGCACGGCATTGGCTAACAGTTCTTCAACAATTTGCACCTGCATGGCCGGCCAGTTCGCCAAAAATTCCTGCTGGGCCTGGTCCAATTCTGCCTTCTTGGCCGCCTTGGCCATAGCAGATAGGTCCCCTTCTGCCAGGGCCTGAGCCCCGGCTTCCTTGACCTGATCCCAAACCACTTCCTTGGAGAAGTCATCGGCAATTGTATCCGCTTGCCAAATGACCGCATCCGGATTTTGAGTCGCTAGTGCATTTTGAAAGGGGGTCAACTTTTCATTCGGCCCCAGTGCCATCGGGACAGCCAAAAGCGCTTGGTTGATGGCTGCCTTATCTTGTAATACTGTTGAAAATGTCATGCTACTCCCCTTGCATTCATTTTAGAAGAAATTCATTTCATAAGAACCAGTAAATGCATCCCCCGCAGCCAGTACGTTGGCGCCAAACTTTTCCTTAAAGTTCCCGGTGGCATCCACCGTGTCTGCAATGCCCCACCAAGGCTCAATGGCGATAAAGGGGGCGTTCTTCCCTGCTGGTGTCCAAATACCCAAATACTGGGCATTTTCAACCGTCATTTCCATCCCGTGTTGGTTAGCCAAACGGGCCAGTAAGAAGGTGGTCCTCTGTCGATCCAGCTTCAAAATGATGGCATCATCGTGGTAATCTTCTTGCCGCAACCGTAAGGGAATGTTGGCATTGAATGGCACTGGCTGGTTCGGATTGGAATAAGGGCCAATCAACCGCAGGCGGTCATAGACTTTTTCAGGACTGATTGACAAATAGTAGTCAGAGAACTTCCCGCCATCCAGGGGTAAGTTAAAGGCCGGATGGCCGCCCACTGAGAAGAAAAGGGACTCCGTCTCACTGGGGTTAAAGACCTCATAGTCCACCTTCACCACCGTTCCTACCAGCGTAAACACGACGTCAAATTGAAAGGCAAAGGGGTAAATTCGCCAAGTAGATTCGGAATCAGTCAAACGAAAACGAACGCTGTCATTACTCTGGGACACGACGTCAAAGGTCATGTTCCGGGCAAAGCCGTGTTGGTTCATATAGTAAGTCTGTCCCGCTAGGCGGTACTGATCCCCCTGCAAACGGCCCACGATGGGAAAGAGATTGGGGGCATGGCGGCCCCAGTATTTGGGGTCGCCATACCAAATATACTCTAAATCGGCCATCTTGTTATAGACAGCTGTGAGTTCGGCACCAAAAGGGTTTAAAGTCACTTTTAATTGGTCATTTTCGAGTGTAATCATGTTTTTATTTTACTATGCTTTGGCAGGAAAGACAATTGGCGGCCCTAAGTCAACTGCAGCGGATGCTGTATAATCGACCGTCCTGCCAGGGGCTGACAGGCCCGGTGATTGTCTGGATAATCGGCTTTGAACAACGCCAAATCTGCTGGACTAAGGGCAATGGTCTTTGGAAAAAGTAGCCAAGTCACAGGCCCTAAAATGGGTGGCGTAGTCAACGTGCCCGTATAGGTCACTACCTTGGTCTGTTGGTGCAATGCTTGTTGCAACCAATCCGCTGCCAGTTTTGGTTCTGGGGCCAGCAGTCCAGCGAATTGGTCGGGCGCTGTTGGACTGGCTTCGGCGAAAAGGGCTAAAACCATGGTGGCCCCGGCTTCGTTTTGACAAACAAAGTGCAGCTCAGCCGCCGCTCGGTGGCCATCCAGGACGTGCTCTGCGCCATCATGAATGTGAAAGCGCAAGAGTGACCAAGAACGCCCGTTCAACACTAGGCTGGCCTGGTCTTCACAGTAAAACTGGCGACCAATGACGGCTACCTGATTCCGTAAGTGACCCAGAGTTAACGCAGCGGTGTCCAGTTGCCACAGGTCCCCCAGTTGCTGGTCTTTTTGTGAAAAAGCAATCGGTGACTGCTGTTCATAATTGCTCGTGTAGGTCCAAGCACTTTGGTGGTCATAATTCAATTTTTGCATCATCTATCCTTGCGCCAAAAGCTTGGCTGCTATCAAACATCATCCTCTTGTGACCGCTGTGCCCGCGGGAAAAAATGCTGGTAAGAACTTTGGAGGGTCGCGTTCGACACGTGGGTATAAATCTGTGTTGTTGATAAATTGGCATGTCCTAAGAGTTCCTGAACCGTTCGCATGTCGGCCCCCCGATTGAGCAGGGCCGTGGCAAAAGAATGGCGCAGCATGTGGGGATGCATTTGCCCCGTCAAACTAGTCCGGTTCATTAACTGCTGGAGGATATAGGTCACCCCTGCTGCTGTCAGAGGCTGACCCCGCTGGTTCAAAAAAACTGCCTGGTCGTTCCCAACTGGCCGCTGTTTAGCTACTAAGGCTGGCCGGCAATCTGTTAAGTACTGCTGCAACGCTTTTTTAGCATAAGAACCAAAGGGCAGGATCCGGTCCTTTTGCCCTTTCCCATGGACTAAGACGAGTTGCTGGGCCATGTCCAGATCCTTGACCTGCAACCCGACCAACTCCGAGACCCGAACGCCCGTAGCAAAAAGAAATTCCAAAAGGGCTGCATCCCGCTGCCAAAGCGGATGGTCTTGCTTGGCATAGGCGCTCTGAAATAGTTGGGTCAGCTCGTCCTCATAGAAGAATTCGGGTAAATGGGCTTGATGTTTCCGCAGGGCCACGTTGGCAAAGGGATTATCCTGAACCTGCCCTTCTTCTTGCAAAAAGCTATAGAATCCGCGTAGGGCGGAAATTTTACGAGCGATGGTCGTTCGGGCTAATGCCTGGTCATACAGGGCACCCAAATAGACCCGGACGTCCAACTGCTCGACTTGGTCAAAACCCGTAAAGCCGCCAGAGGCCGTCAAATAGTCCTGAAAGCCGGCAATATCCTGCAGATAGGCTTTGCTGGTTTCAGGAGAATAGCCCCGCTCCGCGGTTAAGTACCGTTGGTATTGTGCTTTTGCTGCTTGATTATCCATAATCCTATTATACAAGAGCATTCTTTAAGAAAGCCTTAAGAAGGTTATGATTTACTAAGTTAACAGCAAAAAGAAGCAAAAGTCCCTATACTGAAAGTAGCTTAAAACAGGAGGTTCACTATGAATTTACCAGTATCATCTACCGGCGATTATGTACGCCACGGGCTCTCCAAGAAAAAGGTGAAAATCCAAGCCTTCTTCCTTGGTTACCGGGACAACATCTTGAACAACCGGGACCAACGGATTGCACTAGCAAAAAAGCAAAGCTATCAACCAACCCATCATGAAAAAGAAGCGCTCTTGCAAAAGCGCATCGTCGTCAAGAGCGAGCGCTATAACTACCGGGCAAAATAATCATCAGACCAGTCAGCACTGACTGGTCTTTTTTACTGGTAGAAGTCAAGCGATTACGGGCATTAGCTTTTTTCATACGCTCCCCTCGATTTAACCCCATCCAATTCCCCCTCTCTTTTTTAACCGCATTGCAGCCACAACATTACGGAATCAAAAAACAGCCCAGACGTCGGTCGCTGGGCTGTTTTTGGCGTTAATTTTTAAACGAGTGGATGGGGGCTGGAATGTGGCCACCCCGGTTGATCAGTTCGGCAGAAGAAGCCGGCACAGTTGGCATCACGGGGGCTGTTCCCAAAAGACCACCGTAGTCAATCATGTCACCGACTTTGGCTCCATTGGTTGGGAGAATCCGGACTGCCGTCGTCTTGTTGTTTTGCATACCGATGGCCGCTTCATCCGCAATAATGGCCGAAATAGTAGTAGCCGCAGTATCCCCAGGTACGGCAATCATGTCGAGACCAACCGAGCAAACGGACGTCATCGCTTCTAGTTTAGCCAGCGACAAGGTGTCCGCCTTCACGGCGTCAATCATACCGGCATCTTCAGAAACAGGGATAAAGGCGCCGGACAGGCCACCAACTTGCTGGGAGGCCATCACGCCCCCCTTCTTAACGGCATCGTTGAGCATCATCAGTGCAGCCGTCGTGCCATGGGCGCCAACCTGCTCCAATCCAATGGCTTCCAGTACTTCCGCAACCGAGTCGCCCCGGGCTGGTGTGGGTGCCAAGGATAGATCGACAATACCGAAAGGCACCCGCAACCTTTCGGCAGCCAAAGAACCAACTAACTGGCCGACCCGAGTAATCTTAAAGGCCGTTTTCTTAATGGTTTCAGCCACGGTCGTGATGGAAGCACCCTTGACCTGATCTAACGCCCGCTTGACCACACCGGGACCGGAAACCCCGACATTAATCACGACGTCCGGTTCTGATACGCCGTGGAAAGCGCCCGCCATGAAGGGATTATCCTCGACAGCATTAGCAAAGACCACCATCTTGGCGTTGGCCGTATCAGACTTATCCGTAATGGCCTTGACCGTCTCCCCCATCAACTTCACGGCATCCAGGTTCATACCGGCCTTCGAAGAAGCAATATTAACCGAAGACATGACCACGTCGGTTTCCGTCAAAGCCCTTGGTAAGGACTTAATCAGGGCCAAGTCACCCTTGGTAAAGCCCTTTTGAACCAGGGCAGAGTAGCCACCGATGAAGTCAACGCCAACGGCCTTGGCCGCATCATCCAGGGCGTGGGCGATGGCTAAGATGGATTCCTCATCCGCCTGGCCTGCAATGAGGGCCACTGGTGTCACGGCAATCCGCTTATTGGTGATAGGGACCCCGTATTCCCGCTCAATCTGCTCGGCAACGGCCACCAAGTCTTTGGCATAGTTCGTAATCTTCTGATAAACATTGTGAGCCGTTTCTTCAACGGAACCACCAATGGTGTCTAACAAAGAAATCCCCATCGTCACCGTGCGGATGTCAAAGTTATCTTCTTGGACCATTTGGATGGTCTCTTGAATCTGTTTCGTATCCATGAAAAGTCCTGCTCCTTCGTTAGACTCGCGCCATTGTGTCAAAGATTTCTTCCCGTTGCACGTGTACGGTCACGGCCATGGCCTCACCCGCTTCTTTTAGCGCAGCTTGGACCGTATTAAAGTCCTCACTGCCATTCAGGGCGACCAACATCGACATGGTGAAATTACGGTCCATAATGGTCTGTGACAAGTCCAAAATATTGACTTCATGCTTGGCTAACGCTGTGGCAATGCCAGCTACGATCCCCGTTTGATCCTGTCCTACTACTGTTACAACTGCTCGAATCATCGTCTTCCCTCTTTTCTTAAATTACCTGACCACTGTAAGGCTGCTGGGCCAATTGGTCCAAATCATAATCAGCCAGTGCTTCGATTGTATCAAAGTAAGCCGTCAAGGATTTAACAATCATCAAGTTTAACGTGACGTCCTCTTCTTTGATGACCAAAACGGGTAGTCCCTTAGCGTGGGCATAGCCGATTTCCCAGGCGGTACCAGAATCAGCATCCTGGCCGTCAAAGTCGGCCAGAGCAATGATCACATCAGCTTCATCAATTGCTGCTACGTCTGACGCAAAGGCTGCTTCTTGCCAGGGCTCTGAAAAAAGCCCAAATTCAGCATGCTGGTGCTTTCTAGGTGAAAAATAGCCGGCCACTTGGGGATGGGCGTCTAAGACTGCCTCCAAGCGGGCTGCTTTTTCAATTTGACTGTCTGAAAAAAAGGGGCCAGCCATGTAAACTTGTTTTGCCATCGGGATTCTCCTCTACTTTCCTATTCCACAATACCTTTATTCTAACAAAGACGAACGATAACAACAGTAATTTTCCTTCTAAAAATAAAAAAACGGACAAATTTGTCCGTTTTAACTAATTATTGATTGTTTTGATACAAACGCTGGCCGGCTTGCCAGCCCAAGAAGTAACAACCGGGTTGATCCAGGGGTGCCTGCGTCCGTTGATTCTGGCTGGAGTCAAAGAGCTGACTTTGAAAATACGTTTCGTATTCCGCCACCGTAACGAGCCGTCGCTGCGCCAAGTCCGTTCGTATGTCAATGTCAGCTAACGCCTGCTCATAGCCGGGCACTAACGTCAACGAATAGAGCTCTGCCTCTGCACCGGATCCAAAGGAAAAAATACCCAGTCGATCGCCGGCCGTCTGCCGCCCTTCCTTTAGCAAGGAGAGCAAGGAAAGGTAAACTGAACCGGTATACAAATTACCCACGAGTCGACTGTAAGCCTGCGCCGCCACTAACTGCTCTTGCAAGCGCACCTGCTGGTCCGCACTTGCTTCCGGTAAAATTTGATCCAGCGCCTTCTTGCCCATTTTCGTATAGGGTAAGTGGAAAGCAAAGCCGGCAAAATCATTGAGCGCGTGGCCACTTTGGCCCTTGTATGACTGCCAGATTTCCGCAAAGAAACGCTTATAAACGTCAGTAGACAGGTGACCATCGACAATGGCCGTATCCGAATCAATTGGCCGCCAAAAATCAGCGACATCCTCGCTGCGGTAGACCGAATCATCCGCAATCACGGCTAGGGCCGGATCCGCCGCCACAATCATGGCGACAGCACCGGCCCCCTGTGTTACCTCACCGGCGGTTGCCAAGCCGTAACGGGCAATATCAGCCGCAATCACGAGCACTTTCTTATCCGGATGCAAGGTGACATAGTCCTTTGCTTGCATCAAGCCGTAAGTGCCAGCATAACAAGCTTGTTTCATTTCAATCGTCCGGCAGTTGGCGGACAAGCCCAGTAGGCGCTGAGCGTAGACAGCCCCGGACTTAGAGTTATCAATACCTGATTCTGTCGCAAAAATAACCATATCGATGGCAGCCCGGTCGGCTGCCGTCAATAGGCCTTCCGCCGCATTGACCCCCATTGTCACCACGTCTTCATAGTTGGGCACAACGGCTTGTACGCTTTGTCCGATTCCGATGGTATATTTGTCCGGCTCGTCCCCCCGGGCCTGGGCTAAGGCCACCAGGTCCAATGCGTATTGGGGACTGTAAAAATTCATGCGATCAATGCCAACTGCCATGACTACTCCTTGTCTTGCTGACTAGTAAAAAAGCGCGCTAGCGCGCTTTCCTTTATTCATATAGGGCGGCCACTTTCTTTTGAATGGACTCGGACGTAATGAACTCGTCGTAAGTCGTGTCCAAGCGGTCAACCACACCTTTTGCCGAAACTTCCACGATGTGATTGGCGGTCGTTTCCAAGAATTCGTGATCGTGTGAAGTCATAATCACAGAACCCTTGAAGTCCGCTACCGCATCGTTCAGTGACTGAATAGATTCCAAATCCAAGTGATTGGTTGGGTCATCCAGTAGGAGGACGTTGGCCTTCAACAGCATCATCTTGGCTAAGATAATGCGGACCTTTTCGCCCCCAGAGAGCACCTTAATTTGCTTGAGGGCATCGTCCCCCTTGAAGAGCATTTGGCCCAACATGCCCCGCAGCGACGTGTTGTCCTTTTGCTCTTCCTCGGCAAACTCCCGCAACCAGTTCAAAATTACTTCGTCCTGGTCATCGAAATTATCGTTCAAATCCTTGGCCAAATAAGATTGGGAAGTCGTCACGCCCCAGGTAACGGAACCGCTATCCGGCTCGAGTTGACCAGCTAAAATCTGCATCAACGTCGTGGTAGCCAAGTCTGACCGGGACAAAATCGCAATCTTATCGCCAGGCCGACCCGTAAAGCTGATGTTATCTAAAATCTGCTCGCCATCAATGGTCTTCGAAACGTTTTCAACCTTGACCAAATCATTGCCTAATTCCCGGTTCATGGGGAAGGCGATGTAAGGATACTTACGAGAGGAAGGCTTGATGTCATCCAAGGTAATCTTGTCCAACTGCTTCTTCCGGGCTGTGGCCTGCTTCGACTTGGAAGCATTGGCAGAGAAACGCGCCACGAATTCCTGCAACTGCTTAATCTGCTCTTCCTTCTTGGCATTCTGCTGAGAAGCTAAGCGCTGAGCCAGTTCCGCTGATTCACGCCAAAAGTCGTAGTTTCCAACGAAAGGCGTAATCTTACCGTAGTCCACATCCAAGATGTTTGTCGACACAACGTTCAAGAAATGCCGGTCGTGAGAAACCACGATGACCAAGTTTTCAAAGTCGGCCAAAAAGTCTTCCAGCCAGGCAATGGTCTGGACATCCAATCCGTTGGTGGGCTCATCTAGCACCAAAATATCAGGGTTGCCAAAGAGGGCCTGGGCCAAGAGCACCTTGACCTTATCGTTTTCGGTCAATTCTGACATGAGGGACTGCTGACGGCTGTCATCAATCCCCAACTTCGTCAGCATTTGCGCCGCTTCCGCTTCGGCATTCCACCCGTCTAACTCTTCGAATTCCGCTGATAAGTCGGCCGCCCGGACGCCGTCTTCATCGGAAAAGTCAGGCTTGGCATAAATGGCATCCATTTCCGTCTTCACCTGATAAAGGCGTTCGTGGCCCTGAATCACCGTATCCATTACCGTAAAGGCATCAAAGGCGAAGTGGTCCTGCTGGAGCGAGGACATTCGGTCCCCGGCTGTGATGTTAATTTGACCTTCTGTTGGTTCAAGCTGCCCTTGCAGTAACTTCAAAAAAGTCGACTTACCAGCGCCGTTGGCCCCAATAATGCCATAAGTATGGCCTGGTACTAACTTCAAATTCACATCCTGGTAAAGCTTCTTACCGGAAAATGAAAAAGACATATCTGAAACGGTAATCACGGGTTTAATCCTCCCAAAGTAAGGTTTTCGTCAAATAATCTGCATCTAGTGTAACAGAAAAAGCGCCCCAACGGGCGCCTTTTTACGCTGTTGCTAGTGATTGGTCTTGGTCTTTTCGTTTAGCACGGGGCGTGTCGACCAGTAAGTAAAGAGGGCCAAAATGAAGTACAAAAAGGCAAAATAATGCCCGTAATCATCTGGGACCAAGTCCAAGTGGTCCGTCGTAATCCAGTAAAACACGACAAACTGGACAAAAATGGTCAAACGCCACCAGCCATGCCGGCGAACCGCATAGCCCAGATAGAGGGCATAGAGCCCATTGATGACCAAGAAGACCCAGAAGACGGACGTGAAGTCCGACCAGTCCCTTTTATCCGCCCAATACGGCAACAAGAGCACGACCACCAGGAACGTTAGCGCATCATAAAACTTGATTGAATGCAGCATTTTTTTGAAAAAAGCAGCCATCGAACATCCTCTTCATACGTAATCAATGATTATTATTATAAGACAAGAAAGCGCCCACGGCAAGCGCCATTCCGCGTAAGTGGCAAAGGTCCAGGCTATCGATCGAGTTCTAAGAGCAGGCTGAGCGCACTCAGCGCGTACAGTGGCGCCGTCTCTGCCCGTAAAATGCGAGGACCCAAACCAGCGGGTGTAAAGCCTGCCGCTACCACCTGATCAATTTCCGCTTGCGACAAGCCCCCTTCTGGTCCGAAGAGCAAATGCAGTGATTGCCCTGGTGTCAACGATTGGGCAGTTTGGACGAAGGCTGCCTGCTCCCCTGTTTTGGCAGATTCCTCCCAGGCCACAATCCCCGCATCCTTTGTTGCCGTGATTGCTTGGTCAAAGTCCGCCCAAACAACAGCCGGTAAGTGCCGGCGGTGCGATTGTTCCGCCGCATTCAGCGCAATCTTGTTGAGCCGATTCAACCGCTTTTCTTTCTGTTTACCCCAATCAACCACCGTCCGGCCCATCGCTGTCACCACAATGCGGGCAACTCCTAGCTCCGTGGCTTTCTGGACTAGCCAGTCCAGCCGGTCATTCTTAATGGGTGAAACAATAATGGTCACGGCTACTGGCAGTTCCACCTGCTGGTCCAACCATGCCACAATGGAGAGGGTCACACCCTGATCATCCAGGGCTGCTACCTCTGCCAGTGCTAATTCTTGGTCTGACCCAACCAATTCCGCCTTGGTACCAACTTTGGCCCGTAGGACACGGACCAGGTGGTGGTACGTGGCTTGGTCCGCTGCTAAAAAGATTTGATCCGTCAACTGCTGTTCTAAGAAATAGCGGTGCACAATTAGTCCTTTCTGGCAATGAAGGCATGCCATTCGCCCTTCATGAAATGTTCTTCCAAGATGAAGCCCTGGGTCACTAGGGCCGCTTCAATCTCATCGGCCACGGCATCATAAATACCCGAGACTAAAAAGTGCCCCCCTGCTGTCAACCGAGGATAGACTTGTGGGATCAAAGGGGCAATGACGTCGGCCAGAATGTTGGCCAACACCAAATCTGCCTGAGGCCAATCAACATCAGCCATGAGGTCGGAAACCACTACAGGAACGGATGCCGCCACCGGATTTAAGGCCAGATTATCTTTTGCCGTCTGAACAGCACTAGCATCAATATCTGTCGCCAAAAGTGGGCCAACACCCAGCAATTTGGCGGCTACAGCGAGGACAGCAGAGCCAGTACCAACATCAATGGTGCGTTCCCCACCCCGTACAACCGCTTCCAAAGCTTGGATCATCAAGACAGTCGTAGGATGGGTCCCAGTGCCAAAGGCTTGGTCTGGATCCAAAACAATCAGTTCTTCGGCCTGCCCGCTTGGTTGATAGCTCGAACGTTCCCAAGAAGGTACCACCGTAAAGCGGTTGGTCACCCGGCTGGCATGGTAGTAGTCCTTCCAAACCTGGTCATAGTCGGCCGAGTCCAGCACGGCCACTGAACTGGGGTCACTTGGCAAAGCCACGGCCGCTAAAGCGACTTGGTATGCCAGTAGCTGAGCGGGGCTTTGATCATCATCCGCATCTAGGTAAACGGTCAAATCTTGTTTATTCGCTGCTTCCGCCCCAAATTCTAAGCCCGTTGCCCCGGCTGCTATGAGCGCAGCAGCAGCCGTTTCTATATCTGCTAGGGGTAAGGTCCACGTTATTTTTTGATAGTGCATGGTCATTCTCCATTCATGTAAAAAACCGGAGTGAACCTCCGGTTTCTTTATTTAAGATAATCAATCTTCGTGCCAGCAACCTCATCAAAGTCAATCACTACTTTGCCAATCATGTGGTGCGAGACGACGTCCGCATTGGCCAAGCGCACGTTTTCAGGCGTTAGCCCGTGATAAACCCGGCGCACCGTTGATTTCAAATCGCCAGCTGCCAGCAACTTGGCCACCTTCCGTAGAATGCGTCCCTGCTCCTGCAGATCATAATTTTCATTACCCCGGGCCAGCATGAAGACCCAGCTAAAGCCAGCAGACTTGGCCTTTAAGTCGCCCAAATCAACTGGTAGTGAAGTTTCCACAATCGCCGCGATTTTTCCGTAAGGTTTAATCAACTTAACCATCAAGTCCCAGTAAGCAGTCGTATCCTGCAAATTGGCGATGTAGTCGACCTGCTGGTAACCTAACTCAGCCATTTGGCTGGCCAAATCGTCATGATAGTCCAAGACGTGGTCAGCACCCATTTTGGCCACCCAGTCTTTGGAATCTTTGGTCCCGGCGGTGGCAATAACCGTCATTCCTTCAAACTTGGCCATTTGAATCAGGACGGATCCGACGCCGCCCGCACCATTGATGATCAGGACCGTTTTACCGGCACCCGCATCTTTTTCAACCGGTAGGCCAAATCCATGGGCAATGGCATCATAAGCCGTAATCGAGGTCAACGGCATGGCCGCCGCTTCCACGTCAGACAGATTGGCCGGCGCTTTCGCAATCAACGCCGCCTTGACCACCTGGTAACTAGCATCGGCCCCACTTTGGTGCTGGGTCCCAGCATAAAAGACCCGGTCCCCGACCTTAAAATCGTGCACCTCGGCGCCAACGGCTGTAATCACACCCAGCACGTCCAGTCCAAAAATTCGAAAAACGCCCTGGTCCTGGTAACCGGCCCGCATTTTCGTATCCACGGGATTGACCGCAGAAGCCCGGACATTGACTAATACCTCGTCGGGCTTGGGCATGGGCTTATTGACTTGCCGGGAAACAAAGGCGTCCTTATCGGACAACGGTGGGTTGTCCACGACGCCAACGGCATTCATTTTCAAACGAAAATAATTGATCAATCGCTGAAAAACTGTTTGATTTTGCATGAGTCCTCCTAACATCAATTGTAGTCGATATTAGTCCCAGCAACGATAACAATTTCATCTCAAATATTACGAAGTATTATCAGGACTCGGCAGTGCCAGGCAATGCTAGTGCCCCTTGGCATACTGCTCGTCATCATCGGTCTGCAAAACTGCCATAAAGGCTTCCTGGGGCACCGTGACCTTTCCGAAGGACTTCATCCGGGCCTTTCCGCGCTTCTGTTTATCTAACAACTTCGCCCGGCGGTCGGGATCACCGGTGTGAATTTTGGACGTCACGTCCTTTCGGTAGGCCTTAATGTTCGTCCGCGCTAGGATCTTGTTGCCGATGGCTGCCTGAATTGGAATTTCAAAGTTCTGGCGGGGAATGATGCCCTTCAACTTTGCTGCAATCACCCGACCCCGTTCGGCCGCAAAGTCACGATGAACAATGAAGGAAAGTGCATCGACCTTATCCCCATTGAGCAAAATATCAATCTTGACCAAATCGGAGGGCCGGTAACCGGCCAACTCGTAGTCCAGTGACGCATAGCCCCGGGTCGAAGATTTCAACGTATCAAAGAAATTAAAGATAATTTCCGATAGTGGCATGTAGTACTTGACGTTGACCCGGTTTTCATCGAGGTATTCCAGGGTATCAAACTCGCCCCGCTTGCGCTGAGCAAGTTCCATCACAGCCCCGACATAATCATTGGGCACCATCAATTCCGCATGGATAAAGGGCTCCTTAATTTCCTTAATCTGCTGGGCTTCCGGCATTTCAGAAGGGTTATCAATGAACAACTGCTCCCCGTCGACGGTCGTTACTTCATAGGTAACGGAAGGCGCCGTGGTAACCAAGTCCAAATCGAATTCCCGTTCCAGCCGCTCTTGAATAACATCCATGTGTAGGAGACCCAAAAAACCAACCCGGAAACCAAAGCCCAGTGCCTGGGACGTTTCCGGCTCAAAGGCTAAGGCCGCATCGTTGAGCTGGAGCTTTTCTAAGGCATCCCGCAGGTCCCCATACTTCGCATTATCAGAAGGGTAAAGCCCAGCATAGACCATTGGCGTCATGGGCTGGTAGCCCGGTAACGCTTCGGCAGCTGGATTGTTCACCAGTGTCACCGTATCACCCGAGTGGGTCGTCGCAATGTCCTTAATGGCGGCAGTCAAGTAGCCGACATCGCCGGCCATCAGATAGTCCCGCTTCTGGGCGTCCGGTGACATGACCCCCACTTCACTGACTTCATATTCAGCGCCGGTATTCATCATCCGGATCTTGTCACCCGGTTTCACGATTCCTTCCCGTACCCTAATGTTGACAACAACACCCCGATAGGGATCGTACTGGGAATCAAAAATCAAAGCCCGCAAGGGTGCTTCGATGTCCCCCTGTGGTGCCGGGAAATCGGAAACAATCCGTTCCAACAGTTCCGGAATACCAATGCCTTTCTTGGCGGAAACCATGACGGCATCCGTTGCATCAAGGCCAATTGTGTCCTCAATCTCAGCCTGCACCTTTTCAGGGTCAGCCGCTGGTAAATCAATCTTGTTGATGACGGGCAGAATTTCCAAATCATTATCAATGGCCAAGTAGACATTGGCTAGTGTCTGTGCTTCGACTCCCTGAGCGGCATCGACCACCAAAATGGCCCCTTCCGCTGCGGCCAGCGAACGTGATACTTCATAGGAAAAATCAACGTGTCCCGGCGTGTCAATCAGATGAAAAATATAGTCTTCGCCGTCATTGGCCGTATAGCGAACTTCGACTGCGTTCAACTTGATGGTGATGCCCCGCTCACGCTCCAAGTCCATGGTATCCAACAGCTGGTTCTCCATGTCCCGTTCAGCAACCGTTTCCGTCTGTTCCAAAATACGGTCCGCAATGGTCGACTTGCCGTGGTCAATGTGCGCCACGATGGAAAAATTCCGAATACGTGACTGCCGTTCTTTTAGTTGTGCAATGGTTTCTTTTGCCATTTGAGCCCTGCTTTATCTAAGAGTTTTAATCCCCTCTAGTTTACACGAAAAGAACGGGCAAACCAAGACCATCGTCTGGACTGACTCAATCCAAGGCACAGTAATCTTTTGTTAGAAAGAGAATATTTGGCAGACACTTCCCCTTGCAAAGAGGCACCACAAAGAGCATATAATCACGAAATAAACATTTTTCTTTCCGACATCAATCCGTCATTTTTCATCTAGTGCCATGCTTCAAATCAGCAGCTGACAGCCAAACACCATTCCCTTTTTTCATCATTTATAACTAAAAAAGGCCTCAGCATTGGAAGAAACCATGCTGAGGTCTTATGATGCGCAACAAGTCAGCCATAGTAGTTTACAAACGACTATGGCCAGGCTCATACTACTTCGTCCGGCGGCCCGTCACAAAGATGGCCACAATTACCAGTGCAATGGCGATAAAGAGTGCCATGCGGGCTACTTCCCCAATCAAAAAAGAGCAGGCCTTGGCCCGCCCTACCCTGATGGTCAATCCTTCAGAAAGTTGATGATGGCTTGGTTCACTTCGGGATTTTCATGAAGCTTGGAATGCTGTGCCTTTTTACCGGTAATCAACTGTTCCTGATAGCTGCTTGGTGCGCGCACAAAGTAACGCAGCGACTTGGACGAGTTATTGGGCACCGTCGTGTCGGACTGCTCCGCTCCTGTGCTATTACCAAAAATGTTTAACACCTTGGTAGCATGCTGTTCATAGTACTGCTCCAAGCCAGCTAGCGCTTGGAAAGAAGGCGTTTCCTGGCTAGGCAGTCCCTGCGCATTCACTGCTGAAAAGGCTGCCGACTGGCGGTTAAGCCCATTAAAGTGCCCGGCAATATCAATCTGCCGCTTGACCGTTGGTAGTTGGCTACTTTGCTGCACATGGTTTTTCAAATAATAGACGATGGCCATATTGCCCATCGAATGGCCGACCATATTGACCGACCGAATGCCCTGCTGGTACAGGCGACCCATGATGGTTGTGACCCATTGATTGGTTTTCTCAAAATCTGGGTTACGGTTATCGTTAAACTGCACGAGATAGATTGGGTTTTTGTCCCCCTTCCTGGCTTGTCCGCTAAAGGAGACCTGCCCGTCCCGAGCAACTGTTACGTTAATGGTTCGATTCGAAACCCCATGCAGCAGCAAGTCGTGACTCATGGACTTTTCCGCATTACGGGAGGAACCGTAGCCATGAAAGAAAACGGTGGCTTCCGTTGGCTTTGGCCCGCTATGACGGTTGGCTTGCTGTTGCGCCAGTCCCAGCACTATGCCGGCTAATGCTAAAAGCGGCAGTAGTACTAGCAGTAGTTTTTGATATGTTTTCATTTTCTCTCAGTTCCTTTTTGAATAACGTCAGTAAATGGCCCCAGCTAACCTTGAAACGAGCAGCCTCATGTGGCTGGATTGCCTCGGCCAGCAACAGTTACTAGCAAAGCAAAGCTAGTCCGACCCTTTGCGACCTCTTTTATACTAGACCCTAAAGTGGACTTTAGGTCAAGCAAAAAAATCATTTCTTTTTGAATGCTGGCTAGCTGGCAGTAGTGCCCACGGTCCCAAACCCAACATGGCAAAAGAAAAGGCAGCCAAGTTTCCTTGACTGCCTGCTCCCAAAGATACTAGGAACAAAAAGTGATCGATCAGCTTAGCTAGACCAAGCCGGCCCAGCACCAACTAGTGGCGCAGCAATGAGTTCGTTGAACAAGCGCTTTAATAAGTGTACTTACTTAATGACAATTTCTTCCACATCGCCTAACGCCGCCGTCAGTTCTTTAATTGCTCCAAGTTGTGCGTAGCGGTTATTTTTGACTGCTTCATCCGCCGCATTAACCAACGTGTGCTCGAAGTAAGCCGCGATGGGTGCTTGCAAGGCAGCCAAGGCTTGGTACACAGCTTCTGCACCCGCTGCTTCCAATGCGCTGACATTCAAGTCCTTGGTTGCCTGATAGAGGGCTTTTTCTTGGTCATTTTCTAACAGGGATTCCTGGACGGGTTCGGCCACCGGCACCTTGGCAGCTAATCGAACCACCCGGGAAAGAGCTTCCATGACGGCACGGAAGTTATCATCCTGGGCATGCTTGGCCAGAACCTGAGTCCGGTCACTCACATAAACCATGTCGCCCTTGATAACGTCGGCAGTCCCAGCTGCGACCAAATCATGGCGAATGCCTGCATCCGTCGCCTGCTTGCGCACACGGTCCGTCAAAAAGGCAATCACCTTTTCAATGTTTGTATCAGCGACGGCTAGATTGGCTGCCTTAAAATCTGACAACTGAGCTAACAAATCCAAATGCCAATCATGGTCCTCTAGCGTCCGCACCACACCGGTCGCTGCCCGGCGCAAGCCGTAAGGGTCGTTGGCGCCAGATGGCGTCAAGTCCGCTGCAAAGAAAGTGACGATGGCGTCCAACTTGTCCGCAATGGCCAACACTGCGCCAACGGCTGTGTGTGCAACCGCCCCGTTGGCAGCGTTAGGCAAATAATGTTCTGCAATGGCCTGGGCGACTGCGTCGTTTTCACCAAAGAGCTTGGCATAGTGGGCGCCCATGATCCCTTGCAGCTCGTCGAATTCACCGACCATGCCCGTCATCAAATCAAACTTATAAATCTGTGCCGCCCGGTCCAAGTCCGCCTTTTCTTGGTCAGAAAGTTCTAAGGCTTGGGCTAAGCTGGCCGCCAACTGGCGGACCCGCTGCATGTGTTCATAGACAGTCCCAATTTTTTCATGGAAAACCAGGTGCTTCACCCGGTCCATGTAATCGGCAATCGACTTTTGCCGGTCTTCCTGATAGAAGAAGACGGCATCCTCCAACCGAGCGACCAAGACCTTTTCATTACCCGCAATGACTTGGTCCAAGTGTTCTGCATTCCCGTTTCGGACCGAGAGGAAGTGGGGCAACAAATTGCCCGCTGAATCGGTCACATAGAAGAAACGCTGGTGGTCCCGCATGGAAGAAATCAAGACTTCCTTGGGCAAAGCCAGGTACTTTTGGTCAAAATCCCCGGCAAAGGCCGTTGGCCATTCCACGATGTTATTGACTTCCTCCAGCAAGTCTTCTGCAGCGGCCGTCGTCAAATCAAGCTGCCAATCGGCTTTGTTAGCGATGGTTTGCAGCTGATCAGCAATCCGCTCCTTCCGCTTTTTGGCATCCGCCAAGACGTAGGCTTTCTCCAGCACCGCCTCATAGTCCTGGGCAGCTGGAATGAGCACGTGGTCATTGGACAGGAAGCGATGGCCCCGGGTCAAATTACCCGTAGGAACGTCCAAGACGGTAAAGTCAATGACTTCTTGGTCCAAAAGGGCCACTAGCCAACGGATTGGGCGAATATAAGAGAAAGAGTGGTTGCCCCAGCGCATGTAAGTGGTAAAGGTCATGTGGGCCACGACTTCATCACCCAAACGGGCCAAAATTCGGTCAGCAGGTTCGCCCTCAATCACCTTCTTGGCCCATAGGTAACCGTCCTTTTCCGTTAAGGCCTCTGGCGTCGTTCCCTGCCCCCGGGCAAAGCCCTGGGCAGCCTTGGACCAGTTGCCTTCGTCATCTTTGGCCCGATCAACGGCCGGGCCACGTTTTTCTTCACTGATGGCTTCTGAACCAGCTGCTAAATCAATTAACTGCACTGCCAAACGACGGGGCGTTGCATAGGGCTTAATCGCCCCAACTGCCAGCCGGTGGTCCGCCAAAAATTTCGTCGTCCGTTCGACCAGCTGGGCTTCCGCCTTGCTTACCAAGTGGGCCGGCATTTCTTCCAGCCCGATTTCTAAAATAAAGTCAGCCATTAGTCAGCATCCTCCTCTTGTGCGTACTTGCCCTGTTCACCCAAATAGTAGGTCCGTAATTCTTCATCCTTTAACAATGGGAAACCAAGCTTAGCCCGTTCCTGGATGAAGACCCGCGACACCTGCCGGGCAAGGGTCCGAATGCGGTGCAAGTAACCCGCTCGTTCCGTCACGGAGACGGTACCCCGAGCATCCAACAGGTTAAAGGTGTGGGAAGCCTTCAAGATGTAGTCATAGGCTGGCAGCACCAAACCCTGTTCCAAATTGTGCTTGGCCTCCGCCTCGTAATCATCAAAGTGCTGTAAAAGCATTTTCTGGTTGGATTCTTCAAAGGCATACTTCGAGTGTTCGTACTCTGGTTCTTTGAAAATATCACCGTAAAGAACGCCGTGACCCCACTCCAAATCATAGACGGTCGGCACGTCTTGGATGTAAGAAGCCAACCGTTCCAATCCATACGTGATTTCGGCAGTCACAGAATCAACTTCGATGCCACCAACTTGCTGGAAGTAAGTAAACTGCGTCACTTCCATGCCGTCTAACCAAACTTCCCAGCCGATACCGGCAGCGCCCATGGAAGGGTTTTCCCAGTTATCTTCGACAAAGCGAATATCGTGTTCCAGTGGGTCAATGCCCAAGGCTTCCAGGGAAGCCAAGTAGAGCTCTTGAATGTTGTCGGGCGAAGGCTTCATCACCACCTGAAATTGATGGTGCTGGAAAAGTCGGTTAGGGTTATCCCCGTAACGACCGTCAGCTGGTCGACGGGAAGGCTGCACATAGGCTGCCCGCCATGGCTCTGGTCCACTAGCCCGCAAAAAAGTGTTCGGGCTCTGGGTCCCCGCCCCCACTTCCGTGTCATAGGCTTGCATCAAATTGGCGCCCTTAGCTGCCCAAAATTCCTGCAGTGTCAGGATGATATCTTGTAATGAAAGTTTTTCCTGTGTCATGATAAACCGTTAATCCTTTTCTTTCTTTAGCTCGGCAAACTTCGCCTGCATGGTTGGATTGCCCCGGGTCAGTTTCTTAATGGAAACATCATCCAGTTTATTATTGGCCAAACGTAGCTGGTTTTCAGAGGTCGTCAACTTCTTCTTGACCTCCTCCATTCGGGCAATGGCCCGATCAATCTGCTCGATGGCCTCGTTGAAGTTCTTCGAATAAGACTGATAGTTCTTGGCAAACTTATCCTTGAAGAGATTGATATTATCTTCAAAATTAGTAATATCAACGTTTTGTTCTTTCGCCTCTGCCAGCTCTTGCTTATACTGAACCGCATTGAGGGCGGCATTGCGGAGGAGACCGATGAAGTGGACAAAGAATTGAGGCCGAACCACATACATTTTGGGGTAGTCCGGTACTTGGACAATTCCCATGTTGTAGTAATCGTTGTCTATTTCAAGAAGCGAGACCAACACGGCATATTCCGTACCCTTTTCCCGCCGATCCTTGTCCAATTCCTTGAAGAAATCCTCATTGCGGTGCTTCTTTTCAGTAGCATCGGCCTCGTTTTTCATATCGAACATGATGGAAATAAACTCGGTCCCGTCAGCATAATCTCTGAAAATGAAATCACCCTTGGATCCCGACTGCTTAGACACTTCGTTATCCTTTTCAAAATAAGCATTCGGAAAGGCATAGGGCCGAATTTTATTGAACTCTTGCTGGGCATAAACTTCCAGTGACTCCCCAATTTCCTTGGTGGACTGCTTGGCCTTAAAGTCCTTGTAGAAGGCAACCTGATCTTGGGCTAACTTTAACTCGGCTTCATACTGGGACTTGGTCTGCACGATGGCCAGCTCCCGGTCTCGGTCTTGGTTGGCCACCTTGTTTTCCAGTTCTAAGAGCTGCTTTTCCAACTGCTGCTTGCTGGCCCCCGCCTGCTCCTTTTCTGCGGCCAGCTCTTTTTGGAATTGAGCGGTAGCGTCTTGGAGTTCCCTTTGCAGCTTTTCCTTCTCACTGGTCTGGCTTTCAACCAGTTCTGCCCGCTGCTTGGACAAGGCCAGTTCTTTGGCGGCGGCTTCTGCATCCTGCCGGCTCTTCAAGGTCGCCTTAAGCTCGGCTAACTCGTTTTGCAGACTTTCTTTGGCCTGGGCAGCTTCTTGCTGGAGTTTTTGTCGCTGATCAGCCAGCGCTAGTTCCTGACTGTTTTTTTGCTGGTCTTGCTGGCTTTTCAAGCGGGCCTTGACCGCTGCCAATTCCTCTTGGAGCTTAGCCTGGGCCTCCCGGGTCTTGTCCGTGACCGCCTGCTTCTCCTCTGCCAGCGTCAGTTCAGCCCGCTGCTTTTCCTCTGCCAATTTGGAAGCCAGTAAGGCAGCCTGGCTTTTTTCCCATGCTGCCTTTTCCTTGGCTAAGCGTTCATCAATGCTATCTTGCAAGGCCTTGGATAGACTGCTCGTATCGACCTCTTGCTTATCCTTTAAATCAATGACATCACCGGCCTGGGCGTTTTCTTGGAGCGCCAGCACCGTTTCCGATTGGACCGTATACTTTAATCGTTTCGCCATAAGCCCTCCTAACTAGCAAAAAACCGCGGCCTGCGCCCGTGTCAATTCATGACACCAGGACGCTTGCGCGCGGTTCCACCTGATTTCCAGGGTTACCCCTGACACTTTCTCGTTGCTAACTCTCCCTGGCTGCCAAACCCAATCATCGAGTGAGCGAAACTAGTTTTATTATCCCCTGACAATTTGAAAAAAGCAAGGGCAGTCCATCACTTAAATCGTCAACAATTCCTTTTCCTTGTCAGCGGCGATTTCATCAATGGCCTTGGTGTTTTCATCCGTCAACTTCTGGGCCTGTTCTTCAGCAGCATGCACTTCATCTTCGTTCATGTCATCTGCTTTCTTAATGCCATCCATGGCATCGCGACGAACATTGCGCACAGCCACCTTGGCCTGTTCGGCAGCGGCTTTCACGTCCTTGACCAAGTCTTTGCGACCTTCTTCGGTCATTTGTGGGATGGCCAAACGCACTACATTGCCATCAGAGGAGGGGTTCAAGCCCAAGTCGGCCATGTTAATGCCCTGCACAATGGCGTCCAAAGCGTTCTTGTCAAAGGGCGTGACCATGAGCAAACGGGCTTCTGGGACGGAAATCGAAGCAACCTGGTTCAAGGGTACCATGGCGCCATAGTATTCGACCTGGACCCGGTTCAACAGGTTGGGGTTGGCCCGACCTGTCCGAATTTCTGATAATTCACGGCGCAAAGCACTCTGAGCACCGTTCATGCGTTCCTTAATTTGCGTAAAATCAAAAGCCATTAGTTTTCTTCTCCTGTCACAGTGGTACCGATTTCTTCACCAAGAATGACCTTCTTGATGTTGCCTGGCTGGTTTAAGTTAAAGACCACCAGGGACATGTTGTTTTCCATTGAAAGGGAGGAAGCCGTCGAGTCCATGACTTTCAGGCCCTTCTTCAAAATATCCAAGTGGGTCAGCTGTTGGAACTTCTGAGCGTCCGGGTTAGTCCGAGGGTCCGCATCGTAAACGCCATCCACGCCGTTCTTGGCCATCAGAATTGCATCCGCATTAATTTCATTAGCCCGCAAAGCAGCCGTCGTATCCGTTGAGAAGTAAGGAGAACCAACGCCAGCAGCAAAAATCACAATCCGGCCCTTTTCTAAGTGGCGAATGGCCCGGCCCCGAATATAGGGTTCTGCAATTTCTTGCATGGTGATGGCCGTTTGCACCCGTGTATCAACGCCAGCCCGTTCCAAAGCATCCTGGAGGACCAAAGCGTTCATGGTCGTCCCCAGCATGCCCGTGTAATCAGCCCGGGACCGTTCCATGCCAACTTTGGCAGCTGGTTCACCCCGCCAGAGGTTACCACCGCCAACCACGATGGCGATCTCAGTACCAAGATCATGGACGTCCTTAATCTCCTGGGCAATGCCAGCCACTGTCTCGAGATCGATGCCTCGTTCCTGTGACCCAGCAAGTGCTTCACCAGATAACTTCATTAACACGCGTTTGTACTTTGTTTGGCTCATGCTTTCCCCTTTTCTTTTTCCCATTATAGCAAATTTGGCGCATTGCTTCCGTAAAAAAAGTGCCCGTCAGGACACTTTTTTGATTACTGCTTTAACTGTGAAGCCACTTCATCGGCCAAGTTGGTTTGTTGCTTTTCGATTCCTTCACCCACTTGGTAACGAACGAAGGATACGACTTCAGCACTGTGTTCCTTGACGAAATCAGCAACCTTTTGGTCACCATTCTTAACAAATGGTTGGTCCAACAAAGAAATGTCGGCCAAGAACTTCTTCAAACGACCTTCAACCATCTTTTCCTTGATGTTGTCAGGCTTTCCGTTCAAATCTTCAGAAGCCAATTGTACTTGCTTTTCCTTTTCCACAACGTCAGCAGGTACTTCCTTGTCTGACACGTACTGTGGGGCAATGGCTGCAATGTGCATGGCCACGTCACGGGCAACTTCGCTCTTGCCACCCTTCAAAACGGCCAATGCAGAGATGGAACCACCCATATGGGAGTAGGCACCAAAGACTTCGTCGTCCGTCTTTTCCACTACTTGGAAGCGGCGCAACGTAATCTTTTCACCAGTGATTTGGGAAACGTGGATGATCAAGTCGTTGACCGTTTCACCGTCGACTGGCAAAGCCAAAGCGGCCGTAACATCCTTAGGAGAAGCTTCCAAAATCGTCTTCGTTACCTTGACCAACAAGTCGTTAAATTCCTTGTTGCCGGCCACGAAGTCCGTTTCGGAGTTCAATTCAATGATAGCGCCCTTGTTGCCTTCCGTCATGACGTAAGTCATGCCTTCGGCAGCCACACGGTCACCCTTCTTGGCAGCCTTGGCCATGCCCTTTTCACGCAAAAGGTCCATTGCCTTGTCAACGTCCCCTTCGGCTTCAACCAAAGCCTTCTTGGCATCCATCATGCCGACAGAGGTCTTGTCACGTAATTCTTTTACCAACTTTGCAGTAACAGCCATCCTGTTTCTCCTTTAATTTTCCTAGTAAAAAACCGTTCCAGCGTCCCAAGCAGGTCCACCGGAACGGCAAATCATAACGAATATTGCTTAGTTGTCTTCTTCGACAATGTTCGTGATTTCTTCAATTGATTCAGTGTTTTCGTCGCCGTCAACGAAGACGTCTTCTGCAACGACTTCATCTTGGCCTTGACGACCTTCGATAATGGCATCTGCCATCTTAGAAGTAATCAAACGGATGGCACGGATAGCGTCATCGTTTGCTGGAATTTTAACATCGACAACATCTGGATCAGCATTCGTGTCAATCATCGCCACAACTGGGATGTTCAACATGTTCGCTTCCTTGACAGCGATTTCTTCCTTCTTAGGGTCAACCACGAAGAGCACATCAGGCAAGTCCTGCATGTCTTCGATACCGCCCAAGAACTTTTCCAACTTGTCTTGTTGCTTCTTCAACAACACAACTTCCTTCTTAGGAAGGCGTTCGAAAGTGCCATCTTCGGCCATGACCTTCAAATCCTTCAAGCGTTGGATCCGTTGCTTGATGGTGTTCCAGTTGGTCAACGTACCACCCAACCAGCGGTGGTTGATGTAGAACTGACCGGCACGCGTTGCTTCTTCTTCGATTGCGTCAGAAGCTTGCTTCTTCGTACCAACGAACAAGATCGTAGCACCATCAGCAGATGCGTTGCGCATGAAGTTATAAGCTTCATCGACCATCTTCACCGTCTTCTGCAAGTCGATGATGTGGATACCGTTGCGTTCCGTAAAGATGTATGGTGCCATCTTTGGGTTCCAACGACGTGTTTGATGTCCAAAGTGTACTCCAGATTCAAGGAGTTCCTTCATTGTAATTACTGCCATGTTTGGCCTCCTGGTTATTCCTCCGGTAAATTCGTGGTTTGCATGACAACAAGTGCACCAATGCATTCTCATTTACCGTGTGTATTCGTTGCGTTACACAACAGCTATTAGTTTACTAGACAAAGGGCCGCAGCACAAGCCTTTTTCTGCAGTTCTACTGGTTTTTAGTTGAACATGTCCCTACTCACCACCGTTTGATTGCCAAATCTGGCCAGCCACTCCGGCAGCTAACAAAAAGGCCTCTTTTTGTGGGCGAGTCAGTCGTTTAAACTTAGCCTCCGCCGACATGGCATCGTGCTTACTGGTAAAACTTTGTACATAAATCAACTGCAAGGGATGGCGGCTTTTCACCTTAGTAAATTTTGCCCCCTGGCCCTGTTGATGTTTAACAAAACGACGTTCGGCGTTATCCGAATAGCCGCCATAAAAGTAGCCGTCCGCCGTATAGAGCACGTAAAAGTCGTAACTTTTCCCTTTACTTGTTACCGGTTCTGCTTGATTGTCCATTTCGCTCCGTATAGAATATCCTGCACTTGCTTAGTGTATTGATTGTTGGCATCATAAGCCACAATAGCGGGCAGCACCTGTAAGCCGCCTGCTTTCCCGGCCTTAATCGCTTCCACTAAGACCATGTTCGCTGGCTTATCTGCCTTCCCGTAGACAAATTGTAGCCGCTTAACCTGGAGCTTACGGGCGGCCAAGGCGGTCATGATTTCATCCAGGCGGTCCGGCCGGTGCACCAGGAAGAATTTCCCGTTATTTTTTAATAACTTATTCGCAACCTGGGCTAATGTTGGTAAGTCCACCGCCACTTCGTGTCGGGCCAACTGATAGTGCCGGTCCTGATTTTGTTTGGTTGCTGCCGTGACCGGAAAATAAGGCGGATTGGCTAGTACGACCTCGGCGGAACCAGGTCGAATTGTGTCAAAGACGTCCTGCATCGCTTGGTGCTGCACCTGGACCCGGTCGCTTAGGCCATTGAGGGCCACAGACCGTTTTGCCATGGCCGCTAAATCCGCTTGGATTTCGACCAAGCGGACAGGGCCAACCACCTTGGCGGCATAAAAAAGCCCAATGGCCCCGGTACCAGCCCCCAAATCAACGGCCAGGCCTTTCCCCCGTCCCCGGGGGTTGGCAAAGTGGGCCAACAGCACAGCATCCAAGGAATAGGAGAACATGTCAGGGTTTTGAATAATCCGGATATCTTGTGAAGGCAGGCGGTCAATCCGCTCGCCTGGCGCTAATACTTGCTCTTCCATTTGCCTTTGTCCTTTTTTCCCAGTAAAATTAAACAGTTCCCGCTATTTTTAGAAAGGAAAGTTCATGTTTTTCTATCATATTATTCGTGTGATTATCGTGTCGATTATTTGGCCCATTACTGGCCGCATCAACTATCTCAATCGTGACCGGCTCCCAAAGGACGAGAATTACGTCCTGGTCGGACCGCACCGGACCTGGTGGGACCCTGTTTGGTACGCCCTCGCAGCCTTCCCCAAGCAATTTATTTACATGGCCAAGCAAGAACTCTTTAAGCACTGGGCCCTGCGCAAGTTAATCACAGCACTCGGCGCCTTCCCGGTTGATCGACAGAAAGTCGGCATGGAAACCATCCGCTACCCCATCAACGAGCTCAAAAATGGGCAGCGTTCCTTAATTATGTTCCCTTCTGGTTCTAGGCATTCCCAATCGCTGAAATCTGGCTCCCTTGTCATCGCTAAGTTAGCCAAGAAGCCGATTGTACCAGCCGTTTACCAGGGCCCTGTGAAGTTTTCCCATTTGTTCAAACGCAATAATACCACAATCAACTTTGGCCAGCCAATTTACATTGATCCCAAGGTCAAATTGACTGACGAAACGATTGAGGCCTACAATGAACAGATTCTAGCGGCTTTTCAAGCTTTGGATGCAGAAATCGATCCCGACTGGGTTTACCATGATCCAAAGGCGAACAAAAAATAAAGCGGTCAACTGACCGACCAACACGTCCAGTTTCACTGGGCGTTTTTTGTTGCACACAAAAAGACCAACGGCTCACCGTTGGTCTGCTATGTCATCAGCTTATTTTTTGGCTGCCTTTTGACTTTGGGCCTTCATCTGGCTCATCATCTGGTTCAACTTCTTTTGAGAAGGCTTCTGACCCATGGACAACATCATGGACTTCATCATTTCCTCAGAAATTGGTGGGTTCTTTGCCAGGTAGGACTTCATTGTAAAGCGGGCCATGAAAAATCCACCCACCAAGCCAACTACCAAAGCGATAATACCAACTAATACAATCATGGTTCACTCCTTTGGCTAATTAAAATCTAAGATTTATTATAGCATACTGCTTGCCAGAGATTGGACAATTTTCCAAGCGAAAAGGCCTTCGCCTTAAGGAAATCTTCACGAACGTTTGTTTGCTTTCTGCCGGAATTTTCGCTACACTGAAAGTTAGCTAATTGAGGAGAAAAAGAGATTCTATGGCCAGCTCAGAAACAAAACAAATTCAGGTCCTGCGTTGTATCTATAACTACCAGGAAGAGAATGGTTATCCACCCACCATCCGAGAAATCGGCGAATCGGTGGACCTCTCTTCTTCCTCAACCATTCACGGTCATATTCGCCGACTAACAGACAAGGGTTATCTAATCAAAAAAGGGAGCAAGACCAAGGCCCGGGCGATTGAAGTCAGTCCCAGCGGCCTTGATCTGCTCGGCATTTCCAAAAATGCTGGTCGCATTCCCTTGCTGGGCGACGTAACAGCCGGCCAACCGATCTTGGCTATTGAGGAGGAAGCAACTGACTTCTTCCCCCTCCCGGACAATCTCGCCTCCTTTGACGGCGACCTCTTCATGCTGCACGTCCACGGCGAATCCATGATCAATATCGGCATCTTGGACGGCGATAAGGTCATTGTCCGCCGGCAGCAGCACGCTGACAATGGCGAAATCGTGGTCGCCATGAACGAAGAAAATGAGGCAACGGTCAAGCGCTTCTTCAAGGAAGGCAACCACTTCCGTCTGCAACCAGAAAATGACACCATGCCTCCCATCATCTTAGACAAGGTGACCATCCTCGGTAAAGTGGTTTCCCTTTACCGGGATGCGATTTATTAGACAAAGCAAAGAGCAGCCAATGGCTGCTCTTTTTTTATGCTCGCCAAGGCGAACCTGCCGGCACGCGAACCAAGTCACGTGCTGCGAGTTCTTCTGCAATCTGGACGGTATTCCAAGCTGCTCCTTTGACTAGGTTGTCCGCCACAATCCAAAGATGGAAGGCTCCTGGATTTTCTAGGTCAGGTCGAATACGGCCGACAAAGGTTTCCCTTTCACCGGCAGCTTCGATTGGCTGCGGATACAGTTGTTGATCTGGATCGTCCTGGACCACGACACCAGGCGCTGTGGCCAATAACTCGCGGATTGCAGCCACCGTAACGGCCGGATTGCCAGTGTCCACATAAACACTTTCGCCATGACCAATCATCACGGGCACCCGGACAGCAGTCCCCGTCACTTTCACGGCCGTCGCATCAGGATCTCCTAACAAAATCTTCTTACTCTCGTGAATCATTTTATATTCTTCATGTGTGTAGCCTTCCGCTTCAAAGACATCAATTTGTGGCAAGAGATTGAAGGCCAACGGATAATGCTTGGCCGCCCCCTTTACCGGGAGAACGGCCGCATAGTCATGCATGTCCTCCCCCATTAACTGAGCTTGCATTTCCGCCAAAACTTCATCCATCGCCGCTTTCCCAGCACCAGAAGCAGCCTGGTAGGTGGACACGATGACCTGCTCGAGACCAAACTGTTCCAAAATAGGGGCCAAAGCCACGACCATTTGAATTGTTGAACAGTTTGGATTAGCAATGATGCCTTGGTGGGCGGTTAGGGCCGCCGGATTCACTTCTGGCACCACCAAAGGGACCCGGTCATCCATTCGCCAAAAGGATGAATTATCCACCACGACGGCGCCAGCGGCGACTGCAGCTGGGGCCAAGCGTTTTGATAAACTACCGCCAGCAGAAGCAAGGACTAGGTCAATCCCGTCAAAAGAAGCTGGGCTTGCCGCTTCTACAGTTAAATAACCTCCTTGAAAGGGCAACCGCTGACCTGCTGAACGGGCAGAAGCCAGCGCATGCACTGTGCCAATTGGCAAACTGCTTTTTTCTAGTTCTGCTAGAATCCGGCGGCCAACGGCCCCCGTCGCTCCTAGGACGGCAATGTGATAGGCAGGTGCTGTCATGATTTTTCTTCCTTTGATTCGTCGTGCTGGAATGCGGCGGCAACCGCCTGCCCAATTGCATTGGGGGCCACCACCTGCTGGTGGCGCACGGGCTCTTCAAACAAATTAGCTAACTGTGTTGGTACCGCCGTGCCCGTTGCTTGGGATAAGGCAGTCAGCGCTGCCGGTCCAGTCTGTACTGGCAACCCAAGGGCCTTGAGCACAGTCTGTGGAAACTTATAAGGACTGGCGGTGGCCGCAATCAACGTCGGCCGCCCTTCTGCCACATAGCCAGCCGCTGCAACCGCTGTATGGGGGTCGATTAGATAGCCGCTCGTCTCGAAAGTTGTCCGAATTTGTGCGAGTACCGCTTCCTGGCTAGCCCAACTAGCCCGAAAGTCCGCTAGGTTTGCTTTGACCCTCGCATCCACTTGATACGAACCAGTTGCGGCTAAGTCTTGCATGGCAGACTGGACAGTTTGCGGATTTCTGTCAGCCGTAAAATAGAGTAAGCGCTCTAAATTCGAGGAAACCAGGATATCCATGGCGGGCGCGTTTGTGACAACAAAATCACGTCTGCGGTCATAGCAGCCCGTTGCAAAAAAGTCCGTTAACACGTGGTTTTCGTTAGATGCCACCTGAAAGTTAGCTACCGGGAGACCAATTTGCTTAGCATAGTAAGCCGCCAACATGTTCCCAAAGTTACCCGTCGGTACTAAGATATTGATGGCTTGGCCGGGTGCCACTTGCCCCTGCTGAATCAGTTGCCCATAACCGTAAAAGTAATAGACAATTTGAGGAATCAGCCGGCCAATATTAATTGAATTGGCCGATGAGAGGCGCAGATTTTCTTGCCGCAACACATCAGCAAAAGCAGAATCGCCCAGTAACGCTTTGACCGCCCGCTGTGCTTGATCAAAGTTACCCTCGACCCCAATGACATGGGCATTCTTGGCCCGCTCTGTCACCATCTGCTGTCGTTGGATGTCTGAGATGCCCGCTTTGGGGTAAAGGACCGTAATTTCTGTCCCAGCAACATCAGCAAAGCCAGCCATAGCGGCCGTTCCAGTATCTCCCGAAGTGGCTGTTAGAATGGCCACATCTTGGGTACTGCCAGTTTTTTTGGCCGCCAGCGATACCAAATGAGGTAAGGCTTGCAGGGCGATATCCTTGAATGCCAACGTTGGGCCGTGAAAGAGTTCGAGATAGTGCTGATTGCCAATTGAATGGAGGGGTACGATGGCTTGATTCGTCCACTGGTCCCCGTAGGCAGCCGTTACCACCCCTTGAATTTCCTCCTGAGAAAAATCAGGCAGAAAGGCAGCAAAAATACGCGCAGCCAGTGTTTGGTAGTTCATCTGGGCTAAAGCCGACCAGGACCAATCGAGCTGGGGCCATTCGGTAGGAACAAAGAGGCCTCCGTCTGAGGCTAGCCCCCGTAAAATGGCTTGCGCTGCTGTTACTCGCTCACTAGCACCTCTTGTCGATACGTACTGCATGCCCTCTCTCCTTTATTTCTCACTAATTTTTCATTTATTATAACAAATTGTTTGGCTTTTGCCGATGAAAATGGTAAATTAACGCTTAAGAAAAACTCATAAAATGAAAGGGAAATCCATGACCATCCATATTGGCCTCTTTGGCCTTGGCACGGTCGGCCAAGGCTTAGTAACTTTACTAGCAGAACAAGCAGACAACCTGGAAGCCCGCATCGGCCAACCCGTCCGGGTTAAAACAGCCCTGGTCTCCTCTTTGACGAAAAAGAGGCCAGCCCTGCCCGCTACAATTCAACTCACAACGGATCCAGCCGATTTAACTGCGCCTGATATTGACTTGGTCGTAGAAGTAGCCGGTGGTAGCAGCCCAGCCAAGACAGTCATTGAGCAGGCCTTACAGGCTGGTAAGGCTGTCGTTACTGCCAACAAAGAGCTGTTGGCCAGCCACGGGCCCGCTCTAAAAGCATTGGCCAGTCGGGCAGGACAGCCCCTCAAGTACGAGGCAGCCGTTGCAGCAGGCATTCCGATTATCAGCACCCTAGATCAATACTATGCCACTGATACCGTGACTGGGCTCGTGGGCATCGTCAATGGCACAAGCAATTTTATTTTGACGCAAATGGCCACTGCTGGGCAGTCCTTTTCCGCGGCCCTCCAGCAAGCTCAGACGCTTGGCTTTGCAGAAGCCGATCCCAGCAACGACCTGGACGGACTAGACGCCGCCTATAAAGCGATCATTTTAACCGAAGAGTGCTTTGGCTTCAGTCCCAGCTTAACTGACATTGACCGAACCGGCATCCGCTCCGTCACGGCTGCAGACCAGGCAGCTGTGCAAGCAGCAGGTGGCCAGATCAAACCCCTGTTTAAAATCCAAAAGACAGCGGCGCAAGCACTCGCCATTACCGTGGCCCCTTGCGTTCTCTTGAATGATCAGTTGCTGGCCCACGTCGCTAATGAAAATAACGCTATTTTAGTCAACAGTCGGAACCTAGGCCAAGCCATCTACTACGGTCCTGGTGCTGGCGCTCGTCCAACGGCCCAGGCGGTATTAGCTGACATCCTCACGATTTTAACGAATCGCCCTCAGACTAGGCGGTTGCCACAGTCTGCTTGGTCAGTTACAGCCAAGGACAAGCAAGCCTATTGTCTGTTTTACAAAACGGGCGACCATTGGTTCTTGCCCGCAACGTTAGAAAAACTGGTGCAAAAAATAGTTCCCCTGCCAGACCAAGGACGCACGCTAGTGTTAACCATTCCCCTCACGACCGAGGAGCGGGCTGCCTTTCAGGCCCTTGACCAATCCCAGATCGTATTTGAAAAGGAGTTTTTGCTCGATGATGACGATTACCGTACCCGCTAGTTCCGCCAACCTCGGCCCCGGCTTTGATAGTCTGGGCCTGGCCCTTACCCTTCCCTTGACAGTCACTGTGCTCGGTCCCAGCGAACACTGGCTGGTGGATCATCCCTATGGGCCGACCGTGCCAAACGATGCCGACAATTTGATTGTCAAAAGTGCATTGACCGTGGCTGACCTACCCGCCCAGCACCTAGGCGTCACCAGTGACGTGCCCCTTGCTCGGGGGCTTGGTTCTTCCGCACAAGCGATTGTGGCGGGGCTCATTTTGGGCCATCAACTAGCTGGCAGCGATTTTACCAAAGCAGAACTCTTAGCCGAAGCGACAGCACTGGAAGGCCACCCCGATAATGTGGCCCCAGCGATTTTTGGTGGCCTACAGCTAACAACCCAGCATCAACAGAGGCTCAGCCAAAGCAGCCTCCCGCTTCCTGGTGACTTAGTCGCCTTAACGGTCATCCCTCAGCAAACACTCTCCACGGCCGCTGCCCGGGCCGCCTTACCGAAAGAGCTGCCCTATCAGACGGCCGTCCAAGCCAGCCAAAACTTAGCTGCGCTGGTTGCCGCCTGTTTCCAACAGGACCAAAGGGGCTTTCAACAGTTAGTCGAAAGCGACTGCCTCCACGAACCCTACCGCCAACCCTTAGCCCCTGACTTTGCCCTCATTCGGGACCTCGCCCACAACCAAGGCTTCTATGGGACGTATTTATCGGGTGCCGGTCCTACGAGCATTACCTTGCTACCATTGCTGGATGCCCAGGCACTGGCGGAGCTACTAAAAGAAAATGATCCGGATGCCAACATCCAAATCTTGCAGATTGACACAGCAGGATACCAAGTCAAGACTGAATAGGAGGTATCGTATTTCATGGCCGCATTTAAAGTTTGCAAATTTGGCGGTTCGTCTCTCGCCAATGCGCAGCAATTCCAAAAAGTAATCGAGATTATCAAAGCTGATCCGAGCCGGCAGGTCATCGTCACCTCCGCCCCAGGTAAGGATGACTACCATCAGGATAAAGTGACCGATTTACTGGCAGAATACGCCAATTTAGTCATTGCCGATGCAGCCACCGGAACAATTAAAGAAGCCATTCAGGAACGCTACCGATCAATCGGTTCGGCCTTTCACTTGGCACCTGCTTTTTTAGCTAAATTAGACCAGCAAATCGATCACTTAGCACAGCGGCACTATCCTTCTTATTCCTACCTTCGGGCCGCTTTCACAGCTCAGGGAGAATATGCCAATGCGCAACTACTGGCAGCGATTTTACAAAAGGAAGGGCTTGCCGCCCGTTTTGTCAAACCGACGGCGCTCCGCCTCCGTGCCAATCACTCTGCCCAAGATGGTCAGCTAGTTGCTAACAGCTATGAAGAGCTAGCTACTTTTGCCAGTGAGATGAACGCAGACGAGCGCTATGTCTTCCCTGGTTTCTTTGGCTATGACGAAAACGGCCAGCGGGTTACTTTCTCCCGAGGCGGCTCCGATATCACTGGCTCCATTTTGGCCAAAGGATTAGCTGCCAGTAGCTATGAAAACTTTACAGACGTTTCCTCCCTGTATGCCATCAAACCAGGTTTAGTAGCCCAACCAGCACCCATCCAAGCACTGTCCTACGAAGAAATGCGGGAGCTATCCTATGCCGGTTTCGCACTCTTCCATGATGAAGCCATCATTCCGGCCATTCAGGGCCAGGTGCCCATTATCATTAAAAATACCAATGAGCCAGCGGCGGCCGGCACTTGGATCGGTCCAGAAAAAGATTGTCCCCCAGGCCCTGCGATCAAGGGCATTGCGGCCTCCAAACGCTTCTGTGCCCTCTCGCTCCACCACTACCTCCTCAATAAGGAGCTCGGCTTTACCCTAAAAATTCTGAAAATTCTCGCCAAGCATCATGTTTCCTATGAGCACATGCCGTCCGGGATTGATCATCTCACCATCATCTTTGACCGTTCACAATTGAGCCAAGCACAAATCGATGGTATGCAGGCGGACATCCAAGCAGAGCTCGCCCCTGATCAGCTGACTTGGCACCCCCATTTTGCTTTGTTAATGATTGTCGGAACGGGTATGCGCCATCGCGTCGGGACGCTTAGTGAAATTATTAGCCCCCTCAAGGACGCCAAAATCTCCTTACAAATGGTCAACCAGGGGGCCTCCGAAATCTCAATCATGCTCGGATTGCAAGTGGCCGACGCAGACCGGGCTGTGCGAGCCATCTATCAACAATTCTTTCAATAACCCATTTTAGCCAAAAAAAGAGCTAGCACATCGTGCTAGCTCCTTTTCCTTTATTTTGCTTGTGCTGCTTGGTAAGCAGCAGCCACTGGCTTGGTGACAATGTCATTGAGTTCGCCCAAGAGATCGTTCAAAATCTTTTCAGCACCCATCAATTCCTTAATCTTGTCGTTGTCTGACACTTGCTTTGCAACGGCGTCCCATTCCTTTTCTTGTTCTTCGGATGGTTGCTGTTGTGCCTGCATCATTTGCTGCACCGTCATTTGAACCGTTTGGAACTTTTGGAAGAGTTCCTTAGCTGCTGCATCCTCTTGTACGGCGTCAAAGCTGGCTTGCCAAGCCTTAAACTGTTCTGTTTCTGGCAAAACCTGAGCCATTTCATTGGCGTTATCGTAAATATTAACCGTCATTGCGACTTCCTTTCTCATTCAGGGCGGATCGCTAGTTCCCAGTAAGGGCCCCAGCTCCTTTCTTTACAGTATCCCATATTTTGTTAGCACCATCAACCGTCTTCTGATAACCGTCGGCGATGTTCTGGTTGGTTTGATCCCACCACGTGGACTGATTCGTACTTTCGCCGTCCTTCTTAATGGTGCTAGTGCTTTCATTTGCATCCTTGACTGTAAAGGACCGTTCGGAAGTATTCGGCAGAATCTGTCCCATCGACGTTTTAACCAGTGGCCCAATCGTACCCATCAAGCCCAGTGGCAAGGTACCAGTGTTATCACCTTCCAAGCCTTCCCAGGAAACTTGGACCACATCCCGCGTGTAGGCCACTGCCCACGAATCCTTAGAAGAGGACGTGCCGTTTGGATCATTTGGATTTTCGGTCGTACCCGTCTTACCGGCTAATTGATAGCCACTAGGAGAAGCGCCTTTCCCAGTTCCTTCGGAATAGGTACCGAGCATCATCTTCGTCATCTTATCAGCGACGCTCGATGAAATCACCTGCTTGCTGTCGTACTTTGGTGACGACACAATGGTCTTCCCGGTCGAATCAACAATCTTATTGATGTAATGGGCATCCGACATCGTGCCGTCGTTGGCAAAGGCCGTGTAGGCCTGAGCGATTTGCTGTGGGGAAACCCCCTTGGTCAAGCCACCTAAGGCCAGTGAGTAGTTCTTATCGTCACTGGTCAATGGCAGGCCGAACCGCTTGCCCCATTCATAGCCAGTATTGACGCCAATCTTATCGAGCAAATACACAGCCGGAATGTTGTAGGAATGGGCCAGGGCTGTATACATTGGCACATCGGCCGTCTCAACGTTAACCGCGTTATTCGGCGAGTAGTTCTTGCCGAACGTCATCTTTCGATTTGGTAATTTTTCATTGATACTGTGCCCCTTGGTCAAAGCTGGCGCATAGACAACCAGCGGTTTGATCACGGAACCAGGCTGCAGCTGAGACTGGTTGGCCCGGTTAAAGCCCCGGTAGGTATGCTGGCTTTCCCGGCCACCAATCACGGCCCGAACCCCACCAGTTTGCGCATTCAAGACCACGCTGGCCGCCTGAGCCCCTTGTTTTGAACCAAAAAGCCCATTCTGCTGGTAATCTTTTTGCAGATTTTCCTGGTCCTTCTGGTTCAGGGTCGTATAAATTTTGTAACCCCGGTTCATAATATCTTTTTCATTTAGATGGTACTTATTGACCGCCTCATTAATGACAGAATCAAAGAACCAAGGATAACGGTAATTATCATCACCCGTAAATTGGTCATTGAGCGTAATCGGCTGAGCCTGGTACTGTTTGGCTTGCTCTTTGCTCAATTTCTTGTTTTCGACCATGGTTTCCAGTACGACATTGCGCCGGGCCTTTGACCGGTCGGGGTTATCGATTGGATTGAAACCAGAAGGATTAGACAACATACCGGCTAAAACAGCCGCTTGGTCGGTTGACAAGTCCTTGGCATGGACGCCGAAGTACTTCAAGGAAGCATCTTCAACTCCCCAGGCCCCGTGCCCAAACCAAGCATTGTTCAGATACATGGTCAAAATTTGGTCCTTAGAATAAACCTGCTCCACCTGCATGGACAGGAAAATTTCCTTAGCCTTCCGGGAGAAAGTTTGCTCCTGACTCAAGTAAGCATTCTTCACCAATTGCTGTGTGATGGTCGAACCACCACCAGAAATGACGTGGGAACCGGTTAATCGATTTTTTACATAGAGCACTGCTGCCCGGCCTAAGCCAGAAACAGAAAAGCCCTTTTCCTTGTAAAATTTACGGTCTTCGACAGAGAGCACGGCATCCCGCATGTTCTGGGAAATCTCATCGGATTTGACGTAAGTACCCTTTTGCGAATAGAGCGAGCCCGCCACCTTCCCTTGGTTATCGTAGATATCCGTTGTTTGGGAAAGCGAAGACTGCAAGGATTGCACATGGGCCGTTTTGGCCGACACAATCAAATAGGAGGAGGTCAAGAAAAAGACCAACAAAAAGGACAGCAGCAATAACCGCCCCAACTGATAACGGCGCCAGACTGGTCCAACCGTCTGCCAAAAACCACTTTTTTTATTTGAAAATTTTGCTTTCATCCACTTTCCTTACTGGCAAAGTCCGCCTGACTGTACAAAACGTGATGAAGTCACGTCGCCTTACATTTCAGCCGGCGCTTGGACACCCAAGAGTGCCAATGCCTCGGTCAAAGTCGTTGAAACAGCGGCCACCAAGGCCAAACGGCCATTGCGGCCGGCATCATCCGTCAAAATCTTAGAATTGGCATAGTACTTGTTAAAGGCCCGGGCCAAAGATAGCGCATACTTGGCAATCACAGATGGTTCCCGCTGCTCGAAGGCACGGCTGACCGTTTCTGGGAACTTGCTCAAAAGCGTTACCGTTTCCCAAGTCCGCTCGTCATCCAGGTGCAGGTCCTCTGTCGTCACCGCCACACCGGCCTTACGCAAGATAGACTGCGCCCGAGCGTTCGTGTACTGCACATAAGGGCCTGTATCCCCTTCAAAACGGACTACCTCTTCCAACTTAAAGTCAAAGTTATTCGTCCGGTCGTTCATCAAATCGTGGAAGACCACGGCGCCAGCGCCGACTTCTTCGGCAACCTGATCCTGGTTAGCCAAGGTCGGATTCTTTTCCTGAATCTGGGCCAAAGCCAGTTCATGAGCGTCATCTAAGACGTCCTTGAGCAGGACCACGTCGCCCTTACGAGTGGACATCTTTTTGCCATTAAAAGTAATCAGGCCAAAAGGAATGTGCTCCACATCTTTGGCCCAAGGGAAGTCCATCAGTTCCAACACTGCCTTGAGCTGCTGGAAGTGTTCCCGCTGTTCGCCGCCGACAACATAGAGGGACTTGGCGAAATCGTAAGTTTGCTTACGATAAATCGCTGCCGCCAAATCACGGGTCATGTAGAGCGTTGCACCATCGGACCGCTTAATCATTGCCGGCGTCAAGTGCTCATTGATGCTCGATAGATCAACAATTTCCGCACCCTGTGAGGATTCCAGCAGGCCCTTTTCCGACAGGGCTGTCACAACGGCATCCATCTTGTCGTTATAAAAGGCCTCGCCGTTGTCAGAATCAAATTGAATATGGAGCCGGTCGTAAATTTCCGTAAACTCCTTCAAAGATTCCTGACGGAACCAGGCCCAAAGTCGCTGCGCTTCTGGGTCGCCATCCTCTAATTTCTTAAACCAGGCCCGCCCTTCGTCGTCCAAAGCTGGATCGGCTTTTGCCTTTTCGTGGAAAGTGACATAGTACTTCAACAGGGTGGCAATCGGGTCTTGGCGGACTTCTTCTTCAGAACCCCAAGTCTTATAGGCATAAATCAGCTTCCCGAACTGCGTACCCCAATCACCAAGATGATTAATTTTCACGGCTTGGTAGCCGTTCTTATTGGCCAAGTTAGCCAAAGCATTCCCAATCACCGTCGATCGCAAATGGCCCATGGACATTGGCTTGGCGATGTTGGGTGAAGACATATCAATCGTGACATTACGGCCCTGGCCGGTATCTTGCTGCCCGTAAGACTGGCCAGCTGCCAGAATCGTCGTCAACGTGTCAGCCGTTACAGCCTGCTTATTCAAAAAGAAATTGATGTAAGGACCAGTTGCCTGGACCTTTTCAAAGGCACTGTCATCAATCTTGGCGACCAAATCAGCTGCGATTTGCTGAGGGGCCTGCCGAAGGGTTTTGGCCAACGTAAAAGTAGGAAAGGCCAGGTCCCCTTTCGTCTGGTCCTTTGGTGTTTCAATTCTTGCGGCAATACTTGCTTCGTCTACGTCTGGGAGGACAGCCGTTAAAGCTGCTAGAACTGCTTCATTTTTTGCCATCTTACGCTTCCTTTACTTCTTTATTTTTTGAAAAGCAGGACCCATCTCCGATTTGCTAATCTAAGAGACGAGCCCTGCCCGCGGTACCACTCTAATAGCCCAAAGGGCCACTTTTGCTCATGCACTTGTTTGCAAAAAAGATGCGCGGGTTGGATGCTAGTCCCCACTCACACCAACGTGGGGTCACTGTCACTAGCAGACCGACCTTCCTTCTTCTTTGATTGCCAACGACTTATTCGTCGGCCGGTTTTGCTTCTTCAATCACTTCGACATCGTCCATCTTGACGACCCCGCGGTGATTCATTTCGTTGACGGCCGCCTGGTCTTCTGGATCATTTTCAATGATTTCAACCAGCAGGGCATTGTCGTAAACGCGTTCAACTTTACCGGTGAAAGGCTTTTCTAAGTTGCCATAAGCCGGAGCCAACAAAATATCACCCACGTGATACTGATCGCGCTTTTCTTCCTCTTCCTTCGCCATAAAGCCACCTCGTTTCCTCAATTAGTTCTTTATTATATCATAAATCAGCTGTCAACTCGTCAAGAGATTGGGCGAACACCCTCAGCAAGGCCGCCGCCAAGGCCGTCTTTTTCATTCGCTCAAAGTGAACGGCCGGCTGGCCAGGACGGAAAACCGTCACAGCATTATCATCCCCGTTAAAGCCGATCCCAGCCTGGCTGACATCATTCAAAACAATGCAGTCCACCTGTTTTCGGGCTAATTTCTTTTGTGCATTAGCCGCCGGGTCGTTGGTTTCCGCAGCAAAGCCCACAATCAACTGGCCGGGCTTTTTTGCTTGGGCAACTGACCTTAAAATATCGGGATTTTGGACCAACTGCAAGGTCAAGCCATCGTCCGGTCCACTCTTTTTAATCTTTTCCGCGGCAGGATGGGCGAGACGGAAGTCCGATACAGCGGCGGCCCCAATAAAGAGGTCGGCGGTCGGCAGCGCGGTCTCAACTGCCGCCAGCATTTCCACTGCGGTCTCCACAAAGACCTGCTTTACTGAATCATCGCAAGGTCGGTCCACAGTCGTGACCAGGGTCACCTTTGCTCCGGCGATGGCCGCCGCATTGGCTAAGGCATAGCCCATTTTACCGGAAGAACGGTTGGTTAGGTAACGAACTGGATCAATTGCTTCCCGAGTACCACCGGCCGTGATAACGACTTGCCGGCCGGATAAATCCGGTAGGTCAGGCAGCTGATCAGCGGCCCTTGCGCTACGATCTTCTTCCGCCAGCAACTGACCGATAGTAGTCATGATTTGTTCAAGCGGCACTAGCCGGCCCTTGCCGGCATAGCCTTCGGCTAAAAAGCCTTCCGCGGGGCCGAGCAGGTGAACCCCATCCGCCTGCAGCAAGGCAGCATTCCGTTGCACGGCCGGACTAGCCCACATGACATCGTTCATGGCCGGCACAGCCAACTTCACGGCTGGACTAGCCAAAGTGGTAGTGGTCAACACGTTATCTGCCAGCCCTTGGGCCAGCTTAGCCATCGTGTTCGCAGTCAGTGGCACCAGTACGAGCAAGTCCGCCCAGCGGGCCCAGGCGACGTGATCCACCGCGGCCGAGGCTGCCTGCCAGTCAGCTTCCGTTAAGACGGGATTTTGAGACAAAATGGCGAGGGTCCGCTGGCTGACAAAATCTTCTGCCGTCGGCGTCATCATCACCCGCACAATCGCCCCACCCTTGACCAGCTGCCGCACGAGTTCCGTGACCTTATAGGCCGCAATGCCCCCCGTTACGGCGAGTAAGACCTTTTTGTTTTGGTAAGTAGTTAGCAAGGATCCGCCTCCTGCTTTTGAAAATGCTCTTGCAAGTCTTTGACCAGTGCGTAATCACCAGCATAAGGCACATCCTCGCCATCAATCTTTTGGTAAGGATCTTCCCCTTTACCGGCGACAATCACCAGATCTTTTGGTCCCGCCGTTTGAACCGCCATGGCAATTGCAGTTGGTCGGTCCATTTCAAAGTGACATTGCACGGCCGGGTTGGTCATCTGATCTGCAATTTCATGGGCAATGGCGGCTGGATCCTCATACTGGGGATCATCGGCCGTCAAAAAGACCTGATCTGCCTGTTCCGATAGCACGCGGGCAAAGTCCGCTCGCCGGGAAATCCCCTTATTGCCGGGCGCGCCTAACACGACGAGTACCTGGCCATCTGGTGACTGCTTTTTGGCAAAGGACAGCAGGGCGAGCAGGGAAGCGTAATTGTGGGCATAGTCTACGAAAGCCACCCCGTGCTCCGGGATTGGTAACGACATCATCCGACCTGGAATAGTCACTTGGTCTAAGCCTATCACCATGGCTTGCTGTTTAGCGCCAGCTAACGCCGTCAGCATTAAGGCTGCTGCCGCATTTTCTTCATTAAAGTCGCCAGGGACATTGAGGCGGAAACTAGCATTGACAGCGGCTAATGTTGGTGCGTCCGTCTGGAGGGCAAAGCGGGAGTCGTGTAGGGCGGACTTTTGGCGCAACAAGTGCACCGTTCCCTGCCCAGCGCGCTGGCTATAAGTCAGAATCTGGCTGTGATGCAGTTTGGCATGGGCAGCCACCTCTGCGTAGTAGTCCATGTCCGCATTTAAAATAACCTGATCAGAGTGGTCTAATAGCATTTCCTTATGGGCTAAATAGTCGGCAAAAGTTGGGTGCTCATTTTCCCCAATATGATCGGGTGAAATGTTTAAGAAAATACCCACATTAAAGTCTAGCCCATAGACCCGCTCCTTTAAGTAAGCCTGCGAGGATACTTCCATGACCAAGTGGGTCATACCGTTGTCAACCGCACGGCGCATATCATGGTAGAGTTCATAAGATTCTGGTGTGGTCAAATCCGACTTCTTGCGATCGGCCGCTTTCGGCCCAACAATCCGATCGACCGTTGAAAAGAGCGCACAGTGGCCCCCCGTGCTGGCTTGCAAAATAGCATGGGCGAAATAAGCCGTCGTGGTCTTCCCCTTCGTGCCCGTCACAGCACCAATCCAGAGTGCTTCCTGAGGATAGCCAAAATAAGCCGCGGACAGCACTGCCAGCGCCTTCTGACTGTCACGGACCAACCAGGTTGGGTAGCGGTCATCGATCGGCTTTTCACTGACCAAAGCGCTAATCCCCTCCGTCTGTGCCAGATAAGCAGCTTTAAAACGGCCCTTCACGACAAAGAGTGTTTGATCCATCACCTGACGGCTATCGTAGTGGAGCATCTTGAACGTCAACTGCTCTTCTGGTGCCTGCAGCAACAGGTCATGGTCGGTTAATAAATGGGTAACTTCTTGACTAGATAATTGCATACGCTTATTATAGCAAATTTTCAATAAAAAACGCCGCCCTATGACAGACGACGTATGGCAACATGGATTAAGCTTGCCTCCGTTTCAGCATGGGCTGGAGTGCAATGGCGGTAAAAATCGTGGTCAGTAAAATAACAAAGGTTAGGCTGGCATACAAGGTACTACCGATCACACTGGCAGACAGCCCCAAATCCGCAATGACCAGCGCCATTTCGCCCCGCGAGACCATGCCGACGCCGACAATGTTGGCCGTGCTGCGCTGTAAGCCAAGCATCTTAGCGCCCAAACCAGCGCCCAGCCATTTCGTCAAAATGGCAGCGACCGTCAGCAGTAGAATGAGCCAAATTGCTTTTCCTTGGCCTGCAAAGGTAACTTTCAAGCCAATGTTTACGAAAAAAATCGGCACAAAGATTGTTTGCCCAATCGTCGTCAGACCGTGTTCAATGCTGGCCGCTTGAGGCTGTCTGGAAAAGAGGACGCCCAGTAAGAAAGCCGTAATCGCCCCGGACAGGCCCAACAACTCTCCTCCGGCCGCAGCTAGCAGTACTAGGCCAAACACAAAGCCGAGTGTCAGGCCTGGCAGAGAAATCCGGCCCAGAACCGCTAAGGTTTGCGGCAGCAATTTGTGCAGCCCGTAAAGGAGAACACAAAGGAAGAGCGCCATCAGTGGCAGTGCTAAGAAGATAGGCAACTGTGCTTGTCCTGAAAGCCGAAAGGTCGTTTGAAAGAGAGACCAAAGCGCCACCGCAATCAAATCATCCAGGACGGCCGCCCCCAGGATAGTGGCGCCCGCCACCGTTTTCAGCTGCTGCTGATCACTTAAGATTTGTGCCGTAATCGATACTGAAGTGGCCGAAAACAAAACAGCCAGAAAAATTGCCTCCTCTGGGTTCATCGCCAAGGTTTCCCCCAATGCAAAAAAGACGGCAAGCGGTAGCACGACACCAGCCAGTGCGACCGTAACAGACTGCTTCAAATAACGGGTCAATAGACCCAGGTCAGATTCGATCCCTGCCAAGAACATCAGCAGTAGCAGGCCTAATTCCGCCCAATCATGGATGGCATGCGTTGGCTGCAACCATCCTAGCAGTGCTGGGCCCAGGACAATCCCGGCCGCAATTTGGCCGACCACCGCTGGCAGTTGCAATCTTTCAGCGAGCAGACCAAAAAACAAAGCACCAAATAGTAGTAGCGCTAACGTCATCAGGGACATAAGAACTCCTCTCCATACAAAAAAGGCCAGACCAAAGATTGCCTTTAACTCCCCCGTTAAAGATTACCTTGAGTCTGACCTCAACCAATAGTTGTTATTCAAATATTATTGTTAGTGTACCGAAGGAAACACTAGTCGTCAAGGGCCAGCAAGTCGTCAACGTGTGCCGCAAGTAATGTCCGTACTTCGTCTGTGCTTTTGGTATCCATCAACAATTGCCGCAATTTAGCAGCATGTGGGAAGCCCCGCAAGTAGATTTTAAAGTAGCGTTTCAGCGCTTCAAAATGCTTACTCGTGCCAGCAGCCGTCACCTCGTCATACAAGTCGAGCTGATAGCGCAAAAGCGCAATCGATTCTGCCAGGTCATGCTGTTTGTTTGTCTTCACAAAAGCAAACGGATCCTCCAAAACGCCCCGGCCAATCATAATGCCATCGACACCTGGGTGCGCTGCCGCTAAATCCAGGCCAGCCTGATAGTTTGGAATATCGCCATTAATCTGTAGCAGTGTCTGTGGTGCAATCTGATCGCGCAAGGCCACAATATCGTCAATTAACTCGTAATGGGCGGGCACTTTGGACATTTCTTTGCGAGTCCGCAAGTGAATGGTGAGCACTTGGATATCCTGGGACAGTATGTTAGTTAGCCAGTCTTGATACTCCTCAATCTTGTAAAAGCCCAAGCGGGTTTTGACCGAAACGGGCAGCCCGGATTCTTTGGCGGCCGCAATCAGTGCATCAGCTCGGTCGGGATGGCGAATCAAATCTGATCCCGCTTCGTTTTTAATCACGGTGCCATCAGGACAGCCCATGTTCAAATCAACCGCTTGATAACCTAAGTCAGGCAGCAACTTGGCAGCGCCCCCAATGGCCGCTGCCGTCGAACCCCAAATTTGCGCAATCGGCATCTGTTCTCCTGGCGCCACTGCCAGCCGGCCCTGTACGGAAAACTTTGCTTCTGGATGGACCATGGAGGCGGCATTGGTGAACTCCGTGTAGTAGAGGTCAGGCCCCCCCGCCTTGGCCACCACCCGACGGAAAATAGTATCCGTTACTGCTTCCATCGGTGCCATCGAGAAAAAAGGCCGACGCTGGCCGTCCTCATCGACCGCTTGATCCAACACACGTTGCCAGTAGCTACTTTTTGCTTCCTTCATGGCGACCTCCTCACGTTTTTTAACTTTCCCATTCTAGCACGATTTTGTGAAGGGAACAAAAAAACTGCCTGCACGGGCAGTTTTTTCATGATGTTTTGTGAATTAATCTTTCAATTGATCGACTAGCGCCGCCAATGCCCGCGACCGATCGTGATAGGCCAATACGGTTGCTAAGGGCATTTCCGATAAGGTCAAGCCGTTTTCTGCCTCTAAAATATCATCCAGCCCCTGTAAATAAGGACCTGGACGCGCAGCTGTGGCCAGTCGGACACCACCCCGGGCCTGCGTCGTTAGTTCCTGGCCATTAGGTAGGACTAAGGCGAAGGAGGCTAGCAAGTAGGCCGACCGGTCCATGCCTGGTTGATAGAGATTGAGGAGATAGTCAATCTCGGCAGCAGTGCCGTGTAAGCCTAGAGCGTGAAACTCACGACTAGACGTCACGCCAAAACGGTCGGGAAAGGCCGCCAGATAAAGCCCTGTATCGTCCCCCAACACGGCCTCTTCTGGTAAATACTGATGGATAAAACGAGCTTTCGCCAGCGCGTTCACTTCTTGATTGTCTTCGCTTTCGGCAGGAAAGGTCAGTTTCTGTTGCAAAAGGTCCCGGTAATTCACGACTTCCTGGCCCATTTGCTTAGCGAGAATGGCTAGTTCCTTCGTCTTTGCTCGATTATTTGATGCTAGTACAAAACGCATCGATGCGCCTCCTTACAAATTCAACTGGTCAAACAGTGCCACCTTGCGGACCTCGCCGGCATAGAGCGTTTGCGGCCCCTGTTCGCCGTCGACCAAGAAGACCAATCCCCCTTGATCGGAAATGTCCAAGACGCGACCCGTTCGATCTGCCCCATCTACTCGTACCGTCACCCGGCGGCCAATCAAAAAAGACAGGGCGCGGTATTGCGGCAGGTAGGCCCCGCTTCGGTAGCTTTGCGCCATTTGCCACAGTCGGGCCAACAGACAGGCCAACAGGACATTCAGATCGACCTTTTCCGCCGCCGGCAACAGGAAGCCGATTTTTTCCTGCAGATCAGCTGGCACCGTGCCAGGCAGCACATTAATGGCAAAACCTAAGACGACAGCACTGTACTGCTGCCGTTCAAAGTCGAAAACGCCTTCCGTTAAGACACCCCCGACCTTGCGACCTGCTAGAATCAAATCATTCACCCATTTCAGTGATAGATCCAGGTCTGAGAAACAGTCTTGCAAGCCCTGAACGAGGGCCACCGCGGCAGAAGTAGTCAGCAGGCTGGGTGCCAAATCGACTCCGGGCGTGACTGGCAAGGCTAAACTAACATAAAGCCCACGGTCTTTGGGCGAATAAAAGGACCGACACTGCCGGCCATAACCGGCACTTTGGCCCCGCGCCACGTAGACAGCGGGCCGCTGTACTGCCTGATGTGCCAGCGCTTCTTTGGCCAGCGCCTGCGTGGACCCGACGTCATCAAAAATATGAATACTGGCAAAGGCATCAGGCGCAAAGCCTGCCTGAAGCAACGCCTGCTTGAGCGCTACTTGATTGACATGGTCCGATTGCAGGTAAGCGTAGCCCCGTTTTTTTTGACTGGCAATTTGGTGTCCACTCTTTTTCAAGCCCTGAATGGCCTTCCAAATCGACTCCCGACTGAGACCCAACAACTGGGCTAGTTCATCCCCAGAACGATAGCGACCAGGTGTTTTCACCAATTCAACTAACAACAAGTCTTTCGTAGACATTGACATGGCAGTCCCCCATCCCTTTATGTTGTTATTTTACAGGAAATAACTGACTAGCTCCACTAGTTCCTGGCCAGTCGCAAAGCCCGCTCAAGCGCCAGCGCAACGACTACCGCTAGGGCTACTTTTACAAAATCGCCAGGCAGAAAGACCACATTGGCCCAAAGGGTCGGCCAGTAAGCGAGGTGCTGGTGCCAGGACAACCAAGCCGCGCCGAGCGGGTATACCAGGCAGGTATTGACTAGCAGCAGTAACAAGCCGCGCCCGCTATAAGATTGTTGGAAGCGGGGCCAAAGACGGCCCAACCAATGGCTGAACCCACGATAGACAGGGGCTAACAGCAGCCAGGACCAGAGATAACCGGCTGTGGGCCCAACGACCAGCAATAAGCCGCCCCGCCCGCCAGATAGTACGGGCAGGCCCAGGGCCAGCAGTAACAAAAAGCCCAACATGACGGTGACCGCCTGTCGAGTCGGCAGTAGTAAGGCCATCAGCAGGACGGCTAAATTTTGTAGCACGATAGGGACCGGCAAAACACCGAGTGGCAGTGCCGGAAAAAGTCCTAAGACAATGACTAGGGCCAGAAAAAAGGCCATTTGCGTTAATTTTTGGATGCTTGTTTGCGCTTGCATTGTTCTGCTCCTTTTTTAGTAACCTTTTATGATTTTATCAGGTTACTAAAAAATAACAAGGACAAGAAAAAAACACAGCCTAGATGTGTTCTGAAGTCGATTGGTCAGATCGTTGCCGAATGGAAAATCGGGGGCGTTGCTGACCCTTGCCAGATGGACCCTTTGCTTTAGCTGCCCCAGTCTGGCCAGGATTGCCCGACTGGGGCCGGCCCTTTTTCCGACGTGTGGGTTTTGTTTTTTTACCCTTAGGACCGGCTGGCGCTGCTCCCCGCTGTGCTGGACGCCCAGCAGGCGCTGCCTGCCCCGCCGTTTTCTTGCCCCGACCATTCCGGATTGGTTGTTCGCGCTTCGGGCCCTTTTTCTTCGGATGTTCTTTTTCCCAAGTTTTCAAAAAGTCCTGCACAGGGGCGGCCGAAAACTTAGCGGCTTGATTGACTAGTACAAAATAAGGGGCCCCAAAGTTGACCGTTTCATAGAGATAATCTGCCAAACTTTGAATCTTTTGATTGGCCGTCACTGCCCGTTCATTATCATAAAAACCACGGAGGCGGAGTTGGCCGGCAGACAGGTCCCCGACTACATAATCATAACGGGCCAATAGCGGCGTATAGCGCACTGCTAACTGCTCCGGATCAAAGGCTTCCTTATAATTTTCAACTAGGGTAAAGCGCAAGTCAGCAATTTGAATCTCGTTGCCTGCCATTGCGACGGGATAACCTTGCCGGCGCTCTTCCTGTTGTGCTGCTGTTTTTTCTTTAAGACTTTGGTGGTCCATAGTTTTCCTAAAACAGACTAGTGCGTCTGTTGACTTTCTTTTTGGTAATACTGCGCCATGAGTTCCCGGAGAAAAAGTTCTAGGTGAATTTCTGCCGGTGCGTCATTGAGCATGTTGAAGTAATCAAAGAAACGGTAATGGTCTAACGTCGCCAGCGCATACTGCTGGTCATCCAAAATGACCTTTCCTGCATAAGTTGGTTGACCCGCTGCATTCAAGCCCAACCCCCGACTGACTAACTCGCCAAAGACATCGCCGCGAAAACCAGCCCCTTTAATCCGCTGGCTCGCCAAGAAACTGCCCTTGTCGGCCATTTCCTGTAACAACGCTTTCAGTGCTTGACCCGTGAGGGTGATTTTCATCGGATTAATGCCGTGGGGCATGTCCGCCAGAAAATCATAAACATTCACGGGACCGGCTGGTAGTTCCTTTAAGAATAGCCCAGTGGAGCAAAAAGCAGCGGGGAGTTGAAAGAAGGACTGGAGGGCCGACAAACAGGCCTGGGCCTGGTCAGCCACCGTCTGCTTTTGGGCCAGCTGGGTGACGGGCTCGGCTTCTTCAATGGCCACGCCTTCCTGCCACCAAGCGGCAATCTCGGCTGCATCGCCCGGTTCTGTCGGTAAGTCCCCCACAGGAAAAGCTTTAGCCCGACTAGCCAGCAGCTGATGCTGGTCATCAATCATCAAGTCCACCTGACCAACGTGATCACCATAACGGCCAGCGGCTGCTAACAGGGTGCCGTTGCGCCGCTCCCCGGCCGCTAACAAATGATGGGTGTGGGCGCCTAAAATAATATCGACGTCAAACTGATCGGCCAAGGCACGATCGGTCGGCAGGCCGAGATGGGAGAGCAAGACGACAAAATCGGCCTGGGCCCGTACAGTTGGCAAAAGCCGGGCCAGCGTATCCGCTGCCGGTTCCGGTGCCCAACCTAAGGAGCGGTAGGTTTCCTGGTAAGGTGCCGTTAGGCCGATAACAGCCATTTTAGTGCCGGCCGCCGTAGTCAAAATCCGATAAGGTTCGGCCCAGGTTGGCTGCTGGCCTGTGCTTTGGTCTAGCATATTGGCAAGCAGGACTGGAAAATTGGCCTGATCATAGAGCCTATTCAGCGCTTGATGGGCCATCCCTAAGCCTTCATTATTGCCAATCGTAACGGCATCATAGTCGGCCGTATTGAGCAACAAAACATTGCCCTTACCTAACGTGGCATCCGACAACGGGTGAAAGCGGTCAATGGCATCCCCAATATCAAAATTAAAGACGGCCCGTTGGCCGGCCCGCCCAGCTTGCAAATAACGCCGAATCCTTGGCCAGTTTTCCAAGTGGGAATGTAAGTCGTTGGTATGCCGTAATTGTATCTCTTCCATCGTTGCCTCCTGTCCTTTATCTTACCATCTAAAGGGCCGTCATTAAAGCTCTCAAAAAAGCCTCCAACAGCGGTTGGAGGCTTGGCATTAATCGTCAATGACCAACAGGTCTTTGGACAAAGCGGCCGTCAAATTTTCAGAACCAGTTGGCGTTACCAGTACATCGTCTTCAATGCGCACGCCCCCTTTGCCAGCCAGGTAAATTCCTGGTTCCACCGTCAGCAGGTTACCGGCGACTAGTTCATCGCTAGAGCGTGTCGACAAAACGGGGCCTTCATGGATGTCCAAGCCTGCACCGTGACCCGTCGCGTGACTAAAGGCAGCGCCATAGCCCGCCTCTTGGATGTAGTCGCGCGCCACCCTGTCGACTTCAGCCGTTGACAAACCAGGTTTGATAACCGCCAGTGCATTTTCGTTGGCTTGGCGCACAATGTCATAAATTTTGCTCAGTTCAGGATCAACTGATCCCATGGCAATCGTGCGAGTAATGTCTGAGGTATAGCCATCCACGTAGTAGCCGAAGTCGATGGTCACGAGTTCGCCTGCTGCCAACTGCTTATCGCTGGCCCCACCGTGTGGCAATGCTGCCCGGTAGCCGGAAGCCACGATGGTGTCAAAGGAAGCCTTGTCTGCACCGTATTCCTTTTGCAGCGCATCCAACCGGTTGGCGACCTCTTTTTCTGTCATGCCGACCTTGATTTCTTGTACTAACTGCTCAAAGGCCTTAATCGACGCAGCGGCCGCTCGCTTCAAGGCAGCCACTTCCATCTCATCTTTGACTTCTCGCAAAGCTTCAACGGCCCCTGGTACGGCGTCAAAAGCCACGTTGATGGGCATGAGATCATCCAAACGCTCATAACGGTCATAAGGCATGCTGGCCTCGAAGCCCAAGCGCTTGAGCCCCCATTCTTTGACCCGGCGGGCAGCCTGTTCATCGTAGCCACGGGTGACATCAAAGGCAACGCCCGCTGGCAGGGCGTCCTGGTACTCATTTTCGTAACGGGCATCCGTAATCAAGACGGCCTGCTCTCGGCTAACTAAGAGTAAGCCATCGCCGGTCCCACCCTTGAAATCCGTCAAGTAGCGCATATTCATGCCGTCCCCAATCAACAAGCCATCCAAGTCTAAGTTGATCAAGAGCTTTTGTAAGTTCTGAATTCGTTGTTCAAAAAATCCCATATTGCTTCCCCCCACTGTTTTTCTACTTGGCGCTAGTTTACCACAAAAAGGCCGTTCCTTTCATTTTTTTCTCATAATACAAGCCAGGGGGCTACTAACACGACCTCATCAAGCAGCTGCTTGTTCCGCCAGCCATACCATTGAAAAGGCCCGTCCCCCAAGGGACGGGCTCTGGTCGGGCTGACCTTAATGCCTTTTATCGCGAGCAGTGCCCCCCGCCACTAAGTGCTTCGCTAATCGCTGCGCCTCCATGAAAATTGGTGTCTGAACGCCTGGTCTAGGAATGACCGTGGTGAACCAGCGGGTCCCTTCCAAAGGAATCCCGGTGAGGTAGAGGCCGGGTACGGGCTGTCCCTGCTGGTCGATTAGTTCTCCAGTCTCCGAGTCCACTTGAACGGCTTGGGGCACTAAGGACTGCCCCTGGCTATTTTGAGGCCAGTTGGCGCCCTGGAGCAAGCCCTGCGCCGCCAAGGAAGCAAGCAATGGACTCTCAGCTAAGCGGTAGTCAACTTTTGGCAAACGGGCTTCCAAAAAGGCCGTACCATGGTAGCGCTGGCCCAAAGCATCTTGTCCGATGAAATCAGCTGCACCTGCTGTGACGGTAAAGTTCGGACCGGCGACCTGGGCTTGCCCGGACTGGACTAAGGCCAACAGTTGTTCAATGCGCTCAAGGGGTGGCCCCGCTGACAATTTATTATCCAGTGACCGAAAGGTCTTTAACACCTGTTCATAGGCAGCTGGGCTAAAGTAGCCCGCTTCAAAGAGCGTTCGGACCGTATGGCGCAAATCCCGTAGCAAATCAAAAGCTCCGGCCAATGGCGCTAACTCATTGCCAAGCTGGGCATCTGCTAGTTCCGCCCTTAGTTGGTCAACCCAAAAATCCTGGAAGGACTGTCCGCTAGCAGGGTCATAGGTCGGATTAGCCAGCGCCTGCCAATCAATCTGGGTAGCCAAGCTGAGGCCAAAGCGTTGATTCAAACTAGGCCAGTTGGCCGGATCCGCAATGGCTGCCAGGATAGCCGCCTGCTCGTCCTTAGACCGGTCGGTTAACTGGGCCACTTGGTTGGTCAATGATTTAGCCGTTAATTCAAGGTCCAGCAAATGATAAAAGTCTTCATAGGCCAATTGGCGATCAGGACCAGCTAACTGCTGGAGCTTATCTAGTGTAAAGAAAACGGGCTGATGGCGTTGGCTGGCTGCTTTCTGATTCACACCCCTTGCTTTGGCAGGAAAAGCAGACCGCGAACCAAGTACTAACGTGGGTTCCTGGCCTGAGGGATGGTAAAGTAAGTGACCATCCGTTGCCCGTTCATAGCGGCCCCCTTTCGCCACCGTCAAAGCCTGTAGTTCATCGAAAAAAGTCAATCCTAAGCCTTGTACCAAGATGCAATCATGCGGTCCCAAAGCGGTTAAATCTTGCTCCGCTGGATGTTTGGCTGGATAATAGTGCAACTTATTTGCCTTCGCAAAGGCGGCTAAGTCTGCCTGCCTTGGACTGAGCTGATTGTCTAAATGACCAGGGGCCCAGACCACCGCATCAAAGAGATAAGTAGCATCGTTTGCTGTCTCCAGTTGATAGCGCTGGTCGGGCTGCCGCCAGCAGGCAGTCACGGCCGTCTGCTGGTAGGCCACCGTTACCTGCGCCGGTAAGTCTTGAACCAGTTGCTCATAATACCAAGCGGCATAAACGCCCATTAAACCCCGACTACTGTAAGCAGACTTATCTTGCAAGCGGGTTAACTCCTGCCGATAAGCGGCAGGATATTTGGGATGGGCTGCTAGAAAAGCAGGTCCTTGCTGCTTGGCCCAGGTTAACAGACCAGGCCGTTGCGGACTAGGCTCCTGCCCGTCCGCATCATAAAAAAGCGTCACCTGATTGGCAACCGTGTTCATCAAAAAAGTTTCATTCTGCGGGAAAAAAGGAGTCCAAACTCGACCGCCAACAGGATAAGGGTCGAAGAGCGTGACCGACAGTGGTTCCTTTTGCCATTTGTAGAGCAGGGCTTCCAGTAACGCTAAATTCCTTGGTCCAGCGCCAATTAATGCAATATCCATGTCCTCAATCTCCTCAAAAAATCAAAGAAAAAAGCAGCCGAAGGCTGCTTTTCAAGTTAGGCTTGCGCCAACTTTTGGTATTCTTCCCGAGTATAAACGGAAACTTGGCGCTTGTCGCGACCCTTGCGTTCGAACTTTACCACGCCATCCGTCAAAGCAAAAAGCGTGTCATCGTTACCGCGCTTAACATTTTGACCAGGATAGATGTGCGTACCACGCTGACGGTAAATGATAGCACCAGCAGTCAAAGCTTGGCCATCAGCGACCTTCGTGCCCAGACGACGACCAGCTGAGTCACGGCCGTTGGCTGAGGATCCGCCCCCCTTGTGGTGGGCAAAGAGTTGTAAGTTATCTTGATTCATCAACATAAGTCTATTCTCCTTTACAGTGATGATTACGCGATGGAATCAATCTTCACGCGCGTATATGGTTGGCGGTGTCCCTGCTTAGTGTGGGAGTGCTTCTTAGGACGGTACTTGAAAGTAACCACCTTCTTTTCCTTCCCTTGCTTTTCCACCGTAGCAGAAACCTTAGCACCTTCAACAAAAGGCGTTCCAATCTTTGAGTCAGTCAAAACAACTTGGTCAAAGACTACCTTTTCACCTTCTTGCGCGTCCAACTTCTCCACGAAGATGGTGTCGCCTTCAGCGACTTTGTATTGCTTGCCGCCAGTTACAATAATTGCGTAGGCCATTATTGAAATCTCCTTTTATACTTAGACTCACCCTACCAGGCGGCTCTTCGAGCATCTTCAACCTGACAGATGTGGTTGCAGCTTTGCTAACAACTGTTCCATTGTAGCAGACCTGACCGTAGAAGGCAAGGTCTGACCAGGCTGCTAGCGCTTATTATAGCTCATCGTGGCCAGCACTTTCATTATTCGCCACCCCCGGTCGAGACAAATCCAAAGCACCGACGGCACTCGGTTCGATGGCCATGATTTGGGTCGCCGTCCCCTGCCCATCAAAGTAAATTTGCTCGCGACCGAAACGGCGCCATTGGTTGCGCACATTCTCTGGCGTTAACATGGTCGCCGGCTCTGCCATCGCTTCATGAATCCAGCAGGCTGCCTCGGGATTAATTCGAGTGGCGTAATTACCCTGCGAATTTGAAGCGCTGACAATCCCAACCACCTGGTTGGCTTGGTTCAAAATTGGGCCACCAGAATTGCCATGGGCCCAGTTAACGGTGCGACTAGCAATTTGATGACTAGCCACACTCTCTGCCCAGCCGGTATCAACATACATCCGCTCTTGGCTATTTTCAGGCGCAGCTTCATTGCCCGGCCCTAGGGTCGCTGGGTAGCCAACTGCTGAAATCATGGTACTGGCAATATCTTGGGCCCGTAATTCACCTAACGGCAATGTGGGTGCATTGGGCACCGGGCGATTGAGGTGAATGATGGCTAAATCATGGTCCCCCGGATCACTGTCGGGCCCAGCTGGTAGCATGGCTGCCCTGAAATAAGCTGGTGGAATCGACAATGCCGCCCCGCGGTACTGTTGACTAGCAGCATTGCGCTGCCGGTCTGCTTCGTCGTTGCCAGGATAGCCTGGTCGCACTAGCAATTGCCTTGGATCAACTAGCCGCCTCGGCCAGTCTGCCGGCTGTGCTCCTTCCACATCATCTAACACAACATGGGCAGCCGTCAGGACAGTGTCCGGCCCAATCAAGACGCCGGAACCGGAATGGCCAGTCTCCGTATTAACAATGTAAACAACCGCATTAAAAGGACTCCGGCTGGTATCTGGCACGAGCCCCTTTTGAAATTTAGCCGAGTCAAAGACATAGGCATGCCCTTTGGGGACGGCAGCCAATAACCAGCTCAAGCAGGCGATGAGCAGGAGGCCAATCTTAACGGCCACCACCACTGTTTTCTTTCTCTCCATCTACAAACTCCTTTGCTATTTGTCATCCGACAGACAGCGCCTCTCAATTGAGGAGCTGCCAACAGTGATTCCCCACTGCTTAGCGCATGGTACGCAAAGGCGCCTACTTTTACCGCCCCAACCAAAAAAACCTGAGCAAAAGCTCAGGCTAAGTCGTTATGCTCGAATAGGTAAAGTTGGATGGACCGCCAGCATACTGGCCACCATGGCCTGCCAGGTCGACCAATCAATTTGATCGGTGTCCGCCTTTTCCTGCATCATATACAAATTTTGCAGCAAATAGCGATCATCATGAAAACCGGCATAAAGCGCTTGACCATTGGCTAGGGTTACTAAGCCCTGGTCATCCTTGTGATAAGGCAACGGACGAGCCCAATTATAGCCAACATCATCAATTAACTTTTGCTGAGATTTAACCGTTGTCCGGTAGCCCCGTCGGTTCATCTCCTCCTTGACCAACTGAATATAAACTAATAAATGATCTAAGTCGTAATCCTTGAGTCGGTTAACCGTCGCATGGTTGACTTCGCCCTGTTTCCGAATGGCCCCGGTAATGGCTAAGACTTCCCGCCACTGACCTAATAAGTGCTGCCGGGAGAGCGTTGGGATGAGTTCATAATGCCAGAGTCGCATGTGTTTTCCTTTCTAATAGGCAGGAAGGGTCCATTAAAGCACCCCTACTCCCCCTGCTGCTTTTGAAAAATAAAGAACTTACTTAGAACGTAGTTCGTAATAATCACGAACACATTTTGGATAAAGTTCCAGAGCAGATCATTTTGACCTAAGACCTGCACGCCAAAGGCTAAAATAAACCAGCCGAAGATGCCGGTCACAATCCGGGCCAAATAAAAGCGCCAGACTTCCCGGCATAGCCCAAGAAAATCACGCACCTGGGAACGGAAGACCCAAATGCGATTCGTAACATAGGCAAAGAGCACGGCTAAGAACCAAGAAAGTAGGTAAGCCGGCGTGTAGGACCAGTACCATAGCAGCGCAAAAAAGGTATAAGTCACTTGGCTAACGACAAAGGTTGCGCCACCAAAAAAAAGATAGAGCAAAGTTTGACGGTAGCGCAGCATTATTTTCTTAAGCGTTTCAAACACAAAAAGCCTCCTTTTGGATGGCCCACAAGCAAAAAACAAAGGGCTTTGCTTTCTGCTTACGAAGCTTTTACAATAAAATTAACTTGTTCAGCGTCTTTAGAAAGGAAGCATTATGGTGCAATACAACCTCATCGTGGCGTCAGCCCGGGTCGAAACCGACATTCAATTACCACTTCCCCCACAGCGTGGCGATATCATTTCCATCTCCACCGGCGTGTCCACTCCCCATTACCTGGTGCATCGCGTGGAATTTTTTGCCAACTCGGATATCGTCAACCTTCATGTCCAACGTTTTCCCGATCAACTGTCGGCTAAACTGGCCATCGAGGGCTTCCGCAATACCAGAAATTATCTGGGCAATGAATAACAAAAGCCAGTCAGACTGGCTTTTTTATTTGTCTTCAAGATGAGCCCGCAGCCAATAAATCGGCTGGCCCTTGGCTAAAAACTTCTGTTCATATTCGGTTTCCACATTGCCAGCCACTTTGTCTTCGTCTGCGTGCAAGTCTAGGGACAAGTCCGCTGGCGTCATCTGCAGCCCAAAGTTCAGCATGGTCAGCAGCGAATATTCAAATAAATGCCGGTTATCCGTCTTAAATTCAATTTCACCAGCAGCTGGTAACACCGCCTGGTAAGAACGCAGGAAAGAAGGATAAGTCAAGCGCCGACTTTCGTGCCGCTTCTTTGGCCAAGGATCTGAGAAGTTCAAATAAATCTTTTGGACTTCTGCTGGTTCAAAATAGGTTTCGACGCCAGAACCATTGCCGTAGAGGTAGCGCAAATTGGGGAGCACGCCGACTTCCTCGAAGGACTTACGGGCAGCAATCGCAACGGCCGTTTCCTGAATTTCCATACCAATATAGTTGATGTCCGGATGTTGTTTGGCCATTTCCTTAATGAATTGACCCTTGCCGGAACCGATTTCCAGGTGAATAGGTTGTCTCTTGTCAAACAGTTGCTGCCACTTGCCCCTTTGCGCCTGCGCACGGGTTTGATCAATGACTAAGTCAGTATGTTCGGCCAGCCAAGGCTGTGCCCAAGGTTTTGAACGTAAATGCATAAAAATATTCCTTTATCTATGAATTGCTTCGTTTTTTGGGTAAATAAAGTTGCTGCCAAAGATAGCTGGTCAAGCAGGCGGCCAATAAGAAGAACAGCCCGGCTAAGAAGGACTGACTAATGGCCAGCACCAGGGTAACTAAGAGGGCTGCCAGACCGGTCACCTTGCGAGCAAAACGAGCAAAAGCTTGCCGGCGCCGATCAGGGTGAACAAAGTAAAACCGAGTCCAAAAGACCTGATTCAGTCGATCGGCAATCGGCAACAACTGTAATTCTAGCAGATAAGCAAAGCCGGCGCCCAGGCAAATCCAGCCCCAATTGGCTGTCATCTGAATGAAGGGTAGCAGACACAGTAAAAGCAAGGTGAGCCGGACAATCAGTCGGCCCTGCTCTCCAGCTCGGAAGCAGCTGAGCCAGTACAACCTTTGGAGGGGGTCTTTTTGAAAGGGTAAGGCCTTCAGGAAAACATCCAGTGCCGCATGTCTTTTCACCACGGTAGTCTGCTTCGGGACCTCCGCGAAAAGCCGGTAAAAGGCGTAGCGTCTTTGTTGATATTGGCCGGCTTGGGCCAGCGTCCGTTCAAAGGAAAGGGACTGCCCTAGTGTCCGGCCGTCATAGAGGGCCCAGCCAGCAAAGATTGTCAACAAGCAGGCCAAGACCCACTGCCCTAGTTCAGGCAAGCAGAAAAAAAGGTAGCACAGCAGACAGCCAACTAACAAACGAAGCCCAATCGGCAGTGGCCGACCTGCCTGAACAAAGAGTTGCCGATAGTCTTGCTGCAGCAAAACTGCTTTCATAGCCAGCAATAGCAGGAGCAAGGCGCCATAGCGGCTAGGCCCATGCCAACCAAGATAAAGGAGGATGGGCATCATCAGGAACCAACCTAACCCCTGCCAGATAAACGCCAGCCGAAGGGAATGGCGCCAGGCCTCCCTTAGATAAGGGCCGGCTAACCCTTCCTCAGCACCCAGCAAAAAAATGGCATCGGCCTGCTTGAGCTGGGTATCCAACTGCCCCAAGTGTAAAAAGAATAGGGCCAATCCAGTTAGGGCCAAGTACCAGTAGGGCCGGTTGGCAGTGGCAAAGGCATCTGTCTGCACGGCCTGTTTCAAGGCCAAAATGGCGAGCCCAAAACAGAGGAATAAAAAGAGCACAAAGTGGTCGTTGAAGAGTAACTTCAAATAGCGTTGCTGCTCTTTTTGCGCTTGCTGCTTCCGGCGATGGTACAGGGCGGCCATGTCCATCATGACGGTGCCTCCCCACTTTGCTCAAATAGGTCAGTAAAGTGACTCTCAGAAAGCCCCTGCTGCGCGGCGACAGCCGCAGGGCTGCCCGTGGCCAGGACCCGCCCCGCCTCTAAGAGAATGACCTGGTCCAGCAGCGCTTCTGCCAGGGCCAGTTGATGAGTCGTTAGTAAAATCAGCCCACCGGCAGCGGCCCGCGCTTTCATGAGTCGCTGCAGTGCTTTTTGCGCCAAGGGGTCCAAGCCAACGAAGGGTTCATCAATAATGGTCAGTGGCGCATCAATGGCAAAGGCCGCGACAATCATCACCTTCTGCTGCATCCCCTTTGAAAAATGCTTCGGAAACCACCCTTCTTTGCCAGTCAACCGAAAAGTTTTCAAAAGGCTGGCCACCCGTTCTTGATGGGCCGAATCCAGGCAGTCGTGGCTGGCTAAGAGCAAGTCCAAGTGTTCTGCCAGCGTTAGCTCATCATATAAAATGGGCTGTTCTGGGATATAGGCTAGTTGTGCTCGAAACGTGGCCGCCTGTTCAGCCAAGTCGATTACCTGGCCGTCTGACTGCACCAGGCGAACCATACCGGCTGTGACTGGCCGTTCCCCTACCAAATGTTTAAAGGTCGTCGACTTGCCGGCCCCGTTTAACCCAAGGAGGCCCACCACCTGACCGCCGGCCAATTCAAAAGACAACTGATCTAAGACAGGTTGGCCGGCATAGCCGCCCGTTAACTTGTGAACTAGTAATTTCATACCCTTTATTATAACAGCGCCAAACTGCTTTGTTATAATAAATGTAGCAGACAAATTGCAAGGAGGCCGTTATGGCAGATATTTTTGATCAAATCATCGCAGGGGAAATTCCTGCTTACAAAATTTATGAAGACGACGATGTTCTCGCCTTTTTGGATATTTCCCAGGTGACGCCCGGACACACGCTTTTGGTGCCAAAGCAACATTACACCAATATCTTCGACTACGATGAGGCCATTACGAACAAAATCATGACCCTCATTCCTGCTTTGGCCAAGGCCATCAAGGCAACGGATCCGGCCATCACGGGGATGAATATCAGTTCCAACAACGGTGAATCCGCTGGCCAGACGGTGCCCCACTCCCACTGGCATCTCATCCCCCGTTACGACGATGATGATTTGAACGACACGCTGGTCCCAACGATTGATAATTCGGCCAACTATGACCAAGAAGCCTACGAAACGATTGCGACCCAAATTCGTGAATCAGTGGAGGATAGCCATGGCCTTTAAGGAATTTTTCCATTATTGCCGACAACTGTGGCAACAAAATAAGCGTTTCAAGCAGGAGAAACAGGTGGTCCAAGCTGCCCTGGCCGATAGTAAACAGGATATTGCCGAATTAAAAAGGCATGCGGCCCGAACCAAAGTAGCCAACCAGCCCTATCTCGATAAAATTCAAGAAAAAATCGCTAAAATCAAGCAGGGATAGCGAGTCCCATTTTCATTTTATGCTAGAATAACAGACGAACACTTTTGATTTGGAAGGATGGAAAATGAAAGCAAAAAAGATTGTTTGGGGCGCTCTCGTCCTCATCGTCCTAGGCGGCGGGGCCTATCTGGCCACACACGCCTCCAAGACGCTTGCCACCACTTCGGATGGTAAGATTACCAAGGAAGACTATTACAAGGATTTCAAAAAGTCATCGGCCGGCCAACAGGCCTTTGCCCAGATGGTCATTAACAAGGTGCTTTACAAGAAGTATGGCAACCAAGTTTCAGATGATGACGTCACCAAGGCTTACAACACGCAAAAGTCCCAGTATGGCGACCAATTTGAGAAGCAGTTACAGCAGTCCGGTATGTCCAAGTCTCAGTTCAAGCAGAACTTAAAGGACAAGCTGGTCATGCAAGCAGCCGTGAAGGCCAACTACAGCATTTCCAAGGATCAGCTCAAGCAGGCCTATGATTCCTACGTGCCAGATACGACCATTTCGTTGATTTCCGCCAAGGATCAAGATACGGCCAACCAGGCAGTGGACGCCTTGAACAACGGCACAAGCTGGGATGATGTCTACAACCAGTATTCCTCCAAGGATTCCAAGGCTTCTAAGTCGGGTCAACTTCCTGCTTTCGATTCAACGGATACTAACTTGGATAGCGAAATCCGCAAGGCGGCCTTCAACCAAGAAGCTGGTCACATCTCCGATGCCTTTAAGGGTGCAAGCAGTAATACTTACTACATTGTCCGCACTGACAAGATTGCCGATAAGCCAGCGCAGTCCAAGGTGGAACAGAAGTTAAAGGATAAGTTAACCAACGACTTTATCAATGATTCAAAGAATCAAGAAAAGATTCAAAAGATCATCGGTAAGCTCCTCCGCAAGGACGATGTCGACATCAAGGATTCTGATTTGAAGAACTCCTTGTCCGGTTACCTCGCTTCCGGCGTTAACTCATAGCATATAAAAAAAGTGATCAGCAATGATCACTTTTTTAGTTAGCAGCCAATATTGGCTGCTTTTTTTGTTAACAGGGACAGTTAGTTCGTTTCAGAGGACGTTGGTCGGTAAAAAGCACGGTTATCAAGCGCAAAGATTTTTTTAGAAAATGCGCCTGCCTCCGTCTGCTCTAGAGCAGATGTCATCGACTGCAGCCCCGCATCAAGTTCGTCCAACTGATGTAAGACCTCTGCTTCCATCACCTGCGGGCGAATAGGCGATCCATATTCCTGCAAACCATGGTGGGCTAAAACAACATGGCGCAGGAGCACCAGTTCCTCACTATTCAGATCGAGGGCCAAGTCGTTGGCAGCTAATACGAGTTGCTCGTCAATGAGCGTAATGTGCCCAATCAACTTGCCGGTCACCGTGTAATCCGTGGCCACCGGCCCACTGAGCTCAATCACCTTCCCCAAATCATGCAGTAGCGCCCCGGTCAGTAACAAGTCCGCATTTAGCTGCGGATAAAGGGGCAGAATTTGCGTGGCCAAACGGGCGATGGACAAGGAATGGTAAGCCAGGCCGCCAACAAAGGCATGGTGATTCATTTTGGCGGCCGGATATTGAAGAAATTCGTTCCGGTATTTTTTAAATAAATAGCGGAGCAGGCGCTGCCAGTCAGGCTGTTGCACCTGTAACAAGAGTTCATTCAAGACTGTCGTCATCTCCCCTTCGGCCATCGGCGCCCGCTGCACAAAGTCGCCTGGATCATGGGGCTCGTCCTCCTGTGCCAAGCGAATGCTGGTCAGTTTCATCTGCGGATTCCCCCGGTAGCTGTCCCGAGTCCCCGTCACATGGACAACCCGTCCCGGCTGCAAGGATTGAATTTGTTCAGGGGTAACATCCCAGAGATTTCCGGGCAAATCCCCCGTTTGATCAGCCAACACGAAGGCTAGATAATCCTTACCAGCCTTTGTCTGCCGCTGCTCTGCACTTTTTACTAATGCAAAACAATCAATTGCTTCATTTTCTTGATAATCAGCTAGTCCCATCTTTTTCCTCCAAATCAATCACGGCCCCTTGCGCCAACTGTTCGTCAAAGGTCCAGAACAAAATTTGCTCCTTTTGCGCCAGTTCTGTGAGCAAGTCCAACACAACCGCCCGCCGCCCTGGGTCAAAATTAACCAGGGCATCATCGATCAATACCGGTAATTCATAGCGTTCGGCCAGCACCATGACCAGCGCTAAGCGTAAGGCCAAGTAGAGTTGGTCCCTGGCGCCAGTGGATAATTCCGCCGCCACAAAGGTCAAGCCATCTGCCGTCAGCACCCGTACTTGGTCCGAGTCTAGGTGCACCTGTTGGTAGTGCTGTTTCGACAAGCGAGCGAAATAACGGCTGGTTTGTGCTTGAATTTGCGCCCGCTGTTGTCCTTGCTGTGGATAAAAGACCTTATCGACTACAACCGGCATGACCGCTTGGCTTAAGTACTGCAAAAAGTCTTCCGTGAGCGCCGCTTTTTGGTTCGCCAACTGCTGGCTTAAGCCAGCCTGCTCCTCGGCACTGACCAGGGACCGTTGACTCACTTGCAGATCTTGAACCTGGTCTTGCAGATTCTGAATAGCCGCTGCCCCTTGGTCCAGCGCTGTTTGAACGGCTTGTTCCTGCTCTGTCAAATCGGCCAACGTTGTAAACTGTGCTAAGGTGGTTCGGTCAGCCGCTGTTAACTGCTGAGCCAGGTCCTCCTGCCGCTCTTTGGCGCGCGCTACTTGCTTTTGCCCTTGTAGCGCTTCTTGGAAAGTGGCCAAATCGGGTAATTGGTACCGGGCCAACAGGGTTGTTAACTGCTCGTTGACGGTTCCCTTCTGCTGATAATAATTCGCTTGCGTTTTTAAAAGTTCATTCAAATTACCGGAACTGGTCTCCTCCTGCTGCTGGCCAGCTTGCAAACACTGCTTTGCCAGAACCTGCAGGGCTGGTCCCGTCGTTGGGACAGCGCTTTGTTGCGCACTGGGTCGGGCCTGGTAGTAGGCCTGTACCGCTTCAACCAAGTCCTGCTCAGCTGTTCGCAAATCTGCTTGTAACGCTGGTAAGGACTGCTGCGCTAGTTGCCCGTTGATGACCTGGCTCTGAATGTCTGCTTGAATGGCCTGTCCAACCGGCCAGGGAGCGTAGGCTGCCGCTACTTTCCGCTGTTGCTGCTGACCAAAGTAGGTCAGGGCCCCGAAACAGACGGTGACCATGACCAAAAGAATTGCGAACCCGTTCTGCCCGAACAAGGCTGCCAATCCTGTCAGGAGCAACGTGAACAGCGCAGCCCACCGATACCAGGGCAAAAAACGAATGGCTTGGATGGCTGAGGCGGACAGCGGATCTGGCAGCTCCTTGGTGAAGCGCTCTGTTAAAGCTGCTAGCTGCGCTTGCCGGCGCTGCAAATGATCCGCCAGGTCCGTTACCTGCACCAAGGATTGACTGAGTTGCCCCAGTAAAACGGGATCAACCGCTACAGCCGGCTGGTCCTGCTTGGCCGCTGTGATTTGTTCAGCCAGTTCGGCCAGCTTTTGTTGGATAAACTGCTGGTCACGACTGAGCGTTGCCACCCGTTCTTCATCTTCAGCGGTAATCAACGGGTGCTGGTCGGCACTTGCGCTTTGCAGACCCTGCCAAGCTTCATAGGCCGGCCAGAGGGGCCGTAACCGCTGCAAGTGTTGTTGGCGCTGCTGCAACGCCGCCCGCTGCTTTTCTAACTGGCGCAACTGCGCCCGCTGCCTTTGCAAGGCTTGGTCCTGGGCCAGGTACCTGTCCAGTGCGCCTTGTTGCTTTGCCAAGCGCTCACTGGTTGTTGTTAACGCTTGTAGGGCCAGGTTGAGTGGCTTCTTTGCTGTCTTGCTTTTGCCGTATTGCTGCCATGCTGCTTGTTGCTGCGCTGCCGCATATTCCTGCCAAGCCAATGCTTCTGGCTTCGTATAAGCTAACAGTTTTTGTTCCAAGGCCGGTCCGGTGAGCGTGGCCACTGTGGCCAAGTCGGCACTAGTCAAAGAAAAAATTTGTTCGTAATTTTCTCTAGTAAAGGGCCCGAACAGTTGATTCAAAAAGGCAGTAGGATCAGACAGCGCCGTCTGTGTGGTCAAATTCGTAATGGTTAGCTGCGACTGTTGCCGACCTTTGCGTTCGATCCGGTAGTCCTGGCCTTTTTCTTCGATGGTGATGGCACCACCATACTGCGCACCAGAACGTGGCTCATAGGCATTCGGTTGCTTTTTTGATTTTCTTTGGAAACCAAAAAACATGCCGAGCAAAAAGGCCTGCATGGTGGACTTGCCGGCTTCATTGCCGCCCAAAAATACCTGTTGATTGGCCAATCCTTCAAAGCGCTGATTGGACCAACGGCCAAAGCCAGTCATTTCAATGGCTTTTATCTTCATTTTGCTGCTCTCCCTTGGTGATCATTGCCAATATTTTTTTCTGCAAAGCAGTCTGCCCAGCTGGACTTTGTAAATAAGACCGCAAAAAAGCTGGCACTTGATCGCCAAGATAGCCCGCTAGTACGTCATAGTTGGTCGCCGATTGAATGGCCGCCGTCAAATCACCCACCTGCTCTAAGTTTGGTAAAGTGGATGCCCTAGTTGACCCTTGTTCCTTAACCGTCACCTGAATGGGCCAATAAGCGCTGTCAGCTGGCGTGCCGTCTTGCAACGCCGCTAATAAGTAATCGCCATCGACCGCCGCTTGTACAGCGGGTCCAAGAGGGCCCATTAGTGTTAACGATAACAGTGTTTTTTGGCCATAGTGCTCCGCCGCCACTTGCTGTTGAATAGCAGCCATACTGGTTGGTTGCTGCAGGATTAATTGCTCAAAACGAACGGGACTAGCCGGTACAAAAGTTGGCAGCAGGCCCTGCTGCCCTTCATCAGATACCAAATAAAAACCCTTCGGCCCCGTTTCCGTTCGATTCAGCCCCTGCAAATTGCCAGAATATAAGATCGGTGGTTGCTGATGGAGGACGGTTCGTTGATGAATGTGGCCCAATGCCCAATAATCATAATTTTTACTCAGTAAATCGGCCACCGTAAAGGGCGCATAGCGATCACCGGGCTGGCCCAGTGCACCGTGATAAAGGCCGATTTGGTAATCAGCGGTTGTATCCCGTACCGGAAAATTTGCCAACGGGCTGCTTTTTTCCGCCTGACTACCATAAGAAAATCCAGTCAGAACGACCCGCTGCCCCCGCCTTGTCTGAAAGGCTTTCTGTTCAACCGCTTGGTCAAAGACCAGCACCTGCTCAGGCCAATCCAAATGGGCCCGTTGCCCTGCCTGAAAATCATGATTGCCAAAGGAAACGGCGACCACAATACCAGCTGCCGCCAGTTTACTAAAAGCAACTTGCAGTTCGGCCTGAATCAGGGCCGAATTTTCTCCGCTGTTATAAAGATCGCCCGGAAAGAGGACGCAGTCAACCTCCTCGGCAATGGCCCTCGCCACAAGAGTTTGCAGCGCTTCGTTTGTTGCCCGCTGCACGGCAGTTTGAAAATCTGGCCGTAACTTGGTTAACAAACCAGCGAAGGGCGTGCCCAAGTGCACATCGCCCGCATGAATAAATTTCAACATAACGCCCCCAGTACTAGAACAAGTGTTCGCTCTCCATTATACCGGACTGCATGGTGCAAGGCCAAGCAGCCAACTGCAAAATAAAAAGTAAGGCTTTCTAGGAAAGCCTTACTTCACTTCTTTTGTCAGTTATCAGTAGTCCAAGAAATAGTGGTCTAACTCCCACTGGGAAACAAACTGCCGGTAAGCCGTATATTCAATCTTCTTGGCTTCAATGAACTTATCAATGATGTGCACCCCAATAGCATCGATGAGCAAATCGTCCTGCTCCAGTTCAGTCAGCGCAGCCAAGAGGGTATCCGGCAAATCGCGGATGCCTGCCCGCTTCCGTTCCGTAGCATCCATCAAGTAGATGTTCTTATCAACAGCAGCTGCCGGTTCCAGCTTTTGTTCAATACCGTCCAGTCCGGCCGCCAGAATGGCTGCCAAAACCGTATAGGGGTTGGTCGTTGGATCAACAGTTCGCAGTTCCAAGCGAGTGGCCTGGCCACGTGAAGCTGGTACTCGCACCATGGGGGAGCGGTTCGAAGCGGACCAAGCGACATAGACGGGGGCTTCGAAACCCGGAGTCAAGCGCTTGTAGGAATTGACCGTTGGATTAGCAATGGCCGTGATGGCTGGGGCGTGTTCCAAGAGTCCGCCCAGAAAATGCATGGCCGTGTCCGACAGACCCAATCGTTCGTCGTGCCGGTCGCCAGAGCCATTGAACACATTTTGATCGCCCTTAAAAAGCGACATGTTGGTGTGCATACCAGAGCCGTTAACCCCGGCAACTGGCTTGGGCATAAAGGTGGCATAGTAACCGTTCTGTCGGGCAATCGTCTTAACCACCAGCTTGAAGGTCTGAATTTTGTCCGCTGCATCAACTGCATCCGTATATTCATAGTCCACTTCGTGCTGGCCAGCCGCCACTTCGTGATGGGCTGCTTCTACGCGAAAGCCCATCTTTTCAAGAGTCAGCACAATTTCGCGGCGGACATGCTCGCCCCGATCCAATGGCGCCAGGTCAAAATAGGAGCCAGAATCGTTCAATTCCATTGTGGGCTTGCCCTGATCATCGGTTTTAAAGAGGAAAAATTCCGGTTCGGTCCCCACGTTGAAGGCCGTAAAGCCATCCCGTTCGGCCGCTGCCACCGCTTTTTTCAAGGCAATGCGGGGATCCCCGGCGAAGGGCTGCCGGTCAGCAGTGTAAACATCCGCAATCAAGCGCGCTACCTTGCCTCCATGTTCATCCGTTGCCCAAGGGAAAATCAAAAAAGTAGACAAATCAGGATAGAGGTACATGTCCGATTCATTAATCCGAACAAAGCCTTCAATAGAAGAACCGTCAAACATTAAGTCATTATTCAAGACCTTGTCCAACTGCGATACTGGCACTTCCACATTTTTAATCGTCCCCAACACATCTGTGAAGGTGACACGGATAAATTCGACCTGTTCTTCTTTGACCTTTTGTCGAATGGCTGTCTTCTGATCACTTGTTTTACTCATTGATTTGCTCCTCTTCTGCTGTGGTTTTCCATGGTGTTTATGGCTGTCCTTGCCAAGTGCTCACTTGTTAAAACGGGCAATTTGGGCAAACTCATCCTGCAACGAACGGCGTAAGGAGGATTCCGAAGCCCCTTCTGCTCGCTGCTGGCGTCGTTGCTGTTTTAGCAATAGTTCCCGAATATCAGCCGTCGAATCGCCTGCGTCCAGGTGATCCTTAATTTCTAACAAGCGGTCCACATCATTTAAAGAAAAGCGGCGTTGTCCGCCCTTTCCCCGCTTGGGTTTGACAAGTCCGTGTTCTTCATAATAACGAATCTGCCGATCAGACAGTAACGTTAATTCCCGAACGGAGGACATGGGCAGTACAGCCCGATTGCGCTGCAACTCTGAACTGGCCATCGCTTCCTCCCCTTCTAATCAACAATTATTTGGCTTCGTACCAGGTTGGTCCGGCATGTCCTTCGACCTTAAGTGGTACGGCTAACGACACGGCAGAATCCATGACCTTGGTTACCAAATACGAAACCGTTTCAAGTTCACTGGCCGGGCTCTCAAAGACCAATTCATCGTGCACCTGAACCAGCATCCTGGTCTGCAAACCAGCTTCGGTCAATGCCTGATCCACCTTAATCATCGCAATCTTGATAATATCCGCGGCCGACCCTTGAATAGGCGAATTCATCGCCGTGCGTTCCGCGAAGGAGCGCTGGTTAAAATTCTTCGCATTGATATCTGGGAGATAGCGCCGCCGGTGTTCCAGGGTCTCCACAAAGCCATCCTGATGGGCCTTTTCTTTGACGGCCGTCATCCACCCTTCAATTTTTGGAAATTCCTGGAAATAAGTTTCGATAAAGGACTTCGCCTCTTTACGAGAAATCCCCAAGTTTTTAGCCAAACCAAAGTCGGAAATGCCGTAAACAATCCCGAAGTTCACTGCCTTAGCGGTCCGCCGCTGATTGGCATCGACCTGAGCATCTGGTCCTAAGCCGAAGACAGCCCGCGCTGTTTCGGCGTGAATATCATCATCATTTAAGAAGGCCTTCTTCATGTTCTCATCGCCCGTCATTGCGGCTAGGACCCGCAGTTCAATCTGGGAATAGTCAGAACCAAAGATTTGCCAGCCTGGTTCACTGGGCACAAAGGCATGGCGAATTTTCCGACCAGCTTCTGTTCGCATCGGAATATTTTGCAAATTTGGGTCGACCGAAGACAGACGACCAGTCTGCGTCAATGTTTGCAAGAAACGGGTATGGACCTTGCCATCAGCCGGATTAATCACCCCTAAGAGGCCATCCACATAGGTCGACTTGAGTTTGGCTAACTGCCGGTAGTCCAAAATGTACTGCACAATGGGCGCCTGTGGGGCTAGCTGTTCCAGGACATCAACGGCAGTCGAATAACCGGTCTTGGTCTTCTTGATGACTGGCAAGCCCATTTTTTCAAACAGGAGGACACCTAACTGCTTGGTGGAATTGATATTGAACTCCTCGCCCGCCTGCTCGTATATTTTTTCCTGTAAGGCCACAATCTGCTGGTCCATTTCCTGGCCCATGGCAAACAAACGGTCTTGATTGATGGCAAAGCCGCGTGCTTCCATTTTGGCTAAGACAAAGGAAAGCGGCAGCTCAATTTTGTGATAGAGATCCGTCTGCTGATGATCAGCCAAATCGGCAAAGGCTTGATCCCGTACCTGTTCAATGACCGCGACCTTCTGACCAACATGATTGCGCACAGCCGTTTCATCCTCTGGAACGGCATACTTAGCACCCTTTCCATAGAAGTCATCATCGCTTTGCAATGGATGATCAAAACGAGCAGCCAAGGTGGCGACAGTATTATCATTGCCCACCGTGTCCAACAAATAAGCCACGAGCAGGAAATCAAAGTCGACGCCCGCCAAGGTCAAGCCCAAGCGATGGAGCAAGACCCAGTGGGCTTTGCTATTGAACAGGCGCAAAGCCAGTTGCTTGTCTGTGATGATTTTTTGTAAGCGCTCATCTTGGAACCAAGAAAAGTCCCGACTCCCGTAGTAACCACAGTCCTGATTCCCAATTGCAAAGGCAATCATCTCTGCCGTGTGGTAATTTTCAGAATTGGTATCGATATGGAAGGACAGATGGTCTTGCTGGGCCAGCTCCGTCAAAGCCGCTTCCGTCAGTGCTGCAATCGTTGGCCCTGGCACTGACACTTGGTCAACAGGTTGATCATCCTGATCAATTAGTTGATGGGCGCGGACCTTACTCAAGGCCTGCTTAAAGTGCAAGCGTTCAAAGAGATCAATCAAGGCAGCTGTCTTCGGACCCTGATAGCTTAAATCAGCCAGCTGAATGTCCAGCTTCCCGGTTGTCATAATCGTCGCCAACTGCCGGGCCCGGTAAGCAACGTCTTTATCTGCTAACAGATGCTCTTTGAGTTTGGAGGGCTTCATCTCATCGATGTTGGCATAGAGCTGGTCCAAATCATGGTACTGGGCCAGCAGTTTCAAAGCGGTTTTTTCACCAACCTTCGTGACCCCTGGATAATTATCGGAGGTATCCCCCGTCAGTGCTTTCTTATCAATAATTTGATCAGGCGTTAAGCCAAACTTTTCCATGATGAAGGCCGGGGTATAGCGCTCAATTTGCGTAACCCCCTTCTTCGTGATTTTAACCGTGACCGCATCTGTGGTCAGCTGAATCAAATCCTGATCACCAGTAATGACCACGACCTCATAGCCAGCGGCCTCCCCCTGGCGGGAGAGAATGCCGATAATGTCATCCGCCTCCAGGCCAATCTGCTCATAGTTATGCAAACCATGGGCAGTCACCATTTCGCGCAAGTAAGGAAACTGTTCTTTAAATTCCGCTGGCGTCTTATCCCGGCCACTTTTATAGTCGGCATACAAATCCCCCCGGAAAGTTTCCTTACCAGACTTGGCATCCCAGGCCACGAGAGCCAAATCAGGCTGCATGGGTAAGACAATTGATTCTAGAAAATTATTAAAGGCTACGAGTGCATTCGTGTGCAAACCTTCCGGCGTCACCATCCGGTCCAGTTGCTGATACATCGCATAAAAGGCCCGAAAGGCCAATGAATTGCCATCAATTAATAGTAATTTCTTGCTCATAGGATTTCCTTTTTTAAGTTAGTTGCAGTTTAGCACAAAAAAAGCCCGCCTTAGCGAGCATTTGTGAGCTTCTCTCACTTTTAATCCCGCGTATCGCCGAAGATTTGCAAAAGTGAGTAAAAGATATTCAAGAAGTCGAGGTACAGGCTCAAGGCCCCCATAATCGCAATTCCTGTTAGCTCATTGCTACCATTTTCATAACCCTGACCAGCCATTTGCGTGTAAAGTTCCCGCAAACGGTTGTTGTCATAGGCGGTGAAAATAGCAAAAACCAACACCGTAATGGCCGAGATCAACAATGAGAAGGAAGAAGAAGCGATGAAGATGTTCGCAATGGCCGCGATAATCAGGCCAATGACAGCTCCAAACAAAATGGGCTGCAGTGAAGCCAACGACTTTTTCGTAAAGAAGCCATAGGCAGCCATCCCTGCGTAAAGGCCTGCGGTTGACATAAAGGCAACCGCTACCGAAGCGGTGGTGTAGATTGCCAGGTAAAGCCCTAAGATGAGCCCCTGTGCCACCGCAAAAGTCATCAGAAGTCCAAAAGCCTTGGCAGGATTTTGAATCGAGGACTTATGAATCATCAGAATCAAGCCCATCTCAATGGCAAACATCACGGCAAAGCCAACGAAGGAGCGGGCCAACAAGTTGGCCACTTCCGTCAAGAAGAAGTTCTGGACAACGAAGCCGGCGGCGGCCGTCACTGCCAAAGCAATGGCCATGTAGCCATAGACTTTTTGGAAGAAGAGTTTCATACCCGTGTCGGCGCCAGTGACGTCCCGACGAGTATTCATATCAAAATTATTCATTTATTCTCCTTTTTTACTGAAAGTTTAATTAAGCTAGTATCTCAGGAAGAGTTTAAAACAAGATTAAACTAAGCCCGGCTGGGTTTGACTAAGTAGTTGTTCAAAGGCAAATTCGTACTTTTGAATATCCCCGGCTCCCATAAAGACGAAGACTCCATTAGGATGGCCCAGTAAGGGAGAAACGTCATCCAGGGACAAGATACCCGCGCAATTAGTTAACTCTGCGGCAATATCTGCAGCAGAAACCGTACCCGATTGTTCCCGGGCAGAACCAAAAATAGGCGTTAAGTAAACTTGATCAGCCTGTGACAGCGCAGCGGCAAAGTCGTCCTTATAGGCAATCACACGACTAAAGGTATGTGGCTGGAAAACGGCCACCACTTCCTTATCAGGATACTTTTGTCGAACGGCATCGATGGTCGCCTGGATTTCACGCGGATGGTGGGCATAATCATCAATAAAGGGTGTGCCGGCCACTGATTTTTCAGAAAAACGGCGCTTAACGCCAGGATAAGTCAGCATTTCCTGCCGGACGGCTGCCAAATCCAAGCCAGCCAGGTAGGCAACCGCCACTACGGCAGCTGCGTTGTGAATGTTGTGTTGCCCGAACAGCGGAATCGTAAAGCGGCCCAGTGGTTGACCGCGGAAGGACAAATCAAAGGTCGATCCCTGCGCATTTTTTTCAATCCCTTCAATCAGGAAGTCATCTCTGCCCGGCTCCTCGCCATAATAGTAGAGGGGCTGATCCAGCTGCAACTGACGAAGGTGAACGTCATCCCCATAGGCGACCACTGCCTTTTTCACATTTTTAGCAAAGTCGCGGAAGGCCGACTTCACGTCATCGATATCTTGATAGTAGTCCGGATGGTCAAAATCAATGTTGGTCAAGATGGCATAATCCGGTCGATAGTCCGCAAAGTGCCGGCGGTATTCATCCGCCTCCAAAACGAAGAAATCCGGATTGGGCACACCCTTTCCAGAACCGTCACCAATCAAATAGGACGTCTTTTCCAGCTGTTTAAAAACGTAGGCCAGCAAGCCCGTCGTCGTCGTCTTGCCATGGGCCCCGGCCACCGCAACCGTTGTCGCCCGTTCAATCTGTTGCGCCACTGCTTCTGGGAAAGTCAGTAGTTTGACGCCGGCGTCCAATGCGGCCCGTACTTCTACTTGATCATCTTCGAAGGCATTGCCCCGAATAAAGGTGGCATCCTGATTGGCCGCAATGTTGTTTGGGTCAAAAGGAAGAATTTCGATGCCTGCCGCTTCCAGTGGTGGCTGGGTATAGGTAAAGTTGGCAATATCAGAACCCAGCACTTGGTTGCCTTGATCGTGTAGAATCTGCGCCAAGGGGCCCATTCCAGTTCCCTTAATACCAATAAAGTAGTATTTTTCTGGCATACATCCCTCTTTTAGTAATTCGTGTCAATCAAACCGTCACGGTAAAGATTGGCAGCAGCCGTCAAATCAAAAGGTTCCCCAATCACACCAAAGTCAGCAGGTAAAATCAAGGCGCCTGGCTTATCGGGCGCTCCTGGTAACTGCAATTCCCGACCAGACACAATCATGCCCGCAGAGGGTACTCCCCGGAGAGCACCTGACCAAATGCTAGCGCCAGAAGGCATGAGCGAACCCGGTTGCGCCACCACTACCCGGCTGTCGGTTGCCATGTTCGGTGAACCGGAAACGATTTGCAACGTATCGGCTTCGTTTGGGCCAACCTGCACTTGCACAACGTGTAAGTGGTCAGAATCTGGATGGTCGGTCATTGATTGCACGTAACCCACCACTAATTTTGACTGGGCATCTTCAATGCGCTCTGGGAAACCAGCCGTTGCAATGGCGTCATTCACTTTTGCTAACTGATCATCGGACAAAATCACTTGACCAGCTGGTTGTTCGGTTAGCCCCAGCACTTGGCCTAAGTCGAAGAGGTTCATGGCCAACGTTTTTTGATCAGTTGGATCAACCACTCGGGTCACGTTGCCCTTAGATTCGACTGTTCCTGTTCCGGGGGCAAATGTGAGCATCAGGACATCGCCCACTGCCCGTTGATTATAAACTGCAATCATATCTGCACGCTTCCTTCATTAAACTTGACATTTTAAACTTTTGCTAAATAAGTTAACAGCAACTTAGCCGATGCTCGGCCAGCTTCTGCCACATAGATATCGAAGTCAACATTGGACTCGCCGTTGGCTTGGTCAGAAACACCACGCAACACAATAAATGGTACCTGGAAGCGGTTGGCCACTTGGGCCACTGCTGCCCCTTCCATCTCCGCAACAAGCGTTTCTGGGAAGTGGCGCACGATATGCTGCCGCAGCACTTCCTGTACAAAGGAATCGCCCGTGACAATCAGCCCTGTGCGTGCCCCTGTTAATTCATGGAACTGCTTCACCAGCACTGGGTCTGATTCAAACCGGGCCGGTTGATTAGGTAACTGACCATAGGCATTGCCAAAGACCGTCGTATCGGCATCAAAATAAGTGAGCTCGGAAGCAATGACCGAATCGCCAATCTTCAAGTCTGGGTCAATCCCCCCTGCTGAACCAGTATTAATGACCTGGTCCACGTGAAAAACCTGAATCAGCATCGTCGTGGCTGTCGCTGCTGCCACTTTGCCAATGCCAGATTCGGCTAAGTAAATGTCATGGCCAGCATACTGTCCGACCGTCACCGTTAGGTCCGTATAGTGATAATCAGTGGCCCCTTCAATGGCGTCCATCAAGGCCTGCTTTTCTTCGGCCATTGGTGTAATAATTCCGATTTTCATATCATTATCCTTTCGCGCGCTAGGTTACTTGACTAAAAAAAAGAAAAGATAAACGGCAATCGTGAGTACCAAAACCCAAATAATGGCCCAGTTATAACGATGGGCCAAACGGTCCGTTTTGCCCTTTTCCGTCAACTGGCCATTCGAACCGAGCTCGAACTTACCCCGCTTGGTTAAGCGCATCTCAGCCCTTGTTTCCGGCTGCACCACCTCTACCTCATCAGCGTGTTCTTTTGCGTAGGTCTTCTCAGCCCGACGCCGTTCCCGACGCTGTTGCTGTTCCTGACGGCGATTAAAAAATCCTTTATTTGCCATGGGCAGCCCTCCACTGCGCCCAATACAGATAGGCGGTCATGGTCTTCAAGTCATTCAGTTGCCCACTTTGAAAAAGTGCTGTCAATTCTTCAAAAGACATGGTCACAATATCAATCGACTCCCCATGGTCTCGAGGTAGTTCTTGGTCAACTGGCGTTACCTGTTCTGCCAAGTAAAGGGCAATCTTGGAATCTGTGAAGCCAATTGCCTCGTAGGCAAAGGCAAAACGGTGCAGTGCAGTCGGTTCACAACGAATCTCTTCGTTTAATTCACGCAAAGCTGCCGCATGCGTTGCTTGGTCGACGTCCCCATGGTCACGGTCATCGACTTTGCCGGCAGGAATCTCCAGGGCAAAATCATCAGTCGCAGCGCGCCACTGCCGAACCAAAATCGCATGGTCGGCGTCTAGTAAAGGCAGAACCCCAACCGCTAAGCCGTGGCGGACAATGTCACGCGTTGTATGACTCCCATCAGACAGCGCCACTTGCCGCTGGTCTACCGTAAAAATCGGACCAGCGTATTTTTCCGTATTTGAAAGAAAACGTTCTGCTTCTGCCATTACTCCTCCTCCAACACAGTTACTTGCGCTGCCTGGAAAGCATCTTTGCCCTTTACTAAGACATAGGCAACCCGTTCCCCGGGGTGCAAGGTCTTAAAGCCATCCCCGGCAATGCCGTTAAAGTGGACGTAGACGTCTTCGCCCCCATCATCTGGACTAAGGTAGCCATAGCCCCGTTCTTTTTGCCAAATTTTTACAGTTCCATATTTCATAACTCCAGTATATCAAAAATGCGCCCCCATTCGACTAGAAATAACAAAAAGCGCCAAGGAAACGATTTTGTTTCCCTGGCGCTTTTGTTTGACATCCAGCTGCCCTTATTTTTGGTCTTTCGAACGCTTCTTAAAGGAGAAGGCAGAAAGAATAACTGATAAGATTAGCCTAATCAACATAATTTGTTGCTGGATGTCAAAATGATTAGTTCGAAAATCGTTTCTTCCTACCAACCAACAGCATAAATTTGGCATGAGTGGCCAAACTAAATAAAGGCAATCAACAAGAAATTAATAACGAAAAATAGCGATATGACCAACAAGATTGGTGACAAATCGGCCCACTTCTTTTGAGCGGCCTTCACGATGATGTAAAAGATGAAACCAGCCGCAATACCATAGGAAATGGAGAAAGACAGGGCCATAAAAATGGACGTGAAAAAGGCTGGGATGGCGGCACCGAGGTCCTGCCAATCAATCTTTTTGAACTCAGACATCATCATGATGCCGACCACAATTAACAAGGGGGAAGTCGCAGCGGTTGGAACAACGGATACCAGCGGTGCTAAGAAAAGCATGGCCAAGAAACCAAGCGCGGCCACAATGTTAGTCAAGCCAGTTCGACCACCGGCCGCGACGCCAGTTGAAGATTCAATCAACGTAGTGGTATTGGATGTGCCGACGGCCCCGGCTAAGGTCGTGGTAAAGGTATCGACTACCAACGCCTTATCCATCTTGGAATTAAAACTGTGATCTGCTTCAAAGGCAGCCTGATCGGCCTTAGTAAAGATCCCCGTCTGGTTCCCAATCCCGATTAAAGTACCAATGGCATCAAAGAGACCAGTCAGTCCCACTGCAAAAATCGTCACGATTGCTAACGAAGCATGCGTCCAATTTTGAAAGAGGCTCCCCATGCCGGCATGTGAAAAGCCAGCAAAGGCAGTATGACTAAAGTCGTTAAAGGATTGAGAAAGCGAGTTGGCTGCTGTTATATGCGTGTTCGTGACACCCATTGGAATCCCGATCAAAGTCGTTGCGACCAGGGCAATCAAGAAAGCCGCTGGCACCTTCTTCATCAATAAGACCACCAGTAAAATCAGGCCAATCAAAGCCAGTAGCACGGCCGGATCTGTAAACTTGGTTAATTCCGGCGTTGCGCCACCAGAAGCGGTCAACGAATGGATGCCACCCTTGACGGCCCCCCCGTCGTACTTTTGGTCATTAATGGACATGATCTTGTTGCCATCAACTAAGAAATTCAGGAAGTTGGCATTCTTCAACCCGATATAGGTCACAAAAATACCCAGACCCCCACCAATGGCCGCCTTCAGCTCTTCCGGAATGGCCTTCACAATTGCCTGGCGCCCGTGGGTCAACGTAATGATGATGTCTAAAATACCAACCAGGAAGACGATGGCCAAGGCCTGTTGCCAGGAAAAGCCAAAGCCCAAGACGATGGTATAGGTAAAGTAAGCCTGTAGCCCAATCCCTGGTGCTAGCGCAAAGGGTACGTTGGCGTAGAGACCCATTAGCAAGGTTCCAAAGACAGCCACCACGATGGCCGCCACAAAGACCCCCTGCTGGGGCATCCCCGCCTGAGAAAGAATCTGCGGGTTCAAGAAGAAAATGTAGGCCATGGAGACGAAGGTCGTCAGGCCGGCCAATACTTCTGTTTTCACTGTGGTGTGATTTTCGGTTAGTTTAAAAAATTTATCCATAATATCTGGCAACTGCCAGCTCCTTTAGTTTTTATTTTTGCTTTTGCTGGTCGACCCAAGGGTCACGCTAAAACAGCAAGAGTGAGATTAGAGATCAAAGAGCGAAAGTTGGTTCTCATCCGGTAAGTGATCAATGACCGAATGCAAGGTCAGGAAATCAATGATGGTTTGCGAAACTTTGCCCCGCTTCTTCAAATCTTCCTTCGAAATAAAGTCCTGTTCGGCCCGAGCGGCTACAATCTGTTTGGCGACGTTATCGCCCAGTCCTGGAATGGTGGCAAACGGTGGGATTAACTCATTCCCATCAATGACCCAGTCGGTCGCTTCCGACCGGTCCAAATCAACCATCTTAAAGTGAATGCCCCGTTCCAAGGCTTCATTGGCCATTTCCAAAACCGTCTGTAAGTCCAAATCCACCTTGGACGCCTCATTGCCCATATCTTTAATGCGGGCAATGGCCGCTTTGACCGCATCTTTGCCCCGGGCCATCGAGACGATATCAAAAGTAGACGCACGTACTGAGAAATAGGTCGCATAATACACAACCGGGAAGTAGACCTTAAAGTAGGCAATCCGCAAGGCCATCAAAACGTAAGCCGCGGCGTGCGCCCGGGGAAACATATACTTGATTTTCAAACAGGAATCAATGTACCACTCAGGAACGCCTTGGCGGCGCATTTCTGCTTGGTAGTCCTCTTGAATGCCCTTCCCTTTTCGGACCTTTTCCATAATATTAAAGGCGTCATTGGCTGACAGGCCGTAGCCAATCAAATCGGTCATGATTTTATCACGGGTTCCAATGACGGAAGAAATCGTGGCCGTCCCGTTTTCGACCAAGTCATGGGCGTTGCCCAGCCAAACATCCGTCCCGTGGGACAGGCCGGAAATTTGAATCAAGTCGGAATAATTTTGCGGCTGTGTATCTTCCAACATGTTGCGGACAAAGCCCGTGCCGAATTCCGGCAGGCCCAGCGTTCCCGTGTTGGAATAGATTTGATTGGCCGTCACGCCCAGTGGCTCCGTTGACGTAAAGAGTTTCAGAACCCCAGGATCGTTAACCGGAATCGTTTGCGGATCAATCCCAGTTAAATCCTTTAGCGTACGAACCATGGTGGGATCATCGTGGCCCAGAATATCCATCTTTAACAGATTATCGTGAATGGAGTGGTAATCCATGTGGGTCGTCTGCCAGAGCGCATGCAAGTCATCTGCGGGATACTGCACCGGCGTGAAGTCATAGATTTCATAGTCTTCTGGCACAATCAAAATTCCGCCAGGGTGCTGACCGGTCGTTCTTTTGACGCCGGTCATGCCCTGGGCTAGACGTTCCACTTCGGCCCCACGGTAGTGTTTTTCATGGTCCCGCTCATAGGCTTTGACATAACCGAAGGCCGTCTTTTCCGCCACCGTGGCAATCGTGCCGGCGCGGAAGACCTTCCGTTCCCCGAATAGTACCTTCATGTAGGCATGGGCAACGGGTTGGTAATCGCCCGAAAAGTTCAAATCAATATCGGGCACCTTGGTCCCGTCGAAGCCCATGAAGGTTTCAAAGGGAATGTTCTGGCCGTCCCCGATCAACAGCTCGCCCGGATGATTAGGGTCTTCCTTATCCGGCAAGTCATAGCCCGAACCATACTGGGACTCATCCGCCAGTTCAAAGTAGTCCCCATGGGCCGACCGGTAGTGTGGTGGTAAGGGATTGACTTCGGTAATCCCCGACATCGTGGCTACAAAGGAAGAACCGACAGAACCACGGGAGCCAACCAGATAGCCGTCCTTGTTGGACTTGGCCACTAACTTTTGTGAAATCATGTAGTGGGGCGCAAAACCGTTACCAATAATGGCTTTGAGCTCCCGGTCGATGCGTTCTACAATCAGTTCCGGCAAATCGTCTCCATAGACTTCCTTGGCCCTTGACAACGTTCGGTTGCGCAGTTCCTCCTCTGCCCCTTCAATTTTAGGTGGGAAGGAACCGGACTTGAGGGGTTGAACTGGGGCCACTTGGTCCGCCACCCGATAGGTATTGTCGATGACAATTTCTTTGGCCTTGTCTGGGCCTAAGAAGGCGAATTGGTCCAGCAGTTCCTGTGTCGTTCGGAAGTGCACTGCCGGCATCTTGGTGCGGTTAAGTGGGTTCCCCGGCTGCGAAGCCACCAGAATATCCCGGTAAACCTTGTCCTCCGGGTTGGTGTACTTCACGTCCCCCGTTACGACGACCGGTTTGCCTAACTCATCGCCGATTTTGACGAAGTCGGTCAGAATTCTTTCTAACTTGCTTTTCGAAGCAATGAGTGCTGTTTCCAGCATTGGCGCATAGTTATCCAGTGGCTGCAATTCCAAATAGTCGTAGTAAGCGGCCTTCTGCTTGGCCGGCTCGTAGCCCTTTTCAATCAAGGTCACGAGCACATCCCCGGCTGTATCACCACTCCCCACCAAGAGTCCGTCCCGGTAATCATTCAAGACCGACCGGGGGATACGCGGTACTTTTTCAAAGTAAGTCACATTGGAAGCGGAAACTAACTCGTAAAGATGCTTGAGTCCCCGTTCATTTTGAACTAAGAGGGAAACGTGGAATGGTCGGCCGTGCCGCCAAGCGCCACCATCATGCATGTGTTCATTTAATTGGTTAAGATTATCAACACCGTAGCGGGCTTGGGCCTCTTTTAATAATTTCCAAGCCAAGTGCCCGGTCGTCTCGGCATCGTAAATGGCACGATGGGCCTGTTCCAGTTCAATCGAAAACTTTTTGGCCAAAGTACCCAACCGGTAAGACTTGTAATCCGGATACAACCAGCGGGTCAGGGTCAATGTATCAATGACCGGATTTTCAATGGGGCCTTCCTGGTGGCGGGCATAGCTGGCGTTCATGAAGTCAACATCGAAGGTGACATTATGGCCAATCAAGATGGTATCCGCCGCCCAAGCCCGAAATTCATCCAGGACCACCTGCTCCGGCTTGGCATCTGCCACCATGGCATCGGTGATGGAAGTCAAATTCGTGGTAAATTCAGACAGTGGGAAGCCGGGGTTAATGTATTCCGAGAACTTCGACACCACATTGCCCATTTCCATTTTAACCGCCGATAATTCAATAATTCGGTCAGAAACCGCCGACAAACCAGTCGTCTCCAAATCAAAGGCGACATAAGTCTGTTCTTTGTCCAGTAGTGGCAAATCTTGGACCTGGTAGGCAATCGGATCGCCATCTTCCACCAGATTAGCTTCCATCCCATAAATCATTTGGAGGTCATGCTTTTTACCAGCAGCTAAAGCCGTTGGATACCCCTGCACATTCCCATTATCCATAACGGTCAAACGCTCTTGGCCCCAACCCTTAGCCAAAGCCGCCAATTCATCAAAGTTCGTCACGGCATCCATGCCAGTCATGTTGGAATGGGCATGGAGTTCAATGCGTTGCCGGTCGCCCTGGTAGGCTTCCTGCCTTTGCTCGTGGTCCACGACTTGCAAATCGTAGATATTTAAGACCAACTCCCGCAGATAGCTATCCTCTTGAACGTTCCCCCGCAAGCGGACCCACTGCCCAGCATGTAATTGCTCAAAAACTGCCTCATCTTGCTCATTATTGGAAAACTTTTTGGCTGTAATCGAGGAAGAGTAGTCGGTTACTTTTAATGTCAGCAATTGCCGCTTTGAACGCAGCACGCGAATTTCATCTGCAAAAACATAGCCTTCCACGACAACCCGTGCTTCCTCGCCCTCAATGGCTGCTAACTGGGTCACGTCACTGTCTGCTGGAATAGTCCGGCCTAACTTCAGTGCCACGCCGCCTGCTGCCTTTTTGGGACTGTTGGCTGCCACTTGTTGAATTGCCTTATTTAAATGCTGCTGTAAATTTTCTTGATGGGAGTCAAAGTCCGCCAGCAACGCCTGCTCCAAAGCGGCGTCTACCGTCACCGTCACCGTCAATGCTGGAAAACCAAAAGCCGCATAAGCCTGCACTAACTGTTGGCAACGTGCCTCGGTTAGTTCCTCCGCTAACGACTGCATGGCCACTGCCAAAGTCACTTGCCCTGGCGCTGTCAGCGACAAGCGGGAGGCCCGGTGCAGCTGTTTGCGTAGGGCAAAGGGCAACTGGGCCCGTTCTAGCGCTAAACCATAGTAGGCCTGTAGATCATCTTCGTTGTACTGGCCACTTTGGTTTTCAAGGACTAAGTCCACTTGGTCCACATGGGCAAAATTTTGCTTCAAGCCACGACTGAGCGTGACATAGTTCGTCAAGGGCAAGACCTGGGGTACGGCAATCAAAAAACACCAAGAGCGGGCCGTCGGATTAACGCGAACGCTTGTAATGGTTGCGCCTTCAAAAGCCGCCAGTTGCTCAGACGGCATTTGAATTTGCTTGAGCAGTTGTTCGAATTGTTCAGCGGGTGTCAGCGCCATGTGTACAAAACCTCATTCTTCTCAAAAACGGTAAAAAAGCCGATACAATCATCGGCTTTTCACACTGAATTTATGATACGGCAGTAGCCAGATCGGCCATCGTCGTCAATAAGTCAGCCAGCGTTGTTTCCGCACTGGCCCCTGTTTCCCGGGCAACGACTTCAACAATGCCTTCGGCCGCACGCTTGCCCACGGTGATCCGGATTGGCAAACCAATCAGGTCCGCATCAGCAAACTTAACGCCAGCCCGTTCCTTGCGATCATCAACCAGCACATCATAGCCCTGGTCCGTTAACAAAGACTGAATTTCAGCCGTCAAGGCCGCTTGCTCGTCATTCTTTAAGTTAACGGGCACCAAATGGACATCATAAGGGGCGATACTTGCTGGCCAGACCAGACCTTTTTCATCAGCCTGCTGCTCGACCACAGCGGCTAACAGACGGGAAATGCCAATGCCATAGGACCCCATGATCATATCTTGCTTTCGTCCGTTTTGATCAAGCACTTGTGCGCCCAAGGCGGCGGAATACTTCGTCCCTAATTTAAAGATATGGCCAATCTCGATGCCCTTCGTAAAGTGCAAGTGGCCTTGGCCACCAACTGCCAGGTCGCCTTCGTGAACCAAACGGAAATCACCAATTTGATCAGCGGTCAAGGCAACATCCCGCTGCCAGTTGACATGCTGATAGTGCTGCCCTGTCTGGTTAGCACCTGCAGTAAAGTCGTTCAAATCGGCCGCCCGTTCATCTACCAACAACTGGACATCTTCTGGCAGGTGAACCGGTCCAAGAGAGCCAAAGCTGGCCCCAATTTTCTCCGCTACAAGGGCTTCGTCCGCCAAAGTCAGTTCCCCTTGCCCCAGGAAGTTCTGGGCTTTGATCAAGTTCACTTCATAGTCCCCAGTCGTGACAATGGCCACTAGCTGGCCCGTTGCTGTCTGCGCCACGATGGTTTTTGCCAATTGAGCGGCCGGTACTGACAATTGCTCGGCCAGCGCCTCAATCGTCTTCACCCCAGGTGTATCCAAGATTGCCAACGGTGCGACCGCTTCCTGCGCTTCTGTCTGCCGCTGATAAGCATCCTGGGCCATTTCTAAGTTGGCCGCATAGTCGCCTTCATCAGAAAAGGCGATAATATCTTCTCCAGCGACTGCCGGTGCAGAAAATTCACGGGAGTCAGAACCACCCATGGCCCCGGCGTCCCCCACGATCATGCGGTAATTGATGCCGACCCGATCAAAAATATTTTGGTAGGCCCGTTCCATCTGGTGGAAAATGGCATCCAAACCAGCTTCGTCAGCGGTAAAGGAATAGGCATCCTTCATGATAAATTCACGGGTCCGCAGCAAGCCAAAACGGGGCCGTCCTTCATCCCGAAACTTGGACTGAATTTGGTAAACCAAAAGTGGCAGCTTTTTGTAAGACTTGATATCCGCCCCTAGCAATTCCGTAAAGGTCTCTTCGTGGGTGGGCCCTAAAATAAAAGGCCGGTCCTGTCGGTTATGAAACTTGTACAAATCCTGGCCATAGGTGGCATAGCGGCCAGACTTTTCCCACAGTTCAGCAGGCAGAATTTCCGGTACCAACATTTCATTGGCAGCCACCGCCTCCATTTCATCGCGAATAATGGCTTCGATGTTATTCAATACCCGCTTTGCCAATGGCAAGTAGGCAAAAGCGCCGGCGGTCACGGGGCGAATGTAACCCGCTTTTAAAAGGAGTTGATGGGATGTCACCTCGGCATCGGCAGGCACCTCGCGGAGGGTGGGCATAAAGAGCTGTGATTGTTGCATATCGGGCCTTCTTTCCTATTATGTAAGCGAGGACCAGCCGTCCTCATCGTTGTCAGTACTGAAATATGTCTTTGGCCGTCACGAGCACCATCAGAACGAGTAAAACTAGTCCTCCGGCGGTCGTCAAGGCGTTGATTGCCCTTTCTGGTACGGGCCGTCTAAAGAGCGCTTCCAGTAGGTCAATCAAAATTTTACCACCATCTAGCGGCGGAATGGGCAACAAGTTAATCAAGCCCAGGTTCACCGATAACAAACCGGTTAATGCCAGGACGGTAACCAGGCCTTGCTGGGTCGCATTCGATGTCACTTTCGCCATCATCACGGGACCACCCAGCTTATTCAGTGAGAAGCCGCCAGTAAAGAGATCGAGGACCCCTTTGCCTACTTGCGTGAACCAATCACTAACGGTCGTTAACGCGAAGTGCACTCGAGCACTGGGACTACGATACCCGGCAACCCCGACCCCGATTCGATAACGGGACTGACCGTTTTCGGTCACTTTTTCCGGCTGGATGGTCTTGGTCAAGTGTTTGCCCGACCGGTCCACCTGGACAACCACCGGCTGCCCCTTTTGCGCTCTTACCTTGGCGGCAAAATCGGTAAAGGAACTAACAGACTGTCCGTCCACCTCTCGAATGGTATCGCCGGTCTTCAAACCGGCTCGTGCAGCCGGCTGTTCTTGGACAACTTGCCCAATTTTAGCTTCATTGAAGTGCACCTCTGCCAAGGAACAGGCCAGGGCCGCCGCTGCCAAGATGGCCAAGACAAAATTCATCACGGGGCCGGCCACGTTAATGGCCAAGCGCTTCCAAACCGGAGCACTTTCAACCCACTTCGATCGAGGGGCAATGGGCAGAGACTGCCCACTCTCGTCGATAATTTTGGCCTGGTCCGATACGGGCAGCGTAGTCATTTCTGACGTCCCAGCCCGCAGGCCCGTCAAGGTGAGCTGATCCACCAAGTCTGCCTGATCAATCTGGAAGGCAAAACCGGGCCCATCGACGTCTGCTCGCACATCGATGCTGTCGACCGCTCCAGCCTCGTTGAGTGCCAACCGAACCCGCTGACCCGGCGTTAGCGTTTCATGGTCTGTCTGAGAAGCCATCCGAACGTAGCCCCCGACTGGTAAAAGCCGAATTGTATAGCGAGTCTCGGCCGAGGACCAAGCAAAAATTTTCGGACCCATACCAATAGCAAATTCACGGACCAACACACCGGCTTTTTTGGCAACAATAAAATGACCAAATTCATGAAAGCCAACCAGTAAACCAAAAACGAGCAAAAAGACTAAAATTGCCGTCATGCGCGGCCTCCTTGATCTTCTTTAGATTAGTAGAGTAAGCCTAAAATCGCCATCATCGGCATGACCACCAACATGGAATCAAAGCGGTCTAAGATACCGCCGTGTCCTGGTAGAATCTTGCCAGAGTCTTTCACCTGAAAATGCCGCTTGAGCGATGATTCAATCAAATCCCCAATTTGGCCGCCGACTGACAGCAAAATGGCACAGATAATAATGGACAGCTTTGATTCAGACAACCAACCGGTTGCAATGTACAAGCCCGCCACAATGATGACGGCCAGAATCGTGCCCCCGAGCGAACCTTCCCAAGTTTTGTTTGGCGAAATGGTTGGCGCTAACTTGTGCTGACCAAAGGCCCGGCCACAGAAGTAGGCCATGGAATCGGTAATCCACACCAGCAACATGCCATAGAAAAGAAAGGCTAGGCCCTTTTGATCAGCCATGTAAAAGTAATGGAAACCGGTCCCGATGTAAACCATGGCGATAAAGAGCGTCCCGGCATCCTGAAAGTTAAAGTGGGACCGGGAAAAAACCGTGCGCAGCAAGAGCAGGAAGGCAATCGTATAAACGATATTTTGACTGGTAATGTGGAATTTCCAAACTTGGAAATTCCAAAAAGAGTTGGGCAGAATCAGGGCCGTCACCCCGACATAGGCAATCAGCGCTTCAAAGGAGACGAGTAGCGAATGGGTCATGCGCAAAATTTCGCCCATGGCAATCAAACCAAGCAGCACCGTCAGTAACAAGAGCGGCGTATGCCCAATCAATAAGATTGGAATAAAAACGGCTAAAGCCACGACCGCTGTAATGATTCGTGTTTTCATGAAAAAAACTCACTTTCTGCTAAGACTTGACGCCACCAAAGCGCCGGTCCCGTTTCGTATAAGTTGTTAAGGCTAAATCAAAGTCGGCCTGACCAAAATCAGGCCAGAGCACCTTGGTAAAATAAAATTCCGCATAAGCCGCCTGGTAGGGTAAGAAGTTTGATAGCCGCTCCTCCCCGGAGGTGCGAATGACCAAATCAGGATCTGCTAAGGAACCCAAGTAGCCAGTGGTTAACTGCTGGGCAAACAGCTCTTCCGTAATTGCTTCGGCCGCCAGCTCGCCCCGGGCAACTGCGGCTGCTAGCGATTGGCTGGCCGTCACAATGTCATGTCGGCCGCCATAATTCAAGGCAAAATTTAAAATCATGCCCGTGTTGCCGGCGGTCTTTTCCTTGGCAGCTGCGACCGCTGCTTGGGTCGTTTCTGGTAATTGGCTTACATCACCAATGGTACTAACCCGAATATTCTTGGCCACTAGTTCAGGCACGAAGGTATTGAAGAAGCGCTCGGGCAACTTCATCAAAAAGGACACTTCGTCCTTCGGCCGGGTCCAATTTTCGGTGGAAAAAGCATAGAGCGTCAGTACCTGAACCCCAACAGCATCCGCCATCTTGGTCACCCTTTTGACGGTTTCCATGCCTTCTTGGTGGCCCGCTATTCGGGGCCGGTGCCGCTGCTTGGCCCAACGGCCATTGCCATCCATAATAATGGCTAAATGCTGGGGTACTTTTAAGTGATTGGCTTGATTTGTGCGTAACGCACTGGCATCAGGCTGTTTTTTGAGCAATCGTTGCCAAAATGAGGGCATGCTTCCACTCCAATATTCGTCAGAATTCATTCTTATTTAGTATACCAGTAAGACCCGATGCAGACAAAGCAGGACTTGTTTTTCGGCCAAAAAAAGAAGCAGCCTTTCGATAAAAGGCTGCTGCTACACTAGGCTATCGATTATTGCACCGTAACTGACTTTGCCAAATTCCGGGGCCGATCAACATCCAAGTCCCGAGCCAACGTTGCGTAATAGGCAATTAACTGGGCAGGAATAACGGCTAAGAGTGGCATCAAGAGCTCCTGGACTTGTGGTAGAACGAAAGCATCCCCTTCCTTCGCCAAATCCTTGGAAGCAAAGATAAAGGTTTTGGCACCACGGGCTGCCACCTGGGCCACTTCTCCTCGAAGCAAGCCGGCCGTCTTAGACTGGGTCAACAGTGCAAAGACTGGTGTGCCCTCTTCAATTAGAGAAATCGTACCGTGCTTCAACTCACCGGCAGCAAAGCCTTCCGTCTGAATGTAAGAAATTTCCTTGAGCTTCAAGGCCGCTTCCAAGGCAACCGCCGCATCCAGTCCTCGGCCCAAGTAGAAGGCAGACCGTTGGTCAGTCAGCGCGTCCGCTGCAATCTGCTGGAAAACTTCTTTTTCATCCGTAATGGCCTGAATTTCCACCGCCACCTTGGCCAACTCTGCCTTCAAATCAAAGCCAGGTTCACCCAGCGCAGAAGCCAGGATGGCCTGCACCAAAATCTGGGCCGTGTAGGCCTTGGTTGAAGCGACAGCAATTTCAGGACCAGCCAACAATGGCAACGCAAAGTCAGCTTCCCGAGTCAGCGTCGAGTTCATCACATTGGCAATCGTCAAAGCTGGGTAGCCCTGTTTCTTGATGTTGTCCAAGACTTCCCGGGAATCAGCCGTTTCACCAGACTGAGAAAGGAAAATAAAGAAAGGCTTATCCGACAACTTAGGTTGGTCGTAGGCAAATTCAGAAGCGATGTGCACTTCCGTTGGCAAATTGGCCCACTGTTCGAAGTAACGTTTGCCGACTAAGCCAGCGTGGTAAGAAGTACCGGCTGCCACAATGTAGAGCCGGTCTGCTTCGGCCATTTTATCAGTAATTGCACAGCCGATGCCCTGCAATTCCCCGTTTTCACCGAAGTAGTGACCAGCAATTTTACGGGTCACAACGGCCTGCTCGTCAATTTCCTTGAGCATGTAGTAAGGGTAAGCACCTTTGTCCGTATCTTCTGGATCAATGGTCAAGGTAAAAGAAGGGCGGTCTACCTTTTGCTCTTGTTCATCGTAAATCGTGACTTGATCCGGCTTCACAATGGCCAAATCACCATCCTGCAAATCGATGAATTCCTTGGTTAAGTCAATCATGGCCGTCGCATCGGAAGTCACGGCATTGCCATGGTCAGATAGCCCGACCAAGAGCGGTGACTTCTTCTTCGCTGCGTACAACGTTTCCGGTTCCTGCTGGTCGATGAGCAAAAAGCCATAAGCAGAGTTACCAGCCAACAGGGAAATCATCTTGCGAAAGGCTGCTTCCGTGGTCATGCCCTCGGCCGCAAACTTAGCGACCAATTGTACAGCAATTTCCGTATCAGTTTGGGAAACCAAAGTCACATTGTTCAAGTAAATGTCCTTCAGTTCCTGATAGTTTTCGATCACACCATTGTGCACCAAGTAGAAACGGTTATCCGCAGATTTCTGAGGGTGGGCGTTTTCAATGGAAACATTCCCATGGGTCGCCCAGCGAGTGTGGGCAATCCCAGCCGTTCCTTCAAAACCATTTTTTTCAGCTTTGGCCGCTAATTGACTGACCCGGCCCTTTTCTTTAATAAAGGCATCCTGACCGGCGCCATCCGTCAAATAAACGCCGGCAGAATCATAACCGCGGTACTCCAACTTTTGCAATCCTTGCAACAAATAAGGCAGAGCCTTAGAAACGCCCGTTACACCAACAATTCCACACATAATAAAAACCTCGTTTATATAAATTGGTTTGATAATTTAAAATCTCAACACTTGCTATTCTACAAGCTTGAACGGGGTGGGTCAATTAGTAAATTGATAATTGGTATAGACTTTTATCTGAATTGAATGGTCGCGAATAGCCAGCCATTTTTCAAAGAAAACCGAAAATTAGCAACACAATGCGCTGCCCACTTTGCTATAATAGGAACAATTTTGAAAGGATAGAGGAGTATATTTCATGATTACCGAGGTCGACTACGCACTCGAAAACGCATTGGTGCTCAACGTTTTCAATCAGCAATTTGAACCTAAGACAGTTTATATCAAAGGCCAACAGATTACCTATGTTGGTCAGAACGATCACTTGCAAGCAGCAACCGTTCTTGATTGCAGCGGGCAGTACATTGTGCCGGGCCTAATCGATGCCCATTTGCACATTGAGTCCTCCTTATTAACCCCATCTGAGTTCGGCCGGCTCTCCCTACAGCAAGGCGTAACCCGAATTTTTGCCGATCCCCACGAAATTGCTTCCGTCGCTGGTGTGTCGGGCATTCAATACATGCTTGATTCTGCCAAAAATACCCCCTTGCACATCCACTACCTGCTGCCCTCCTCTGTTCCAGCCACGCCTTTTGAACATGCCGGTGCAGTGCTGGACGCTGGCAAATTAAAACCCTTTTACGAATACCCAGAAGTGGCTGGCTTAGCCGAAGTCATGGACTATCCGGCTGTCGCCAACGCAGAACCCGATATGATTCAAAAAATTCGGGATGCCCAAGCAGCAGGCCGCCATGCCGATGGCCATGGGGCGGGACTAGGCCCAGCCGAATTAGCGACTTACCGCCAGTATGGCATCGATACCGACCACGAAGCGAGCACTGCAGCCGAGGCATTAGACCGAGTCAACGCCGGCATGGCAGTCTTCCTAAGGGAAGGTACTGTCGAAAGGGACGAGCTAGCCCTTTTGCCAGCCATCAACCGCGCCAATGAAGGCCACTTTGCCTTTGCAACGGACGATAAATCAGCCGCTGATATTCAGGCGGAGGGATCAATCAATTTTAACGTTCAGCTGGCCATTGAACACGGTCTCAGCCCCGAGTTAGCCTACACGCTGGCCTCTTACAATGCAGCCAAGGCGCACCATCTTGACAATGTGGGCGCCATCGCCCCTGGTTTCGTGGCGGATCTACTCATTTTAACGGATGTCAAAAAAGTGACGATTGACCAAACCATGGTCAACGGTGCCTTCTTCCAAAACGAAGTGCAACCCGTCTTAGCACTACCGGGACAACGACTGAACTTTACCTTTAGCAAAGCAGACCTGACCTTACCGCTCCAGGCAGACTGCCCCACTCATGTCATCGAAATTGAGCCCCATCACATTACAACTAAGCACCTGCAAGTACCAGTGCCGGTCGTGGATGGCCAATTCCAGCCAGATAAAAATTTTGCCAAAGTCGCCGTCATCGAACGTTACCAGGACTTAGGCCATGCCGTTGGCATTTTAGCGGGCCTGCAACTAGAAGCGGGGGCCATTGCTTCCACCATTGCGCACGATTCCCATAACATCATTGTGGCAGGTGTTGACGACGATGACATGCTACTAGCGGTTGAAACGTTACGGGACATTGGTGGCGGCCAGGTGGTCGTTCATCATGGCCAAGTCACGGCACTCCCACTCCCAATTGGCGGTCTGATGTCCGACCGACCCTTTGAAGCATTAATTGCCGCACAGGACGTTTTGAACAACGCATTTGCCGAGATTGCGGACCTGCCCTTTGACCCATTCTTAACCTTGTCTTTTATGGCGCTGCCCGTCATTCCATCGTTGAAAATTACCGATCAAGGCCTCTTTGACTTCGATCAATTTGCCTTTATCGCCCTACAAGATTAGAATACTAGCTATGAAAGCCATTAATATTCCTGCACAAGATTTAATGAAGGTCATTGCCGGCCAAAACGTTGCCGCCAACGAACAAATTCGGGGCGAATTCCTATTAGTTGCCGCCAGCAATGATCATGACCAGCTGCCTTCCGCCATGGCCGGTGCCATTGCAGACATCGCCCTCGGACAGGTTCAGCTTCAGGCGCTGGTTCATCCCCTGCGCATCGACGTGGACCAGCCGCTGTGGACCGCCTATACGGTGGAAGATGACTTTATCAAGAAAGAGCGCCATAACTGGTTTGGTCCGGAAGCATTGGTCATTGAAAAGCGCTTCGCCGATTTCTTAAAGGACTACCAGGGGCCCCGCGATACAGACGGACGCGTACCGGCCAGTGCGGTCCCCAAAGAAATCGCGGAACCACTCCTACTATCTGATGCCTACTGGCAAGCTTACGCAAACTTCGTGAATGACCCTGATGGGCGTTTCAAAGCCCAGATTAAACCAATCTTTTCCAGACAATCTTAATCCTATTATGTAGAGACGTTTAGCGGTGCTAAACGTCTTTTTTTACTGGCAACTCTCGTCCAAGAATGGCAACCCAGTCTGCTAAACCGCCTGCTGGTTCAATTGAACCATGCGAGTTTTTTGTTGGTTGACCGCTAACTGCTGTTGCCTGGCCTGGGCTGTACTTGTTCGTTGTCCGCCTCTAGCATTGCTTTTCCTAGATGAAATGGTCTGCTGCTGACTTCTAACACGATTACTTGTTCGCCTAAGTGCAGCTTGCTTGGCCCCTTGCTGAATCGTTGCAGTTGACTTGCCCCGACTAGATTGACGAGGTTTACGCGTCACGACCGCCCCTTGGCTCCGAACGACCATCTTCCGCTGGTGAACCTGACGAGGGACAATTTTTGCCTGCACACGCGGCGATCTAGACTTTATGCCAGCAGCTGTCCTAGTCTGAACAGCTCTCCGACCCTGCTTTGCTTGAACTGACCAGGGCGCTTTACTTTGCCTTGGACCTGGCTGCCCTGTTGTTGTCCGCTGTTTCTGGACACCAACCTGACCCCGCTTTGCTTGGACTGGTCGCTTGGCGGGCCCTTGTTTTTCAACTGCCTTCACTACTATCCTTGGCTTCGCCAATGCTGTCTTTTTTCGATTGACAACCGTTCCCTTCCGCTGATTACCAATCTGGCCCTTAGTGGCATGAGCAGCCATGCCTTTCGTCTTGCTGACTGAGGTTAACGGCCGCTGCGCCAACTGTTTGTGAGTCCTAGTCGTTGCCCGCTTTCGAACCGGGCGCACAGCGCTGCGCTTCTTTTGAGCCTTGGTAGCAGTTGACTGGGGCTGCCGGCCTCGACTGGCTGCTTTTTTTCGAACCTGCCCGACTGTTCTTTGTCGATTACGAACTTTAGTTGCCCCCGCAGAGGGACGATTTGTCCGCGTCTTTTTTTGCGCAGCACGTTTGGTTACTGCTTTTTCAATTGGCTTGATGGTCGACTGCGCCACTGGCTGCTGTTCTTGATTACCGAGTGCTCGCGGAGCTGCTTGTCTTTCAGTCAAGGGGACTTGCTCAGGCTGAACCAAAGCCCTTGCACTAGGTACGGAGGCTGACTGCATGCCATTCGCCGTCTTTTTCGCCTCAACAGATGGTGATCCTACCGCTACATCCTTGTCGGCGGATCTGCCGATCTCTTTGAATCCGACGCTCACGGATTCTCTAACTACCGGATCGGGCACTCGATTGCTAACTGGTCCATTGCTACAGCAAACCGGCCTCTGGGTCTGGTCCGCTGACGCTGCTTGCAGTCGGGTGGCTGTGGTCGCAACCAGCGCTGCACATAAAACTGAAGCCAAGGCGACCTGCTGTCGCCAAATACTACTCTGATGTTGTCTAGTCATTTTCGCTCCTCCTTTTCTGATCGGCCATTCGTTCATGACCCGAACTGCTTCAATAAGCGGTGAGGAGCGCTTAAAATGATTGCATCTGTCATGGTATCGCCATTTTTTGGCATAACCAACCGTCAAAAAAGACCGAGTTCGCTCGAACTCGGTCTTTTCTTATTGATTTTCGTCATCCATTTTTTTCGCGACATTAACTTGCCTTGGTTTGGCCCCATCAGCAGGTCCAACATAGCCGGAGGCTTCGAGATCATCGATTAGCCGAGCGGCTCGATTATAGCCGATCCGAAAACGCCGTTGCAGGAGCGAAGTCGATGCCTTCTGCTGCTCAACGACAAAGGCTAATGCTTCATCGAAGAGTTCATCATCCGACTGACCGCCCCCGGCCTCATCTGCAGCGATTTCCTCATCGGTAACGGCCATGTCATCATCATAGACCGCCTGTTGTTCAGATTTAACAAAGTCGACCACCGCCGTGACATCCTCGTTGGCAATAAAGGCGCCCTGGACTCGCTTATGGGCCTTGCCTGGGGGCGCAAAAATCATGTCCCCCCGACCGAGCAATTTTTCCGCACCATTGCTATCTAAAATCGTGCGTGAATCGATGCCCGAAGCGGTCCGAAAGGCAATGCGACCAGGAATATTGGACTTAATCGTTCCGTTAATCACCTTGACGTCCGGCCGCTGGGTCGCCAAAATCATATGAATCCCGGCCGCCCGGGCCTTGGCGCCCAGCCGAGCAATGGACACTTCAATTTCTGATCCAACCGTTGCCATCAAATCAGCAAATTCATCCACCACAGCCACGATGTAAGGCAGTTTGGTCATGATGGCATGACCGGTTTCAGCAGCATGGCGATTGTTCTCGTCCACCGCGGCGTTATACTCGCCGATATTCCGCTTGCCAAATTCTGCTAGCAAATCATAGCGATTTTCCATCTCATCGACTAATTTTTGCAGAGATTTGGCCGCTTTTTTTGGATCAGAAACCACTGGTGTCAACAGATGGGGAATCCCATTGTAAATCGACAGTTCGACCACCTTGGGATCAACCATCATTAACTTGACCTCGGAAGGCTTGGCTTTTAACAACAGGGAAATAATGATGCCATTGAGCCCAACTGATTTTCCGGAACCGGTCGAACCCGCAATGAGCAAGTGCGGCATGGCCGCTAGGTCAGCTGAAATAATTTCACCCGTCACGTCGCGGCCCAGTGGCACCGTTAACAGGCCCTGTTCGAAGGTATTGCTGTGTTCAATCATGTCCCGGAAGCCTACAACCGACTGGGTATCATTCGGTACTTCAATTCCAACATAGGGCTTTCCCGGAATGGGTGCCTCAATCCGAATGGACTTAGCTGCCAGCGCCAAGGCCAGATCGTCAGCCAAGTTCGCAATGCGATTGACCTTAACCCCCTGGCCCGGCTTCAGCTCATACTGGGTCACGGTTGGACCCAAGGATACGGAAGAAACAGTCGCTTCGACACCAAAGGACTGCAAGGTGTCGTGCACCAGCCGCGATTTATCTGCCAGCGAGGCGGCTTCCTGCCGTTGATCGGTCGGTTTTGTCTTGGTCAATAAGTCCGTGCTAGGCAGTTGGTAATCAGCATCCGCCGTTGGCGTCGTATCAAAATTACTTTCCTGATCGGCCGCTGCGGGCTGTTCGGCCTTTGCCGACTTGGCTGACTGCGGACCGTCCTTTTCCTGCTGGGCTTCTTCCAACGTGGGTTGCTGCCAGTTAATTTTAGGCGCTAGCGCCTCCGGCTGAACCGCCTTTTCGGCTACTGCTGGCTGTTCAGCAAAATCAGGATCGTGACTGACAGCCGCATTAGCTGCATTGTCGCCCGCTTCAAAAGGGTCGGCCCCAAAATCGGTCACGTTTTGTTGCTGCTTTTTTGCTAAAATTTGCCGCTGCTTCTTTTTTTCCTGTTTAACTGCCTGGTATTTAGACAGTGAGTCCTGCGTTTTTGCAATTCCCTGCTGGGCCATATCCCGGGCAGGCAGACGGAAGAGCACCACCAAGCCAGCAGTGGCGAAGGTCAAAATTAAAATGACGACGCCGATATTCGACAGCAGCGTATAGGTGAGCTGATAAAGTAAAGCGCCGACCAAGCCAGCGCCAACCGGACTGGACGCGGTTTTAGCAGCTAAATCTTGACTAATGGTTTGTGTCACAACGTGTAGATAGGACCCACTTGGTTGCCCCTGTTTACTGAAAAAAAGTAGGTCTGACAGCAAAAAGGCGGCCAGCAAAAGGAGCCCACCACCCGCATAAACCCTTTTGGCCACCGGATAAGGCCGATCTAAAACCAGGTAAGCCGCTGCCAAAAAAACCAGCGGTAGCAGCAACAGATGGTAAAGGTTACCGACGAGCAGGCGGTAAATATTCGCTAAATACAGGCCGAAAAGGCCGATTTTAAAAAAGGCAAAAAAGGACAGCAAAATAAAAGACAGGAGGAAGACCACCTTCCCTGCCGTTTCCTGCCGACTTTCTTTCTTTTTTGAACTTGGCTTTTTCCGTTTTTGCGCCATGGTACTCTCCAAAAGAATTGTTCATTAAAAAGTGGATTACTTACGCCATCTATCTTAGCACAGTCAGTGCCAGGGCTTCTACTAGCGCCGTTTGGTTAACATCTCCTGCTCGTTTTCATGTCGACACAGGGCACTTGCAGCCTTTCATGCTCGGTCTGCTCGTGTTTCTGCCAGCAACAGCAATGGCACAGCCCACAGCGAAAACAAGTAAAGGGAGGTCTGAATGATTTGCCTGTAGCGATTTTGGAGCAATCAAAGCAAAATTAACTAGCATCAGTTAGTTTACTTAGTCCCAGCGATAGGCTGCAGGAAGTTTCAAAGCCCGTCATAGCAACGATTACAAACAAAAAAGGCCCTACACCAGCAAATGGTGTAGAACCTAATTAGTAGCCCGTGAGAGAATCGAACTCTCGATTCCGCCGTGAAAGGGCAGCGTCTTAGCCACTTGACCAACGGGCCTTGGTCAGTTGTTATCAACAATCGCTCGTTGACAACTATTTAATAATAGCAAGATTCAACAAACGATGCAAGCTCTTTTTTATTTTTTCGCATATTTGCTTACTTCAACTTATCCTGTTCATAAGTGTGGGTCGTCTCTAAACCGGCAAATTGCTGCTGGCGTAGGGCTTCAAAGAGCACGATGGCCACCGTATTGGATAAATTCAAAGAACGAATGTGCGTATCGTTTTGCGGAATCCGGATGGCCTTTTCAGGATTTTGCCGCATAAAGACTTCCGGTAGGCCAGTTGTTTCCTTTCCAAAAAGGAAGTACTGGTCCCCCGTCTGGTCTGCGTAATCGGGCGCCGTATAGTCCTGATTAGCAAACTTAGAAACCAGGTAGAGCCGGTCGCTTTCCTGCAGCGTTTCCAAAAAGCTGGGCAAGGATGGATGAACCACCAGGTCCACATGTTCCCAATAATCAAGACCCGCCCTTTTGACGGCTTTATCAGAAATATCAAAACCGAGGGGCTCGATTAAGTGCAAGGTGGCATTCGTCCCTGCCGTTGTTCTTGCAATATTTCCCGTATTCGCTGGCATCACGGGTTCAAATAAAACAATATGATTGGCCATTATAACTTCTCTTCTTCCTCAGCAAACAAAGCCGAATTCTGCCGCCACCAGGCGTAGGCGTGCGTGACCAGTACCTTTAAGACGGCATAACCAGGGATGGCCAAGATAAAGCCAACCAGGCCAAACATTTTTCCGGAAGCCAACAAAGCAATGATAACCGTCACCGGATGAATGGCCAAGGCATCCCCCAAAATTTTTGGCGTAATCAAATGCCCTTCTAGTGGCTGTTCCACAATCAAAACCAAAGTAACCAACAAAGCCATCCGAGGACCGCCTGTAATCAATGCTACCGAATAGACCGGTAATTGTGCCAGGAAAGAGCCTAGGTAAGGGATCATGTTCAAAACACCGGCTAAAATGGCCAGTAACAAGCCAGAGGGCAGGCCAATGATGGTGTAACCAATTGCAAACATAATCATCACGGCAGTCGCGACCCCAATCTGGCCCCGAACGTACTTAGCAATCTGCGCGGACATTTCATGCAAGACCGTTGCAGTTGATTGCCGGGCCTTGAATGGTAGCTTATCCACAATAAACTCTGGTAAATGACTACCATCCACCAGTAGATAGTAAAGAATAAAGGGAGACGCAATGAGCACTGACAAAGTTTCCACACTCTTAGCGGCAATTTGGCCAACGCCAAGTAAGCTGCCAGCCAAGTTCGCCTTGACCCAATTAAGGGCTGTTTCATTGATTTGATCATTGGAAGCCAGCAGCGTTTGTCGTAGCGATTCGTACTGCTCATCCTTCAAACTGTTTTTGATGAAGTCTTCAGCAGCTGCTAAATAACTAGGCCAACGCTCAACCAAAGCAGACAGCTGGTCAAAGAGAATCCGCGACAGCACCACGACGGCCAGTACAATCAATCCAAAGACCAGAATCAACAGACCCAGCGCCAAAACCCGTCGATTCCAACCCGTCTTTTTTTCTAACCAATTCAGTAATGGCTTCAACAGGTAGTAGAACACCCCCGCAATAATGACTGGTAAACCAACTGCCGCTACTAAGGATTTCAACGGTTCAAAAACGAACCGAATTTGGTAGAACAGCCAGATGGCCAGGAATAATAGTACCCAAGCCACTAGTCCTCTAATCATTTTGGTGGAGCCCCATAGGGCCTCTTTTGCTTTATCAGGTCTTGCCATGATTACTCCTTCATCAAAAAATCACTGCTTTCATTTTACCATGGTCACTAGGTCTAGTTTGACAAAAAATTATGCTATAATAACACTGTTTCTAAAAATTTAGATAGATGATATGAAATTCAAAGGAGTGATAAAATGACGGTCCACCATGTCCTTTTCGGGACTTACACCAAAAGAAGTTCAAAAGGAATTTATGAAGCTGATTTTGACGACCAAACGGGACAACTCGATAACGCAAAAGTCGTTTTCCCAGGGACAAACCCCACCTATCTTTCAATCTCCAAAGAAAACATCGTTTACGCCGTAGAGAAGCGTGGTGATGAAGCTGGTATTGTTACTTTGGACAATGCAGAACGACCTATGAAAGAATTGGGTCTCAACATGACCGCTGGTACTGCACCAGCTTACACAGCTGTGGATGAAGAACGGCAGTTAGTCTATGCTGGCTACTACCACCGAGGCACGGTTGAGGTCTACGCCATCCAAGCTGATCACACATTGATTAAGACGGATACTTGGCAAAACGAAGGCATGGGCCCTCGCCCCGAACAGCAGTCTGCCCACGTCCACTACGCCAACATCGGACCGGACAACCGCCTGGTGGTGGTTGACCTAGGGACGGACGAAGTCATCACGTTTGATGTCTCCGACCAAGGCAAGTTAACCGAAGTGGCCCGCTATGAAGCCTTGGCTGGCTTTGGTCCCCGCCATATCCGTTTTTCACCGGATGGCGAATACGCCTACCTGCTGGGTGAGCTTTCCTCCCTCCTCTCCGTGTTAAAGTACAACCGTGAGGACGGTACTTTTGAACACGTCATGACGGCCTCGACCATTCCATCCGACTGGGATGATCACAATGGTACAGCAGCAATTCGTGTTTCACAGGACGGCCGCTTCATTTATACTTCGAACCGGGGCCACGATTCCGTTTCGGTTTTCAAGACCTCACACAAGTTCTCAGAAATCGAACTGATTCAGATTGTACCAACGGAAGGTTCCTTCCCTAGGGATATGAACCTGGATCCTTCTGACCGCTACCTGATTGTGGCCAACCAAAACACCGACAACGTATCCGTCTTCGCCCGCAACGGCGAAAGCGGCGAATTAACGCTAGTTCAAAAGGACTTCATGATTCCAGAAGGGGTTCGGGTTAAGTTTGAAAACTAATCAGCGTAAAAATGAAAACCAGCCACCGGCTGGTTTTTTTGCGTTCCAATCAATAAAAAACGGCTGCCAGCATAGCTGACAGCCGTTTGATTGAACCTTACCGGTTCATCCGTCGTTCGGCAAAGCCTAAGAGACGGGAAATGGTAAAGGTCAAGATAAAGTAAATCATCGAGGTGATAAAGAGTGGCATAAAGGGTTCAAAAGAAGCCCCTTGCACAACGCCCGTTTCATACATCAACTCGCCCACGCCAATCACAGAAATGACGGAGCCTTCCTTGATAACGGAGACAAATTCATTGCCCAGTGCCGGCAAAATCGTCCGCACAGCCTGGGGCAAGACGACCAGCCGCATCGACTGGCTGTGCTTAAAGCCCAAGGAACGGGCTGCTTCCATCTGCCCTTGATCCACCGAATCAATCCCGGAACGAATAATTTCCGCCACATAAGCGGCCGAATTGAGCCCCATGGCCAAGGAACCAGCCACGAAGGCTGAAAAGTGCAGGCCTAATGCTTGCGTTCCGAAGAAAACCATAAAGGCTTGCACCAAAAGTGGCGTGCCCCGGACATATTCCACATAGATGTTCCCGATTGCCTTCAAAAGGAAATGAGAAGAGAGCTTGAGGAGCGCTACGACCGTGCCTAGCGAAGTCCCAATCAGTACGCCGACAACGGCCAATGCCAAAGTGATGCCAGTTCCCTGAAGGAAGTACTGGCCATACTTTTGCAAGTAAGACTGATGTTGCCCAGCAAACATTTGCTTGTTGGCCTTCTTTTGCCAAGCAGCAAAATCTCCGTTTTTGGTAACCCGGTCAATAACGGCGTTTGTCTTTTCCTTCAAAACCGGTGCATCCTTGGGCAGTGCAACGGCTGCCGCCCCAGTTGCATCCGTTTGGTAATGGGGCTCGATCATGGCCAGCTTCTTGTTTTGCTCTGTGTAAGCTTGCGCGATGGTCTTTTCAGCAACTACTCCTTGGATGAGTCCCTGCGTGAGCTGGGAAATCAAATTCGGGTACTTTTGCAAGGCCACCACGGAGGCCCCAGGAACCGTGTGGGCCACCTCTTCTTGCGTAGTCTGTGTTTGCGCACCAATCTTCTTGCCGGAAAAGGCGGACAGGCCCTCCGACTGATATTGACTGGCCTTATCTTTATTAACAATCATGACTTGGGGTGAGCGCAGGTAGACATTGGAAAAGGCTACTTGCTCTTCCCGCTCTGGTGTGGCCGTCATGCCAGAGGCAATCATGTCCACCTTGCCCGTCTTCAAGGCACCCAGCAAGGCATCAAAGCCCATGTCCTGAACGACTAGCTTCACGCCCAGTTCATCGGCCACGGCCTTGGCTAATGAAACGTCAAAGCCAACGATTTTGTCATGGCCATTGACCTGCTGGTGAAATTCATAGGGGGCGTAGTCGGCCGACAGACCCACGGTTAGTTTCCCCTTTTTTTGGATACGACTCACGACGGGGTCCGTATTATCAGCAGCCTGTGCCGACTGTCGACTAGCCGTCAAAGCCGATAACAGCATTGGCAGCACCAACAAGGCCATTAACAGCCCCTTCATCAATTGAGAACTTTTCTTGAACAACATGCGCTTCCCTTTAACAATAGATTTTAACTTACCTATTATAACCGAAAAAAAGTCTGCCGTCACTGGCGGTTCGGCTGAAAAGGCAGTACTTTATGGATGCCCACAGACCTGGTAGCGAATGGCGACCACAAAAAAATCCGCCCAAAGGCGGATTCCCTGTTGCAAGTATCTGTAGGCCATGTTTTGTTCCAGTACCAGGCAGGGCCCTGGCACCTTCAGTAATCATCTATCTAAGCGTTGCCGCCATACCGACCATCGTTTCGGTTCACTAGGTCAGCCGCCCCTACCAAAGTTTGGGTTGCCCACTTGTGGGGTTTACCTCGTCTCAAGTCCCAGCCTTTCGACTGGGCATTCGTTTCTATGGCACTTTCAGACCTATTCGAGCATAGCAAAGCCTTAGCCCTTTCGGCCGCCGTCATGGCCGAAGCCATTCCTGGGTTTATTTTTTATCCCAGCACAAACACTACATTCATCACAGAATGTGTGAGCATGGACCTTCCTCACATAGGATTACCTATGCGCAATTACTCAATACTTGCTCTGTTATTATAACGCGATTTGACTTAGTTGTCTTGCTTTGTGCCAAAAACCGCCGCTTCCAAGTTCGCTACACGCTTGATCAAATCTAAGTTTGAATTAGGCGCTGGTTCTTCTTGGACCGGTTCCGCTGGTTCTGCTACAACCGGTGCAGGTGCAACGTGCGCCTGGTCTGATGCCGCCAGATCTTCTTGTGCTTCGCGCAAAGCGCCCTGCAGTTGTGCCACCTGCTTTTCCAAATCTTGAATCCGCTTGGTAAAAGTCCCGTAATCAGCAATGATGCCATCCAAAAATTCATCGACGTCATCGGGATCATAGGCAGCGCCAACACGCTTTTGCTTGAACACTTTATCGTAAATTTCTTTTTGATTATAGTTAATTGCTGGCACGAGTGTTACTCCTTTTTCGGTTCTAATTAGTTTTATTCTAGCAAAAAGAGCCGGCAAACGCAACGAAATCATCCGCTAAAAGCCTTGGTCTTGGGCTTCAGCCCGTCTTTCCTCAAAGTCATTGGCAAACTCTTGTAGTTCATCCATGCTGACATAATCCATGGGATAGGGCGCCGTCTTTTGAAAGGCCTGAATAGCCGCTAAATCATAGGCCGACTTCCCTTCGTACTCTGGGTCATAGAGCAGTAAAGCTGCATCGCTGTGGTCCAGTAAAAACTGCTGGTAATTTTTTAATTGAAAGGGTCCCTGATAGTCTCCCTGGTGGACAGCCGCAAAAAAATCAACCTGCTGGCTCAATTGGGCCAATTTCCTTCTTTTTTCGGGCTGCCACTGACTACCAAAATTGGCAAAGGGCAATAGCAGCGCTACTTTAAGTTCTGGATAATCCGCCTTCATTGCTAAGGCTACTTCAACAGTCCAAGTTTCCACCCCTAGCTGGCCACCTGTGATGACCCATTCCAGTCCCTGCTCAATCCGTTCCTTTAATAGTAGCGTGAGTGCGTGTTTGAGCACCGCCACCTTAGGATCACTTTCCTTAAAAACGCCGAGCTCATAAGTCCGGTAACCCGTTATCCAGTAACGGCTCATGATAGCCGCCCACTTTCTGCTTGTAAATAACGGTCTAGCGCGGCCAGGTAATCCAAACTCGGATTTAATTTTTCGGGCACCAAATAACCATCCGCTACAATCTGGTCGTAGGGCAAAGAGGAACGGCCTGCCAGTCGCTGCCAGTTTTGAATCAGTACCGCCGCTGGATAAAGGTAGGTTTCGCCCAAAGTTGTAAACTTAATCAAGACGAAGCCAATGCCGCCCTGAGATAATACTGCCGCCAAATGGTCAATCTGGTGTTGATGAAAATTTTTCAAGGGAAAAGTCGTTTTGTTCTTCGTTTCCTTGGCATCAAAATCAAGGTAGCGCCCTTGATAAACCCCATTGTAATCAGTCGTGGACGGTTTTTGAAAATACGCTTCCGTAATCTTGGCAGCTGAGCGAGCCGGATAGTCGACGTTGACAATGGTAATCGGTGTCGGCTTTTTATGGATCACTGCTAAGTGATTGGCCAAATAAAATTCATTGGCTTCATTAATTTCATTTTCCAGGCCCATGCCCCGGCGGCCAAAGAGCAAACCCTTTTGACTACTCTTACCCCGCTTCACCTCGTTTTGAACGGCCTGTGTATTGGCCATCACGCCTTTCGGATAACGTACCATGTTGTTCTCCTTTGTAACAATCACCCTTATTTTAACACAGGCAAAAGCACTGCTTAAGCAGAGACAACCCAATCAAACCTTTACTTTTTTATCATTTTATTTTAATATAATAGCTAAATAGACTAGAAGGAGTAGTACAATGACAAAAGCAAAAGCGGAAGATTTAGACTTTGACACACTGGGTTTCGCCTACCACGACCTGCCCTACCGTTATCATGCAGAATACCATAACGGCCAGTGGGGACCAGGTGAACTCTCAACGGAATCCAACCTGAGCATGAGTGAGGCAGCCGTTGCCTTGCACTATGGTTTGCAGGCATTTGAAGGCATGAAGGCCTACCGCCGCCAAGACGGTGGCATCAACCTGTTCCGCCCCATCGAAAATGCAAAGCGCCTGCAGCGCTCCGCAGACCGCTTACTAATGGAACCCTTCCCCGTAGACCGTTTTGTCGAAGCGGCCAAGGAAGTGGTCAAGGCCAACCAGGATTTTGTCCCACCCTATGAATCCGGTGGGGCCCTTTATCTCCGTCCTTTGCTGATTGACACTACACCGAACATTGGCTTGCACGGTGGCCAGGACTTTACCTTTGTTATCTTTGCCACCCCAGTTGGCGCTTATTACCCAGGAGGCTTAACCCCAACTTCCTTTGTAACTTCCGACTTCGACCGGGCTGCCCACGGCGGCACTGGCCAAGCTAAGGTCGGTGGTAACTATGCCGCTTCCATGCTGCCTGGTAAAAAAGCCCATGACGCCGGTTACTCCGATGTTGTGTACTTGGATCCCATCCATCATGAATACATTGAAGAATTAGGATCCGCTAACTTCTTTGGCATTACCAAAGAGGGCCAGTTCCAAACACCGAAGTCCCCTTCCATCCTGCCATCGATTACCAAGTTTTCTCTCTTGGAAATTGCACGGGAGCAAGGCTTAAATCCTATTGAAACCAGCATCTCAATTAACGATCTGGATCAATTCGCTGAGGCCGGTGCTATGGGTACAGCTGCTGTTATCTCTCCCGTCGGCTCCATCACGCACCATGGACAAAAACATGTCTTCTACTCCGAAACAGAAGTCGCACCGGTTACGCAAAAGCTCTACGACCGCTTGACCGCCATCCAATACGGAGACGAAGAAGGACCAGCCGGCTGGGCGGTAGATGTGCCTTTGGACTAGTACTTATATGAATCGCAAAAAAAAGACGAACAACATTTAGTTGTTCGTCTTTTTGATTCCGATTATGAACCTACAGCTCGGACCATCAGCTGCTGAATGACGGCTAGCCTTTGCTTCAGTATAGGTTCAGACTCTTTCAAACGTTCTTTCTGTAAAAACAATAACAGTAACTGAGAAATCAGCAAGTGAACCATCTCATCGCCACTCAGCTGAGCTGTTTTGCCAGCCTTTTTTTCAAATAAAGCGGTTAATCGTGGCCATTGTGGTAATAAAAGATCTCTTATTTGATTGACTAGCTGATCATCAATCATTAATTCTGAAAATAAAATCGTGAGCACTTGCCCGTTTTGGACAATAAAGTCATAGCGATTGACTAAGACAAAGTTCATAAAATCAGCAAAGGACTGTTGATCCTGCTTTTCTACGGCATTGATAAAATCATCACTGTACTTTGGTAGTAAATTATCAATCACGAGATCTAAAATCACTTCGAGTAGTCGCTCTTTATTATCATAGTACTTAAAAATCGTACCCTGACTGACGCCAGCTGTCTGGGCAATAGCTGCGGTACTCGTCCCGGCAAAGCCCTGTGCTGCAAAAAGTTGAATTGCCGCCTGCAACACCTTTTTTTGAGCAGGCGTCATGGCCTTATTTTCTGAGAGCGTAATAAAGTCACGCACAATCTGGTCCATTGTAGCACTTCCTTTATCAATAATACTGATTCGCAGGTTAGACCTTACGGTAACGGCGCAAGCCAAAGATATTACCGGCCGTGAGCAGTACTAAGAAGATGAACAAGGCTAGCAAATCCGTCCAGATTTGACCAAAGCCTTGTCCGTGCAAGACCACTTCGGTCATAGCGTTGGAAGCATACTTCATTGGCAGGCAGTCGCCGATAACTTGGGCCCAGTCAGCCATTGTGTTCAATGGAATAATACCAGAGAAAATCAGTTGCGGTACCACGACCACTGGAATAAATTGAATCATCTGGAACTCTGAGCTGGCGAGCGTTGACACGAGCAGTCCTAAGGCCAGCGCCACTAAGGCCAGCAAAATGTTAATCAAGAGCAAGTTCCAGACGGAACCAAGCACTTCAACATTGAGCACGGAGATGGTAAAGAAGACGATAATAGCCGTCTGCAAGATGGCAATGACGGAGTAAGACAACATGTAACCGTAGATGATTTCGGATCGGCGTACGGGCGTTGCCAACAAGCGGGACAATGTGCCCTTAGTCCGCTCCTTCAGCAGAGAGACCCCGGAAATCAAGAAGACAAACAAGAAGACAAAGAAGCCCATGAAGATTGGCATGATGGAAGCAAAGAAGGTCGTATCTTTGTCGCCATAGCTGTAAGATTCATTCAGGTTGAAGTTGCTGCCCAAGTTGGGTTGTACCCCGACCCGCTGAGACAATGTGGCCACTTGTTGCGACAGTCCTGACAGCTTATTTTGCGTAAAGACATTGGCTAAAATCTTACGGGTAGCTGCCGTCTTGGAGGAGTCAGTGTTGGCGTAAAAAATGTCATAGTTGCCATCGCTCGTTTGGGACAAGACTGCATCCACTTTTTGATCCTTCAAGGCTGAATCGGCTGCCTCTTTACTATCATAATGCTTCACGTTGACATTCTTCGTCTTAGCCAAGCCCTGGTCCATCTGCTGTTCCACATGCACAGTTGCGATGTCGACAGAAGTCGAGGACGTAATGTTAAAGACATAGTTCATCAACGTCAAAATTAACATCGGCGCAATGAAAATCATGGCCAGCGTTCGCTTGTCATGCAGCAACTCCGTCAAAATTCGTTTGGCAATGGCAAATGTTCTAGTCATTTTGGCCCTCCTCTTCGGCCTTCAAGAAGACATCTTCAATCGTGTTGACCTGGTACTGTGCTTCCAGTTCCTTTGGTCCGTCGTTGGCAATTAAGCGACCGCCCATCAACAAGCCCACTCGGTCCACCAATTCTGCTTCATCCATCACGTGAGTCGTGACCAAAATAGCATGTCCCTGGTCCCGCATCTTATACAATTCTGACCAGATTTGCCGACGAAGCGCAGGGTCAATGCCGACCGTTGGTTCATCCAAAATCATCAACTCCGGGTTCCCGAGCAGGGAGATGGCCAAAGAAAGCCGGCGCTTCATCCCCCCGGAGAAGCCAGAGACTTCCTGATCCAGCGCATCCGTCAATGAAACAATATCCGTTACACGCTCAATTTCCGCTGCTAATTGATCCTTTGCGATGCCACGCATTTCGGCAAAAAAGGTCAGATTGCCCCGGGCTGTCAGGCTTTCATAGAGGGCGTCGGACTGGGCCATATAGCCTAACTTGCCCAGCAGTTCCCGCTTGGGCATGACTTCGTCAAAGACATAAGCCGTACCGCCGTCCGCCTTTTCCACCCCTAAGGTGATGTTAATAACAGTGGACTTTCCTGCCCCGGAAGGGCCTAAGAGACAGAGGATTTCGCCTGTGCTGAGCGACAGGTCCACATCCTTTAATACCTGGTGATTGCCAAAGGACTTGGCAATCTTCTCCAGCTTAATAACTTCTTTCATATTCGCCTCCAATACGATTTGGTGAGTGATTACTCACTTACTATAAAAGAGAAGCACCTGGCTGTCAAGCAGAAAGGCAAAAAAACCTGTCATCACGCTGGATGACAGGTTTTCTTCATTGAAAATTATTATTCCCACTCAACCGTTGCAGGTGGCTTAGCGGTAATGTCGTAGACAACGCGGTTAATGTGGTCGACCTCATTGACAATTCGAGCAGAAATCTTCTGCAAGAGTTCCCAAGGAAGCCGAGCAAAGTCCGCCGTCATGCCATCAATCGAGGTAATGGCCCGGATGGCAATCGTATACTCGTAGGTCCGGAAGTCGCCCATGACGCCGACGGAACGGTTATTGGTCAGTACCGTGAAGTACTGCCAAACATCGTCTTCCAAGCCAGCCTTGGCAATTTCATCACGCAGAATATAATCTGACTCCCGCACGATTTCAAGCTTGTCTTCGGTGATGGCGCCCATCACGCGAATTCCCAGTCCAGGACCAGGGAAAGGCTGACGCCAGACCAATTCGTGGTCCATACCCAGCTTTTCGCCTAATTCGCGCACTTCATCCTTGAAGAGTTTGTTCAATGGTTCAATCAGCTTAAACTGCATGTCTTCAGGCAGGCCGCCCACGTTGTGATGGGACTTGATTGTCTGGGCTGTATCGGTTCCCGATTCAATCACGTCCGTGTAGAGCGTACCTTGCGCCAGGTAGTCCATGCCCTTTAGCTTTGTCGCTTCATCGTTAAAGACTTCGATGAATTCGTTCCCGATAATCTTGCGCTTTTGCTCAGGATCCGTAATGCCGTCTAATTTATCCAGGAAACGGTCTTGTGCATCCACCTTGATGATGTGCAGACCAAACTTACCACCGAGCATGTCCATGACTTGCTGGGCTTCATTTTTCCGAAGCAAGCCGTGGTCGACAAAAATACAAGTCAGCTGGTCACCGATCGCCCGTTGCAAGAGGACGCCGACAACAGAGGAATCAACCCCACCGGACAGCCCTAAGAGCACCTTTTTGTCACCAACTTCCTCACGAATGGTGCTAATCTGCTCGTCAATGAACTCTTCCATCGTCCAGGAAGGATCAGCCTTGGCAATGTTGATGACAAAGTTCTTGATAATGTCCTTGCCATGCTCTGACAGCGTCGTTTCAGAGTGGAACTGCACGCCGTAGAGTTGGTCTTCATCATTGGCAATGGTCGCAATTGGTGTCTTTTCAGAGCCAGCCGCCACCTTGAAACCAGCAGGAAGCTGGGTCACATTATCGGAATGGGACATCAGTACTACTTGTTCCAACGGGGTGTTTTCCAAAAGCGCACAACCCCCTTCGGATTGTGTAATCACGGTCTGACCGAACTCACCATTCCCTGGGTTGGCTTCAACCTTACCGCCCAAATGCTGGGCCATCAGTTGCATGCCGTAACAAACCCCTAACACTGGGATGCCCAGTTCGAAGATTTCAGGGTCAATGGTGAAAGCATCTTCATCGTAAACGGACTTCGGTCCCCCGGACAAAATAATGCCCTTCGGATTGTAAGCTTTCACTTCCGCTGCCGTCATTTTGGAGGACTTCAATTCGGAGAAAACACCAAGTTCACGAACCCGGCGGGTAATCAATTGATTGTACTGGGAACCATAGTCCAGTACCAAAATTTTATCAGTTGCTGTCGTCGGCATACTTAATCTCTTTCTTGTGCCACATAGTTTGGCGCTTGTTTTGTAATTTCAACATCGTGCGGGTGGGATTCTTTTAAGCCGGAATCCGTAATTTGGACGAATTGAGCGCTTGTGCGTAAGGTCTCCAAATCATTGGCCCCCGTGTAGCCCATACCGGCCCGCAGACCGCCATCAATTTGGAAGACGGCATCTTCAAAGGAATCTTCCCGCTGCAAATAATCAGCCACCATGACGGCGCTTGCTCCACCAGCAATGGCTTTGACAACGTCCCCAGAATAGTGAATGCCACCTTGGGCAATCACTGTCTGATCAGGGTATGCTTCAGCTACCTGGGCCACCCCCATGACCGTCGTCAAGAAGGGATAGTGCTTGTCGTCTGGCCAAGCGGAATCCACAGAACGGCCCGCAATGACCGCTGCAACGCCGGCTTCAAACAAATCCTTGGCAACGGTTGGATCTTCTACCGTCCCAACAGCCAAATACCGGTCAGCTGGTAGGGCAGCGCGAATTGTCCGGACAGTCGTAGCTGCCTGCTCGTCGTAAGTCTGACCCAAGTAGAGGACCAAAACCTTAGCACCAGCGGCGATTAAGTCTTGGGCCTGTTCCACTACGGCTTCATTCAACCAAAGCTCTGCCCCGATTTGATACCGTCCTTGCTCGTCGACAAGCGCGTTGGGCTTATCTTTTACATCAGCCTTCGCCTGTGAAAAGGCTTTGACCAATTGCACTTCGTCATCAAAGTCTTCCTTGGCTGCCACAATGCCTAGCCCACCTTGGTCGGCTACCGCCTGTAGCAGCAGCTCTTCATCAGCATCTGGGTTTAAACGGCTGGCTGCTAAGGGCGCTTTCATCACAAAAGTACCCAACTTTGCCTGCAAATCGACCTGGTAAGGTAGTACCGATGAAGCGGCTGGCACTAGGAGTGTCTCGTCATAGCCCAACCCGTGTAATTGCTTTGTCTCCGTCATGTTCTCTCCCTCTCTTCGCAAAGTCGATTTTTATAAAGAAGCCTGGTAGTCAAAGACGGCCGTGGTCTTTTTAACATTGCCGCCATGGTTAATGGTCTCAGAAATTGTCTTGGCGCCCATGGCAGCCATTGATTCTTTCAGGAAAGACAAGATTGGTAAGAGGACATCCGCCAACGTGCCCTTGTAGGCCACACGGGCTTCAATGCCTTCTGGCACCATCTTCTTGGCCTCATTAACCTCGCCTTGGAAATAACGGTCCTTGGACCCATTTTCCATTGCAGCGATTGAACCCATGCCCCGATAGAACTTAAACTGCTGTCCCTGATCTTCAAAGACCTCGCCAGGTGTTTCAGCCGTGCCGGAGAACATAGATCCGAGCATCACGGCATTGCCCCCCATGGCAATGGCTTTCAAAATATCGGTCGGCGTCTTAGCTCCACCATCGGCGATGATGGCCTTCCCTCGGCGCTTGGCTTCTGTTGCCGCATCGCGAATAGCAGAAAGCTGTGGCACCCCGATGCCAGCCACGACACGAGTGGTACAAATGGAACCAGGGCCAATGCCAATTTTCACAACGTCTGCGCCAGCATCGTAGAGGGCTGCAGCACCAGCCGCTGTGGCAATGTTGCCGGCAATGACATTGGTAGCTGGGAACGTATCCTTGACTTCCTTGACCTTGCGCAACACGCCAGCCGAGTGGCCATGGGCGGAATCCAAAATAATGGCATCTGCACCAGCTTCAACCAGGGCCTTCACCCGGTCAATGGTGTCCGACGTAACACCGACAGCACCGGCCACTAACAACCGCCCCTGTGCGTCAACTGCAGCTTGCGGCCAAGCCTGGCGGTCAACTGCTGCTTCTTTTACTCGGTTAACTTCGGCTGCCTGGGCCGCAATGGTCATATTCTTGTGCACTACCCCTAGTCCACCGAACTGTGCTAAGGCAATGGCAAAACGGGCTTCTGTAACCGTATCCATTGCTGCAGAAAGCAAGGGAATGTTTAATTTCAGGCTTGGTGTCAATTCGGTTGCTAAGGAAACCTCGTCCACTGGCACGGCCGCCGTTTCACTCTTCGCCCAATCCATATCGTCAAAGGTCAAGCCAAGGGGCACAAACTTGTTCTTAATGTTAAATTCAGCCATGATTCTCCTCACTCGTCGACAAAATTGATGCTACAGAAAAAGCACTTTGCAGGCCACAGCTCCGCAAAATGCTTGTCTAATCGTATTCTTAGCAGGCATTCACGGATAGTCACGACTTTTGGGGCGCGGTAGAGACTGCTGGCCATTTTCCAGCGATATATCTGTAAACAAAAATTCAGTTAAATTGTTATCAACTAGTTTACCTTTTTTCCTGCTTTTGCGCAAGCAAACTAGCCCTTAGGATGCGTCGTCTAGGCGCACTTTGACTTTAGCCGAAATCTGATCCGTTGTCACCGGATTAGGACCGGCCACGACCCGCTTCTTAGAGACATCCGCTTTGACATAGCTGTTCGGCGTCAGTGGCTTAACCTGCTCATCTCCCAGTTGCGAGAACTTGAGTTGACGGACCTCCCCATCCTTGGTGACAAAACGGAGCTCATAGTCATAGCTGTAGGTCCCCTTGATGAGCTTACCACTATCATCACGGGCCTCCTGCTTCTTTGGTACTTGAGCCGGTACCTTGGCATAGGCCGTATCAGCGTCGTACGTATTTTCATAGTAATGTTTTCCTTGGATGAAGAGGCCACCCAACAGGAAGCAGGTTAAGACGGCAATGACCGCCCAGATACTTTTCTTTTTCATCAGCAACTCCTTTCACTGCTTACAAATTCAAGAGAACAATCGCGAGGACTGCGGCAAAATGCCAACGCTTGTGCTGCAATAAAATGGCCACGTATTCACGAATCAAAGCATTCGGTAAGAAATAGTGACTCGTCTTTGCCCCGACACCGTCGATAGGCAACCCTACTAACCGGGCGTAGCCAGCTGCCCGGAAAACATGGTAATCATTGGTGGCAAAGAGCCCTTTTTTCACGTCAAAGCCATGCTTTAACACAATTTCCTTCGAATACTGCATGTTTTGGTAGGTGTTGAGCGAACGGCCTTCCACCAACACATCTGCTGCCGGTACCCCGGCCGCCAGCGCGTAATCCTTCATCGCCTCACCTTCAGGCATTTTTTCATCTGCTCCCTGTCCGCCGGACATAATTAAGGTCACCTTGGTCTGATGCTGGGCCCACTGTGCATCCTTAATTTTGATAGCTTCCTGAATCCGCGCCCCTAAAAGTGGCGATACCCGCTGGCCGTCAATTAAACCTGATCCTAGCACAATGATGTACTGCCGGTCTAATTTTGGCTTGTAAATTTTGGTTAAGAAGTAGGATGACAGGAAGGATAAAATCCAAAAAAGCAGGTATAGTTGAAAACCTTGTGCGATATTTTGCAACACGTCCAGCAGCCGGTTATCAGGCAAGTAGGTGTTGAGTAGATGAAAGGACAGCGGAATCACTAAGAGTCCGATGCCAATGATTAGCGTTAACAAATTGCCCAATTGGTGACTTTCCTTACGCCAAACCAAGTAACCGTTCCACAGGAAGAGAAAGGCTGAAATGGAAACCAGCACAATCAGTGGAATTAAGACAATGAGGATGGCATAGAAGTAGGCGGTCAGTAGCCAGGAAATTTGCAGCTCGGCCACCCAGAAAGACAGGGCTAACAGATAGGCAATAATGGTGGCATTAAAGGCCATGCCGCAGAGCAAGCGGTAGCGATTGACCTTGACCAGATGGTGCGTCCACACCTGCAGGCCGACTGCTAGCAATAATATTAGCAGTGCTAGGTTCAAGCCAAAAAATGTCATAAAAACCTCCCAGAATATAGTTGATGATAACAGGTCAAGATTGTTTGAAAATCAAAAGAGCGCCCGCTGGCGCTCTCCTTTAGGACTTTGGATCTTGCTGATTAGTTCGTTGTTCTTGCAGCGCTGCTAGTTGTTCCTTCAACTGCTGTTCTGCTTCGAGCTGGGCGTCCATCGTGACGGCCCGTGGCGTCATGGACTTCTTCATCTGCGTTTGCCGATCGGCATCCCAGAACTGTCCCGCCACCGACACAGTGGAAAGGAAGTTAATAAAGGCTTGGGGATCGACCTGTCGCACTGTTTCCTGCATTTCAAACAGTTCCAACTTAGACAGGACCATCATCAAGGTGGTGGATTCCCGCTTGTTGTAAGCACCCTGTGAAGGCAAAATGGTAATGCCTCGAATCAAGTCCCGGTGCAAAGCATCGACCACCTCTTGGCCCTTGTAGGTTACAATCATGGCCGTTAACTTCTGATAGCTGGTATAAAGGGTATCGATAACCCGGCCGGTTGCATAAATACCAATCATCGTGTAAAGGGCATTTTGCCAGCCAATAAAGGAACCGGCAATCAGGACCGTCGTAAAGTTGACCCCGTTCGAAAAGGCCCCGATGGCCTTCCCCGTCCGCTTTTGCACAATCATAGCAATGATGTCAAAGCCACCCGTCGAAAAACCATAACGGAAGGCCAATCCAACAGCTGCCCCAACAATCAAGCCACCATAAAGGGAAGCCAAAAGGGGTTGGGTCGTAAAGGCGTGTACCGGCACAATCAAGAGCGCAATGGCCGTTACCACGGCGTTCAAGAAGGACAGGATGGTAAATTTACCCCCGACCATCTTCCAACCGATAAAACCAATCGGTAAGTTAAAGAGCAGGAAGAAGATTCCAGTCGGAATGCCCACGTGGAAAAAGCGTTCTGAAAATAGGGCAAAGAGTTGGGAAACCCCGTTCAACCCAACGGAGAAAATATTATTCGGAATCAAGAAGAAATTCATTCCGATCACTTGTAATGACACGGAAACCAGGAAAAAGAGCACCGTTAAGGCGTTTTTCCGGATGGTTTTCATTTGTTTACTCATAAACCAACCCTCGCTTATTCAAAATTATCACTGCCTTTTATCTTATCATAGAAGGCCAACCAAGCAAGCAAAAAAGCCAGGTTCCCCTGGCTTTTCTTAGTTTTTGTTTAGGACCGACCGCGGCGCAGGATTTGTTTGAGTAGCCCCATCTTGTAGTAAGCCCAGGCAAGGACAATGGCGCCCACCAAGACTCCTAAGAAGGTGGCCAGTGCGGCGCCAATTTTGCTGTCAACCGACCAAAGCCAAGTAGCAGACATTTTAGCAGCGCCATAGGCCAACACCGCCATGATGATGGCGGCTACATAAGTCTTAGCAATGGTGCGCTTAATCGTGCTCAAAGAAACTTGATAGTGCCGCTTTAGTTGATGGAGCATCAGCACAATGGACCAAGTCAGGCCTAGACCCGTTGCGATGAGCGCCCCCATCCCCTGAAAGAGATAGAGTAAGGGCGCTTGGGTCACAATTTTCACTAAGAGGCCCCAAACGAAGGCGGACATCACGGAACGACCATGCGAGAGTGCTTGCAGCACAAAGGCCAAGAGCATGTAAAAGGACATGACAATCGTCAGCAAGGCCGAAAATTGCAGCAAGTAGGTGCCCGCCATCGCCGTTCCATCAATAGGGTAAAAGAAGCGGTAAAGCGGACCCGCAATCGCATACATGCCAAGTGCTGCCGGCAGCAGCACTAAGGTTGTCAACTTCAAGACTGCCACTAGTTGCTGCCGGACGCCCCGTTCGTCCAGCGCTGCCTGTTTAGCTGCCAGAATGGGCAAAGCGGTCGCCGCAATACTTGTGGCAAAGGAAATCACAATCATCACTAATTTATTGGGATTTGCCGAGAAGAGCGCAAATTGAACCTGTAAATCATCAAAGTGACTGTGAAAGAAAACCTTCATCAAAGGGAAAAAAGTGTACTGGTCGACAAAGAGGTAGAGATTGGTCGAAGCCCCGATAATCACGAAGGGCCAGGATTCCTTCAGAATGTTTTTCACCATGGCCGTCGCAGACTGCTGCACGGAACCAGCACCAGAACCAGCGGCCGGGTGAATCGTTTTGCGGTAACGGAGCCAGCCGTAGCCTAACAGCGCCAGGGAGCAAAGCGCGCCGATGAAAGCCGCAAAGGTCGCCTGAACGACCGCCCCCACCCAATTAGAACTGTCCGCTCGTAGGACAAACCAGGTCGATAACAAGAGGTAGACCACGCGGCCCACCTGTTCGACGATGTCCGACCAGGCAGAAAGGTGCATGAGCTGATGACCCTGAAAAATTCCTCGGACCATCGACATGAGCGGAAAGACCAAGACTGCCGGCGCCAAGGAATGCAAGACCCGGACCACATTGGCGTTACCATTTGCTAAAAACGGTGCCGCCAAGTAGAGAAAAGCGGCAAAAACTAATCCGAGTAAAGTCCCGATTTGCAGGGACTGTTTGGTCAAGGCCCACAGGGCCCGACCATCTTTTTTGGCAATCAGTTGCGCCATGACTTTGGAAATAGCCGAAGGAAAGCCAAAAGTGGCCACCGCTAACAAAATAGCGTAGATCGTATAGCCCTGGGAAAAAAGGGCATTGCCTTGGTTAGCCGCTGCACCCAACATGGCCAGCCAGGGTAGCACGAAGGCGGCCCCTAAAATCCGAGAAACAATATTCCCAAAGGAGAGCCAAAGCGAACCCTTCAAAAGAGCGGACCGCTCTTCTCTGACCACGTCGCTGCCCTTTACGTCGGCAGGATGCGCAATGGGTTCCGCCGCCTGCTCGGCCGGCGTTCGATTTTGGCCATATTCTTGGTCAGCATAGAGCTGGCCCTGTTCCAAAGCACCTTCCGTCGAAGCCGTTTTTGTCAAAACGGACAAAGACTGATCGGCCAAACCGGTTACATCGGTTTCCTCACTCGCTTGATCAGCCAACGATGCACTCAATTGGTCAGCCGCTGCATCTTTGGCCCGTTCGGCCGCATTTTTTTGACCAGGTTTCGCTTTCAGGGCAGCACGCACCGTTGCTTGACTGGGTGCTTGCTCACCGCCCTTGCCTTGCTTCTGCCGGACTAGATTCGCTTTGCTTGCTTTTGCCGTTCCTGCTTGGCGTTTTGCCTTGTTCTTCATTGCAATCTTTCGCTTTCCTTTGTATCGCTTACCTGCCCCTACCTGCCGGCTGTCTGGATTGATTTCGGCAGCCAAGCGCGCCAGCAAGGCATCAACGTCTACTGCATCAGGTTGCGTCTGATCATCTGGCAAATCACTTGCCGCTTGCTTCTTGTGGGTCATGTTTATCCTTCTAATTTTATGTAGCCCAAGCCAGGCTTGGGATCGTCAGCGAACTGCTGCAGTCATTTATTGTGCCACAATGTTAACAAACTTGCCAGGAATGGCAATTTCTTTTTTAATCGTGGCATCCGCTAGGTACTTTTGCACATTGGCATTTTCCTTTGCAGCTGCAATCAATTCGTCTTGACTAGCATCAACGGGCAGTACAGCCTTGCCCCGCACCTTGCCGTTGACTTGGAAAATAATTTCCTTGCGGTCATCTGCTAGGGCCGCTTCATCGTAAGTAGGCCAAGCGACGTAGGTCAAGGAAGCTTCTGAACCAGTCAACTTTTGCCAAATTTCTTCTGCTAAATGTGGTGCGAATGGCGCCAACAGTTGCGTAAAGCCTTGGGCGTAGGCAGCTGGCACTTCCCCTACCTTGTAACAGTCATTGACGAAGACCATCAGTTGGGAAATGGCCGTATTGAAACGCAAGTTTTCCAAATCTTCCGTAACCTTCTTGACCGTCTCATTATAGGCCTTTTCCAACTTTTTGTCTGTGCTCTGATCCACAACCATGTCGGAAACCGAACCATCTGCTGCAACAAAGAGCCGCCAAACGCGATCCAACCAGCGCCGAGCACCAGAAACCCCTTCTTCGGACCAAGGCTTGCTTTGGGTCAAAGGTCCCATAAACATTTCATAGATGCGAAGCGTATCGGCGCCGTACTGTTGCACGATTTCATCAGGATTGACCACATTGCCCTTGGACTTGGACATCTTCTCGTGGTTTTCGCCCAAAATCATACCCTGGTTGACCAACTTGTGGAAGGGTTCCTTATTTGGCACAATGCCCAGGTCGTAAAGGACCTTGTTCCAGAAGCGAGCATAAAGCAGATGCAAGACGGCGTGCTCTGCTCCCCCTACGTAAAGGTCCACGTTCTGCCAGTAGTTCAAGGCTTCCTGTCCGGCCAAAGCAGCTGGATTGTCGGGATCGATATAACGCAGGAAATACCATGACGAGCCGGCCCACTGGGGCATCGTGTTCGTTTCGCGACGGCCCTTGACACCGTCAGCTCGGGTCACCGTCAACCAATCCGTAGCGTTGGCCAAAGGGGACTCGCCTGTTCCGGAAGGCTTCATTTCTGCTTCCGTCATTTCAGGCAAGCGCAATGGTAATTCTTCTTCCGGTACCAGTGACTGGGTGCCATCTTCCCAATGAATAACTGGGATTGGTTCTCCCCAGTAACGCTGGCGGGAGAAAATCCAATCCCGTAGGCGGTAATTCTTCTTCTGTTCACCAACGCCCTTTTCCGTCAACCAAGCAATCATTTGATCAATGGCGGCCTGCTTGTCCAGGCCATCTAGGAAACCAGAGTTGATGTGTGGTCCTTCACCAGCATAAGCAGCCTGACTAATATCGCCCCCTTCAATCACTGGAACGATGGGTAGATCGTACTGCTTAGCGAAATCATAATCACGCTGATCATGGGCAGGAACGCCCATCACGGCCCCCGTGCCGTAAGAAGCCAGCACATAGTCTGAAATCCAGATTGGCAAACGCTCGCCATTAACCGGATTAATGGCGTACGCCCCTGTGAAGGCCCCCGACTTATCCTTGTTCAAGTCAGTCCGTTCCAAATCAGACTTGGCTGCTGCCTGTTCCTGATAGGACGTGACTGCTTCCCGTTGTGCCGCTGTCGTAATCTGGTCAACCAAGTCCAGCTCAGGGGCCAGTACTAAGTAGGAAGCACCAAACAAGGTGTCCGGCCGAGTGGAGTAGACTTCAATCTGCTGGTCACTAGCCTGATCCGCCAAGTCAAAGCGAATGGATGCCCCAACGGAACGGCCAATCCAGTTGCGTTGCTGTTCCTTGATGGCTTCCGGCCAGTCCAAGTCGTCCAAATCATCGATCAAGCGGTCCGCATAGGCCGTAATCTTCAAGACCCACTGCTTCATTGGCTTCCGGTAAACTGGGTAGCCCCCACGCTCCGTCTTGCCATTGACCACTTCTTCGTTGGCCACAACCAAGCCGCCACCTGGAAAATCGGGCGCCCAGTTGACCATAATTTCATCTTCGTAGGCCAAGCCTTTTTTGTACAGTTGTTCAAAAATCCACTGGGTCCACTTATAGAACTTTGGATCTGTCGTGTTCACTTCCCGATCCCAATCATAGGACAGACCCAAGGACTTAATCTGATTCTTAAAGTGGGCAATGTTTTGATTGGTAAAAGTAGCCGGGTTATTCCCGGTTTTCAACGCATACTGTTCCGCAGGAAGGCCAAAGGCATCCCAGCCCATCGGATGCAGCACGTTGTAGCCTTGGGCCCGCTTGTAGCGGGACACAATATCCGTTGCCGTATAGCCTTCGGGGTGACCGACGTGGAGGCCCTGTCCGGAAGGATAAGGGAACATATCCAGTACGTAGTACTTTTCTTTATCCGGATTCACCTCGGACTTAAAGGTTTGGTGTTGATCCCAATACTGTTGCCATTTCTTTTCAATTCCTTGATGATCGTAGCCCATTTTCTCTCCTTTTCACTAAAAAACCCTATGTCAGCGCACAAAAGCACTGACATAGGGCGATTAAAACCGCGGTACCACCTACGTTTTTGGTTTGCATGAAACCACTCGAACAGCCTTAACGCGACCAACACGGGTCGACTACTGCTTTCACCGACCAGACACACAACCGAGTTCGTACCTTAGGTCGGTAAGCTCACATCACCGCTTACTTTCTGACGCCCCCTGCAGCACTACTACTGTTGATAAAGTAACTTAATTATAACACAAAGTAAGCAAAATCAACTATAATATAGCAACGTAGAGAAAGGAGTAGCCAATGCAACTCAGTAACCAGCGGTTCATAAAGGCGGCCATTGAAAATCAGGTCCATAACGGCAGCATCGTCATTGAGGGCCATGCAGGTTCTGGCCAAGCCACGCGGCTCTTGAGCAGCTTGGTCGGCAAGGACGGGCTAGTGATGGCCTTCTTTGACCAGAAAGCAGCAGCGAATGAGACGGTCTCTGGCCTCTTCATGGCTGGCCTTCAGGAACGAACCGTCATTGAGCAGCAAGCCCTCAATGCAGACAGTCTAACCGAGGAATTGGGCCGTTTTACCCGAGCTGATGTGGCCTTACTGGATTATCAAACAGACGGCGACCGGCAAGCGGATGAGGCGATTGCGGCCAATGTCGCCCTCCTCCTTTCCTTCTTAAAAGAGAGCGGCCTGCTAGTAGTCAATTTACCTGCTAACCAGCAACTAACAGCGATTGAACAAGAAGCCGACCTCGACTGGGCCCGTTACCAAACGAGCCAAGCCAACACCTACCTCATTGAAAAACAAGAGCCAGCAGACTAAAAGGAGTACAGCATGGGACGGATCGTGAACCAAGAAGAACACTTGAATAACCCACTGAAGGATATCATCGATATTCCTGATAATCGCACAGAAGAGGAAGAAGCAGCGCGCAAGCGAGCACTAGGACAGGATAAAAATTGACATAAACAAAGGGACCGTCATGCAAGATTATGCATGGCGGTCCCTTTTTGATTATGGTAAAGAAAAAAGCCCAACCTAAGTTGGACTTTTTAAACGAAATTAGTCTTCGATTTCAGTAACCGTTCCGGCACCAACAGTGTGGCCACCTTCACGAACAGTAAACTTCAAACCAGTTTCGATGGCAACTGGGGCGATCAATTCAACTTCGAAAGTTACTTGGTCACCAGGCATTACCATTTCAACGCCTTCTGGCAATTCTACGACACCCGTAACATCAGTCGTGTGGAAGTAGAACTGTGGACGGTAGTTAGTGAAGAATGGCGTGTGACGGCCTCCTTCTTCCTTCGTCAAGACATAAACTTCAGCCTTGAACTTCTTGTGCGTCTTGATTGAACCAGGTGCAGCAAGAACTTGTCCACGTTCGATTTGGTCGCGGTCAACACCACGGAGCAAAGCACCGATGTTGTCACCAGCTTGTGCTTCTTCCAAAGTACGACGGAACATTTCGATACCAGTAACAGTCGTCTTCTGAACTTCGTCCTTCATACCAACGATTTCAACTTCAGTACCAGTAGTCAAAACACCACGGTCAACACGACCAGAAGCAACAGTACCACGACCAGTGATCGTGAAGACATCTTCGACAGGCATCAAGAATGGCTTGTCAGCTTCACGGTCTGGCGTTGGGATGTAAGAATCAACGGCATCCATCAATTCCATTACCTTAGCAACGTTGTCAGCATCGCCTTCAAGGGCCTTCAAAGCAGAACCCTTGATAACTGGGATGTCATCGCCTGGGAAATCGTATTCGGAAAGCAATTCACGAACTTCCATTTCAACCAAGTCAACCAATTCTTCATCGTCAACCAAGTCAGTCTTGTTCAAGAAGACAACCAAGTATTCAACACCAACCTGGCGGGCCAACAAGATGTGTTCACGCGTCTGTGGCATAGGACCATCAGTTGCGGCAACAACCAAGATAGCACCATCCATTTGTGCGGCACCAGTGATCATGTTCTTAACGTAATCGGCGTGACCTGGGGCATCGATGTGGGCATAGTGACGTGCTTCCGTTTCGTATTCGATGTGGGAAGTGTTGATCGTAATACCACGTTCCTTTTCTTCAGGAGCGTTATCGATTTCGGCAAAGTCCATTGCCTTTCCGCCATCCTTTTCTGCCAAAACCTTTGAGATTGCGGCAGTCAAAGTGGTCTTTCCGTGGTCGACGTGACCAATCGTACCAATGTTAACGTGGGGCTTATTGCGAACGTAAGTTTCCTTAGCCAATGTAGTTTCCTCCAAAATTTTATTTCTTGGATACCCAAGAAAATCGTATGTTTCTATTTTACAACGCGTTAGCAGTAAAGGCAACCGCCTAACGCATTTTTCTGGCACTCAAGCCGAGAATTATTATACGGCTTTTCCAATTTTTTGTAAACCGCTGCTTTCCTAGTGATGATTTAGTCCAGTAGTAGCTTTCCCAGCTGCTCGGCCACCAAGTCATGGGCTGCCAGCTGCGCCGCCGGTTCTGCTCCTGGGAGCTCCTGATAGTAGCTTGCCAGGTCTCGCTCGACCCAGGCTGCTGGGTCTGTCACCACCGTCCCCTTTGGAAAAAGCAGTAGCCATTCCAAATTGAGCTGATCGTTGAGGGACTGCTCAGCCAGCGGGTCATCCGCGCCGACTAATTGGGTCAAATTGGTCAGAAGCTGCTGATAAATTGGGTCATCAAAGGGTGCTGCTACCGTTTGTAAGTCGACTTGATCGTCCTGACCATCTAACCAGCGGTAACGTACAGTTTCACTATAGCCCAACTGCTGTAAATCAGAAAGAATCGTCGTCCTTAAAATAGCCGTCAAATAAGGATCCTGTAGCAGGAACAAAGCAGCCGGCACAAAACGGTCTTCTGGCAAGAAAGTCGCTTGCTGATAGATGGCTTCCTGCCCTTGTAAGGGCTGATTCGCCATGTGGTAGAAATCGGCCGCGATTTTGTCAAAAGCAGCTCCATCTGACTGACTGCGCGCAGCTTCTGCATCGGCAATTGTCGTTAACAGGAAAGCCCCTGCCACCCCGGCGGGTGCCTGCTGGGCTAGCTGCCGGGCCGTGATAAAACGGCCGGTCATGAGCACCGCATCAAAGTAGCTCATGAAAGGCTGTGCTGTCTGCAAGTACTGGGCCAAAAAATCTTGGGCCAGTACCACGCCTTCTGCCGCTCGATCAGCGCCGACCAAGGCTGCTAACAGCTGCTGATTGTGGTCAAAAGTTGGGGCTTCCTGGTAAATGGTCGACCAGGAGGCAGCGGCATTGGCATAGTCCCCTTGGTCCAGTTGTGCTTGTGCGGCTGCTTTTGCCTGCGATAAATCTGCTGCTACCATCTGCCTGCCTTTCTAATTTAATAAAAAAGACCCTGCCGGGCCCTTCCTTAGTTTTACTGTTGCTCTTCTTGATTTTGCTGGGAGGCCTTTTGACCAGCCTGCCCTTTTTGCTTATGCTGCTTAGCAGGTTGCTGCTTGTGCCCCTTGGCCTTGTTTCCACCAGCTTTTTTGGCCTGGCCATTCTGTGGGTGCCCACTCTTATGCTTTGGTCGACGGTTCTGGTTGACTTCCATCACCACCGGCATCACCATTGGCCGCCGGCCCGTTTCGTTAAAGAGGAAGCGGGACAAGCTTTCCCGCACAGAATTCTTCAATTCGTTCCAGTCAAAACTCTTGGACTTCTCCAAGTAGTCTTCCAAAGCAGCCACCGTTTTCTGGCTGGCCTCCTGCATTAAGTCCCGGTTAGTCTTAACATACAGAAAGCCCCGGGAAGTCAGCTTTGGCTTAGAAACAACCTTGCGCTTTTTGCGATCAATCGTAACGACCGTGATAAAGACACCATCTTCCGAGAGAATCCGTCGGTCACGCAGGACGACGTTTCCAATATCATCTAAGGAATCCCCATCAATCATGGTCTCCCCAATGGTTAAGCCACCCTGTTTTTCAAAATTATGACCGTCATAAACAAAGCAGTCCCCGCGTTTGGCCATGAGGAGCTGCCCTTCCTGGTAGCCCATAGCCAACAGCCCCTGCCGGGCTGTTTCCATCACCCGGTATTCTCCAGAAATTGGGAAAATAAAGTCGGGCTTGAAGAAATTAGCCAGCATCTGCACATCAGCAACGGAACCATGGCCGGAGGAACGCAAGTCAGTAGAAATCTGCTTGACGTCAGCCCCCTGCATAAAGAGCAGGTTCCGCGTCTGGGCAACATAGGACTCCACTGCAAAGGAAGGCGTGGTCGTAATAAAGACCAAATCCCCTGCACCAATGCTAATTTGCTTATCTTCGCCCTTCGCCATCCGATGTAAGTTCTTAATTGGTTCACCGGATTGACCGGTTTCCAAAATAACCGTTTGGCCAGCTGGCAAACTTTCCATGTCCTTCAAGTGGGCAAAGAGTTCGTTCTTGGCGACTGGCAAGGAAAGCTGGCCTTCCTTTAAGGCCGTCGTCACAATCCGTTCCACATCGTTCCCTGCCAAAATGAGGCGGCGGTGAGTCTTGGCCGTTGCGTTAATCACTTGTTGAATCCGCTGAATATTCGAGGCCACGGCAGCGACGATAATCCGCTTACCCTTGGCTTCCTGGAAAGATTCCAACACATAGTTTTCAATTTGCCGCTCACTAGCCGCTGGCTTACCGGTATTCTCCGTCCCAGCTGCATCGGCCAAGAGCGCAATAACCGGCTTCTGGCCAATTTCTGCTAAGCGTTGGTAATTGCTCTGGTAGGCCGGTGATGCTGTCTGGTCAAATTTGAAGTGACCCGAATAAACAATCTGGCCAGCATCCGTGCCCAAGACAATACCAAGAGATTGAGGAATCGTGTGCGTAGTGTTATAGAAGGAAACGTTGACATCACCAAAATCAATTTCCGTCTTTTCGTTGACGACATGGAAGTCGTCAAAGTCTGCCAAGACCCCTTCTTCATGAATGGCTAGTTTGGCCAACGCCAGCGTAAATTCAGACCCAAAGATAGGTACTTGAATTTGTTGCAAGAAGTAAGGCAAGGCGCCGATCGCGTCTGCGTGGCCATGGGACAGGAAAATTCCTGCAATCCGTTCTTGATTGGTTAACAAGTAGTCAAAGTCGGGAATGACAACATCAATTCCCAGTTGTTCCGTATCCGGATACTTTAAGCCGGCATCCAGAATGAAAATTTGGCCGTCGATTTCAACAGCATACATGTTTTTCCCATTTTCGCGAACACCGCCCATGGGTACAATTCGTAAATCAGTCATGCAAAATCCTCTATTTTAATTATTTTTGTTCAACGTTTGAATCCTAAAAGCAGATTCTTGTCTCGATTGCAATTATTACTAGTTTACCATATTCTCTGAGCAAATGTTGCGGCCGGCAGCCCGTAGACCAAAAGAAAAAAGACCAGATGGTCATCTGGTCTTCTAAGATTAACGGTTTACGTTAACAGTCTTTTCAGTTGTTGCAGCAGTCCGTTCTGGTACCAAAACAGATTCCTGCTTCAAAGCAGCCTTCGCTTGGTCCGCTACCTTTGAGAAAGTATCAAAGTCGGAAACGGCCAAGTCAGCCAACATCTTACGGTTCAACTGGACACCGGCCAAGTTCAAGCCGTGCATCATCTTTGAGTATGACAAACCGTTCATGCGGGCTGCCGCATTAATGCGGGCAATCCACAACTTACGGAAGTCACGCTTGCGGTTCTTCCGATCGCGGTAAGCGTACAAGTAGGACTTGTAAACTTGTTGCTTGGCAACCTTGTAGTTGATGTGGCGTTGGCCACGGTAACCCTTGGCTAACTTGATAAACTTCTTGCGCCGTGCGCGCGTAACTGTTCCACCCTTAACTCGCATGGGTAAATCCTCCTAAATAATGTAAGTTTGAGCCCTTTTGATTAAAGGGTAGACAACATCTTGGCGTACTTCTTCACCGTTGTCTTGTTCATCATGCGTGTACCACGCAATTGACGACGTTGCTTCTTGGTCTTTCCGTGGAAACGGTGGGACGTGAAGGCTGAGGCGGACTTAAAACCACCGTTAGCTGTCTTCTTGAAACGCTTTGCTGCAGCGCGGTGAGTCTTCATCTTAGGCATGAGTAATTTCTCCTATCGTTTTTTTGAGTCCTAGAAGGCCGTGTCCGGTTTTAACCCTTTTTAGGGGCCAAAACCAAGAACATTTGCCGGCCATCCATCTTTGCGCGTTGTTCAACTTTGGCAATGTCGTCCAGTTCATCGGCCATCCGCTCCAAGACTTCTCGACCGATGTCTTGGTGGGTAATCATTCGACCACGGAAACGAAGATTCAACTTCACCTTGTTACCCTTTTCAAGGAACTTGATGGCTGCCTTCTTCCGTGTTTCGAAATCACCTGAATCAATGACTGGTGACATGCGAACTTCTTTGACTTGAACAACCTTTTGGTTCTTGCGTTGTTCTTTTTGACGCTTTTGCGCCTCGAACTTGGCCTTGCCCCAGTCCATGATCTTCGCAACCGGCGGATTACCGTTTGCTTGAACCAGAACTAAGTCTAAGCCCTGATTGTCCGCGATTTGTTGCGCATCGCGGGTCGTCATTTCTTCTTTTTTACCGTCATGAATCAGTAAAACCCGATTGGCGCGGATATTGTCGTTGACAAGGTCAACTTGTCGTGGTTGACGTGCTATGGCTAGGTACCTCCAAAATAATTTTGTTGTGAACAAAGAAGAAAAAAGTGGGTAGACAATGTCCACCCACTCTACCTGTCTGTACATGTGTACAACGTGTATCTGCCCAGCAACGCGAGTCACTAGGCGAGAAGCGGGCGCTTCTGCTTGTTCAACAAAGATAACTATACAAGTATTCCTAGTTGATGTCAAGCAATCGGCTCCTTTCCAATCAAAAAAGGAAGCATGATCAAAATACACATCATGTGCGGCGCCACTCCTTGAAAATTTTTAGATGTTTTTATCTCTGGTCCGTTGAAAGGAACTGCTTAACGCAAATCATGTTGCCTTGCTTTCTGTCCTTCTTTTCCATTTTTTGTGTTAAAATGAATCTAAAATATTACAGGAGATACCATTATGACTACATCAGCAACCAGTATCCGCATGGACAATGAATTAAAGGAAGCAGTAAATGTCCGTCTTGAAGCGCTTGGATTGAATTTTAATACATTTGTCGTCATGGCCGCCAAACAATTAGTCGCACAAAACCGCTTACCTTTTGATGCGGTGATACCGACTGACAATCAACGTGATCGAGCCATCGCAGAATTAAAGCAAATGTTGCAGGAGTCGGACCAAGAATTAGCAGCCCACCGTGCCCAAGCGAAATCAGTCCAACAAGCGGCCGAAGAAGTAGCCGCCTATCGTTTTGATTAAATATGCAGTACTGGTCACGCCAGCTGCTCAAAAGGCAATCATCAATCTTGGCCAGTATATTTACGATCAATTTAAAAATCCAACTGCTGCCAGAAAGACAATGCTATCTATCAATAAGAGATTAGAAAAACTATCCTTTTCGGCTGATAATTTTCCCTTTGTCGATGCGCGATTTGATTGGCCGGAAGTCACCCATCGTTATCAATACTTTCTGCCCTAGCAAAAATATCTGGCTATTTTCTATGTCGATCATCATGAAAATAAAGTCTATGTGACTCATATTTTCAGCAAGGGGCAAGCAATCGTCCGAAGATTGGTGACTGACTAACCATTTGATCTATTAACTGAACAGAAGTGATTTAGAGTAAAGTTTTTCTTGTTGATTTGTCCTTCCCAACTTCATGAAATCTTCTTTGTCTGCTAGGCTCCTTTGCATTTGCGCGCCCATCTATTATTTAATCATAAACCGCATGCATCATCCCCCTTTACACCTAACCATGCCAGCAAAAAGGCGCCAGGACCTTCGTCCTGGCGCCTTCATTATTTGGCCCGGCATATCACACATTCACTTACCCTGAAGGGTCAGGTTTGCTAAGAGCTTCGTGCCATAGTGGTAGGACACCAGAATGGCAAACTGAGTACCGGCAAAGAGAATGACAAAGGCAATCATGTGCCGCGACAAAGCCCCTTGGAAGGAGGCAACCACACCTTGGAAATCCGTGAAAACATCCCAGGAATTGAGCCGCAGGAAGCGGCCCAGGTAAATCCCAAAGGCGGAAACGAGTGACATCAAGCCTAGGAAGACTAGGACCTTGAAATCATCCTGACCCGAGAAGAACTTCTTCAATAGAATTTCCAGTGATAGGATGCCGAGGAAGACCCCAATGAAGATGCCGGCTGCTAACACCGCATAGTTAAAGTACTGGTAGCGTACATCCAAGGCAGTCGAGATATACTGCAGGTGAATGAAGTCCGTAATCATGTACATGGTATTGGGGAAAAAGAGCAGCCAGAGCAACGCAAAGATCGCCTGGATAATACGCGTCCGAGCAACTAACGTTAGGAGCGCAAAGTCTAATGGCAGTAGCGCCAAAAAGACGTTCCAAATCAAAAAGTTAAAATGAGTGGGCGTCAATTGGACAAAAGCCATAAAGAGGAACACCACAAGGTGGACCATGACAATACTTTTGACATTATCTTTTACCATGCGCAAACTTTCCTTCAGTCAAGATTGGTAACACAAAAAATTACCGAATGATTGCCTCTATTTTACCAGAGTCTGCGGGGTTTGAGTAAGGTTTGGCTACGCAATTTGACAAAAGCAAGGCAAAATTCATTGACAAAGTTGGTAAAATTCGTTATATTGTAACAGTTGATAAATCGAACCCGAAAGGAGGTGCCAGCATGGCTACCCCATCAAACAAGAACTCAAAGTCTCACAAGCGTAATCGCCGCGGACACATCGGTTTGAACGTGCCCAACATTACTTTGGACAAGGCAACCGGTGAGTACCGCGTTGCTCACCGTGTTTCCCCTTCCGGGCAATACAACGGTAAGCAAGTGACTGACAAGTAAATTTTTGAAACCAAGGCTTTGGCCTTGGTTTTTTATTTGCAGTGCTTCTTTTTTCGTTATAATAAATAGGTACCCTTTCAAGGAGGTAGCTTATGCCATTAGATGGCCTCTTTGTCCACGCGCTGGCCAAAGAACTCAATCAAAAGTTGGCAGGTGGCCGGATTAGTAAGGTCCACCAGCCCTATGAAAATGAAATCATTTTGACCGTACGTCATAACGGTCAAAACTATCCGCTGCTGCTCTCAGCCCATCCGGCTTATGCGCGTGCGCAAATCACCCACATTCCCTACCAAAATCCACAAACCCCACCGAATTTCGCCATGTTCTTACGGCGCAACATTGAAGGGGCTCGCCTGGTAGCTGTCGATCAGGTGGCTAACGACCGGATTTTAGTTTTTACCATTAAGACGCATGACGACCTGGGTGACGACCAAGTACTCAAGGTCATCTTGGAAATGATGGGCCGCCACTCGAACCTTTTCTTAGTTCGAGCAAGTGATCAACGGATTTTAGAGCTGATTAAGCACGTGCCTGCTGACCAAAACCGTGTGCGTTCCCTGCTGCCTGGGGCTACTTATACCGCCCCACCCAAGCAGGATAAGGTTGACCCTTTCCAGTCCGACCTCAGTCCGCTGGCACCGATTCTGCTCGATCAGCCGCAAGCCGATTGGGCCAAAAGTATTCAAAGCCAATTTCAGGGCTTTTCAACACTTTCGGCCAAGGTACTCGCTGATCGCTTATCCCAAGCAAAAGACGCCCTGCTGGTCAGTAAAGAATGGTTGGCGCAGTTCGACCAACCCCAGCCAACGCTCTACCTGGGGCAGAAACTGACTTATGCTGCCTTTGACTGGTGGCCCGAGCAGGACAAACAGTCCTTTGACAGTCTGGGTGATCTGTTAGATGCCTTTTTCCAGGGACAGGCTGAGGCCGACCGGGTGCAACAGCAGGCTGGCTCACTCATTCGTTTAGTCAAAAATGAATTAAAGAAGAACGAAAGTAAGGCATCCAAGTTACAGCAAACGTTGCACGATTCGGAAAATGCGGATAGCTTCAAAATGAAGGGCGATTTGCTCATTACCTATCCGCACCTCGTGCACAAAGGGATGACCAGCGTTGCCATTGAAAATTACTACGATGACAATAAGCTACTCACCATTCAGTTGGATCCCCGCTACGACGGCCTCCAAAATGCCAACGCCTATTTCCGCCGTTACCGGAAGCTCCGTTCCGCCAAGGACTATGTCTTGGAACAGCTCAAGGCCACTGCTGCGGAAATTGACTATTTCAACCAGATTAACACCCAGCTGGCGGTCGCATCCCCCAAGGACGTGGCCGACATTCGCTTGGAATTGGTCAACCAGGGTTATTTGAAGGAAAAGAAGAAGGTCAAGACTAAGGGTAAGCAGACGCACAAGCCCAAGCACGTGCTGTCCAAACCAGATCACTTTACGGCCAGCGATGGTACTGGCATTGAGGTTGGTAAAAATAATTTGCAAAACGACCAACTCTCGTTAAAGAAAACGAACCGACACAAAATCTGGCTGCACGTCCAGAATCTACCAGGATCCCACGTCCTCATTGATAGCGATCACCCTAGTGAAGCAACACTCATTGAAGCCGCTAAGCTGGCTGCTTATTTCTCGAAGGCCCGTGACTCAGCCAACGTACCCGTGGACTACCTCCCGGCCGGTAAATTGCGCAAGCCAAACGGCGCCAAGCCAGGTTATGTCATTTTCGAAGGACAGGATACGGTCTATGTCACACCAGACGCTCGTCTGGTTCAGCAACTTAGTCAATAAATTTTAGGAGAATCAACATGAAAATTTTTAAAGACTTCAAAGATTTTGTTAACCGCGGTAATTTGCTCGACCTGTCGGTCGGCGTCATTATTGGAACTGCCTTCACCGGCTTAGTCAAGTCAACGACCACCAACTTGATTAACCCACTGATTGGTTTGTTCACTGGCAAGTCCTCCAACTTGACTAGTCAGAAGTTAGTGGTTTCAGATAACCTGGTCTTTACCTACGGGGCCTTCTTGAACGATGTCATTAACTTCTTAATCACGGCCTTTGTGGTCTTCCTGCTGGTCAAGTTCATTCACAAGTACTTGATCAAGCCAAAGGCTGCAGCACCAAAAAAGCCTAGTGACGAAGCAGTCCTTCTGGGTGAAATTAAAGAACTCTTGGAAGAACAAAACAAAAAGCAATCCAAATCTAAATAAGACAAAAGGAGCAACTGCTAAAGTTTAGCAGTTGCTCCTTTTCTGTATCTACGGTGTTGCTGGTCGTGGCCTATTGCTTATTTTTTTACCGCTTCTTGGATTGTCCAAACCAGAGCGCCAGACTTGCACTCATCGTGGTCAGCAATCCCACAGTAGCAAACTTTGCCACCCGATTATCAGTTTGCTTGGCTGTTGCTGGTAATGCGCTGACCTGCTGTGCTGGCATTTTATTAACCGAGCTATCTACAGCTGTTGCCGCTTGTGTCTGATGCGGCATTGCCTGCTTGGCAGACCGCTGCGCCTGTGCATGCTTAGCAAGTGGCTGCTGAACTGGCTGACTGGGATGGTGGTCATCGCTATTGTTAGGGCTAACGTCACCAGCCTTGAATGGCTTGGTTTTAGGACCATTGCTTGGCGTGTTATTGCCGCTATTGGCTGGTTGGTTACCGCCGCCGTTACTTGGGGTGTTGTTACCAGCATTAGCTGGCTTGGTGCCACCACCATTGCTTGGCGTGTTGTTACCACCCTTGGCTGGTTGGTTATCACTGCCGTTACTTGGCATGCTGTTTCCGCCATTAGCTGGTTGGTTACCGCCACCGTTGCTTGGCGTGTTGTTACCACTATTAGCTGGCTTAGTGCCACCGCCATTGCTTGGCGTGTTGTTACCACCATTAGCTGGCTTAGTGCCACCACCATTGCTTGGCGTGTTGTTACCAGCATTAGCTGGCTTAGTGCCACCACCATTGCTTGGCGTGTTGTTACCACCATTAGCTGGCTTGGTGCCGCCGCCATTGATTGGCGTGTTATTGCCGCTATTGGCTGGTTGGTTACCACCACCGTTGCTTGGCGTGTTGTTGCCAGCATTGGCTGGTTGGTTACCCCCACCATTGTTTGGAGTATTGTTACCCCCGTTAGCTGGTTGGTTACCACCACCGTTGCTTGGCTTGTTGTTGCCGCCATTGGCTGGTTGATTACCACCGCCGTTACTTGGTGCGTTGTCGCCATTGGCTGGTTGATTACCGCTGCCGTTGCTTGGTGTATTGTTGCCACTGTTAGCTGGCTTAGTACCACCGTTGCTTGGTGTGTTGTTGCCACTGTTAGCTGGCTTAGTACCACCGCCGTTGCTTGGTGTACTGTTATCACCATTATTTGGCATTGGCTGATTGTGCTTGGTTTTATAAATCACAACCAAGGAAGTATCCTGTGTATCTGCGGTCACATTTTCAGAAGGTACCAGTTTTTCGCTAGGCGCATCGTAGCCCTTTTCCGAAAAATCAAGGGAAATTTTCGCTTCCCAAACAGGGTTCTCAGAAGCCTGCCAATTGGTATAGGACAGAACTTGGTTAGTGGCTTCGTCCACAGTGGCAGCACGGGTAAAGTGAACTGTTTCGATAGCCGGCAGTGCGAGCGCTTGACCCTCTTGGTTCTTGTACTGAATGGTCCGAGTAACAGTTTTCTGGAGCGTATTCACATCCACAGCACCAGGATTATCTGGTGTGACTTTTTTCGATTTATCAGCTTGGCGCTGGTATGTTACAACGATGTTCTCATCATTTGAATCCGCGGTAGGCACCTCGGCGGTGATTGCGGAAGCATCTTTTCCATTAATCGTAATCTTTGGATCTTTGTACTTATTACTAGCAACTGATTGATTCACGTCAATCGCTGCAAAAGTACTGGGCTCCTCAACGACATGCCAATCATTGTGATAATTTACTTCACCGGTTGCATATTTGTAGTCCGCCGTGCGTTCCAAATGAACTGTTGTCTTTTCTGCTGCTGCCAGGGGATTTCCCTTATCATCAACAAAGTTAACCGTTCGCGTAACATCTTTAGACAGGTGATCGGTCACAGCCTTCGGTACATTCGGTGTCTTTGGACCAACTGGCGTCACCTTATCCTGATAAGTGACGACGACGTTTTCGTCAACTGATTCGGCTGTTGGTATTTCTGCGGTGATTGATGAAACATCTTTTCCGTTCATGCTGATTTTTGGATTGGTGTATTTGCTGCTATCGACCACTTTATCTACATCAACTGCCGCAAAAGTGCTGGGCTCCCCAACGACATGCCAATCATTGTGATAGCCTACTTCGCCAGTTGCGAAATTATAATCCGCCGTGCGTTCCAAATGAACTGTTGTCTTTTCTGCTACTGCCAGGAGACTTCCCTTATCATCAACGAAGTTAACCGTTCGCGTAACATCTTTAGACAGGTGATCGGTCACAGTCTTCGGTACATTCGGTGTCTTTGGACCAACTGGCGTCACCTTATCCTGATAAGTGACGACGACGTTTTCGTCAACTGATTCGGCTGTTGGTATTTCTGCGGTGATTGATGAAACATCTTTTCCGTTCATGCTGATTTTTGGATTGATGTATTTGCTGCTATCGACCACCTTATTCACGTCAACCGCTGCAAAAGTGCTTGGTTCGTCGACGACGCGCCAGTCGTTATTGGGCACATACTGGCCCTGATTTTCCTGATAGCTAGCAGTTCGCTGAAATTGAACCGTTTCTCGTTGGCTAGATGCCAGCATGTTTCCTTTATCATCGACAAAGCGGACGGTTCTGGTAACTTCCTTCGTCAACTTCTTCTTGACCGAATCAGGCAAATCAGGATTGTCTGGGCCAACTGGTCCGCTAGCGTGACGCGCAACGACCGTCACCGTAATGGTTTTGTCCGTTGTTAGACCACGGCTGTTTTTGACTTGATAGTGAACAGCATACTGCCCAGGTTGCTCATTGTTTACTTGATTGTCGACAACCTGAATGTCGTTGGTCAAGTTAACTTGTGCACTGCCATCCTGCTGCTGGTCATAAGCTGTGACACCAGCAAGCGGGTTAAACTGGTCCCCCACTGTCGTTTTTTGATCACTTGCATTCAGGACTGGCGCCACTGGATCAACCCAGTTCAAAGTTAAGTTAGCTGTTCCGGTGTAAAAGAACAGTCCCCCTATCCAAGTGAAAGAAACTTTTTTCGGTAAGGGTTGATTGGCGACTATTGGCATGAAGAAAGATTTAACGCCCGCAAAATTGTTATTTTTTGCATCATTCACAGAGATAACGCTTCCGTCATAAAGCCGAACCGCTGTTACCCCGACAGGCAAATTACCTAATGTTAGTGAATGTCCATCTTGGTCACTATAACCGCGGTATGTATACAAGTCACCTGCTTCCCTAAAATCAGTCGTTTGAATGGGCATGGGAATCTCAACATCCTGATTATCGTTTGGCTTAACCAGGGTCAGCTGTTGACTATAATTTTGATTTTGCGCTCTTGAACCCACATTGAGAACATACCCATTCATCGCACTAATGCTGGAGAGTTTGTTGTAATCGAATTGAATAGTATGCAGATTAGGATAGTGACTGTTCAACCCTTTCATAATTGCGATGCTTTGAAGCTGGTTATGGTTGAACAGTAAAGACTGAATGTTGGCTATCTTTGATTCAGCAATCGGACTAATATCTGTAATTTTGTTATAACTGAGGTCTAGCCCTTGTAACTCTGATAAATCAAGGTGCTGCATTCCTGAAATATCCGTAATATTATTGCCAGCCAGGGACAGTATTTTCAGTTGGTCCATATGCAGCCCTTGAAAGGCAGTCATATTGTCCATTTCATTTTTATCAAAATAAGCAATTTTTAAATTTTGCTTGTTTTTAATTTGGTTGATTATCACTTTTGGATCCCGAATACCGAGTCCGGTAAATTGCACGAAGCTCAACTTTGTCAACTGATTCAATGACTGCCACTGGTCATCATTTAATACCGCTGAAATATCTGCGTTTCCTTGGTCAAAGGAATACATATAAACGCTGTCATCGTATTGGCAGTACTGGATATCGTTCGTTTCATCAATCGCTTGCTTGCCACTACCAATCATAGTCAAACTTTCCAGATTTTTAGCATAGTCCAGGCCCTGTAAAGAAGTAATCTTCCCAGAAGTAATTTTAAGGCTTGTCAACTTAGCCAGTTGGTCTGCCGTCAGGTCATCAGCTGACACATGAGTAGCCTGTGCCAGAGCATTGCGTAAGGTATCATCAGGAACCAGCGCTTTTCCTTTAGCAACAGTACTAGTCGTCCCTTCATCCTCGCTGCCAGTGCTAATATTAGCAGCGCTACCGTTGTTACGATTACTGCTGTCATTTCCCAAACGATTCGCTAACTGGTCAGAAGACTTTCCGCTAGTACTGGCGGCTGACTGAGTGCTAGCCTTTTGATCAACCTGCTGTCTATTATCAACACTACTTGGCACGGGCATAGTGGCTGCCGTCTGTGTCCGTTTCCCTGACTGAGTTTGGTCAGCACTCGTTTGGCTATTATCCGCTGCCGACGTTTGCGCCGCTACTGCCGCTTGATTGTTGCTAGACAAAGATGACTGTGACTGTGCGCTAGACTGCTTGCTGCTGTCAGATGCTGCAACAGCAGTCGTTGTTGCTTGCGCGGTATCCGTTTGTGGCTGGCTATCGCCTTCGGTTGAACGATTTGTTGGCAATGTGACCGTTTGCCCCTGTTGCCGGATTGTACTTTCACTAGCAGCGGCAGTCGTTGCCTGACCCATTGGTAACCAATTCGATTGGTTAGTTTGCGCGGTTGCGGCCGCCGTGAAGGCCGTAATCGTGGCAAAGAACCAAAATTTACCAGATTTGGGCATTCTAGCATGGGCCTTTTGTCCTACAAACATGGATATTCCTCACTAAACTTTACTTATTCTTAATAAATTATACCACCCACTGTTTTTAATAAAAAACAGCATCCAAAAAAGGAGCGACTGCTGTGATTAGCAGTTGCTCCTTTTTGTGTAAACCGTCTATAAGTTGACTATTGCTTACTTTTGTTGCCGTTTTTTAGGTTGACCAAACCAAAGGGCTAGACTTGCAGTCATCGTGGTCATCAATCCGACAGTAGCAAACTTTGCCACCCGACTATCAACTTGCTTGGCCGTTGCGGGCAAATCACTAACTTGCTGTTCTGACAACTTGTTAACCGAATCGTTTGCCGCCGTAGGGGCTTGCTTTAGCTGAGCACTTGCTGGACGGTCAGGCTGCTGTGACTGCGCGGGCTTAGCAAGTGGCTGCTGAGTGGACTTGTCATTTCCCCCATTGCTTGGCTTGTTGTTACCACCGTTAGCTGGTTGGTTATCACCACCGTTGCTTGGTGTGTTATTGCCACCATTGGCTGGTTGGTTACCGCCGCCATTATTTGGCGTGTTATCGCCACCCTTGGCTGGTTGGTTACCGCCACCATTGCTTGGCGTGTTGTCGCCACTCTTGGCTGGTTGGTTACCGCCACCATTGCTTGGCGTGTTGTCGCCACTCTTGGCTGGTTGGTTACCACCGCCATTGCTTGGCTTGTTGTTACCACCGTTAGCTGGTTGGTTATCACCAGCATTACTTGGGGTATTGTCGCCACCGTTGGCTGGTTGGCCACCGCCACCATTGCTTGGGGTGTTGTTACCACCGTTAGATGGTTGGTTATCACCACCGTTACTTGGGATGTTGTTGCCACCGTTGGCTGGTTGGTTACCGCCGCCGTTGTTTGGGGCGTTATTGCCGCCATTGGCTGGTTGGTTATCACCACCGTTGCTTGGCGTGTTACTGCCGCCATTGGCTGGCGTGTTACCGCCGTTGGCTGGTTGGTTACCGCCACCGTTGCTTGGCGTATTGTTACCACCGTTAGCTGGTTGGTTACCACCACCATTGCTTGGGGTGTTGTTACCACCATTAGCTGGCTTGGTGCCACCACCGTTACTTGGCGTGTTGTCGCCACCGTTAGCTGGTTGGTTACCGCCACCGTTGCTTGGCGTGTTATTACCGCCGTTGGCTGGCGTGTTACCGCCACCGTTGCTTGGGGTGTTGTTACCACCGTTAGCTGGTTGGTTACCGCCACCGTTGTTTGGCGTATTGTTACCACCGTTAGCTGGTTGGTTATCACCACCGTTACTTGGCGTGTTGTCGCCACCGTTGGCTGGTTGGTTATCACCACCGTTACTTGGCGTGTTGTCGCCACCGTTAGCTGGTTGGTTACCGCCACCGTTGCTTGGCGTATTGTTACCACCGTTAGCTGGTTGGTTACCGCCACCGTTGTTTGGCGTTGGCGTAGGGTTGTCCTTGACCTTGTAGGTAACAACCAAAGAAGTGTTCTGTGTATCCGCCGTCACATTTTGCGAAGATACTAACTGTTCACTAGGCGCATCATATCCCTTATCTGACAAATCAGGGGAAATTTTTGCTTCCCAAACCGGATTTTCAGAAGCCTGCCAATCGGTGTAGGACAGGACCTGATTGGTTGTCTCGTCCACAATAGCAGCACGAGTAAAGTGAACTGTTTCGATAACCGGCGTTGCAAGCTCCTGGCCACCTTGATTTTCGTACTGAATAGTCCGAGTAACAGCTTTTTTGAGCGTATTGACATCCACCGAACCAGGATTATCTGGTGTAACTTTCTTCGATTTGTCTGCTTGGTGCTGGTACGTCACGACAATGTTTTCGTCATTTGAATCAGCGGTAGGTGCTTCGGCCACGATAGCAGTAGCATCTTTTCCATTAATCGTAATCTTTGGATCTTTGTACTTGTTGCCATCGACTACCTGATTCACATCAACTGCTGCAAAGCTACTTGGATTGCCAACGACATGCCAATCATTGTAATAGGACACTGCCCCGGTGGCGAAGTTATAATCCGCCATGCGTTCTAAGTGAACCGTTGTCTTTTCTGCTGCTGCCAGGGTGTTGCCTTGGGCATCAACGAAGTTGACTGTTCGCGTAACATCTTTGGACAAATTGTCGGTCACAGTTTTGGGAACGTTTGGTGTGTTCGGACCAACTGGCACCGTCTTGTCCTGATAAGTCACGACGATGTTTTCATCTGCTGAGTCAGCAGTCGGCGTTTCTGATCCGATAGCGGAGGCCTCTTTACCATTAATCGTAATTTTTGGATCTGCGTATTTGGCGGCATCAACCGCTTTTTCAACGTCAACTGCGGCAAAGACGCTTGGTTGGCCATCCGTGTGCCAGTCATTGTGATAGCTTACCTCGCCAGTCGCAAAGTTATAATCCGCCGTGCGTTCCAGATGAACGGTTGTCTTTTCTGCTGGCGCCAAGGTATGCCCCTGAGCATCAACGAAGTTAACTGTTCTAGTAACATCCTTAGAAAGATTATCCGTAACCGTCTTGGGAACGTTTGGTGTGTTGGGGCCAACTGGACTGGTTTTATCTTGATAAGTCACAACAATGTTTTCGTCAGCTGACTCGGCCGTTGGCGTTTCTGATTCGATAGCCGACGCCTCTTTGCCATTAATCGTAATTTTTGGATCAACATACTTACTGCTATCAACTGCCTGGTCCACGTCGACTGCCGAGAAAGACCCTGTCTCACCAACGATATGCCAATCATTGTGATAACTTACTTCGCCGGTTGCATAGTTGTAGTCCGCCGTGCGCTCCAAGTGAACCGTGGCCTTTTCTGCTGCTGCCAGGCTGTTGCCCCGAGCATCAACGAAGGTGACCGTGCGAGTGACATCCTTAGACAAGTTGTCCGTTACCTTTTTGGGCATGTTGGGCGTATTCGGACCGACCGGACTAATTTTGTCTTGATAAGTCACCAGAATGTTTTCGTTGGCTGAATCCGCTGTTGGCGTTTCCGCAGTAACAGCCGCTGCCTTTTGCCCGTTAACGGTAATCTTTGCAGTCTCGTATTGACTACTATCAACCGCTTGATTCACATCCACTGCTGCAAAAGTGCTTGGTTCACCGACAACGTGCCAGTCGTTATTAGGCACGTACTGTTTTTGCGCTTCCTGATAGCTAGCCGTTCGCTGGAAATGGACCGTTGCTTGCTGCGTAGGAGCCAGCACATTGCCCTTATCATCGATAAAGTTCACGGTCCGGGTGACGTCCTTGGTCAACTCCTTCTTAACCGAATCAGGTAAATCAGGACTATCTGGTCCCAGCGGTCCGCGGGCAACAACCGTCACCGTGATGGTTTTATCCGTCGTTAAGCCCCGACTGTTTTTGACCTGATAATGAACGGTATACTGCCCAGGCTGCTCACTGTTCACTTGATTGTCGACAACCTGAATGTCGTTGGTCAAGTCGACCTGTGCACTGCCGTCCTGCTGCTGGTCATAAGCTGTCACGCCAGTAAGCGGGTTAAACTGGTCCCCCGCTGAAATTGTTTGATCACTTGCATTGAGGACGGGCGCCACTGAATCGACCCAGTTCAAAGTTAAGTTGGCAGTTCCGGTGAAACGATACGCTGCACCAGCCCAGGAAAATGAAAACTTTTGTGGTAATGCTTGATTAGTCTTTACTGGTAGGAGAAAGGACTTCACTCCTGTAAAATCGTCGTTGTCATTGTCCTCTTCAGCATCAGCCACTGATTGAATGCTACCATCGTAGAGTCGTACCTCTGTCACTGACTCTGGCAAATTACTTAAGTGAAGGGACTGACCACTTGGATCACTATTGCCGTGCCACCAATCTTTCCACTGGATGTCAATGGTTTTGATGGGCATGGGAATTTCAACCTTTTGACCTTCACTGGGCTTAACTAAGGTCACCTGTTGATTGTAGTCTTGATTATATGCGCTTGTATCGGAATTGAAATTATAGCCGTCCATCGGCGTCGTATCTGAGATTTCATTATGATCAATTCGATAGGTATGCAAATTAGGATAGCGACTACTTAATCCCTTCATAATGGCAATGTTTTGAATCTGATTATCACGTGCAGACAACCAATGCAAGTTCGTAAAGGTCGAATCTTTAAACGCATCGACGTTCTGAATACGGTTATGATCAGCCAGTAGCACCTGAACGCTAGTTAATTTTGATTGGGTAATCGGACTGACATCACTGATTTGGTTATAACTAAGGTCCAACCCCTTTAACTGTGGTAAATCAAGGTCCTTCATCACCGAAATATCTGTAATGTTATTGGCGGCAAGGGAGAGCGTCTTCAGCTGATCCATATGAATGCCTTGAAAGGCATTCATATTATCCAATTCATTTTTATCAAAAAAAGCAGTTTCCAAATTTTGCTTGCTTTGAATCTGATGTAAAAGCAGTTTGGGATCCTGAATGCCGAGTCCAGTCAATTGTATGAATTTCAACTTTGACAGTTGGTTCAATGGTTGCAATTGCTCATCATTTAATACGGCCGATACGTCCGCAGTCCCCTTATCAGTAGCATATTGATAAGACGGCTGGCTTTCTTGGTAAAAGCCCATGTAGGAGTAGTTACCAGTATTGTCTGATTCATCAACGTCTTGTTTGCCACTACCAATGATGGTCAGACTTTCCAGACTTTTAGCATACTCCAACCCCTGTAAGGAAGTAATTTTTCCGGAAGTGATTTTAAGGGCTTTCAAATTAGCCAACTGGTCTGCGGTTAAGTCATCAGCTGACACATTAGCAGCCTGCGCCAAAGCAGTTCGTAGGGTATCATCAGGCACCAGCGCTTTCCCTTTGGCGTCAGTGCTATTGGCGCTGTTGTTAGCCCCATTGTTTTCACTACTGTTAGTGCTAGTAGTACCACTGTTGTTATCATCTGCCATCCGATTGGTCAACTGGTCGGAAGAATCAAAACTAGTGCTGGCAGCCGGCTGATTGCTAGTATTTTGATTTGTCTGCTGTTTCTGATCGCTACCACTTTGTGCGCTTGTACTGGTTGCCGTCTGCGTTTGCTGCCCGGACTGAGATTGGTCAGTACTTGTTTTGCTATCATCTGCTGCTTGCGTTTGCGTCGTCACTGTTTGCTGGTCTGTAGCTTGCTTGTTGCTAGACAAAGATGACTGGGCGCTAGACTGTTTGCTGCTGTCAGATGATTTGACAGCTGCCGTTGCTGTCTGAGCAGTATTCTTTTCCACCTGGCTATCGTCTTTAGTTGCTTGGCCTGTTGGCAAAGCAACTGTTTGTCCCTGTTGCTGAATGGTGCTGTCACTGGCGGCGGCAGTCATTCCTTGACCCATTGGTAGCCAATTTAACCGATTGGTCTGCGCTGCGGCGGCCGCCGTAAAGGCCGTAACCGTGGCAAAGACCCAGAATTTACCGGATTTGAACATTTTATAGTGTGCTTTTTCTCTTGCAGGCATGAAAATTCCTCGCTCAATTTTACTTAATCTTAGTAAAGTATAGCACATACTGCTATTTTAATAAAAAATTAATAAAAAAAGCCCCAAAAGGGCTTTCATTGATGAAGCAAGCTAGGCTTCCTCATCTTTTCTTTTTTTAGCTGCTAAGAACCAGAGGCTGAGCGCCATGGTACTACTTGCAAAAACACCGGTTGTTGCAAATTTTTCAGTTCGCCGTTCTGATTCTGCACCGGTTGCAGGCAATTCTGCTTGCTTTCGCTTTGCAATACGAGACAAATTAGTTACTTCATTCACTGCAGCGTCATTTGTCATCGACCGTCCTGATGGCCAGGAAGCGGGGATTGCCTGCTGACGATTTTGGTTTGCTGCAGCGTTTGTGAACGCTTGCTGCCAGCTGGGCTGCTGTCCAAATTGCAGATCAGATTCCTTGCTACCAACTGGGACGCCCATCCGTTCTGACTCTTTGTCATTGAACTGAGCCGTATTAGCTGATGCTGTCTTCCTGTAGTCGGACGTTTGATCCGCAGTAGGCTTCGTGTGAACATTTGTCCCACCATTGCCATTGCTCAATTGTGACTGGTCAGAATAGACGGTACTTTTTGGCTGTACTGGTCGATCCGACTGACTGTCAGTTTGAGCCCCTGGGTTACCAGCCATCCCCTGATTGGAATGACCAGCAGCCGATTGTCCGGCATCAGTTTGGTGAGCCGTTTGCTTTTGGTTGTCCTGTGGCTGTCCGCTCACACCTTCCTGGTCCGTTGGATTCGTTGCTTGTTGCCGGTTCTTATCCCCTTTCACATCAATGTTACCAACCCCATTTTGGTGATTCTGTTGGGCTGACTGCGCATCCGTACTATGACCATCATGATCAGCGGCAGCATTCGGATGCGTGGTGGCCAGATGCTTCCCTCTTTGATCCTGATTGTCAGTAGCTGGGCTTTGATCATTTGTGTGATTAGCAGCGGCATTCATCGAGCCATTAGCATGATTGTTGTCATCACTACTATCGGCATTCGAATTGCTTTGACCACTGCCAGCAGCAATATTCTGATTAGCATGAACTGCTACACCACCATTGGCCGCACTGTTTTGATTGTTATTGACGGCGTCTTGGTGGCTATTGCCGTTATTATCAGTCGGTGTGCTAGTACCGTTTTGATCATTGTTGCTGTCGGAACCAGCAGTGCCCTGGTTTTTATTGCTGTTGCTGGAGTCGTTCCCATTGCCAGAACCAGTATTAGCAGTCACGCCGTTATTGCCAGCATCGTTGCTATTGTTGTTGGTGTTTGTTGAACCAGCATTATCAATACTTGGGTTAGTGTTGCCCGCGACACCGTTATCGTCGGCATTGTTCTGGTTGTTATTACTGGAACCAGCAGTGCTACCAGCGTCATTACTATTGTTGGTGGTGCTTGTCACGCCACCATGCCCAGTGGTGGGATTGGTGTTCGCCGTGACGCCATGATTACTAGCACCATTCTGGTTATTATCGCTGTTACCGCCACCAGCGTTGTTACCAGAATCAGTATTAACAGTTACGCCATTATCGCCAGCACTGTTCTGGTTATTATTGCTGCTAGTGGCACCAGCGTTGCCGGCACCATTATTGTTGGTGTCCGTCGTGCTATCATTGCCAGTGCCTGGATTGGTATTAACCGTAACACCGTTATTACCAGCGCTGTTCTGGTTATTATTGTTATTGTTGGAGCCAGCACTGTTACCAGAACCAGTATTAACAGTTACGCCATTATTACCAGCACTGTTCTCGTTGTTATTGTTATTACTGGAGCCAGCACTGTTACCAGCACCAGTATTAACAGTCACACCGTTATTACCAGCACTATTACTGTTGTTGGTGTTTGTTGTACCACCATTGCCAGTACTTGGGTTAGTATTAACAGTTACGCCATTATTACCAGCGCTGTTCTCGTTGTTATTGTTATTACTGGAGCCAGCACTGTTACCAGAACCAGTATTAACAGTTACGCCGTTATTACCAGCGCTGTTCTCGTTGTTATTGTTATTACTGGAGCCAGCACTGTTACCAGAACCAGTATTAACAGTCACACCGTTATTGCCAGCGCTATTACTATTGTTATTGATGTTGGTTGTGCCACCATTGCCAGTGCCTGGGTTGGTATTAACAGTCACACCGTTATTGCCAGCGCTATTACTATTGTTATTAGTGTTCGTCGTACCACCCTTGCCAGTACTTGGGTTAGTATTAACAGTTACGCCATTATTACCAGCACTGTTCTCGTTGTTATTGTTATTACTGGAGCCAGCATTGTTATCAGCACCGGTATTAACAGTCACGCCGTTATTACCAGCATTATTACTGTTGTTATTGGTGTTCGTCATACCACCATTGTCAGTGCCTGGATTGGTATTAACCGTCACACCGTTATTACCAGCATTGTTCTGATTATTATTGTTATTGCTGGAACCAGCGTTGTTACCAGAACCAGTATTAACCGTCACGCCGTTATTGCCAGCATTATTGCTATTATTGTTCGTACCGTTTTGGCCATTTGCGTTCGTAGGAGCTGGCTCACAAACACAATAGCAGTGGGGTTGCATTTTGGGATCGGCAACCGTGACCATGACCTTCTTTTCGGTGGACAAGCCGTACTGGTTGGTGACCTTATAAACAACAGGATAGGAGCCAATGGCATTCGTGTTGACCTGGTTGTCAATCACTTCAATTTTGTCCGTTAAATCAACGGCCGCTTGGCCGTCATTTTGCAAATCATGGGCTGTGACCAAATCCTTTGGATGAAAGGTCGTTTGCAAAGCCACCGTGCGATCATCGGCATTAATCACTGGTTGAACGGGATCCACCCAGTTTAAATCCATCTCTTGCGCCCCCCGGAAACGGCCGTCAGCGCCGAGCCAACGGAAAGTCAGTTTTTGGGGCTGCTCTTTGGCTGAAGCGGCAACGACGAGTGATTGAACATCGTAGTTATCACCATCTAGTTTACCAGAAGCTGGCAAATAACTCCCATCATAAAGTTGCAGCCCAACCACATCGTTGGACAGATCGGAAATGGCCAACGAATCCCCCGTCGTATCGGCATAGGCCTGGTAATAACCGCGACTATTAAATAAGAGACTGGTCTTAATGGGCAGTGGGATAGCGACATTTTGCTGATCATTGCTTTGCGGCTTCACCATCTTCACGGTCTGCTGTGCCTGCTGATCGACAGCTGAGGTGTCGCCATTCAAATGGTAACCATCCATGAAACTCAAGTCTTGCAAGCGATTATGGTCTAATTTTAACGTCCGAAGTGCCGGATAGCGGGCATAGAGTCCAGAGAGAGCCTGTAAGTTTGTTAAATGATTGTCCCTTAGATCAAGGAAAGCTAACTGCTTGAGACCACTTTCCTTCAGCGTTGACACATCCGTCAGCTGATTATGGTTGGCTGCCAAATATTTCAGGCTCGTAAGGGACGCGGCGGTCACGGGCGATAAGTCCTGAATCTGGTTTTGGCTAATATCCAAAGCCGTCAAAGATGGCAGCGACATTGTTTGAACGGCTGCCAAATTAGTGACCTGATTGCCTGCCAAGTTCAAAATTTTCAGGCCCGGCAAGGACTGTCCAGCAAAGGCACCCCAGTCCCGAATCTGATTTTGGTTCAAATAGACGGACTGCAACTGAGGATTATTTTGGATTTGCTGCTTGAGCAGGTTGGTATCCGTTAAGCCCAAGCCCGTCATTTGGATAAACTTGAGCTTGGACAGCTGACCCAGTTCGGCCGCATCAGCCTGAGACTGTGCACCTGACAGATCCGCCGTTCCCGACGCAGCATGGTAGTGATCCGCTGCTGGCTGCTGGTCATAGCTCGCGATATTCTGCTGATCCTGGTTGCTAGTTTGCGTAGGACCCAAGATCGTCAGACTTTCTAGATTTTGTGCATAATGAAGGCCGGCAAAAGAGCTAATACGGCCACTATCAATCTGCAAGGACTGAACCTTGGCCAGCAGGTCTGCCGTCAAGTCATCCCCGGACACGCCAAGTGTCTTGGCAAAAGCCGCCCGCAGTGTGTCATCCGGTACCAGGGTTTTGCCCTTTGCCTCCTGCTGGTCGGCAGTTGCCGTATTGGCCTGATTGTTGACATTCCCAAAGCGATTTTCCAGCGCATGCAGCTTATCCAACTCATTCTCGTTGTTTGCCTCATCACTGCTAGCACTGGCTGCTGTCGTGTTTGCCTGTGACTGCCCTTGTTTGTCTTGTTCGTTTTGCGCTGCCGCTGTTTGGGCAGACTGGGATAGCACTTGCTGCGACTGCTGGCCGACCGCATGCTCATCAGCTGTGGCGGTGCCATCAGGCCAGAAAGATCCCAGTGATTCTTGGTTCATTTGTGCCAGTCCGGCTGCTGAAAAGGTCGTCAAGGCTGCAAATAAGAAAAACTTACCTGACTTTGCGACTTTATTTTGTTGTAATTGCCCTGCTCGCATAACCCATTCCTTTATTTTTTATAAAAGATATCCGGTCTATTTTACCAAATCTTTAATAATTTAACAAAAAAGATTGTGAAAAACACTTGCTCGTGCCCATGTACGCTAGTTTCCTTTCCTGAAAAAATGCACAAAATCAAAAAGAAGCCAACCCCTTGTTAGGCTTGACTTCTGTTAGCAAAAAAGCACAAGTACCTTGTGCTTGATAACTGTTTTAAGAACGAATTTTGGCCAATGCCTCATCGACTTGCTGCAGGACGATTCGTTGGTTGGCCGGATCTTCCAAGTCATACTTTTGCAAATCGACTTTAATTTTAGCCGATTCATGGTAAGAATCGAACCAGGATTGATAGGCCGTCCACATTTTGTGGTAATAACGGTAGAGGTCGTCGTTTTCTTCAAACTGCTCATACTCGCGACCGCGTTTCTTAATCCGAGCTAGGATGGTTTCAAAATCAGCATCCGCATAAACCATAAGATCGGGTGCTTTTTTGGGCAGGGCCTGTAACTCAGCCATCATCCGCTGCAAAAGGTCATGGTAAGTGGCCATTTCCATATCCGAAATGTTGCCATCCCGGTGATTTTCCTCTGTAAACAGCTCATCTTCGTAAATGGACCGGTCCAAGACATTGTTGTCATTAGCCAACGCCTGTTTAATCATGGCAAAGCGGCGGTTCAAGAAGAAAATCTGAAGCAGAAAACCATACTGCTTGGGATCCCGGTAAAACAGTGGCAGCACGGGATTGTCCCCCACTGGTTCATAGAAAGCCTCCGTACCGTAATGGTCTGCTAATAACTTGGTCAAGGTCGTCTTACCGACACCAATCATCCCTGCTGTAATAATCACCATACCTACTCCAATCGATTAGTTTTGCCCTAGTTGCCGACAACTAGGAAACAAGCAACTTCAGTGCCTGCGAAATCAGGTCTTCCGTGCTACCGCTTTCCTTGGCTAAGTGCTTTTTGACCTTAGCAATGTCCTTATTGCTGTAGCCAAGCGCCGCCAAGGCAGCCAGCGCATCTTCCAGCTGTTGGGCCTGCTGAGGGCCGGCCTGATCATCTAATGGCAACGTAGTACCACCAGCCATTGTCTGCCAGTCATCAAGCTTGCCCTTCAAGTCTAGCACAATTTGCTGGGCTGTCTTTTTGCCAACCCCGGGGAACTGGGTCAGATAGTCGACGTCATCATTGGCCACTGCTTGTGCGAGTGAACCCGCGTCCGCCCCTGCTAAAATCGCCAGGGCAGACTTAGGTCCAATGCCCGAAACGGAAGTCAGTTTGTTAAAAAGGGCTTTCTCAGCAGCCGTTGTAAAACCATAGAGCGACACTTCATTTTCCCGGACAACCTGCTCAATGAAAACTTGGACTTCCTGTCCTTCATTATAGGCGTAAGGATTGGCTGGGTTCAGGCGGTAGCCGACCCCGTCCTTGCTTTCAACCACCAGGTAACCGGGTGCGACGACCGTCACAATCCCCTTCAAATATTCAAACATGCAAACTCCTTACTTATGGTAGCACATTGGTCTTTTGCTTGTTCAGATCAAAGTAACCGACCTCTTTGTCGGAAGCCTTCTGCCAGGAAGTGAAACCACTGTACTGGGCATTCGTAATAATCCGCTTCGTGGTATCCGGATAAAGACAAGTAATAATGGTCAGTTTGGCCTGACCATCAATGCGCAAGTTAGGGTCCAAAATCTCCCCCTGGTTTTGGTCAACCGTGGTCTGGTCTTTAACCGTGTAACGGTAAATTCCCTTGTCATTGGCCAAATAAATGGATTTGCCATTGAGCCAGTCCGACCCTTTCAGTTGGCCATCGACCAAATAGGGACTGTTCTGCTTTAACTTTTGCTGCAGGGCCGAAAAACCGGTATAGCCATTATCCCAGTTATGGGCAGCCAAGGTGTAGTTGCCGGCCCCCATGGTTGGTACCGGACTATCCTTCTGCGCCGTATTAGCCCCTTTATCCAAGGCAGCTTTGGAATAGGCATTGTCGTAGATTGGCATAAAAATCGACAAATTGGGCATGGCCACATAGCCCTGCTTATGAATGCCCAAAGCCTGTTGGTCATCCTTCATCAGCTGCTGACCCAGTGCTTTTCGAGCACTCGTGGAATAGGCCTTGTGCTGGCTATCCTGGATATTTTTCTGCACTTTTTTAACTGGACTCTGCGTGGGCTGCGTTTGTACCCACTGATAAGCAAAGAAAAGGCTTAACAGCAGAAAAAAGAGCGCCAAGAGGCGCCAGAGCCAGCGTTGCATGCTTGTTTTTTTCATGATTGACGACCCAAAATTTCAGTCAAAATGGTCTGCAAGACCCCGTCTGCTTCGTTTCCCGCGACTGCGACCGCATAGGGCGCTGCCCGCAAAAGTGGATCAGCGACCGGCATCCGATAGGGCTGGCCCACGAGATTGAGCATCTCTACGTCGTTCAACCCATCGCCAAAGGCGGCCATTTCAGCTGGGGCAATCTGCATCTGTTCACTCAATAAACGCAGGCCGACGGCCTTGTTCACATCGGGATTGACAAAGTCGATCGCGCCATAACCCGCAGAAGTCACATGAACTGGTAAATCCAATGCCCGAACAGCTGCCATAAAAGGTCGTTCGTAGTCCGGCAAGTCCACCGTTAGCTTCAGGATTGGTTCATCAATCTCTGACAAGTCATCGATCAAAACCAGGTCCTCAAAGTAAGTGGCCGCCTTTTCTGTGCCCAATCCCAAGGCTGCTTGCTGCTTGAGCATAAAGGCCCGCTTAGTACCGGTGAAAACCAGTCCCATGCGCACGCGATCCCGGTGGTCGTTAATTAAGTCCAAAATCGGTTGGAAAACAACCGAATCCAAATTTTGAGTGGCTAGCAACTGATCACCCAGCATCACCTGGGCCCCATTATTAGCAATGACGGCCTGAGGCGCCGGTAATCCAGCAAAGTAGCCGGCAATCTTATCGGGATGGTTGCCAGTTGCCACTACGAAGGCAACCTCCTGCTCGGCTGCCGCCGCCATCATTTGGCGGTAAAGTTCATGGTTAAAGCTTTTATCCGGCCTTAAAAAAGTAGCATCTAAATCCGTTGCGATTAGTTTGACTGTCATAATAGCACCCTGCTGAAAAACAGCTTCCGTTCTACTTCTTTTTCCGCTTCTTCTGCAACTTTTTCATCTTGCGGGCAGCTTGCTTCATGGCAAAGTTCTGCACCTTCTGCCCGAAGTTACTGTTGGGCATGCCGTTACCACCCATCATGGCGGACATGTCCATACCGGCACCACCCATCATGGATTCCATGCCAGAGAAATTACCCTTCGTGGCCTGGTTCATCATCTTTTTCATCTGGTCAAACTGTTTCATCATCTTGTTGACTTCGACCACTGGGCGACCGGCACCGGCCGCCAACCGACGGCGGCGGGATGGGTTAATCAAATCCGGATTAGTCCGTTCTTCCTTGGTCATCGAAGAAATGATGGCTTCCATATGGGCAAACTGCTTGTCATCAATTTGCATGTTTTTCAAGGCTGGATTGTTGGCCATACCAGGAATCATCTTAATCAAGTCTTCCATGGGGCCCATGCTTTGGACTTGGTGCAGCTGATCAATAAAGTCATTGAAGTCGAAGGTGTTTTGCCGCATCTTCTCCAACTGTTCGGCCTGCTTCTTTTCATCGACCTCTTTTTGAGCCTTTTCGATGAAGGTCAGCATGTCCCCCATGCCGAGAATCCGAGAAGCCATCCGATCAGGGTGGAAGACATCCAAATCCGTCTTCTTTTCTCCCTGCCCGACAAACTTAATCGGCTTGCCCGTCACATCCCGGATGGATAGAGCGGCCCCACCACGCGTGTCACCGTCCAACTTGGTCAGGACAACCCCGGTCAAATCAAGGGCGTCCGCGAAGCCTTGAGCAGTCTCGGTCGCATTTTGACCTGTCATGGCATCGACCGTCAGCAAGATTTCATCAGGATGTGCAATTTGCTCAATATCTTTAAGCTCTTGCATCAAAGCATCATCAATCTGCAAGCGACCGGCCGTATCAATCAGCACATAGTCGTTTTTATTTTCGGCTGCTTGTGCCAAACCTGCCCGGACAATGTCCCGGGGATCAACGTCCGTACCCTGTGAAAAGACCGGAACGTCCAAATCCTGACCCAACACTTCCAACTGATCAATGGCGGCTGGTCGATAAACATCGGCTGCAATTAACAGGGGCCGGGCATGGTCTTCTTTTTTCAGCTTGTAGGCTAACTTGGCCACCGTGGTGGTCTTACCAGCCCCCTGCAAACCGGCCATCATAATCGTCGTCGGAATCTTTTCCGACTTATTCAATGGCACTGCTTCTTCGCCCATCAAAGCAGTCAATTCGTCGTTCACAATCTTGACCACTTGCTGTGGGGCGTTCAATCCTTCCAGGATATCCGCACCCTTAGCCTTTTCGCGAATATTAGCCACGAATTTCTTGACCGTTGGATAAGCCACATCGGCTTCCAACAGGGCCAGACGAATCTCCCGTAGGGAAGTCTGTAGGTCTTCTTCTTTAATCCGACCCGATCCGGTCAGATTCTTTAATGCTTTGGATAAGCGATCTGTCAAATTTTCAAATGCCATATCGTTTGGGCTAGTGTACAGCCCGCCTCCCTTAATTGATTTCTTGGTTAAATAGTTTTGTCAACTGCTGGTTGAGCACCTGATCTTTTGGATAGTGTGCTGCCACATAGGCCGCTAGCTCTTGTTCCACCTGCTGCCGCTGCGTGGACTCTGCCAGTAAGGCAAGCAATTCTTCGTAGTGGTAGAGCAAGTCAACGGCGCGGTTCATGTTATCTGAAACCGCCTGCCGACTCACCTGTTCTGAACTGGCAATTTCAATAATGGAAAAATCATCTTCAAAATATAAATGTAAATAAGTCTGTTGTTTTTCCGTCAACAAGGGCCCGTAAAAGGAAAAAAGCGCATTGACTTCGTTTTTCTTTGCTAAATCCATTAGTTGGTTACCAAATCCTTAAAGAGTCCGTAGACAAAGTCTGGTGCAGAGAAGACCCGCAGGTCACTGACTTGCTCCCCAAAGCCAATCCACTTGACTGGTAGGTGTAACTGATCGCGAATGGCAAAGACGATGCCCCCCTTGGCCGTCCCATCCATCTTGGTGAGGACGATACCAGTTACTTCTGAAGAATCCCGGAACAGTTTGGCCTGTTGCAGTGCATTTTGACCGGTCGTCGCATCAAGGACCAAGAGCACCTCTTCGGGCTCCTTATCCGTTGCCTTTTTCACGACCCGGTTCATTTTCGATAATTCCTGCATTAGGTTCACATTATTTTGCAAGCGACCGGCCGTATCCACTAACAAGATATCATAGTTTTCTGCTTTTGCTTGCGCAGCCGCAGCATAGACGACCGAAGCGGGGTCCGCCTTTTCTTTACCGGTCACCACAGGCACGCCAGTCCGTTCTCCCCATTCCTGGAGTTGCTTAACCGCACCGGCTCGGAAAGTATCGGCAGCGGCTAAGAGCACTTTCTGTCCCTCCTGCCGGTAACGGGCCGCTAACTTCCCCACCGTTGTGGTTTTCCCGACGCCGTTTACCCCGACAAAGAGCATGACTGTTGGTTGACCGGCTGGCGCAAAGTGCATACTTTGGTCCTCATCCTGGCCCTGTGCTTCGTACTGGTTCACCATCTGCTCGATGATTAGTTCGCGGATATCATTTTTATCCTTGATGTTCTTTTCTTTGACCGCCTGCCGGACGGCATCCGAAATCTGGATGGCCAAATCAAAGCCTAAGTCAGCGCCAATAAGCGTATCTTCGAGTTCTTCAAAGAAAGATTCATCAACGGAAAGGAAATTCGCTAGAAAATGGTTGAACCGTTCGGACCAAGATTTACGAGACTTTGATAAGCCTTGGTCGTAAGCCTGCTGCTCCGCTTGTTCAGTGGGCTGGTCCCCTTGCTTGGCCTTTGGCCCATCTTGTTCAGAAGCTTCGTCGTCCTTGTCAGCTGCCTGGGCAGCCGCCTCAGTTGAGTTGCTACTGTCTGAAACCGGTTGTGCTGCTGGCTGGGCTGCGTCCCCCGACTGGGCGGCAGCCTTTGTGTTATCAGCCTCCAACTGCTCAGCTGATGGAACAGCATTGGTTGGTTCATCAGTTACCGACTGGCTGGCAGCCTCCGTTTGATGAAGGTCATCCGCTTGATTACCGCCCCTGTCAGCTTGACTAGCTGAATCCACAACCTGCTTAGGTTGGGCTGCCTGGGCTGATTGAGTGCCAGCGCTATCCTGCTCTTCCTTTTCGACATCGCTAGCCGGCGACTGATGATCCACTACGCCGCTATCTGACTGGTCTCCCGTCTGTTCACTGGCCTTTTCCGCCTCGGTGGCCACAGCCGGTCGACCGGCGCTTTCCTCATCAGCCGAACGAGCAGCTGCTTGCTCAGGTCCGTCAACATCCTGCTGCGGTGTTTCCCCTTTGCTAGCATCATCCTGGCCGGCGGCCGCTTCTGTTGTTGCCGCCGTTTCTTCGTCAACGGGTGCTGTCTGTTTTTTCTTTTTTTTGAAAATATCAAATAATCCCATAAGTACCCCTTACAAAACGGTTGCCGCCGCCTCTTCTAAGTTAACGGCGACCATCTTCGAAACACCTGCTTCTTGCATTGTAACACCATAGAGGACTTTGGCGGCGACCATCGTTCCTTTCCGGTGTGTAATCGTAATGAACTGGGTCTGCCCAGCGAAATTTTTCAAATAGTTGGCAAAACGGTCCACGTTCGCCTCATCCAAAGCAGCCTCTGCCTCATCCAAAATGACAAAGGGCACGGGCCGGTATTCCAAAATGGCAAAGAGGAGCGAAATAGCCGTCAGCGCCTTCTCCCCTCCAGAAAGGAGGGACATCTGCTGGAATTTTTTACCAGGCGGTTGGGCCTTGATATCAATGCCTGTCGTTAACAAGTGGGCCGGATCCGTTAATTCTAACTGGGCCTGACCGCCGGCAAACATTTTGGTAAAGACTTTAGCAAAATTATTGGCAATAGCGGTAAAGGTGGTTTGAAAGCGCTGCTGCACTTCTTGATCCATTTCCGCAATGGTATCGGCCAGTGTTTGCTTGGCGGTCCGTAAATCGCTACTTTGCTGGCTCAAGAAGGCGTGGCGCGCTTGGATCGTTTCATACTCGTTAATGGCGGCCACGTTGACTGGTCCCATCGCATCCAAATCGGCTTTCAACTGCTGTAAGTGCGCCGCTAGTTCGGCTGCCGTCAAATCCGTTTCATGAACATCTGCTGCCGACTGCACCGTTAACCCATAGCGCTGCTGCAGCTGACCGGCTGCCCGTTCTAACTGTTGCTGCCGTTGCTCATAGCGGTTTTGCACTTGGACTTGGTCAGTGCTGGCTTGGTTGACGACGGCTTGTTGTTCGGTCACCTGTGCTTCTAGTTGCTGCACGGTCGCCCCCTGCTCTGTGAGCGCGTTCGCCAAAGTGTTGACTTGTGCTTCCTTGTCCTGCAGGGCAGCCGTCACCTTCGTCAGTTCTGTTGCCAAAGCTGCTGGATTATCCGCAGCCTGAGTCTGCTCTTCCAGCTTCGCTTTTTCCTGCGCTAAGGTCGCTAGCTCCTGCCGGCAGTCAGCTAAGCTTTCCTGCAAACGCAGCGCTTGCGTGTGCTGGTTTTGACAGGCCGCCTCAACTCGGGCCAGTTCAACTTGAAAGTCGGCAGCTTCCTTTTGGTAAGATTCCTGGGCAGCAGTTACTGTTTCGACCTGCTCCTGCAATGTTTGGTTTTCAGCCTCTGTATGAGCCTGCTGCTCAGTCGCCGCCGCCAAATCCTGTTTGGCTTGCGCCAGCTCGGTTTGGGCATCAGCCAAGGCTGCCTGCAAATCTTGAACATCCAACTGCAAGGTCTGTTGCTGCGTCTGTGCCCGATTCAACCGATCAGCCAGTGCCTTCCGTTCGTAATCAACTGCTTGGCCGGCATTCTCGTAATCCCGGCTGGCTGCCTGCAAGTCCGCCAGCTGCTGTTGGGCCTGCTGCCGCTCAGCCTGCGCCTGATTTCGGCCTTCCTCCAAACGTTGAACAGTTTCTTTTGCAGCGGTGAGTTGGGCACTCAACTGCTGCAGTTCCTGTTGCCGGGAAAGGACCGAGCTACCCTGCCGCTGATTGGCCCCGCCGGTAATCGAACCCCCGGCATTGACCAGCTGGCCATCAAGGGAAACAATCCGAAAACGGTGCCGGCAGGCCCGACCAATCCGGGTTGCTGCATCTAGGTTTTCTGCCAACAACGTGGTCCCTAATAGTGACCGTAAGACATTGTCCATGCCTGCTGGCATTTGGACCAGATCAGCGGCGACACCAATGAAGCCTGCTTCTTTTTGGACAGCACTCAGGTCACGAATCGACCGGGGCTGCACCGAATCCAAGGGCAGTAAGGTTACGCGGCCCTGGCGGTGTTTGGTCATATAGGCAATCACTGCTTTGGCTGTTCGAGTCTGGTCGACAACAATTTGTTGCAAAGCCCCCGCCAAGACCGTTTCAATGGCCTTGGTATAGCGACTCGGAACGTCAATCAATTCCGCAACGACGCCTTCAATCCCTGGAAAGGATTGCCGCACGGCTGGCTGCATGAGGTGCTGGACGCCATGGTAGAAACCGGCATATTCGTCTAAGGCAGTCTGGGCATCGTAGCGGGCTTGCACTTGATCTTTTTGATAAGCAGCCTGCTGCCAGTCCTGTTCTTTTGCTTCTAAATTGGCCTGCGCTGCTGTCAGTGTTGCTTCTGCCGTTGCTAGTTCTTGCTCGTACGGGTTCTCCGTTTGCGCTTGATCCGGATGGGCCGATTGATAGGCTGCTAGTTCTTGCTGGCAAGCCGCAACTTCCTGGTCGGTTGCTTGCAAAGCCTGCCGCTTTGCCGCAGCTTGTTGTTCATGCTGCGCAATGCTTTTTTCTTGAAAGGTGACCCTGTTCCGGCTGCTAGCCACTTCCTGCATGACAGCAACATAATCTTGATGGTTTTGGGCCAATGCTTTTTTGACCGCCGCCAGCTTCTGATCCCCGTGTTCCCGCTCAAGCTTTTGCAGCGTGGCTCGTATCGTGGCCGCTTGCGCCGTTAATTGTTGTTCACTTTCAGTTGCTGTTGCCAGCTCAACTGCTTGTTTTTTTTCTTGTTGGGTAAGCCGATCCAGCTGTTCAGCTACTTGTGCAAAGCCCTGTTTCCGGTTTTCCTGCGCTTGGGCAGCCAGCTGTTTGGCAGCGATGGCCTGCTCCCGTTGCTGGGTCAAAGTCACGATGTCTGCCTGCAACTGATCCCGATTAGCTTGCTGCTCTTGTATCTGCGTCCGTGCAGCGCTTAAGGCCGCTTGCTGCTCACGAAGGGTGGCTTGCTGGCTGTTTAACGTCTCCGCACTGGCCGTCACTGCCCTTTCGGTCGCTGCGACTTCCTGCTGCAAAGACCAAATCGACTGGGTCAGTTGCACCTGATCCAGTTCTTCGTACTGCTGCCGCTTGTCCAAATAGGCTTTTGCCGTCTCAGCTTGCGCTGCCAGCGGCGCCAAACGCTGCGCCACTTCTGCGACAATATCGTCGACTCGGGCCAAGTTTTCATCCGTGGCAGCTAAATCACGGACAGCCTTTTCCTTGCTCTGTTTGTACTTATAAACACCCGCAACTTCTTCCACAATGCCCCGACGCTCCTCTGGCTTTGCAGAAAAAATACGTTCCACTTGCCCCTGGGAAATAATGGAAAAACCATCCCGACCCAGGCCGGTATCCATAAACAACTCGTGAATATCTTTTAACCGGCAGGCCGCCCCGTTCAGCTGGTAGGCGGATTCTCCGCTCCGATAGAGCCGGCGGGTAATTCGAATTTCCGAAAAATCGGCCGGAATATAATGGTCGCTATTATCAAAAGTGAGCGACACTTCCGCCCGGTTCAAAGCAGCCCGACTTTTTGTACCCGCAAAGATGACGTCCGCCATCTTGTTGCCCCGGAGATCTTTGGCAGACTGCTCCCCCATCACCCATCGAATGGCTTCAATAATATTTGATTTTCCTGATCCATTGGGACCAACAATGCCGGTCATCCCCTGCTGAAAGTCGATAACAGTTTTATTAGCAAAGGACTTAAAGCCGGCAATTTCCAGTGTTTTTAGTTTCATCTTATTCTGCGTCTAGTTTTGCTAAGGCTCGCTGCGCGGCTTGCTTCTCCGCTTCCTTGGTAGAAGAACCGCGACCATAGGCCAATACTTGGCCATCTACAGCGACCGAGACTTCAAAAGTTTGACTGTTGTCTGCGTGCCGCTCTTCTTTGAGCAGGGTGTAGTCAATGGCCACGTTGCCCTTCACTTGCAGGTGTTCTTGCAGCCGACTCTTAAAGTCGATGAACTGATCAAAGAAGTGTTCATCAATGGCCGCAAAGACCGTTTGCTGCAAAAGGGAAACGACGACAGACTGGCCTTGGTCTAAGTAAAGCGCGCCGATGAAGGCCTCCCAGATGTCTTCTAGGAGGGATGGGCGCTGCCGGGCCCCGTTCATCTCCTCTCCCTTACCCAAGCGAATAGCTTTGTTTAAGTGAATCATCGCCGCAAAATGCGCAAAGGATTTGGTCTGCACCATGGTAATCCGCATCTCGGTCAGCTGCCCTTCGTGCCAGTTCGGATAACGGGTAAAGAGGTACTCCGTAACCGTCGCCTGCATAATCGCATCGCCTAAAAATTCCAGCCGCTGATAGTCCCGGCCTGTTTCCCGCGGATGTTCGTTTAAGTAATTCCGCTGCGTCAAGGCCTCCTTCAACAAGTCAAGATTGTCAAAGTGAATGGCATAGTGGGCAGCCAAGTATTGGTTAAATTCTGCTGGTGACAAAACGTGATTCCTTTCCAAAGATTAGTATTCTTATTATAGCAGATTTCGCTTTCGTGAAAATCATGGCAAAATAAAAAACAGCTAGCGCTGCTAGCTGTTATTCTTATGCTTCTTTGACTGATTGAATGGTCGCCACCATCTGCTGCAAATAATGTTCGACTAAGTCCTTACTTTGGGCTTCCACCATGACCCGCACAATGGGTTCCGTGCCGGAAGGGCGCACCAGAATCCGCCCTTCAGAGCCCATTTCAGCTTCCAGGTCCGCAATCTGATCCTGGACAGCCTGATTTTTAACCATTGCCTGCTTATCAGCCACGGTCACATTGACTAGTCCCTGGGGGTAAATAGTCACGGGCGCTGCCAGTTCTGACAGCGACTGACCACTTTCCTTCATCACGTAGAGTAACTGCAAGGCTGTGAGCAGCCCATCGCCCGTCTTGGCCCAATCCTTGAAAATAATGTGGCCAGCTTGTTCGCCACCCAAACTATAGTCGTTGGCCAGCATCTCTTCCATGACGTAGCGGTCGCCTACCTTGGTCTTCACAGACTGTAGACCGGCCTCGGACAAGGCCTTGTAGAAACCAAGATTGGACATAACCGTTGATACCACTGTCTGCTGTTTCAAACGGCCCTGTTCATTTAAGAACTTACCAGTAATATAGAGAATCTTATCGCCATCAACGATTTGGCCCTTTTCATCGACAGCAATCAAGCGGTCGCCATCGCCATCGAAGGCCAGACCGGCATCAAAGGCCCCCTCTTTGACCATTTCGGCCAGTGCTTCCGGATGAACAGAACCAACATGGTCATTAATGTTCAAACCATCTGGCTCCGTGCCCATGGTTTCAAAATCCAAGCCCATGTCAGCGAAGAGCTGGGGCAGCAAATCTGCCGTGGCGCCGTTGGCGCCATCCAACGCCACTCGGAAACCGGACAAGTCCGTCGGAATTGTCTTTTGCAAAAAGGCCAAGTACTTCTGGGCGCCTTCTGGATAGTTGGACACTGTCCCCAAGCCAGCAGCAGCTGGTCGGGGCAACTGGTCAGCCGACGCAAGCAGCGCCTCTTCGATTTCAGCTTCCAATTCGTCGGACAGCTTAAAGCCATCCTGACCAAAGAACTTAATCCCGTTATCGGAAGCCGGATTGTGAGAAGCCGTAATTTGAATGCCAGCATCCGCTTCCAGCGTTTCCACCAAATAAGCAACTGCTGGCGTCGTGATGACGTGCAAATTCAACACATCCACCCCAACGGATAGTAATCCAGCCACCAGTGCTTCCCGTAACATTTCCGATGAAATCCGGGGGTCTTGTCCAACCACGACAACAGGTCGTCGTTCGGCGTCTTCATGGTGCCGGGTCAAAATGGCCCCGCCGGCCCGGCCAAGGTTCAAAGCTAATTCTGGCGTTAATTCTTGGTTGGCAACTCCGCGGACGCCATCAGTCCCAAAGTATTTTAACTGTGAATCTGTCATATGAATTTTCTTCTCCAATCATCTTTGAACAAGTCAAGATGTTACTGCCCACTTTGTTTAGGGCTAATGGTGGCCGTCACCTGATTGTCAGAAAGGCCTGCGACCCCATTTGGCTTCGTGAGCGTCACTGTTTGCTGTGTTTGCTTCTTAACATTGCTCAAATCAAGCGGCACTTCCAACGTGTCAATGTTTTTTAGTGTATCACTAGACCCTTTGACTGTCACGTTATTTTGACTGAGCGTAATGTTGTAAGCCGACAAATCAGACTGGTCATTGGCTGCCGCTGGCTGCAAGCTTACCTGCTTACTTTCCAAGCCGCTGGCCACTTGGGCCGTCACTTTGGCCTCTGTTTTCGACAGGGTGACATCAACGGGTTCGCCGTTTTGATCGTAAGCAGCCAACTTGGCCTGCCGGGTCATATTGCTTTTGGTATTTTTGTCCAGATCTAAGCTAGCACCAACATAGGAAACTGAATCAACCGCTTCCTTGGTACCAGAAATCGTAACAGACTGAGGATCCGTCGTCGTATCCTTGACCGTGTAGCCTGAAGCTAGGCGCTGATCATCGTAAAGTACCTTAATATTCTTCTTAGCCGTTGCCTTTTGGGCAATCGTCACCGTTACCGTTTGTGGCACCGTGGTTGCAGTTAATGATGAGTTTACCCCGGATAGGGCCACCGTCACAGTGTGCTGACCTGGTCGGAGTCCCCGCAGGTCAACGGAAGCTTGCACGTCGTTATGGTTTTGCGCCGCAGCTACGAGTGCAGCTGAACCATGTACCGACACATTGACTGAAGCAGGCGCCCCAGAAATAACATAATCATCCGTATTGTACTGCAAGGTCAGCGGTACGGTTAACGTAGCCCGCTTTTCTGGAATGAAGGAAGAAGAGGAATTATTGTTATCGCTTGTCCGCGTGATGCTAGGCTTCGTAGACAGCACATAGGCCGCCACCAGCAACGCTAAGACCAATGAAAACAGGAGGTTAACCGCCTTTGAAGAAGTGACTTTCTTTAATTTGTTCATGATTCTTTTTGACCACCCTTCAACAGTTTCCCAAAGCTCTTTTTCTTTTCGACTGGTTCGACCCACTGCTTTTCAAAGAAATTGGTATAGGCTTCCTTATCCATTCGCCGCAATAACTCGCCCTGGTGGGTAATGGAGATTTCACCGGTTTCTTCTGATACCACTACAGTCACCGCATCGGTTGCTTCCGAAATCCCAACCGCCGCGCGGTGCCGGGTCCCCAATTCCTTGGGAATCCGGGTGGAATCAGACAGTGGCAAGTAGGCCGCAGCTACCGCTACCTTATCATTGTTAATGATGACCGCGCCATCGTGGAGGGGCGTGTTGGGAATAAAGATGTTAATCAAAAGTTGCCCCGTCACCGTCGCATCCAATTCGATCCCGGTCTTGATGTATTCTTCCAAACTATCCTTCCCGTTAATGGTAATCAAGGCGCCGATACGGCGCTTGGACATGTATTCCAATGCCATATCCAAGCCCTTGATCAACTCCCGGGCCTGGGCATTATCAATATGGTGCCTTCTAACCGTCAGCCGTCGTCCTAAGCTTTCTAATCCCCGCCGGATTTCCTGCTGGAAAATCACCACCAAGGCGATTGGTGCCCAAGTAATCAGCTGGTCCATCAACCAAGAAACAATGACTAAACCGGCATACCAGGCAATGACCTTAATCAAGATCACTGCGCCAACGCCAAACAAAATCTGAAGGGCCCGTGTGCCCTCGACAAAGGTAATCACCTTATAAAGTAAGAACCAGATAATCAAGACATCGAGTAGATGTACCAAATTATTACTGGTCAAATACGCCCAAATTCCCATGAATTACTCCTCATTGCGGCCAACCAGTGCCCTGGTTTCCGCATAATTAATATACTGTCTTAAGTTAATACTTGTTTTTCGTGAAATGCGCTTTTGCTCGTAGAGTTGCTGGACAAAATCACGTTCGGCATTCAATGCCTTGAGATCTAGTTCCAAACGGAGCCGATCATCCTTTTCCTGCTGATCAAAGGACTGCACCTGCTTACTTTTTTCAATTTGATAGCGGTAGATGACAATCAAATTATAGGCCGCCTGCCGCACCGTCCGGTGCATGACTGTATCGCCGACCTGCTGACTCACATAGTCTGACAGGGCTTTAATGGCCGCCTTGGCCATTTCTCGGACGGCTAAGTCGCTTTCTTCTCGCACCCGGTCGGAGTCCTGGTCAGATAACCAAATTTGAAAGGACAGCCAGGACTTCCGCAGGAACCATTTTCCCCGAAAGCGGGAAAAGAACTGCCGGTCCGAAGCCAAGTCCGCTTCAATGTGCTTTAATCGCCGGGCCTGTAACGTATAGGTCACAGGCGCAATCTCTTCTTGCGATAGCAATTGGCGCAGGCGACTGCGCTGGGCCTGCAAGGCCAGTTCCTTTAAGTCCTGCTCTTTTTCCGAGAGAAAATCAGCACTATCTTGATTTTCGTGTAACCGCCGACGCAGGGAGCGGGCGGTCTTTTGTCGGTCCGTAATCAACTCGTGCACAATCCGGCGGTTCTGGTCCGTCTGTAGATCACGCAGTTGCTGCATGCCAACCCGAACCGTCCACAGGCGGGCCTGTGACTCGGCCAGAAAAGCCTTCTTATCCTGCTTAGGACTATCCCCCGCCACCGGATCGACGGGTTGGGTAAAGTCCCGTTCCGTTTTTTCCTTGGTAACCAAGGGCAGCATCACCGAAGCCGCTAACAACGATAGAATAATGACGATGGCAGCGATAAAAATCACCAAATCGCGGCCCATGAAGAGCCCTCCGCTCGCCGTCCGCTTGGGAATAGTCAAAATAGCCGCCAAAGTAACGGCACCGCGCACGCCGCTCAGACCAGAAATAATCGCTGTCCGCAGAGAGGCTTGGCGCTGGGGGTGCTTCCAACGTTGACCCCACTGGATGGCGTAAGCCCAGAGCACCCGTAACATAAAGATAATGAACCAAACAAGCACGCCGTACAGCAGGACCAACCAGTTTGGAATCTGCGTGTTATACCAAATATTGCGAAGTGCATTGGGTAGCGTTAAGCCCAGTAGGACAAAGACTAACCCGTTCAGCACATAGACCACCACTTCCCAGGAGTGGACCGACACAATGGTCGCTTCGGCTGACAGAAAGCCAACCCGGCGGTCATTGAGCAGCTTGGCCGCAATGCCACCCGTCACAACAGCAATTAAGCCAGAAGCTTGGAGGGGAATTTCGGCCACCCAGTAAATTAGAAAGGGCATGAGCAAAGTCAGTACGGTATAAAAAACCACATCTGACAATCCGAAGCGGGAAACAGAATCACGGAGCCACATCATGGCTGCCGCGATGGCCAAACCAGCCATTGCGCCCACCATCGTCATCCAAGCAAAGTTGAGCAGTGCATCCGTTAGGACAAAGGTCCCCGCCACGGCTGCTTTAACCGCCGTATTAAAGGATACCAGGCCCGTCGCATCATTGACCAAACTTTCACCCATGACGACGTGGAGCACGCTTTCCGGTAGTTTCACCCGTTTGGCAATGGCTTGAACCGCCACCGGATCAGTTGGCGAAAGCACAGCCGCTAAGGCCAAAGAAACGGCCAGCGACAACTTGGGAATCAAGAGGTGGATGGCAAAGCCGCCAATCACCGTCGTCACGAGTACCAATAAAATGGCGTTTCCTAGAATCGGCACCCGCAGTTCCCAGAGCTCTCGCTTGGGAAAGCGCCAAGAGTCATTAAACAAGATTGGTGCAACGAAGACCATCATGAACCAGTGTGAGTCCACTTCAATATTGAGCTGGAGGCTCAGCGCTAAGACTAGACCGATGGCAATTTGGAAGAGGGAAATCGGCACAGCCGGTAGTAAGTGCGAAATGATACTGGAACAGGCAACGGCGCTGACCAGGATAATAATCAATTGAATTAAATCCATGGCCTAGCGCTCCCCCAGAATCCGCACTTCGGTTTCCAAGTCAACCCCGTAACGGTCATGGACAGCTCCCTGAACCAGGTGAATCAGGTCTTCATAATCATTGCCCTCGGCCTGGCCAACATTGACCATGAAGCCGGCGTGTTTGGTCGAGACCATGGCACCGCCGACTTTGGTTCCCTGCAGGCCCGTATCCATAATGAGTTTACCGGCGAAGTAGCCTTCGGGCCGCTTAAAGACCGAGCCATTGGAAGGTAAATTTAGGGGCTGCTTGCTGGCACGAGCATAGTTGTGCTGGTCCATGAGCGCTTGAATGGCCTTTGGATCTCCTTTTTGCAAAGAAAAGGTTGCTTCAATAATCGTCGCACCATTCTCTTGGAAAACTGAATGGCGGTAGCCAAAGGCTAACGCCTCTCCTGAAAAAGTTCGGACTTGTCCATTGGCCAGGACCGCTTTGACGGCGGTCACCACCTGATCCGTCTGCCCGCCGTAGGCCCCGGCGTTCATGAAGACTGCTCCCCCAACGGTGCCAGGAATGCCAGCCGCCCATTCTAAACCTGTTAGTCCCTTTCGCTGAGCGACCGCAGCCAACCAAATGAAATCACAGCCTGCTTCTGCAATCAGTTGCTGTCCTTCTTGCCGGATGGACTTGAGTGCGGTGGTCAAGATGACCAGGCCCCGCAAGCCACCGGAGCGGACCACCAAGTTCGACAAGCGACCCAAGACAAAGGTCGGCCAACCCTGTTCACGCGCAAAAGCAAGCAGATCCATTAGCGCCGTAACCGTCTCTGGTTTTGCTAAATAATCAGCGGGCCCACCCACCTGGGTATAGGCATAGGGGGCGATGGCTTCTTTTTTGAATAGCATGTCTGGTAGTTCGGCCATAGTTTTCTCCATTTAACTTCATTCTCTTTTATCATAACAAATTCTGAGTGAAGCCTTCACAAAAAAACAGACGAAATCCTTCGTCTGTTTTGCTTTCATTACTTACTGCCGGTAGCGCTTGGCCATCCCCGCCAACAGTTTGCGTAAGTAGCGGTCGCCGGCCTGGCGGTAATTTCGATGGTCCGGCCGGCGGAGAATGGCTGAAAGCTCGCCGTTACTAATGCGATCACCTGCCAGTGCCAGCAGTTCCTGTAGATCAGTTGACGTATAGCCCATCGCAATCTTAATCTTTTTGATGGTGACATTGTTGACAAGCGCTTGCTGTTCGATGTCCATACTAGGCGGAATGATCTGCCCCGCCCGGTCTTTTTGCGGACCACGACGGTCGATAATCAGGCCGTTCAAAAATTTTTCCAAGTCCTGATTCGATAAGTTGGCATCTGTTGCGGTCTCTGGCGCCTGCTTGGTCAAAATCTGGTCCAGGGTCGCTGTGTCTAAGTCAAGGCCGCCCTTGGCTGCAATTTTAAGCAATGCGGCATTGGACAAGGACAGGGCGTAGCGTAAGCGAATGATGATGTCGTTGTTATTCATGGCAATCCTCTCTTCTTCTTTTTTAGAACGGGTGCTGGTCGTAATTCTGCCAGGACTCATGGCTGTCCTGAATCCGTTTAAACATTTTTTCCATTTCACCCAGGGTAAAGGAAATCAACACGGGCCGACCATGTGGGCAGTTATAGGGGTTCTGAGCCTGACTCAGATCCGCTAACAGGGCCTTGGCCTGCTCGTCCGACAAATGCCAGTTAGCCTTAATGGCCCGCTTACAGGACATCATAATGGCGGTCTTTTCGCGAAATTCCGCCACGGTTAGCTGCCCTTCCTGCAGCACCCAGTCCACCATTTCCTGAATGGTGTCCTTTGCCTGTGCGGCCTTCATCCAGGTGGGATGCTCGTAGACCGCCACCGTATTGGCACCAAAGTCCTGCAGGTCAATGCCCAGTGCCTGCAGTACGCTGGCGCGATCCCGTAATTTTACCAAGTCCGCGTTGGCATAAGTCAAGGTAATCGGGGTTAATAACTGCTGCTGGTCCTGGCTCACTTCGCCCACTGCTTTTCGGAAATACTCATAATTCAACCGTTCTTGCGCAGCATGTTGGTCAATCAGGTACAACTTATCATCACTCTGTGCAAATAAGAACGTCCCGTGCATCTGGCCAATGTAATCTAAGCGCGGAAAGGTGCTTTCGTCACTGCCAGCATGATCATCTAAGTCCAAAGAGATGGCAGCCGCCTTGGGCTGAGGGCTGTTGGTTCTGACCGTTGCCGTCGTTTCCTCTGACAGCACCCTGTCTCTGGGTACCGATTCATAGGATACCTGCTCTTCGGCCAAGCGATCCGCAACGGCGGGCGTAGCGGCAGTAGTGGCAAAAATTGGCAGCAATCCTTCTTCCTGGTAACGTGCCTGAAAAGCTTGCACCTTTTCATCCGCTAACGCACTACGCTGGTGGATTTCACACAGCCGGTCCGCTGCCACCGGAATTGCTGGTAAGGCAGCTAGGTCCTGGGCCCAATCGTCATTTGGACTCGTCGTCGCCGCTTCTGCTGCCGGCGCTTTCTTAGCGGGTGCTGTGGCCGCCTGCAGGTTGGCTAAGGCATCCGGAATGAGATTTTCCTCTGCTAATCGCTCTGCCACCACGGTAGTGAGTAAGTCCGTCAGTTCTTCTTGTGCTGTTAAACGAATTTCAGCCTTTTGGGGATGGACATTCACATCCACCAGTAATGGATCCAAGCTGATATTAATCACGCCAATGGGAAAGCGGCCCACCATCAACTTGGACCCATAGCCTTTAATCACAGCATTGGAAACCGAAAAGTTTTTGACAAAGCGGTGGTTGACGAAGACTGACAGATAGGACCGACTGGCCCGCGTTTGTTCTGGGAGGGACAGCAGTCCTGAAACGGCAAAGTGGTCCGAACTGCCCTCGAACGCGAGTAGTTTTTGCGCCAACTCCCGGCCATAAATCGTCGCAAGCACCTGCCGCTGCCGGCCGTTCCCAGCCGTTTTCAACAGCGGCTTGCCATTGTGGGTTAAGGTCAAGGCCACCGCTGGATTGGCCAGAGCCAAATGGTTGACCGCATCAACAATGGCAGCCAGTTCCGTTGCTGGCTTTTTTAAATACTTGAGTCGAGCCGGTGTGTTGTAAAAGAGGTGGCGGACCGCCACCGTTGTCCCAAAGCGACCCGGCCCTGGATTTTCTGCCAGGACCTGGCCCCCCTGAATTTGGTAGAAATAACCGCTTGCGGCCCCGGCAGCCCGGGACTGCAGGGAAACTTCCGCAACAGCTGCAATCGACGGGAGCGCTTCCCCCCGGAAGCCCAAGGTTTGGACCTGAAAGAGGTCATGGCGGTCGGTAATTTTAGAGGTGGCATGGCGGACAAAGGCCAGCGGTACATCTTCCGCTGCGATGCCCTGTCCGTTATCAACCACCTTCATTAAATCTAAACCAGCCCGCTCCACGACAATCTCGACCTGGCTGGCGCCTGCATCAATGGCATTTTCCACTAGTTCCTTGATCACAGAAGCAGGCCGCTCAATCACTTCCCCCGCTGCAATTTGATTCGCTAGTAATGTCGATAACTCATGAATTTTCGCCATTTTGCTGCCTCATCTGCTGTAAGTTCATTAAGGTATTCAGCGCCGCTAGCGGCGTCATTTGATTGAGATCCAACTGATCGATCTGGTCCAACAGTTTTTGATCGGTCGGGTCTAACCGAGGGCTAGTTGCTTGCTCTTCCACGACAAATAACGGCAAATCCTCATGCAGCGCGGTTGGCGCCGGTTCGGTTTCGGTTGGCTGCAGGACCGGTGTAGACCCTGCTTGTTCAAAGTCCGCTAAATGCCGTTCCGCTTGGTCGAGTAAGACTTGGGGGAGACCAGCCAAAGCCGCCACCTGGATGCCGTATGACCGGTCGGCCGCTCCTGGCTGCACCTGATGCAAAAAGTGCAGGCGGCCATCATTTGTCAACTGCGCCCCCACGTGAACATTTTCAATGCTAGAACGGACATCTGCCAGCGCCGTCAATTCGTGGTAGTGGGTAGCAAAGACCGTGGTTGCCTGTAGGTGTTCATCCAAGTACTCAATAATGGCTTGGGCCAAAGCCATCCCATCGTAAGTGGCAGTTCCCCGGCCCAGTTCATCGAATAGAATCAAGGACTGCGCCGTCGCCTGCTGCAAGGCCGTATTGGCTTCCGCCATTTCAACCATAAAGGTAGAACGGCCATTCACCAGATCATCATTAGCCCCAATCCGGGTAAAAATCTGGTCATAAATCGGCAAGGTCGCCTCATCTGCCGGGACAAAGGAACCCATCTGCGCCAAAATAATGATTAAGGCCAGTTGCCGCATGTAGGTTGATTTACCAGCCATATTGGGCCCAGTCACCAGCTGAATTTTCGTATTTTCATCAAAGAAGATGTCATTGGCCACGTATTCGCCAGGGCCCAGCAAAGCTTCAATCACTGGGTGCCGGCCCTGACGGATGGCAACGGACCGGTCCTGGTTGTGATGGAACTGTGGCTGCACAAAGTGCTGGCTTTCGGCCACATCGGCTAGCGCTGCCAGCACGTCGAGGCGGGCCAGTGCGTGGGCTAAGCCTTGCAGACGTTGGATTTCCTCCTTGACCGACTGGCGCAACTCCAGGAAGAGTTCGTATTCCCGGTCGAACCGCTTGGTTTGGGCCGCAAAAATTAGGTCTTCGTGTTCCTTCAATTCGCTAGTTGTAAAGCGTTCGGCATTGGTCAGGGTTTGCTTCCGCTGGTAACGGTCGGCCGACAGCTTACTGAGATTAGCCTTGGTAATTTCAATAAAATACCCAAAATTTTTATTATATTTTACTTTTAAGCCACTAATCCCCGTCGCTTCCCGTTCTGCCTGTTGGTAATTCGCGAGCCAAGTCTGGTTATCCGCTAAGGCTTGTTGGTAACGGTCCACCAACTCGTCAAAGCCAGGCTGAATCAAATCGCCATCCCGCAGCGAGATCGGCGGATCAGCAACGATTGCCTGCGCTATTAAATCGGCCAAATCAGCCAGTGGGTCTAATGCCTGTCCCATCGTCTGTAGCAGTTGGCCGTTTTCGGCGTCCATGAGCGCATCTTGGAGGACGGGCACCGCCTGCAAGGACCGTTTCAACTGAATTAAGTCCCGCGCGTTCAGCGAACCTAACGCCGCTTTCCCAGCCAGACGTTCCAAATCATAGACCTGCTTTAACTGCTCTTGGACTGCTGATCGAGTAAAAAAGGCATCCTTAAAGGCTGCGACTGCCGCCTGCCGCCGACTGATGGCGGCCTGTTCTTTGAGCGGCTTTAATAACCACTGCTTCAATAATCGCCCACCCATGGCCGTCTTAGTCTCATCCAGCAGGGCAAAAAGTGAACCCGCCTTCTGCTTGGTCCGCGCATTTTCTACCAGATCCAAGTTAACCCGGGTGACCTGATTAAAAAGCAAAAAGGCCTGCCGTTCATAGGATTGGACCGGCATAATATGGTCTAGTGACCGTTTTTGCGTATCAAAGAGATACTGCAACAGCAGGGCCGTTACCGCCTGCCCTGCTAGGTCTTTGAGTCCCTTGATGAGATAAGTAATCGTCGCCGATGGCGTAACCGCTCCCTGTAAGGAAACGACCAGTCCGCGCTGACCGAGTGCTTCTGCTAACCCATCTTGCGTGTCGGCCAGTCGCTGTTTAGCCAGCACCACTTCCTTCACTTCTAACAAGCGCAGTTCATCAATCACCGTGGCCGTATCCGCCAAGCGGGTCGTTTTCAATTCCCCCGTTGACAAATCAATATAGGCTAAGGCATAGCCAGCACTGGCTCCTTGTTCCGGCTGCTCTGACAATAGGGCAGTCCAGTCCGCCCCCAAGGCCGCTTGGTCTGCTAACATTGGGAGCACCGCTGCTAAGTAATTGTTCTCTTTGCCATCCCCTTTTTGTTCCGCTAACTTGGTTCCCGGCGTAATCAGTTGGACCACGTCCCGTTGGACCATGCCCTTTGCACTGGCCGGATCCTCCATTTGTTCCACAATGGCGACCTTATAGCCCTGATCAACTAAAATTTCAATGTAATTATTGGCGGCATGGTAGGGAATGCCGGCCATCGGGATGGGGTTTTCCGCATTTTTGTTCCGGGACGTTAAGGTTAATTCTAAAATCTTAGCCCCCCTTAACGCGTCCTCTTCAAATAATTCATAAAAATCGCCTAAGCGGTAAAACAAAAAGGCATCAGGATACTGTGCCTTAATTTGGTGATACTGCGCCATCATCGGCGTTTCTTTGTCTTTGGCCACGTTGCGCCTCCTTACCATACCTTGCGCTTCCTCTGCTGCTGGATCTTCGAGCTAGCCAGTAGCCGAGTGCCGGTTTTCTCTTGTTACGAGCAAACCGTCGTTTTTACGAATGGTCTTTTTCGAAAGCCAGGACAGCTTCCACATGTGTTGTCTGAGGAAATTGATCGACAGGCTGGACTGGGCCCTTAATCTGGTAGCCCAACTCCTGCAAGGCCCGTGCATCCCGGGCCAGGGTTGCCGGATTGCAGGAAATGTAGACCAAACGCTGGGGGCCCATGGCCGCCACGGCCGTCAGGAATTCCTGTGTAACGCCCTTCCGTGGTGGATCAACAAAAACCACATCGGCTTTTAGACCTGCCTGGGCCCAGGCTTTCATTTGTTCCGGTGCATCCGCGGCCACAAAGTCCACATTTTTAACATGGTTTTGAACTGCATTCTGCTTGGCATCTGCGATGGCTGCTGCTACCACTTCGACCCCATAGACCTGGGCTACATCATCGGCCACCGTCAACGCAATGGTCCCGATGCCACAGTAGGCATCAATCACCGTATCGCTTGGCTGCAAATCGGCTTTTTCTTTGGCCAGCTGGTACAAGCTAGCCGTCGTACTTGGATTGACTTGATAGAAAGAATTGGGGCCAATTAAATAGGTTTTCCCCAACAGGACGTCTTGAATGGTTTCTTTTCCGTACAATAGGTGGTTTTCCTGGCCCATAATGACATTACTTTGGTTCGGATTAACGTTCTGGATGACAGACTGCAACTGCGGCAGACGCGCTGCTAAGCCCGCCACCAAGGCTTCCTGCTGAGGCAAGGCCGCCGTTCGCGTCACCAAAACAATCATCAACTCGCCGGTCGCCTTGCCGACGCGGGCCATCACGTGCTTGACAACGCCCCTGTTCTGCACCTCATCATAGGCGGTCACCCCTAGTTCCCGTAACAAATCACGGGTCAGCCGGACTGCTTCATCCACTGCTTCGTCTTGAATATAAAAGGAATCCGTGGGAATCAATTGATGGGAGCCTCGGCGGAAGAAGCCGGTCGTTAACTGACCATTGACCATGCGGGCGGGTACCTGGGCCTTATTGCGATAGTGGGTAGGATCCGCCATGCCAATCGTGTCGGCTACCTCAACCGACAACTGCGCCTTCTTAAAGAGTTCAGCCACCTGCCGCTTCTTCCAAGCTAACTGGGCCGGATAAGCTAAGTTGGCTAGTGGGGCAATGCCGGTCGTCAAGGCCACCCGATCTGTGAGGGGCACCCGGTCCGGCGAAGGCGTTAAGACTTCCTGAACCCGGGCAAAGCCATAATTTTTCAAGACCTTGGTCACCTGGAGACGCACGGTTTCACCGGGGAGCGCATCCGCCACAAAGAGTGGGAAAGCAGCCACTTTGGCCACGCCCATCCCCTGATAGGTCAAATCAACGATGTCTGCCGTCAGGACCTCATTTTTGACAACGGGTACCGGCACTGAGTGTTTTCGATTAATTTTAGCCATACTACTCCTGACTGTTTTGACGTAAAAAAGCCGGCCCGGCATGCCGCGCACTCGGCTTTTTGAAATATGATGGATGGTTCCTAGTCTACTTTCGAATCAGCATCGTCCGAATGCTCTAGCGCCTCCACCTGTTCAACAAATTCTTCTTTCAGCTTGTTAATGGTTGCTTTTTCAGGGATCGCGGAACGGTTGGCCACAAATTCAATGTGCTGATTGAGATTCTCAAAGCGCATCGGTGCGTCGCCCCCGTACTCCCCATCCAAGTTCACCTTGATTGGCTTACTATGATGCAGGGGGGTGATGGTTACCTGCGAGGTCTTTTTATAAATCAGGTGCTTGTTGTGCACGTGTGAGCCACCGTTCAGGACCTGGGCCGCCAGCTGTGCCACTTGCCAGAAGTTGGCCGCCTTGACGATCAAAAGCGTAAATTCCCCATCGTCCAACTTGGCATCTGGCACAATGGACTCAAAGCCGCCCACTGAATTGGTTAAGGCCAAGAAAATCATCGAAATGGGGCCCTCGTAGGCACCGTCATCAAAGGTCACCCTGGCCTGGACATTTTCCAAACGCGTCAATAACTCGGCTCCTTTGACCAAGTAGGCCAAATAGCCATAAAGTGATTTCATAGCAGAAGGGACGGCGTAAGTCACCTCGGACAGCGTCCCCAACGCCGCAATGTTCATAAAGTAACGGGGCGCCGGGTTCTGATCATCTGTGACCTTCCCAATATCCATCTTAATGGTCTGGTCCTGCAAAATAACTTTGGCTGCTTCCAGCGGACTATCCCGGGAAAGCTTGAGCGCCCGGGCATAGTCATTAGTCGTTCCCGCCGGAATAATGGCCATCTTTGGTCTTTTTTCAAGGGGGGCAATCCCATTCACCACCTCGTTGATGGTGCCATCGCCACCAGCAGCGACCACCAGGTCAAAGCCCGCCAAAGCGGCCCGGGTCGCCTCTTTTTGCGCTGAATAGGGGGCTGGCGTCGTCGCAAAGGTCGACGTCTCATAGCCGGCCTGTTCATAAACGGCCAAAATATCTAACATCTCGCGCTTGACCATTTCCCGGCCAGAACTTGGATTATAAATGATTCTTGCTCGTTTCATCGTGACTATCAGGCTGCTGCCCACTCCTTTTTAATATGTACTGGAAGGTTGCCCTTCCATTCGTTCTTTAACGCTTTTGTAATTCAGCCATCAACAGTTGGTTCAAAACTGAAGGGTTGGCCTGGCCCTTGGACTTCTTCATGAGCTGTCCCACTAGGAAGCCAACGGCCCGGTCCTTGCCGCCCTTAAAGTCTTCGATGGACTGAGGGTTAGCGTCCAACACTTCATTAATCCAAGGAAAAAGGGTTTCTGGATCAGAAATCTGAACAAGGCCATGTTCCTTGGCATAGGTAGCCGGTTCTTGGCCAGCCATAATGGCTTCAAAAACCTTCTTTCCCTGCTTAGTAGAAATGGTGCCATCTTCAATCAGACGAACCATGCCAGCCAAGTGTTCGGCAGTCAAATCGGTTGCTGCCAATTCCACCTGGTGCTTGTTCAAATAAGCGTTGACATCCCCAATCAAGGTGTTAGCCACCCGCTTTGCGCCGGCCTTATCCTCACCCAAGGCGGCAACTGTGGCATCAAAGAAATTAGCCATGGCCAAGGTCTGGGTGAGCACTTCTGCATCATAGGGTTCCAAGCCGAGTTGATTGACATAGTCTGCTTGCCGGTCAGCCGCTGACTTTGGCAGTTCGGCCTTTACCCGGTCAATCCAATCTTGGTCAATGTGAATGGGTGCCAAATCTGGTTCTGGGAAGTAACGGTAATCGTCATCCCCTTCCTTGGTCCGCATCAAATAAGTGGCCTTACTTGGTTCATCATAGCGCCGGGTTTGCTGGGCAACTGCCTGTCCTGAGCGGATGACTTGCGCCTGCCGTTTCTCTTCATACTGCAAGGCAGAACGCACGTAGTGGAACGAGTTCACGTTTTTCATCTCCACCCGCGTCCCATAATCGGGAGAACCGGCTGGTGCAATCGACACGTTCACATCGGCTCGCATCTGTCCTTCCTGCATCTTCGCCTCGGAAACACCGGTAAAAAGGATGACCCGGCGTAGCTGTTCCAAATAAGCGTAAGCTTCATCGGGACTGGCGATATCCGGCTTGGAAACAATTTCAATCAAGGGCGTCCCCTGCCGGTTCAAATCGACATAAGAATAGCCGTCTTCGCCGTGGGTGTTCTTTCCAGCATCTTCTTCGACGTGCAGTTCATCGATGCCGATTCGCTTAACCGAACCATCGGGCATTTTGACGTCCAGATAGCCGTTACGTGCCAAAGGTGTCTGCTTTTGGGTTGTTTGATAGGACTTGGGGTTATCGGGGTAAATATAGTTCTTCCGGTCCCAGCGAATGTCCCGTGTAATGTCGGCGTGCAAGGCCAAAGCCACGCGCATTCCATATTCAATGGCGCCCTTATTGGCCATCGGCAAAACCCCTGGGTAACCCCAGTCAATCACGTTGGTGTTGGCATTGGGGGCGTCCCCATAGTGGACAGGTGCTGGTGAGAGCAACTTGGACTTTGTTTGCATTTCCACGTGGACTTCCAAGCCGATGGTTGTTTCAAAATTTTCGTTCACCATAGGACCCTCCTTAATACTTGGCCGCAATGTCAGGAAGGGCTTTGGTGAAGTCGTTTTCCTGCTCAAAGGCTGCGGCAACTTGATACAGTGTGGCTTCATCGAAGGCCTTCCCAATTAATTGCAAACCAATTGGCAGCCCTGCATTAAAGCCGGCGTTGATGGACATAGCAGGCAGACCCGCCAGGTTGACTGGAATGGTCAGTGCATCGCCCAAATACATCGCCTTGGGGTCCCCGATTTCTTCACCAATGCCATAAGGTTGCGTTGGCGTCGTTGGACCGACAATCAAATCGTACTTTTCAAATACCTGGTCGAAGTCTTGAATAATCAAGGTCCGGACTTGGGCCGCCTTCTTAAAGAAGGCATCATAGGCGCCGGCTGACAGGGAGTAAGTTCCCAACATAATCCGCCGCTTCACTTCTGGCCCAAAGCCAGTTGACCGGGTTTCTCGGTAGACTTCCTCCAATGTCTTGGCCTCTGGCGCCCGATAGCCGTAGCGAATGCCATCGTAGCGTTGCAAGTTGGAGGAGGCTTCTGCTGCCATCAACACATAGTAAGCAGCCACACCATAGTGGGTGTGTGGTAGCGAAACTTCATCGACTTGTGCACCGAGGTCTTTCAGTTGGGCAATGGCCGCCCGTACTTGGCTGGCAACCACTGGATCAATCCCTTCTTGGAAATACTCCTTTGGCACTGCAATCCGCAAGCCTGCAATGGACTGGCCCATCTTGGCCGTAAAGTCTGTCGCTGGTAAGTCGACAGAGGTGGCATCATGTTCGTCAAAGCCAGCAATGGCTGAGAGCACCAAGGCGTTATCCTTCACCGTCCGCGTCAGTGGGCCAATTTGATCCATGGACGAAGCCATGGCAAAGAGGCCGAAGCGAGAGACCCGACCATAGGTGGGCTTCATCCCAACAATGCCGTTAAAGGCGGCTGGTTGACGGATAGACCCGCCGGTATCAGAGCCCAAGGCATAGGGCACCTGACCAGCAGCAACGGCTGCTGCTGATCCCCCCGAAGAACCACCTGGTACCTTGGTTAAGTCCCAGGCATTTTTCGTTTGCTTATAATAGGAGGTTTCACTGGAACCACCCATGGCAAATTCATCCATGTTGGCCTTACCGGTGATCACAGCGCCAGCATCTTTCAAACGCTTGGTCACAGTGGCATCGTAAACCGGCTTAAAGCCCTGCAGAATACGTGAAGCCGCCGTTGTTTCCAAGCCGGCCGTGGCAATATTGTCCTTCATGGCCATGGGAATCCCAGCTAAGAAGTGTGAAAAGTCGCCCTTTTCATCGACAGCACGAGCCTGGGCCAACGCGCTTTCTTCGTGGGTCCGAACAAAGGCTTCCAGGTCAGGGTCAGAAGCCTTGATGTTTTCAAAGGCCCCCTTGGTCAAAGCCTCAGCCGTCACATCCCCTGCCTGCAAGGCCTGGTGCAAAGAGGTTAAGTCCTGCTCAAAAAAGTGATAAGTCATGCTTAGTCCTCCTGCTTCAAAATGGCGGGCACCTTAATCAGACCTGCTGCCGATTCAGGCGCTTGGTCCAAAAGGGCCTGCTGTTGCTGCCAATCGACTGGTTCATCGGCCCGAAGATGGTTGACATTGGGCGTTACAGAATAGGTGGGGGCCACCCCCGTCGTGTCTACCGCGGCTAATTTTTCACAAATCCCCACGATTTCTTGGAGCTGTCCCGTATAGTGCTCAAGTTCTTGGTCTGAAAAATTCAGTTTGGCCAAATCGGCCACGTGCGCTACTTCTTCTTTTGAAATTGATGCTGCCATGCACTTCCCTACGTAAAAGAAAAAAATACCCCTTTTACGTTTATCCTTTCCACATAATTACTGTTCTATTTTATCATAAAAGCCTTGCAAAAAGTCTGTTCAAGCCAGTCAGCTTGCTTTTTTTCCAAAAAGACGTATAATTAAGGCTGTTGTCAAAACAACTGTCCAATTTCTTAGTGCCACGTCTCACCGTCGTTGCGCTCAGCTATTGGAGACATTTTAGAAAGGTGGAAATGATTATGGCCCTTACTCAAGAACGTAAGAACGAAATCATGAAGGAATATGCCCGCCACGAAGGCGATACCGGATCAGTGGAAGTGCAAGTCGCAGTATTAACTGCTGACATCACTGAATTGAACGAACACATGGCTGCTAACAAGCATGATTTTCACTCACAACGTGGTCTTTTGAAGAAGATCGGTCGTCGTCGTAACTTGTTGCGCTACCTCCGTAACACGGATGTAACTCGTTACCGTGAATTGATCAAGCGCTTAGGTTTGCGCCGTTAAGCTCTACGCTTTTCAAAACCTGGTATCAAATTTTAAGGAGAAAGACATATGCCGATTATTGAATCATCTATTCAACGGGTTCGCTTGAGCACGAAGCAACATGACCGCAACGAACCCCAACGATCTGCTTACCGGACTGCTGTCAAGCGGTTCTTGAAGGCTGCTAAGGCCGACTCAGCAGACGCTGCTGACTTGTACAAGCAAGCTTCTTCTGCGATTGACCGGGCCTACTCAAAAGGCTTGATCAAGAAGAACAAGGCTTCTCGTCAAAAGTCACGTTTGGCTAAGTATTTGAAGTAATCATCGTTCATGATGAACACAAAGGCCCCACTCAATTGAGTGGGGCCTTTTTTCTTGTCTGCTTGCTTTGAGGACAGTCAAAAAAGGACGCCCACGGGCGTCCTTTTCCTCATACCATTATTTAAAATCGGCAAAAGCTTGATCAATCGCTGCGTAGTCATCCGCTGACAGCGAAACGGTCAACGCCTGCAGGTTCGAACGCACCTGGTCCGCATTGCGGGCGCCGGGAATCACCGTCGTAATCGCTGGGTTAGCCAGGTACCAAGCCAAGATAGTTTGGGCGACTGTTACGTTCTCCCGATCGGCAATCTTTTTCACCAAAGACAACCCGGTCAAAATATTGTCGTAAGCTGGCCGCGTAAACTGCTTGGCAAATTTTTCATAATCGTCCGGACCGTACTTACCCGTCAAAAGACCAGAAGCTAGTGGGAAGTATGGTACAAAGGAAATATCGTTGTCCTGCAAGTAAGCCCACTCTGCCTGTTCTGCTGCTCGGTAAACCAAGCTGTAGTGGTCTTCGACGATGTCGACTTGCTGGTTCTTGTTCGCCTCTTTGATTTGATCCAGGCTAAAGTTGGACAAACCAATCGCACGAATCTTGCCCGCCTGTTTCAATTCATTCAAAGCCGCAACTGCTTCGTCCTTGGGTGTCTGATCGTCTGGGAAGTGGATGTAAAAGATATCGATATAATCTGTCTGAAGGCGTTGCAGTGCGTCTTCCACTGCTTGTTTCAAGAAAGCAGGGTCATTGTTCGCTTGGTAATCGCGCTCAGGGTCCTGGGCTGCCTTGGTTGCCAACACAATTTTCGAGCGGTCATAGTCCTTTAGCACCTGCCCAATAATCTCTTCCGAACGACCCAAGCCATACATGTAGGCGGTATCAATCATTACAACACCGTCATCCAATGCTTGCCGTACTAATGCGGCGCCGTCTTCATCTTTCAGATTAGCGAATAGGTTGTGGCCCCCGACCTTATTGGTCCCAAGGCCCAACTTGGTTGTTGTAACCGCACTCTTGCCAACTGTAACGCTTGCTGTCATCTGTTGCCTCCTATATCCATCGTTTGTTCTTAATCTGTCTAGTTCTTATTTTACCCCTTGTTCGACACCTTGCCAAGGATGGCCGCTTACCTTGGTAGGCAGTCTAGGCAACTTTTATCTAGCAAGCATTTCCTGCAAGCACTGTCGAGTTGACCAAAGTGCGCCCATTGGCCTATAATAAATAAGATTGCCTGTTGCAAGCAACCCCAAATGCTTTGCCTGTCAACAGGTCCAAATTGCATCCTAACAGAAGGTATTTTACAAATGTCTAGTCATTATCTTGTCGATTTTCTCTTTTTGCTCCCGATGGGCATCCTGGCCGGGATTGTTTCAACCACCGCTGGTTTGGCCTCTCTCGTTTCTTACCCCGCTCTTTTGGCCATTGGTGTGCCACCCGTCTTTGCCAATGTGACGAACACCGCCGCCCTCTTTATGACTGGGATCGGGTCCACCCTCTCTTCCCGAAAAGAGCTGGGGGCCCATCGAAAAGAGCTCCTGCACGTACTGCCCTTAACCGTGGGCGGCTCGATTTTAGGGGCCTGGTTGCTACTGGCGGCCCCGGCCACTACCTTTACCAAAGTGGTGCCTTTCTTCGTCCTCGTGGCCGCCATCTTGCTCTTCCTACAAGTTTACCCCATCCCCTATCCGGGACGGCGGGAAAAGCAAGCGGCAGGTCCTAGCCGGCTCGGCCAAGTACTAAAGTCCATCGCCATCTTAGGCGTCGGCGCCTACTGTGGCTACTTCGGTGCAGCCGGTGGGGTCATGATGCTCGCCATCTTAGCGGCCACCACCACGATGAACTTTTCTTCTTACAACGCCTTAAAAAATGTGTCACTGGGCTTGTCCAATTTAACCGCCGCCATTATTTATGCCTTTTCCTCCCATATCTACTGGGCATTAGTCGTGCCACTGGGCATTGGCCTCTTCTGTGGCGGCTACATTGGTCCCAAGATTGTCCGCATCATTCCGGAAAAGGTCCTGAAGTTAATTGTCTCCATTTTGGCGCTTGGCTTAGCCCTGCAGCTCTTCTGGAAAGCCTATCTATAAAGCAAAAAGCAAGCGTTCTGACGCTTGCTTTTTTTGCTGTCTATTTCTTGAAAAAATCACGGAGGCGCTGTTTTTGTCCCGGCCGTGCCCTTTTTCTTTTTTGAAGACTGTTGGGCTGTTCTGGCGCTGGTAAGTGCCGGAGCAGGGCCTGATTGGGATGGGTAAGTCCAACCGGACTCGGGTTGGCTGCCAACGAATGATCCTTGATGATTTGAACTTGTGGCCAGTCGGCGGCGGCTAGTAATGCCGCTTGCTGCTTGAAATGGGTCTGCAAATCGCCCGGCAAGTGCTCGTAGCTAGCCGGCATGGCCAACAAGTCTGGTGCCGGCAAACAAACCGTCGCCCCTTCAAACAGCTCCTGATAATAAAGGGCCGTTGCGGCAGAGAGAAAGCCATAACCAACAAAACGTAGCGCCTTTGCTTTGACCTCCTTTTTTACCTGACTGATATAGGTCTGCAAAGCATCTGTTTGATAAGCTCGACAGTGAACTAAATCCGTACTGCAGTAAAGGACAGCCTGCTGCTGATCTGGCACAAAAGTTCGCGGATAATCCAACTGCTTCAACCTGGGTTCCGCAAAAATCACCGTTAACGTCCGAGTTGACCGCTGATAAGTCCGATCGAGGTAGGCCCCTAGATTTTCGGTCAGCTGCTGGTCCCCTGCCAGCAAGAAGCCCTCGTTTTCTTCCGTCAATGTCAGCTGATGAAAAGTAAACGAACCCCGTCCTGCCGATAGTAGTTCAATGCGGTAGTGGTCATAGTGACTGGGAACCGTCAGTGCAAAGCTGTCCGTATTTTGATAGCACTGGTCCACGAGCTGGTTTTCTTTATCAAAAAAAGAAAAGGACAGATAGGCGCGCATACTATCGCCTTGGTCTACGTCCAGCTGACTCCGGTAACTCTGCCCCGGTCGAAGATGGGGGAGGTCAGCGAGCGCCTTATCAAAAAAATAGTTCCGCTTGTCCGTCCAAGTCGCAATGACTTGACCAGAAGGTAGGAAATCATTGTGATAGTAGACAGCGTCGACTGCTTGAAAGTCAACCTGGGCACCCTGCAATTCATGCAGTTTCGTTTGCGGCTGCCAGTAAATCTGATAACGCATTAACGCTGCCCTCCTCTTTTCATCTCCTGCGCTCGCTGTTCAATGGTCCGGCGCAGATAATCCGTCATTTCAGCTGCATGGTCTTCATGCTGGCCATACTGTTCTTCCTGAACAAGCGACACGCCATGGGCCGTCAAGTAACGGGACAGGGCGGGCACAGCCTGCCCGTCGTATTCGTCCTTGGTCATGGTCCATAGATTGACCTGGGCACTAGCATGGCTCAGCCCGTCGAGTGCAGTCCAGAGTTTGGCATCCAAGCTAGCCGTATCTGCCGCGTTCAGCCGACCAGTCCATACCGCCCGGACATCCAAGGGCCAATCGTGGTTGACGCCCTGATGGGCAAAATCCCCGTTGGCGGTAAAACTACCAATATTCAGGATCGGCTTGGCCACTATTACCTGGCTACCGGCTAACAGGCCAGCATAGTAAAGGGCCGGATACGCCCCCATGTCGTGACCAACAAAAAGCGTCCGGGCGCTTTGAACAGCAGCCAGCCGTTGGGCCCGTTCAATCTCTTGCTTGACCAATGCTTCAAAGGGAGCCGATCCCACTAGAAAGGCGCCCCCCTGGGCTCTCGTATCCGTCAAGACCAGGCGTGGGTAGCCCAATGCGTCCAATAGGTCCAGGTAGTCAAAACCTTCCACGTGTAAGCGTGTGCCGCCAAAGAGCACCACCAGCGGTCCCCGCTTGGTACCAGGATTAAAGTAGGACAGTAATTCCTGGCCATCAGTACTTAACTGCCGGCGGCCGCCGAGGACAATCTGCCCCAGCCCATGGCGGCTCTTCCGCTGGTGCAAATTCCGTAAGGTCAACTGCCCTGCCCCTTTGGCCAGCAGCAGAATTTGGTAGTCCTGATATTGGGTTGGGGCCGTCACGATGGGCAGGGTCTCTACTGATGGTTGAGTCAGCGTCTTCATTTGCTGGAGGCGCCCGTTTTGATAAAAAATAAAGGACAGCGCCACCTGGACCGTGCCGGTCGTCTCGTAGTCCAGGTAAATCTCATTGCTTTGACCGGCCTCAAAGTCAGTTGGATAAGTTTTCAACGTGCCAATTTGCTGAAAATCCGGGCCAAAGGAACCCGAGAAGGTTGCCTGAAAGCGGCCCAGTCGCTGAAAATGATAGTCATAGCGATTCATGGGCACGAATTGGCTTTCTGAAAAGCGGGTCGGGAAAGCAATTTGACCAGGGAAAAAGTCCCGCTGCAGTCGGCCCAACAATTCGGATGGCGTCACGGGCCCTAAGAACAGGGCCTGGCGGGCCACTAGTGCCTGGCGCAGTCCCTCATTGTAGGCATCCAAGCCGGCCACGTAGAGCACCCGTTGGGCAGGCCAGCGTGAAATTTGCCGAGCCAACGTACTACTGTTCAATTTTTCATCCGACAGCAAGACGTAATCATAAGGCAAGGCAGTCAACTTTTCCTGCTGGGCCAAAAAAACCGTTAACTGGTCCAGGGGCACAAAGTGCCAATCCAAGTCAGCCTGGGCTAACGCCTCCGTCCAGTCCTGCCGACCGATTTGTAAAATTGATAATGGCTGCATGAAAAATATCCTTTATGATGTTTCCTTACTGTTGTCCAATCAGTTGACGGTAATGGGCCGCACAGTGACTTTGGTCGAAGGCAACCCGTTGCTCTAAGGCTAATTGCTGGCCCTTTTCCCGATTGTTTGGATCCAGCAATCGAATTATTGCCGCCCGCAGTTGCGTCAAGTCCGCACAAACAAGGGCCTCGTCATACTGATAAACCGTGCGCCGCCGGGTCAATGTGCCCAAGCCTAGTGCGAGTGCCGAAGAAGCTAGTGATAGATCCGGTAACGGCTGCCAGTCGACGACGGCCGTTGCTGTCTGTAAGAAAGCCTGACGACTCTCTTCATCGTTGGCAGTTGCCCAAACAAAGCGATCTACCAGCGAACTGGCTGCCTGCGCCAGGGCCGTCAAGTGGGCCAACTGCTCTTGTAGATACTGCTGTGCCACAGGCAGTTGCGCCCCTGCTTCCAGAATAAAGACAAAGCGCTCGTACTCATTGGCCAACGCCAGTAGACTATCCAGTAATGCCTGGCGATCCGGCCCCTGCAAATGCTGCAAGTTCACATAGATAATGCAGTGTTCCTTTGGCTGTGCTTGCGCTGTGTTTTGACTAACGGCTTGATTGGCAATGGTGGCCAGTTCAATGCCCGCCATTTGTAAGCGATCAGTTAACCGAGCCGGCAACAAGCCTGCTGGCCCCGTCAAGTAATAGGGACTAATGATCGATTTCGTGGCTGCCAGGGTTGCAAAAGCGGACAAATCAGTGAATGCAGCCCGCTCACTGACCAGATAGTGAACCGGCGCAGTCCGCTGGCTTTGCGCCAGCCAATCTTGGTGTTGGAGTGAATAATCAGTCACTAGGGGCGCTGTTGCCTGCTGCAAGTAGTCTTTCATCAAAACACTTTGCAGGGCAGCCAAATTAGCATAGTCCTGCACGTGACCATCTGGTAGTTGTGCACGGACGGCCCCCGTTTGATAATCTTCACTCATCACCACGGCCCCGGCCGGGTTCAGGTAATCAGCTCGGCGAATTTCGCCCGCTTCAAAGGTTAACACCCGGGAAACAAAGCCCCGGTCGTCGATGGTCAACTGTTGTGCAATCTGTCCCCGGTCTAACAGATTGATTCGATCAATCACACTGGCTTTTGGATAGTGAAAGAAGACCGTTGCATAGTGCCTTTGCCCCACTAAAACAGTCACCCGGTCATAAAGACGAACGAAACGAGCCCCTGCCGGCCAGGTGAAATCCGCCAGCGCCAGTGGCTGCTGGTCAAATTCGCTGACCTGCTGGAGTTGATCAAAAGCCGTCCAATAGGACAAAGTACCCAAACCGGCTTCGGCTAATAGTGTCCGCAGTTTTGGCTGATAATTGGCCAGCAGCAGCCGGGCCTTGGGAAAGGCCGCTTGTAAAATGTTGGCTGTTTGAATCAGCTGCGCCGGCAATCCCTGGTGAAAATGGTCGGGCCATATTGGTAAGTAGTCAATGCGATCCCTGACAATTTGCTCAGGCATAATGCTTCCTTTCTTATTCCTTTAACAAGGCAACGGGCGGTCGGTTCGCCCTGTTGGCTGCAGCCAACACTGGCAGGTCAGCCGCTCGTACCCACAGTGCCCCAAGGGCGGGCTGCTGTTGTTGCAGGAGCGCCTGTATAGGCGCTGCCAATGTTCCTTGTTCATCTGCCAGCCCCTGGGGGCGGGCTAAGATCGTACTTGCTGGCAGTGTGCCTGCTAACAAAGTCGCATCCGTTGTCACCAACTGCTGGTCTTGCTGGGCCCTGTTAGCAGCCAGCAGCTCATTGAGATAGCCTAGCCGACTGGGATAGGCCCGCCCAGCAGCATCCAATAGCAAACAGAGCTGCCGCTCCTGGTAATATTCCTGGACTACCATCTGTCCTCGATGATAAAAAGTTGTTTTTTGTAACTGGCCCCGGGCAAACAACTGTTGGGCAAAACGTTCGCCATTCCGCAGATAAATGGCCTTCTGCGTCAACAAGCCCTGTCGGTTTTGATAAGATACGGCCTGCACCAACTGGTTGGCGGATTCAAATAGTCGAATTTGCGCCAAGACTTGGCCTTGATCGACAATAGCCGGCCCACCATCCTGTTGCAATACGATTTGGGCCGCATTGGGCAGTCCTAATTCATGTAGCCAGCGACCAGCGCCGTTTGCCTCTTCGCTTACATAACATTGCCGATATAAGTCATAAACTCGCGCAGGATCCAAGCCCGCCTGTGCCGCTAGGTAAGCGCCATCTTCATGGGGATTGAGCAGCCAAAGTTCTGCTGCTAACCCTGCTTTGACCCGAGCAATTTGCCAAGCGGGACCTGGTTCTTGCCAGTCAGTCAGCGACTGTAACACTTGCACTTCCATTGAGTTCCTCTCCAAAAGCCTGCCAACGCTGCGCTAGTTTGGCAAGATCGTACTGGCGGACACTAGCGATGGCGCCGGCAGACAATGTTTGATAGTGGGCCAGTACCCGCTGGACGGCGGCTGCTAGCGCCGGTACTTGGGACTGTCGCTCCTTGTCCAAAGGAACCAAGGCGGCATTGATTCCTTCTGTCAGCAAGGCTTTTGCCCCGTATTCATTGGCATAGCTGACCACAGGTAGGCCCTGTGAAAGAGCTTCCAAATAAGTCAGGCCAAAACCTTCGGAATAGGAGGCCGACAAAAAGATATCTGCCTTGGCTAAGTCCTTGGTTAACTGCTGACTTAAGCCGGCAAAGTGGACCTGGTTCGCCAGCCCAAGCGCCGCTGCCTGTTCTTTTAGGGCCTGTTCCTGCTCACCCAGCCCGTAAATGGTCAACTCAGCTGCTAGCCCTGCTTGATGCAAGCGTGCCAAAAGGGCAATTAATTGATCCACGTTTTTTTCGGAATGCAGCCGGGAAGCGCTAACCAGTCGGATCGGGTCGTGAACACTTTTCTTAGGTCTACCCCAATCTGTTACCCCACCGACAGCGAGGGCCTGAATTTTCTTCAGCTCCTTGGCAGCGACTGGCTGATCTAGGTGTCGGAGGTTTTCGACGAGTCGTTTTGCTTGCCGATCAGTGGGTAGCACAATGGCATCATAATCAGCCAGATGGTCGAAGGCATACTGATAAAAGTTATTCCAGACTGGCCTGTTGGGCTCAGTATCAGCCACCAAGTGGTCAGCATGGACCACTTCAATTAATTGTAGTGGCCGCCCTTGCCTTTTAGCCTGAACTAGCGCTTCATCATAAAAATTACCCCGATCCACAAAGTAACGGGCCGGCCCAAAGGCTTGGGCTAGCTGATCCAAGAAGAAGGCGACTAATTGCTCAAAACTGGCGAAGTAATAGTCCCGCCCTTGAAAACCTTCTAACCAAAAATCCTGGGCCAATCGGGCCCCACCCTGATCCTGATAAGTCCAGGATAACTGGGTTTGTTCATTGGCTAGGGAGACGGCTGCATCCGCCACTATGTAAATCCCCTGTGCTTGGTCAAAGTACTTCTCTTTGACCCGGTGGATCTGATAGCCCCCGTTTGCAGATTCGATGACCTCGCGCACCGTGTCTTGAAAATCAACCACTTGGCGGTACTGATAGGGCTGATAAGAACGGTCATCGTTCAGTAAATACGCCCGTGGATTGGGCGCTAGAAGATAGTCGTAGAGATTGATGGCCGTCCGACTATCCTGACCCCATTCCTGGAGATGATCCTGCAGCGCAGGGAGCAGCTCACTATAAACCAGCCGGTAGGGTTGCGCTAAACGGTCAAAACAAGCTGCGCGATAAAATTGCGCGTGTTCTACGCCAGAATTACCATGACCAATTCCTTGATTTAGAAAAAAATTCATCATCTGCTCCTAGCAAAAAATGGCACGGTCAATGCCGAGCCAATTAGCACTTTCATTCGCCCCGGGCAGCCAGTGCTTGTGCGGCCGTAATGATGGCCACTTGGTAGACGTCCTGCTGTGAAGCGCCCCGGGATAGATCGGACACTGGCTTGGCCAGCCCCTGCAGGATCGGACCATAGGCTTCAAAATCACCCAACCGTTGGGCCACCTTGTAGGCAATGTTGCCTGCTTCCAAGCTGGGGAAAATGAAGACATTGGCCTCACCAGCAATACTGGAGTCAGGGGCCTTGGCCGCTGCCACCGTCTGATTAATGGCCGCATCAAACTGTAATTCCCCATCAATCCGATCTGCCAATGCTGGCGCCATTTCTTTGGCCAGCGCCGTTGCCTCCTGCACTTTATCGACCATGTCGCCCCGAGCAGAACCCTTCGTTGAGAAGGATAAGAGCGCAACCTTGGGATCAAGGCCAAAAAGCTGGGCCGTCGCCACCGACTGCACCGCCACTTCCGCCATCGTTTGGGCATCCAAGTTAATGTTAATGGCGCAGTCAGCAAAAACGAACCGTTGCTGCCCTTTTTGCATGAAAAAGGCACCGGAAATCCGCTTTGAACCGGGGGCCGTCTTAATCAGCTGTAGCGCTGGCCGGACCGTGTCCCCCGTTGGATGCGTTGCACCTGACACTAAGCCTTCTGCCTGGCCCATTTCCACCAGAACCGTCCCAAAGTAGTTGACATCCTGGAGCCAACGTTGTGCAGTCGCTTCATCCGTCTTACCGTTGCGCCGTTCCACAATGGTCTCAATCATAGCAGCCTGCTCACTTTCGGCTACGGTCGCTGGATCAATGATGGTCACAGCGGCCAACGAACGGCCAGCGGCAGCGGCGGCAACTTGCGCTTCACTACCTAATAAAATCGGCGCCACCAGGTCTGCGGCCGCCAAATCCAAAGCCGCCTGAACCACCCGCTCGTCCTGTCCTTCTGGAAAGACCAGGCTGACTTTTTGCCCTTGAATCTTAGCTTGTAATTCGTCAAAAATATCCATGATGCACTCCCTTGTTCCTACCTGCAATTCCCTTTTATTATAGCAAATTCAAGCAATACCGTCCCTGGCCAACTTAGTTACTAGCAGCTTGCGTCCAATCGATGGGCTGGCGGCCACTGGCCAGCAAAAAGCGGTTGGCCTGAGAAAAAGGCCGTGAGCCAAAAAAGCCACGGTAAGCGGAAAGTGGGCTCGGATGGGGCGCTTGCAAAATCAAATGCTTGTCTTGGTCAATAAACTTGGCCTTATGTTGGGCAAACTTACCCCAGAGTAAAAAAACCTTGGGTCGGTCATCGGCGTTCGCCGCCTGAATGGCAGCATCCGTTAAGGCTTCCCAGATCAACCCCTGATGGCCGTTAGCCTGTCCGGCCGGCACGGTCAGGACCGCATTTAGTAGCAGAACGCCTTGCTTGGCCCAAGGCGTGAGATCATGGTCTGCTTTTTCTTGCCCTAAATCAGTGACCAACTCTTGGCGAATATTGCGCAAAGAAGGCGGCGCTGGCACTTGATTGGGCACCGAAAAGGACAGGCCCTGGGCCTGGTTGGGTCCGTGATAAGGATCCTGGCCCAGAAGAACCACTTCGGTCTTGGCCAAAGGCGTGGCCTCAAAGGCGGCAAAAACATTGGACCGGGCCGGATAAGTGTGCTGCCCAGGGCCATAGACTTGATTTAAAAAATCTCCTACTTGTTCAGCGTAATCTGCTGGTAAATAAGGGGCCAGGGCGCAATCCCAGTCCGTCCCCGTTAAAGCTGCTTGTTTCGGCATGATATACTACTCCTCAGTAATGCTTCTTTAACCCTAACAAATCCAGGAGCCCTGTCAATGTTAACCAACGCCGATTTAGCAAAACTGCAAGCCAGTTATGCGCGAATGACCGATCTGCAAGCCAATTTGCAAGCCGTTCAAACTTGCCTACAGCAGTTAGCGGCCCAGCGTTTACCAACGAAAGCCCTACCTAACATGACCTACAGCGCCAGGACCCTTTATGCCCACCCAGAATTGCTCCCGCTGGATGCAGCCATGGCCGAGTTGCGCCCGACGCTCATTGAACGCTTCGGCCTCTGGTGTCTGCCTAACCAAACCTGGATTCAAGATCTCATGGATTGGCTGGGACCCAATCGGCCCGTCTATGAATTAATGGCGGGCAATGCCGCCCTATCTGCTGCTTTACAAGCTGCTGGTTATCCCTGCCAAGCCAGTGACCAACTGGACTGGACTGGGCAGGATAACGAACGGCCAGCGCCCTGGACGACCGTTTGCCCTTTGACTGCAACGGACGCTGTCCAAGCTGCCCTTGCCGACTGTACGCCGGAGAGTCGGCCCGTCTTTCTTCTTGCCTGGGCCCCCGATACGACGGAGGCCGACGCCGCCGTCTTGACCCAACTGCGCAGCAGCGGCCTGCCCTTTGATTTGGTGGTCATCGGAGAATACCTGGGCGCCACCAATTCCCAGCGCTTTTGGGAGATGGCGACAATCAGCCAGCCAGCCCAACTTAACCGGCATTACCAGTCATTTGATTACATTGAGGAGGCCGTCTATCTGGTCCATTAAAAAAACCGCCTGAAGGCGGTTTTTTGCTTGCTTACAGAATGGGTGACAGTAGTCGGGAGACGTACTGCTTGAAACGGAGCCAGCGGCCCTGGCGGGCAAAACTAGCAATGCTCTGCTCCGTACAAGATTGGATATCTGCTTCATAATTGGCAGCTAATTGTTCGATTAAATCAGCATCGTAAATAAAGGCATTCATTTCAAAGTTTAATTTGAAGGAACGGTAATCCAAGTTAGCTGATCCAACCGACCCCATGCTATCGTCAATCAACATGGTTTTGGCATGCAGAAAGCCGTCATCGTAGTAGTAAATTTTTGCACCACAGGCGACCAATTGTGACGCATAATACTGGGTCGCCCGGTAAACAAAAGCGTGGTCCGGTTTACAGGGAACCATAATCCGCACATCCACACCAGAATTGGCCGCAATCCGCAGGGCATCCAGGGTCGAATCATCCGGAATCAAATAGGGCGTGTGAATCCAGCAGCGTTCCTTGGCCAGCTGAATCAGGCGAATGTAGCCCATCTTAATCTGCTCGTCCTGTGAATCAGGACCCGAAGAAACAATTTGCAGCGCAGTCTGCCCCATCTCCTCCTTGGACAAGTCCGGGAAATAGCGGTCGGAAAGAACTGGCAGCTGCCGCTTTAAATCCGTTGCATTCCAGTCTAAGAGGAAATGGGCTTGCAGGAAGTAAACGGCCGCACCCGTAATACGTAGGTGCGTGTCCCGCCACTTACCAAACTTTTTGGTCAAGCCCATGTAGGCATTCCCAATATTGTAACCACCAATGTAGCCAATTTTACCGTCAATCACGACCACCTTGCGGTGACCTCGAAAGTTCAGCTGGAAGTCAATCAGGGTAAAACGCCTTTTCAAAAATGGTTCCGCATGGCCACCAACCGCCCGCAAGGGCTTAAAAAAGGAGGGCCGCGTTGTGAAGGATCCCAGTGAATCATAGAGCACGTGGACTTCAACCCCCGCCTTGGCCCGTTCAATTAAAATATCTAAAATTGCTTGGCCCGTCTGATCATTGGCAAAGGTATAAAACTCCAGGTGAATGCTATCCTGGGCCTGCCTTAAGTCGGTCATCAATGAATCAAAGTAAGCCTGCGAATTATTCATCAACTTCGTCTGATTCTGTTTAGTCAATGGCGTTTGGTTGATGTTTTGAAATAATTCAATCAGTGACTTGGCCCGAATGGTATTGACGACTCTTTCAGCGGATTCACTACCGGGCATTGCTGGCGCGGCCTGCATCTTCTTCGCAATTTTCTCACTAATCTGCGACATGTCCTGTCGCTGGTAGGCAAAGAGCCTTTTTTGTGGCAGTTTTCGACCGGCAAAGGAATACAGGAGAAAGCCCAGCACTGGCAGAAAAATTAACACCAAAATCCAGGCCCAGGTGGCCGCAATGTCCCTTGGTTCCCGGAAAACCGTAATAATGGCAAAGACCGTGTTCAGGGCCAGAATGCCTAATAAAATTAATCCAATCATTTCCTTCTCTCCCCAATAAAAAGCGCCGGGATATCCTGTACCCCGACGTTTTTTAATATTCCATCAACGCTAAGAAAGGCACTTCGCCTGCCTGCATAATTTTTTCACGACCATGCAAGGCTTCCAGTTCGATTATAAAAGCCACGCCTGCGACCACGCCGCCTAACTTTTCGACAATTTGCCGGGTGGCATTGATCGTCCCACCAGTTGCCAATAAGTCATCGACAATCAAGACTCGCTGGCCCGGTCGAATGGCATCTTCGTGAATTTCCAATTCATTGATGCCACCATATTCCAAGGTATAGGAAGCTGACACAGCTGCCCGGGGGAGCTTACCAGACTTACGTGCCGGCACAAAACCAACCCCTAAAGCGTAAGCCAAGGGCGAACCCACGATAAAACCGCGGGATTCCGGTCCAGCGATCAAATCAACGTTTAGATCTTTGGCAAAATCCACAATTTGATCAATGGCTACTTTATAAGCTTGGCCATTGCCCATCAGAGGCGAAATATCCCGGAAAGAAACGCCCGGTTCTGGATAATTCTCGACCGTGGCGACATAGTCATATAAATTCGTTTTCGTCATTACTTTACTTTTCCTCAGTGTTTGCGGCAAAGTACCGCTGATAAGTAGGAGACTGCGAGAGCGCTGTCTTACCCTGTTGCGGTAAGCAGACAATCTGGTCCCCCTGCATTTTAACAAATTCAAGTTCCAAAAAGACAGCAATCATGAGTTTGAACTGCTTTTCTAGAAAATGTAAGTCCCTTAGGGCTGGTTGTAAATTGGCAATCAAGGCTGCTTGCTGATGCTGGTAAAGGTATTTATAGAGCAAAGCGAAGTCGGCTGGCGTCGTTTTTTTTAGGGCAGTGGCCAAAGAAGGGCCCTGCTGTTCTGCCTGTCCCTGCTGGAAACGCTCAAGGACGACATCTGCTAACATCAACTGTAACCGATCGCGGCCAGCAAAGTGGTTGCTGCCCAATTGTCCGGCTAGCGAAGCGGTTTGGAGCCCCTGACTAGCAGCGACTAGATCCGGCTGATTGAAGGCCAACGCCTCCACCGGCCCCCGCTGCCCAGCAAAGGACAACTTCAAGTGCTGCTTGTCAGCGCCCATGCTGGTCACAGCCTGAATCGGCACATGCTGGACCGCCAGGACAGGCTGTTCGTTGCCCAGACCAAAGGGTTCCAATGTCCGAATTTCCTGATAAAGGTCTGTCGATAAGGACTTGGCCGGCAAAATTAAATTAACGGCCAAAGCTGGTTGATGAAAGGTCAGGGTCCGACTGGCTGCCTGCACTGCATCTTGCCAGTCGGCTAACGCTGCCGCCGCAACTGATAATCCTAAAGCACCGGCGTGCCCACCGAAAGCAGTCAGTTGATCAGCAAAGGGCAGCAAAAAAGCGTGTAAATCAAAATCCGCTACTGACCGACCAGAGCCCTTATATAAGCCGTTTTTTTCAGTCAAGACAATGGTGGGGGTCGCAAATGTTTCGGCAATCCGTGCCGCCACAATGCCCAAAATACCCTCATGCCAGTCCTGGCCAGCCAGCACCAGTACCCGGTGGCCGGCCGCATGGGCTGCAGCTGCCATTGGTTTTGCTTCGGCTAAGACCTGATCGACCAAGGTCCGCCGCTGTTCATTAATTTGCTCGACCTGTTTAGCCAGTTCCTGCGCTTGCGCCGCCTCTTTGGTCAACAACAGGTCCAAGCCCAGCTGGCCATCCCCTAGCCGGCCCAGGGCATTCAAACGGGGGGCAATTTTAAAGCCAATCGTCTCCGAAAGCACTGGTTGGCCAGGCGCATGCTTGGCCAACTTCAACAGTGCCTGCAAGCCTGGGCGTGGGTTTTGTTCAATTTGTTCAAGTCCCCAAGTAATCAAGGCCCGATTTTCATCCGTCACATCCATCACATCGGCCAGTGCGCCCAGGGCAACCAAGTCAAAGAGGTCCACAGGTAAGTCGGCCAGTGATTCGGCGGGCTGGCCGTCTGCTAAGACCGCCTGGGCCACTTTGAAGGCTACCCCAGCGCCAGATAAGCCTTGAAAAGGGTAGTTGCCTTCCGGATGGGCAGGATGAATCACTGCCAAAGCAGAAGCCGGTAGTTCATCCGGCAGCCGGTGGTGGTCCGTCACAATGACATCCACCCCCTGTTCTTTGGCATAAGCGAAAGCACTTTCTCCGGTCACGCCGTTATCAACCGTAATAATTAAATCAGGATGGACTTCCGCCAGTAACCGTTCATAGGTTTTAAGGTTGGGCCCATAGCCATCTGTGAAACGGGAAGGAATATAAGGCACTGCTTCGCCCCCTAGGGTCGCGATCGTTTCGACCATGATGGCCGTAGCCGTCAGGCCATCAACGTCGTAGTCCCCATAAACCAGAATCTTTTCACCTGTGAAAACCGCTTCTTCGATTCGCTCCAAGGCCAGATCCATTTGATAAAAGTCATTGGGATCATGCAAATCCTGAAAATCAGGATGGAGAAAGCGTCTTGCTTCGTCTGCCGTGCGGATGCCCCGCTGAATGAGCAACCCCGCTAAGACTGGCCCAATGCCGACTGCTCTTTGTAGTTCCTGACTTTGCTTGGCGGCTGGGGCGGGCAGCAACGTCCAATTATGCTTCGTCATGGTGCGCCTTTTTCATGGGCAAATCAACGACATCAAAGTCACGGGCGACATAAGTGCCTGGAAAGGCCTTCTTCGCACTGCTAATAAAGTCGGTTAGCAGGGGGCCCAGGTAACGGGCAGACACATGGGTCAAGACGAGTGCCCCCACTTGCGCTTGATAGGCCAACTTAGTGGCGTCCCGGACCGTCGAATGACCGTGGGCCCGGGCCATCTTTTGCTCCTCTTTACTGGTTCCATAGGTCGCTTCGTGGACTAACAGATCGGCATGGTCCGCCAATTGAGCCGCCGCCTCAGTTGGCATCGTATCATAGACAATGGCAATCGTCCGGCCTGGTTGGTCGGGTCCCAAATAATCCTTGCCGTCTAAGACACGGCCATCTGCGAGGGTGACCGTTTGGCCAGCCTTTAACTGCCCGTAGACAGGTCCAGCTGGCACCTGGTCCGCTTGCAAACGTTCGACTAGGAGTTCCCCTGGGTGGGGCTTTTCCTCAATGCGAAAGCCCCAAGCTTCCATCCGATGGCGCAATGGTAACGCAATCACCCGAAAAGCCTGGTCTTCAAAAATCGTACCGGCTTCGATTTCCACAAAGGATAAGGGATAGGACAAATGCGTATCGGACACCCGTAAGGCCGTGTTGACAAAGGAGCGAATCCCTTTCGGACCATAAATCGTCAACGGCTCAGTCTTATCGGCTCCCTGAAAGGAACGGGAGGACAGGAGGCCGGGTAGCCCAAAAATATGATCCCCGTGCAGGTGAGAAATAAAGATTTTCTCAATCTTGCGGGGCCGGATTGTTGTTTTTAAAATTTGATGTTGTGTAGCTTCCCCGACATCAAAGAGCCAGACGGCATTCCGCTCATCCAACAATTTGAGCGCCAGGCTGGCCACATTGCGAAATTTGGAAGGCTGCCCCGAACCAGTCCCAAGAAATTCAAGTTCCATAGCGTCACCCCTCTTCGTCTAGCAGCGACTGCCTAGTCGCCAGCTTCCTCACTCTTAATATCATCCAGTAGGTCCCGTTCCGCTGTCGTGAAGGACCGGTTTTCCAGCAGGTCAGGCCGCCGTAAATAGGTCTTCCGTAGTGCTTCTTTCAGCCGCCATTCGGCAATTTTCGCATGGTTACCCGAGGTTAACACCGGGGGCACCGTCATGCCACGAAAATCTGCGGGTCGAGTATACTGTGGATACTCTAAGAGGCCACTTTCAAAGGAATCGCCGCTGGCTGATTCCTGATTGCCCAACACGTCCGGCAGGAAACGCACCGTGGCGTCAATCATCACCATGGCCCCCAGTTCACCGCCCGTCAGCACGTAATCGCCCAAGGACAGTTCTTCATCGACCAAAGTCTTAATCCGTTCATCGTAACCCTCATAATGGCCGGCAATAAAGGTCAGATGGTCGTACTGCGCCAACCGCTGAGCATCGTGATGGTCAAAGGTCTTTCCGGCGGGGTCTAACAGCACAACATGCCCGGCCGATTGATCAGCTGAAGCAGCCGCAACGGCCGCTAGCGCATCAAAAATAGGCTGCGGCGTTAACAGCATGCCAGCGCCACCGCCAAAGGGATAGTCATCGACATTGTTGTGTTTGTTGGTCGTGTAGTCGCGAAAATCAGTGACCGCAAAATCGACCGCCCCCCGTTCGATGGCCTTCCCAATAATGGACTGACGCATCGGCGCGAACATCGTCGGGAAGAGACTGAGTACATCTATTTTCATTCGTCAAACAACCCTTCTAATACATGAATTTGAATCTGGCCCTTTGCTAAGTCCACCTCGGTAATCACATCGTCAATCACCGGTAGCAAGACTTCTTGTCCCTTTTGATCGACCATGACCCAGACGTCATTGGCGCCTGTCTGCATGATTTCTTGAATTTGGCCGCGTTCCTGCCCCTCTTCATCAAGAACCGTACAACCAATGATGTCACTATAGTAGTACTCGCCTGCTGCTAGCGGTGCCCGATCAGCCGCCGCCACGTACAGTTCTTGGCCCTTGAAGGGTTCCACCTGGTTAATATTATCGTAGCCTGCTAGCAGCAGCAGCCACATTTGCTTATGCTGCCGACTACTTTTGACTGTTTCCGGTTGATACCCGTTCTGGTCTTTTCGATAAATTGTTTGGCCACTTGCAAAACGGTCGCTGGCAAAATCCGTAATGGCCGCGACCTTCACTTCCCCACGAATGCCATGGGTGTTCACAATGGTGCCAATTTTAAAATAATTTTCATTGTCCATAAGGTCTATTATAGCAAAGCTGACCGCTAGAATAAGCAGACAAATAAAAAAACTACCAAATTTCTTTGGTAGTTTTGGACCGACTTAAACCAAGTCCAACAAGTCTGCCTTCTTAGCAGAAGCAGCGTACTTGATGTCATTGGCATCCAAGTAAGCCTTGATTTCAGCAACCGTGTTCTTGGCTGATGGCTTGTCAGCAGCAGCTGACTTCGTTGCTGCTGGCTGCTTACCAGCCTTCTTAGCAGCATACTTGGCCATGATTCCAGCCTTAGACAAGAGGTTGCGGACCGTATCAGAAGGCTGTGCCCCTGATTCCAACCAACCCATAATCTTGTCTTCGTCCAACTTAACTTCTGCTGGCACCGTGATTGGGTTGTAGTGGCCAACCGTTTCGATAAAACGGCCATCACGAGGGGAACGTGAGTCGGCGATGACAACACGGTAATAAGGACGCTTCTTAGCGCCCATGCGCTTCAAACGAATTTTAACAGACATAGTTTTTCCTCCAATTACTTACTTAACTGTTTTCTATTATGCCAAAAAGGAAAAACGATGTCAAGTAATATCTCTTGACATCGTTTTCAAGACAGCGCTTTATTTTTCAAAACCTTCTGTCAAAGCAGCGGGGTAGTACTGGCGAACCAGTGCCGCTTCTGCCTTAGAAAGTTCTGGGAAAGCTGGGTCTGCGCCCAAGTCTTCGTGGTAGCGGCGGTCACGTGGTGACAGACCGCCCCGGGCCCGTTCCACTAGGACAGGAAGTCCATCATAGACGGGTACTTCTGCATCGGCAGCCGCCCTATCCTCTACATCCAGTTGTGAAACCATCAGGACAAGGCGCAGGTCTAAGTGCAACTTCGTCAAGACCGCTGCCTGCTCCGCCGTCAAATACAGAGTCAGGGCAGCTTCTGCATTTTTACCAATCAAGCCGTCATTGCGGCTAGCTTCAATGGCCTTATTGGCCGCGGAACGGATGGCCATCACGGTTTGCCAGTCAGTCAAGATGGCAGCAGCGCCAGGCAAGTCCCGCACGGCTGGCATTTCGCTCAGATAGGCAAAGTCAGCGCTTTGCTTTGGCAAATACGACCAAATTTCTTCTGCCGTGTGAGGCAGGATTGGCAAAATTAACTTCGTCAAGGCCGTCAGCATTTCGTAGAAGACCGTTTGCATGGAGCGGCGCAACGGTGCATCAGGTGCTGCCACATAGACGACATCCTTGGCGATATCCAGGTAGAAGGCTGACAAATCCACGTTGATAAAGTTGATCAAACGATTAAAGAGCGCATTTAGTTCGTACTTTTCATAGTCGGCCCGCAAATCCTTGACCAAGTCGTTTAACAGAACCGTTGCATACTGATCGTGGGCAGCCCGTTGCTCAAAGGGCACTTGATCCGTTTCATAGTCAAAGTCCGCTGTATTGGCCAACAGGAAGCGCATGGTATTCCGGATCTTCCGGTAGGCATCCGCCACCTGCTTCAAAATTTCAGGGGAAACCCGCATATCCTGAGAAGTATCAACGGAGACCGTCCACAAACGCAAAATCTCAATCCCAAACTGATCAGCGACTTCTGCTGGTGAAATCGTGTTGCCCAAGGACTTGGACATCTTGTTGCCCTTGCCATCAAGCGTAAAACCTTGAGAAAGGACATTGCGGTATGGCGCCTGGCCAGTGACCGCCACAGCGGTAATCAAAGAGGAGTTAAACCAGCCCCGGTACTGATCGGACCCTTCCAGATAGAGATCTGCCGGGAAATCTAACTGAGGGCGTTCGCGCAGGACCCCGTTCCAGGAAGAGCCAGAGTCAAACCAGACATCCATGATGTCCTCTTCCTTTGTAAAGCGGCCGTTGGGCGAGTGTTCATTTTCATAACCAGCCGGCAGCAGCTCCTCGGCCGACCGTTCGAACCAAACGTTGGATCCATGTTCCTTGACTAAGTCCGCCACGTGGTCAATAACCACTGGATCTACAATGGCCGTGCCATCTTCAGCATAGAAGATTGGCAATGGCACACCCCAGACACGTTGACGGGAAATAACCCAATCGCCGCGACCAGCGATCATGTTGTGCAGCCGCTTCTGGCCCCAAGCAGGATAGAAAGTTACTTGGTCCAGTTGATCCAAGATATCCTGGCGGAAATCATCAATGGAGGCAAACCATTGGGGCACAGCCCGCCAGATAATTGGCTTCTTGGTTCGCCAATCAAATGGATAGGAGTGAACAATGCTTTCCTTGGCTAAGAAGAGACCCGCTGCCTGTAGCTTGTTGATGACCGTGCCCGTCACGTCATCATAGAAGCGCCCGGCAAAATCAGGCCCCGCATTATCGGTCATATAGCCCTTTTCATCAACTGTGACCACGACCGGCAGTTGATAGCGCTTGGAAACATTGTAATCGTCTTCCCCAAAGCCAGGGGCCGTGTGGACCAAACCAGTTCCTGATTCAGTCGTGACATGGTCGCCGACCATCACATACTCTTCCGCTTCTGGATCCCAAGGATGGTAAGCGCGGATATGTTCTAAGTCCCGGCCCTTGTAAGTGCCGAGGGTTTCATAGTCAGCCCAACCAAACTTTTCTGCCAGCTGTGGTAGTAAGTCCTGACCGACCACGTATTTTTTAGCAGAACCAGCTGGTTGGACCAGCACATAGTCAAAGTCTGGTCCGACCGTGATGCCCCGGGAAGCCGTCACAGTAAAGGGGGTCGTCGTCCAAACCACCAGGTAGGTGTCATTATCTAAGAGGCCACGGCCATCCTTGACCTGATTGGCATAGTAAAGCGAAGTTGACTTCAAATCATGGTATTCAATTTCCGCTTCAGCTAAGGCTGATTCAGAAGACCAAGACCAGTAAACTGGCTTGGCGCCTCGGAAAATATAGCCCTTCTTGGCCATGGCTCCGAAAACACGCAGTTGGGCAGCTTCAAATTCTGGCTGCAGGGTCAAATAAGGATGGTCCCAATCGGCCAACACCCCTAAACGTTGAAAATCTTTTTTCTGCTTGGCAACTTGGCCCAGCGCAAAGTCACGGGCCAAATCGCGCCACTTTGCCTTGGACATGGCCTTGCGATCATGGCCGGCCTTGGTTAACTGCTGCTCAATGGGCAAGCCGTGGGTATCCCAGCCAGGCACATAGGGGGCATAATAACCAGACATGTTCTTGTAACGGACGATGATGTCTTTCGTGATTTTATTTAAAGCATGGCCGAGGTGAATGTTCCCATTGGCGTAGGGTGGGCCATCATGCAAATTAAAGTGGGGCTTTTGCTCGTTTTGCGCTAAACGCCGCTGATAGAGGTCAGCCGCCGTCCAGGCAGCCTGCCGCTCTGGTTCCGTTTTGGGCAAAGAGCCGCGCATCGGAAAAGCCGTCTTGCCTAAATTCAACGTATCTTTGTACTTCATCCGGATGTCTCCTTTATTTTCAAAAAAAACGTCCTGCCTGACCCCACCGGGTCAGCACAGGACGTTTTCACGTGGTACCACCTATGTTCTACTACTGTCGCCAGCAGTACTCCAAGCAACGATAACGGGTTGGGCCGTCCCACCTTACGAGTCGTTCAGGTCGGAAAAAATTGAGTGATCTCAGTTTGACTGTGAACTGGCCACCTCACACCAACCGTGGCTCGCTGACAGAACAGTCTCACCTAACTGTCTCAATTGTCGCTTTATCTACTTAATTATTTTCATCATAGTCTGGGAAGACCACCACCGTTGGGTCATCTTCTGCCTGCGCCTGCTTTGCCTCTGCCGCCAACTTTTCGTCAGCTGCCTTGGCTGCTGCTTCGCCTTCATCCTGCTGTTCAATTGGGCCTTTGGCAAAATCCGGTACTTCTTCGAGATCCGTGGGCAAAGACCGGTTCGCGGTCTGCTCACTTTTTTGTTCGTACTGGGCTTGGTCATTGAAAACTTGTTGCGACAATTCGGAAGCTGGCAACAAGCGCACCGCTGCTGCCAAGTTATCCTGGGAAAGCAACTGCTTCTGCTGGTCAATCATGGCCAAGAAGGCCTGCTTAAACTGATCGACCTGTCCCCGCAATTGGTTTTGTTCCGCAATCAAATCCGTATTGGCTTGGGCCAAGCGGGCTGTTTCTGCTTCGGCATCGCGGTGGGCTTGATCCAAGGTTGCTTGCGCCTCACGTTGCGCTTGATCCAAGCGCTGCTTGACGTCTGCTTCCGTTTCCTTACGCAAACGGGAGGCAGCATCCTGTGCAAAGATAATGGATTCGTTCACCTGCTCACGCTGACTCTCTAATTCATCAATGCGCGCTTGCAACTCCTGATTCCGCGCCACTTGCTGTTCGTAATCAGCCAAAATGGTGCGGTAGTCATTATTCACAGCGTCTAAGAAGGAATCAACCTCGCGGGCCACGTAGGCACGGGACCCCTTGCGCGTAAATTCGTGATTTAAAATTTCGTCGGGTGTTAATGTCATCCCAGACTTCCTCCTTGTTTATTATCTCTCAATGACCTTAAAATTTGCTTTTATCTTATCATTTTTACTAGACCCTGCCAAGGATAAGAGCAGGCAGCGGCCCTTTTTCCGAACGGAAATGAGATCTTTGATCCCAACAGTTGTTTTCCCCTGGGTGACCACCGCCCAATTCACCCGGACTTGACCATGGGCAATGAACTCACTCACTTTTGTGCGACTCAAGTGAAAGACAGCGGCGACTACCGCATCTAAGCGCAATGATGGCAGGAGCAAGAAGCGTTCCTCGCCCTCATCCGGTAAAACTAGCGCCGCAGTAGCAGGCACCGTCTGCCAAGTCACCTTGGTCTTTCCCAAAGAGGATATGTTTTGCTCGATAAAAGGCACTAATGCGCTTTCAACGGCCACTTGGGCTTTCCCCTGACCCTCATCAAAGACCAGGTCGCCAAAGCGATTGCGGGCCAAACCGGCATGAACGAGGGCGCCTAACAAATCTTTATGCCGTAACTGAGCAAATTTTTGCGGATAAGACAGTTCCAGTAAAGTCAGATCAAAGTCATCCAATACCAAGTCATAATAATCCGGGGCAATCACAACCCGAGCTGCTTCGGCCCCGGCAAAAAGACCGTTTTCTTGCAACTGCAGCTGCCCAGCCCCTTGCACCAGTGTGCTCAAAATATAGCGTTGCCGGGGATTTAAAAAATCAGTGACAATGGGTCGCTGCTGATTGCTGGCCTGTTGTATTTGATCCAGCGCCTGCTTGACAAAGTCCTGTTCACCCGGCGCAAAATGCTGGCGAATCTGTTCAAACTTTGCCATCTTTTACACCAAGGTCAGCAGTAAGTACTGAGCAAAATCTAATACCAGAAAGGCCACCAGTGCCCGCAAATCTAAGATCCCGCCCAGTGGTTTGATGAAGGAAAAGCAATTCAAGTAAGGTTGAATTAACTGGGCCAACTGCCGACCAAACCAAGTTTGATAGGTCCGGGGAAACCAGGACATAATCACGTAAACCACTAAGGCATAGCTATAGTAGCGTAGGATAGCAGACAAAATCGAAACTAGTAGCAGCATGGCTTAGTACCGACTTTGGTTATCTAAATTATCGGACATGGAGCCGACCACCTCATAACCTGCTGGTGTCAGTAAAAAGATTTTTTCGCCCACCCGTTCCATCGAACCGGAAACGGCATAGACAGCACCGCCAATGTAATCCAAGATTCGCATGGCTTGGTCTTCCTCTAACTGAGAAAAGTTGACAAGCACGGGATCCCCATCAATCACCTGACTGGCAATCGCCCGGGAATCGGCGTAAACCTTGGGCTCAAAAAGTGCAATCCGTCCTGGCGCTTCTTTAGCGGCCGGCTGTTGCTGGTAGGCCGTCATACTAACCATGCCCTTGCGCTCTTTGCGAGCCGGCTTGTCCTCGCGCTCTTGTACTTCTTGATACTCTTCTTCGTAGTCATCGTCATCTGAAAAGAGACGCTTAATTCCGTCAAAAGCCATTCGCTGTGCTCCTCATTAACGCTTCTTGAAAAATGGTGGCTCATCATCATCGGCAGATGACAAATCTAAATCAACACCCTGCTTGCTGTTATCAATTGGATCGAATGATTGCTTTTCCACCCCGTCAAACTGCCGCTCTTTTTGCTCAGGCTGTTGGCTAGCTGTGATATCCCAGTCAGCAAAGACATCTTTGCTTTGACTGCGGTTCGGATTGGCCTGTTGGCGGGTAAAGAGGCCCGCTTGCCCATCGTCCGCGGCCGCTTCTTCCGCACGGGCTGCGGCTTTCTTAGGCCCCTGCTTAATGGCCGTTCCCTGCTGCAAACCAGTAGCAATCACCGTAATTCGGATCGTGTCGCCCAGGTCTTCGTCAATGGACGTTCCGAAGATAACGTTTACGTCACGACCCGCTTCCTGGTTAATGACGTCTGCTGCGGACTGTGCTTCAAACAGGGACAAATCAGGCCCACCGGTAACATTCAAAAGCACGTCTTCGGCACCAGCCATATCGACTTCCAAAAGTGGCGATGAAATGGCCGCCTTCGTCGCATCGGCCGCCCGCGATTCGCCATTGGCCGTACCAACGCCCATCAGCGCTGGACCGGCATCCTGCATCACCGTCTTGACATCGGCAAAGTCCAGGTTAATGAAGCCAGGGTTCGTAATCAATTCGGAGATACCCCGAACGCCCTGTGACACCACGTCGTCCACAATCTTAAAGGCTTCGGACAATGGTGTCCGCAAATCGATGCGGTCCTTCAAACGTTCGTTGGTAATCACGACCAGGGAATCAACGGCTTCGGACAAGGCTTGTAAGCCTTCTACCGCAAACTTAGACCGCTTTGGTCCTTCCCAAGAGAAAGGACGGGTTACAACGGCGACCGTCAAAGCGCCCAGGTCCTTGGCAATTTTGGCCACAACGGGTGCTGCCCCGTTACCAGTACCGCCACCCATGCCGGCAGTAATGACAATCATATCCGCTCCGGACAAGGCATCGCGTAGTTCCTCTTCGGATTCTTCTGCGGCTTTTTGACCGCGACTAGGGTTAGAACCGGCCCCTAGACCACCCGTCAACTTGGGGCCAATCTGTACCTTCTTGTCGGCTGCTGACTTTTCTAAGGCCTGCACATCTGTGTTCGCTACGATAAATTCAACGCCTGATACGCCTTCTTCAATCATGTGATTAACGGCGTTTGAACCACCGCCACCGACACCGATCACTTTAATAACCGCACCAGCTTGCGTTTCGTCCTGTGTAAAGTCCATGAAATTACTCCCTTAAAAAAGTGTTTTACTCATCTTCATCGTCTGTTTCTGCAAAGAGTGAATGAATGCTTTGCTTCATTCTTTGGAAAAAGCCCGGCTTTTCAGGCAGCACTTCTGCTGTCTCACGCTCCGCATCGGTTGGTGCTTCAATCAACTGGTCCTGTCGATCCACTTGGTGGTAAGTGGTGACCTCTTGCTGCCGTTCCGCCCCCGTGCGCTGGCCCATCAACACGGCTTTAATCAAGCGGGATAGGTCATTTTGAAAGACGGGGTAAGAGGCATAGGCCAGGGCCCGTGCATAGGCCGGGTGGCGGAGCCCAATTTGGTTCGGACTAGCCACCGAAACATTTTCGCCTAAGTGTTCTTGAGCCTTCGTTAACAGAGCCGGCGTAGCGGCGTTGCCCCCAGTCAGCAAATAGCCCCCTGGCAGATCAGTTGCGCCGATGCTCTCTAGCTGACTGTACAAACGATCAAAAATTTGATCGTAACGAGCACCCATGATTTCCGCCAAATAACGTTCATCGACTGCCTTTTTATCAGTCAAGCCGACCACATTGACCAAAAACTCTTGGTCAGGAGAGGCCTGGTAAGGGTCAGCAGAACCGTACTTGCGCTTAATGCTCTCCGCGTCCTGAGTCGCAATCCCCAGCACGGTGGAAATATCCTTGGTCACTTGGCTACCGCCTTCATAATCCACCGTTGTGTACTTGACCTTCCCGTCGTGGATGACAGCAGCGGTGGACTGGCCACCAGCCAGGTCAATGAGCACAGTGCCGAAGTCCCGTTCCCCGTCGCTTAAGAAGGCCTGACTAAGGGCAATTGAAGACAGCACAAAAGCCTCAGCCCGTAAGCCAGCTTTTTCAATGGCCACGGCCAAGGAGTCCACTACTTTTGTATCCGCTAAGTAGGCCAGCCCTGTGACTTCCAAACGGACCCCAATCATGTCGGTCGGATCTTTGATGCCATCAAAGCCGTCCACGGTAAATTCGGTTGGTAGAAATTCCACCACTTCTTTATCTGCAGCCGAGACAGCGTCCAAGGCTTGATGGGTGACGTTCACGACGTCTTGGTCGGTAATTCGCTTATTTTGGTTTTCGATGGACACCAGTCCGGCCGCTTTTTGAATCTCGACCTGGTTAGAGGGGAGGCCTGCGACCACTGATTCAATTGGTAAATTCGCTTTCGCGGCGGCTTGATCGACTGCTTGGCGAATGGCTTTCGCCGTTTCATTGATATCGACAATTACGCCCCGCCGCAAGCCAGCAGAAGCCGCTGCGCCGGTGGCAATGACATTAAACCGCCGTCCTTCGGACTGAGCCACAACAACCTTGACCATGGTTGTTCCAATATCTAATCCAACTGTTACATCAGCTTGGCTCATCTGCTACGCCCCTTTTTAATAAAAAATTTAAAATCTAAATATAACCTTAACATATTCTATGCCAGTCTGGTAGGCTCTCTGCCCAATTTTTCGTCTGCCTAAGAGGCTTTTTCAGCCCCATAGGGATAGGCATAGGATCCAAATTGTAAGTCGACCACCCCTGGCTGATTCAACTGGGCCACAATCGTGGAATAATAGGCCATTTTGCTGGCCAACGTGGCCTGACTGGCATAAACCGTATGCCCGTCATTCATCGTGAGAATCAGCCGGTCTGGATTCGTTTTGTTCGGTGCAAAGCGAATTTCGCCAATATCGCCACGGATGGCCCGATCCATCACATTGACGGCGCGGGCCACTGCCCGAATGCGGCTTTGGCTAGTGAAATTACTATACACCGGTCCTTGCCCGGCCGGCTGGTCCACCCGACTCTGGTTGCCCGCTGAATCTAACTGATACCACTGGCCTTTTTTCTGAATAAAACCAGTGTTCACTTTTTCAGCAGCCTGGACCTCCAGCGTCTTCCCCCGCAGACGCACCGTGACTTGGCTGAGATGATCATTTTTATCCTTCAACCGTTTTGCTAAAAAGGCTGTCTGTCCAAAAGCGCGCCAGCGATAGTCCCCTTGGTGCAGCCCCAAATCCGCTTCCATTCGTTCGGTGGGCACATTACCAGAGTCAATCGTTAGATGGGTAATCTTTTCATAAGGCCGCCAGTAACCAAAAAGAAACAAGGCCAGTAGTAAAAAAAAGGTCGGCAGCCATAACCAGCGCAGTCCTCGTTTTTGACTATTTGACATTGTTTCTTTTGCTTTGAACACAGTCGTTCCTCATCACTTGGATTCCATGACGTCTTGAATGACCTGGTACAGACGATCCCCTGCATCCCGGATGCCCAATTCGGTCGCACTTTCTTGCATGGCCTGACTTTTAGCTGGGTCCAAAAGGAGTTCGTCAGCCGCTTCAACCAACGTCCGCCCTGACAAATCCGGTTCCTGGATTTCTTTGGCAGCACCAGCGCGAACCAAAGCCGCCGCATTTTTGCTTTGATGGTCCCCCGTGACATAAGGCGATGGCACCAAAATGGCTGGTAGGCCCAGTGCCGTCAGTTCGGCAATCGAGGTTGCCCCTGCCCGGGACACCAAAGCCGTCGCCTGCTTCATCACGGCGGGCATGTTGTCGATATAGGGCAGTACCTTGACATTGTCATGTAACGTCAAAGAGCGCTGCTTTAAATCATCTTGAAAATTAGCCAACCGCTTTGGGCCTGCCACTAAGACGACCTGGTAATCGCGGTTGTTGAAGTCCTTGATGGCGTCCAAAAAGGCGGCATTAATGGCTGGCGCCCCTTGGGACCCGCCAAAGACCAGTAGGGTCTGCTGCTGGTCATCTAGGCCATAGGTTGTCCAGGAAAAATCGGATTGAATGCCGGCTACTTCCTGCGCCCGGGGATTACCCACCAAAACCGTCTTCCCTGCTGGAAAAAATTGTTCTGCATCCGCAAAGGCCAAGGCAATTTTATCCGCCTTACGGGCCAAGAATTTATTGGTCACGCCAGCGACGGAATTTTGTTCGTGAATCACCGTCTTAATGCCTAGCTGTTGGGCCGCATAAAGGACGGCCCCAGAAACATAACCACCGGTTCCCACCACTACATCCGGCTGAAAATCACGGATATAGCGTTTCGCCTGCTTTACCGCTTTGAAGAACAGCCAGATGGTTTTGAAGTTGGTCAACGATAAGGAGCGGGAAAAGCCCTGCACATTCAGTTGCTGAAAGTTCAAGCCCGCCTTCGGCACGATGTTTTGCTCAACACCACGAAAAGAACCAATGTACAGGAACTCAGAATCAGGTTCTTTTTCTTTAATTACATCAACAAGGGCCAATGCTGGGTAAATGTGACCCCCGGTCCCGCCGCCGGATAAAATGACACGCATGTTATGCCTCCCCTTGGTCTACTGCTTGTTTGAGTGCGGCCACATAACGCTGGCCGCGAATTTCAAAGTTTGGATACTGATCCCAGGATGCCGCTGCTGGTGACAGCAGGACAACATCACCGGGTTTGGCTGCTGCAACCGCCAGCCTGGCTGCTTCTGCAACATCTGCCACGCGCTCGAAGGGCAGCCCCTTCTGTTCGGCCAGGGCAACGATCTGTTCCTGCGTTTCCCCAAAGGCTAGCACTAAGCGCACATTGGCCATGCTATCCGCCAAACGACTGAGGTCATCCCCCCTATCTAAGCCGCCGGCCAACCAAATCGTTGGCTGCTGGAAAGCTGCTAGCGCAAGTTCAGTGGCCTCAATATCCGTTGCCTTGGAATCATTGTAGTAAGTGACCCCTTCTTTTTCAAAGAGGTATTCCAAGCGGTGGGCCACGCCAGCAAAGTTTCGCAAAACAGTCCGCATTGCCTGAACAGAGGCCCCTGCTAACTGGGCAACTGCCAGAGCTGCCAGAACGTTTTCTAGGTTTTGAGGGCCAACTAGTTTCACATCAGCCCAGTCCATGACATAGCGTTGGCCGACAACCAACTGTCCCCCTTGCTCATGAGCAAAGGCTTTTGCATCATGGGCATCAAAGAGCTCCTTTTGGGCCGCACTAGCGTGGGCAATAGTCGGCAAATCAGCACTCTGGCCGTTCAAGACCAAGTACTGGTCAGGCCGCTGATCTTTGGTAATCCGAATTTTTGCATTCAAATAGTTGGCCCGTGTTTTGTGAAAGTCCAAGTGGTTGGCAAAGACATTGGTAATCAGGGCAATGTCCGGCTGAATGCTTGGCAGCCCAAGCAGCTGGAAGGAAGAAAGTTCCAAAACCAAGGTGTCAGCGAGCCCTAAGTCCCCGACCACCTGGCAAACTGGCGTACCGATGTTGCCGGCCACAACCACCCGACCCGTTCCCTGTTGGTCAGCTGCTAGCATTTGGCCAATGAGGGTTGTCGTCGTCGTCTTGCCGTTAGAACCCGTAATCGTAATCAACCGCCCGGTAAAGGTTGACAGGGCCACGGCCACTTCCGTCAAAATTGGGATCTGCAGTGTCGCCGCTTTTTTCAATAGTGCTTGGTCATAGGAGATGCCTGGATTTTTCACGACATAGTCAAAGGAAGCATCGACTTGTTCGGCTGTATCAGCGCCAGCGAAGACAACACCAGCTGCCGCTAGGGCCTTCTGTGCTGCGGTAACCGGGATGGGATCGCGATTCACCACGACCACCTGGGCACCTAATTCAAGCAGCCGGCTCGCCGCTGCCTGGCCAGACTTGGCCCAGCCCTGTACCAATACTTTTTTACCGTTAAAATCCAATGCTGACATGGCATCCTCCCAAAATTATGTACGGCGGTCGCCCACCTTGTGTATTAAAAACAAGCCAACGTGACCCAGGCCAAGCCCAAGCCCAGCACCCAGAAAAGCACATCGATTTGCCATTCGGTCCAAGCGTATTTTTCAAAGGAGTGGTGAATGGGGGCCATCGGGAAAACTCGTTTGTGGAAGTAGTGATAGGAAATGGTTTGAATGATGACGGACAGCGTCTCGATCACAAAGACCAGGCCCAAGACCAGTAACGACCAAACGGACTGTAATAGAATCGATTCGACCGCTAAACCAGCCCCCAAAGCCAAGGAACCCGTATCGCCCATGAAAATTTTGGCTTTCGGCTTATTAAAGCAAAGGAAGGCGAGTAAGGTCCCAATCAAAATGATATTGAAGTGGACCAAGGCCGGGTTATCCTGCCGCTGGGCCAACACTGTGTCGGCCAAATAGGCAATGACCGCCAAACCAGTCAATAGCCCGTCCAGGCCGTCCGTTAAGTTGGTCGCATTGGACCAACCCACTAACCAAAACCAGAGGAAGCAGATAAAGAAGAGACCCAGATTGACCGTGCCTAAAAAGGGCAGCGGCAATGTGTTGGGTAAGTCCAGTAGTTGCAAAAAAACCATGACGGCCAAGGCGGCGACCGTTTGCGCCAGTAACTTTGGCTTAAAAGCAAAGCCATCATCTGCATGGAGGCGCATCTTTAAAACGTCGTCGACGGCACCAATGAGGGCAAAGGACCCCAGCCCAACGGCAAGCACAATGGTCGTCCATAGGCTGTGTTGACTGGCATAAGTGGTCGGTAAAGCAAAGGCTAAGACGATGGCCACTGTGACGAAGACAGCGCCGCCCAAAGAAGGCGTGCCAGCCTTCTTTTGGTGGTCAGGCCCGAGTACCCGAATCACGGCCTGCTCTTTACTAGCCCGCAGCCGTTTAATCACGGGCGGTAAGCCGATGGCTGTCAAACAAAAACCTAACAAAAAGATTAAGACAATTCCCATTTTACTCTCTTTCTTTCAACACAACGGCTAATTCCTCCCCTTCTTTGAAGAAACTATTGGCCGCATGATTTTGTTCGCTAACATATCCGCTACCCTTAAAGGAAATCTTGGCATCGGCCAACTTGGCCCAGGTCAGCACTTCATTCTTGGTCCAACCAGAAAAGTCGGGGACTTTGGTCTCCCCGGCAGCCGTCAGGACAATTAACTGGCCCTTTTGAGCTTGCTGACCAGCTGTGATGGTTTGCGCCTTGACCTTGCCGGACTGGCCCACTGTTGCCACCCGTAGCCCAGCATCTTGCAAAGTCTTACTTGCCTGTTCAACTGTTTGGCCCGTGACTTTGGGTAACGTCACCTGATTATTCTTCGACTTAACAGCTGCCGCCCCATCATTTAAGGCTTGCAACATGACCGGCCGGAAAACCTTATTCAAGGTAATTTGAATATTAGGATCAGGGAAGGTCGCAGGCTGGCGAACGGACAGATACATGATGTACTGCGGGTTATCCTTCGGCACAATCGCCATCACCGAATGAATGGCGTTGGTCAAACCGTCCAAATAGTGGCCCTTTTCGGCAATTTGTGCCGTCCCTGTTTTGGCCGCCACTTGGTAACCGGCATCCCGTAGATCATACTGCTTGGCGGTTCCTTCCTGCTCGTTCACGACCCCTTCCATGTTATCCAAAACCGTTTGCGCTGTCGCTTTAGAAATTGGCTGGCCAACGGTTTCTGTTTTGGCTTGGTAGGTCGTCTTGCCAGTCCGGGCATCTTGCCGCCGGTCAACAATATAAGGCTTGACCATTTTACCATTATTCGCAAAGGCCGAGTATGCCTGTAGCAATTGCGCGGGCGTGACCCGAATGGCCTGTCCATAAGCAGTGTTGGCCTGGTCAATTGGCTGGTCAAAGGAAATCGAACCTGTTTCCTCCTGGGGTAAATCAATGCCCGTTTTCTTAAGGAAGTGGAACTTATCTAGGTAAGACCGCCAGGTCTTGGCGCCCAGTGACTGCTCAATTTTGGCAAAGCCAACGTTCGAAGAACGCCAGTAGGCTTGGCGGAAGGATAGTACCCCTTCGTTGCGGCCAAAGGCATCAACTACCTTCTGGCCATCAATGTCCAAAACACCTGATTGGTAAGTATCATCGGGATGCCATTTACCCTCTTGGATGGCCGCTGCCAAGGTCATCGTCTTCATCGTGGAACCAGGTTCAAAGGCGCCCTGGTTGAGCGCATTTTCCCAGGAATTAGACAGCCCGTCCTGGGTATTGGGGTCAAAGTTTGGTCGCTGCGTTGCAGCGACAATTTTCCCAGTCTTAGCCTCCATCAAAAAAGCGCTGGCACTCTTAGCCTTAGTCTGGTCGAAGAGCACGTTCATCCGGTTTTCCAAAGTAGCCTGTAATTTTTCATCCAGGTTCAGGGTCACATTTTCCCCATTTTTCACCTGGTTTTCCTTGCTGGTTTCCACCTGATTGCCCAGGGAAAGTTGTAACCCATCGCTGCCCCGCAGCGCCTTATTTTGGAAGGCCTCCACGCCTAGGACGCCTTGCAGTGTGCGCTGGCCAACCTTATTGCTGTTATAAGACGTCAGGCCTAGTAGGTGCGAGGCCATGCGGTTATTTGGATAATAACGGGCAGGCTGACTATTGAAGTAAATCCCCGGTAATTTCAGTGCTTGGATTTGCTTGTATTGGTCCACTGACAGATTTTTTGCTTTGGGACCAAGTTCTACTTGGAGATGGTCCGAGGTAAGCTGCCGATAAATGTCATTCGCATCAAGACCCAAAATGGGGGCTAACTTATCGGCCGTGCCCCGCTTATCCACCACATAAGCCGGTTTCTGGTCTTTGAACTGCTTCTTATCCAAGACAGCGTATAAGTCATAGACGGTGGCATTGTCTGCTAGTACCTGACCCGTTTGATCCAGAATCTTACCTCTGGTAGCGGGCACCGTTTCTTGTTGCATAAAGGTGCTTCGCGTTGCCTGATTTAAATCATGGTGATTGACATCCTTAAAGGCCGCAATTTTAAAGAGGCGGCCCACCATTAAGACCATGACAAAAAAAGCACCAACCAGTAACAAAGCCCCGAACACCTTGGCATTGTGCATCACTTTTTTGTTTGGTTGTCTGCTTTGCTTCTGCTTCATCAGTCTAGCGGTTTACGTTGCGTACGTTTTCAACACTTTGTTGCATGTGGGCATCCTGGGCAACTTTTTCTAAGTTATCCCGGTTGGTTTTATTTTGAATATCTCCCCGCAAAGAATCATTTTGCTCTTTGACTTTGGTTGTACGGTCCAAGACCGCCTGGTTGCGTGCCTCCACCTTCTGCATTTGAATACTCGTCAGAATAGTTAAAATCATTACGACAAAAACAACGCTGGCCATTAAAATGACCAGAGCCCGTTCCTTTTTTGTCCAAACAGCTGGCCCATAGTGCACCTTTGTTCGCACTTTTTTGCTGGGCTTTTGTTGACGACTGGGTTGCGCAACGGCAGCCGCTTGTCTTGAATAGCGATAGGCATTTTGTGCCATGGGTGCACTCCTTTATCTACTGTTTCTTTCCAACAACTTTAATTCGCTCGATCCCCCTTAGCTGGGCAGAAGTCGACCGATGGTTCTGACTTTCTTCTGCGGCGGTCGGCTTAATGGCCTTTTTCGTTAGCAAGCGGTAATCCGGTGCCTGTTCATCCGGCAAAACCGGCAGCCCACGGGGTAAGTCAGGCTGCTTACTTTTTTCACGGAACATTTGCTTAATTAGCCGATCTTCCTGGGACTGAAAAGAGATGGCCGCAATCCGCCCCTGTGGCCGCAGGAGGGCCAGGGCTTGGGTCAGGGAATCCTCCAAAGCACCCAATTCGTCATTGACCGCCACTCGCAGCGCTTGAAAAGTTCGCTTGGCAGGATGGCCACCGTGCCGACGTGCTGGGGCCGGAATTCCTTCTTTGACAATGGCCACCAAGTCAAAAGTCGTCACAATCCGCTGCTTGGCACGGGCTGCTTCAATCTTCCGAGCAATCTGTTTGCCAAAGCGGTCCTCGCCATAGCGGGTCAACACCCGGACAAGGTCAGCAAAGGGCCAGTCGTTGACAATGGTTTGTGCCGTCAGTGACTGCCGCTGATCCATCCGCATATCCAAAGGGGCATCATGCTGGTAAGAAAAGCCACGGTCCCCCTGATCGAACTGGACGGACGAAACGCCCAAATCGTAGAGAACGCCATCCACAGCCGTCACCCCTTGCGCTGCCAGTGCTGTTTCCAAATTACGAAAATTATCGTGCAGCAACACCAGCCGGCCTGCCGCAATGGCCGCCGCATACTGCGCTTGATTATAGTCAATTGCACTTTGGTCCTGATCAAAGGCATAGAGTCGGCCTGTCGTTAATTGGTCGAGGATGCGCCCCGTGTGGCCACCACCCCCAAGGGTGGCGTCGACGTAGAGACCGTCCGCTTTAACCGCCAACAGATCAACGGCTTCTTGTTGTAGTACGGTCACGTGTTCAAATGCCATCTCGACCAATCCCTTTCCTTATTGCGCAACTGCGATCCTTAAAAATCAAAGTCGACCAGGTCCTCTGCAATGTCATCAAAGTCCTCAGCTGTTTCAGCAGTATAAGCCTGCCAGTTCGCTGCCGACCAGATTTCAAAGGAATCCCCGGCACCCGTAATGACCACTTCCTTCTCAATTTGACCATGGTCTTTTAAATTGGGCGGCAAAATCACCCGGCCCTGTTTGTCTAAAGTCGCTTCCATTGCGCCGGCCATCACAAAACGCTTAAATTTCCGGGCCTCTTTTTTGCCCAGTGGTAGCGCGTTCAACTGCGCTTCCAATGCCTGCCAGACGGGCAGTGGCATGACCCTTAGGGCGTGCTCCATCCACTTGGTAATGACAAAAGTCTCCCCCAACTGGCTGCGGTATTTAGCAGGAATCGTGAGCCGGTTCTTCAAATCTAAATTGTGTTCAGATTCACCCATGAACATGGCCCACTCCTCCTTTCTACATCGTCATTAACAATAATTTACCACATTCCCCCACTTTCCTCCACGTGATTTTCTGATTTCGGCCAAAATAGCCAAGAAAAAAGCGAGTAGCCTGATGATTCAGACTACTCGCTTGGTGGGAGAAAATCCCTATTTTAAAAAATAAAGGCGCTGACAGTTAGTAGGATGAGGGTTAAAAAAGCCAGCAAAAAACCGAGTTGGCAGGCTTTGCGTAATTGCTTTTGCCAGGGCAGCCCGCGGCGACTCCAGCGCCAAGTGAGGACTACCAAAAGTAAGCACAGTGCTACTAGTAAGGGATACACATAGGAGGCATAAAAAACAGTCCCCCAGAAAAAATGGTCGACGGCAAAGGTCGGGAGCACCAACCATTCTGCAAAAGAACAACGGGCCATCAAAGGAAAAGACCAAGAAAGTAATAAGACGACAATAGCAAGTAAAAGCCATAAGCCTGGATATAAGAGCCAATTCATAAAGTTTCCTTCCTGGGTCAGCCGAGCAAAATGTTCTTCAACCGCTTTTTATGTTATGATACAGAAAAAATCGTTGAGGAGACAAATTTTTACCATGGCTGACCAAAAGCAAGCTGAAGCTGTTAATAAAACACTCGAAGAAGAAGTCAACAAGACATTGGCTAAACAACCAATTCCTGAACCAAAGCAAAAGAAAAAGAAGAGTAAGTATCAAAAGCTAACACTGGCCATGTCGATTTTCATGACCGTCGTCATGGCCGGCTCCGTCATCTACGCCGCCTACTCCGCTTGGACACAAAGCTAAATAAAATGCCCCGTCAATTGCGACGGGGCATTTTCTATTCCACAGCGAGCAAGAAAGGATAGAGAGGTTGATCCCCTTCGTGGACTTCACAAGTCAAATCCGCCCCTAATTCGCTAACCGCTGTTTGCAACGCTTTCACGTCCTTTGATTGGGCATCAGCCCCCGTATAAATCGTGACAATTTCACTGTCATCATCCAGCATCTTGCTGATGGTTTTCTCCGCTGTTTGCAAGAGTGCTTGGCCAACCACTTCAATCCTGCCGTCGACCATGCCTAACCAGTCATCTTGTTTGATGGTCCGACCGTCTAAGGTTGTATCCCGAACCGCCTGCGTGACTTGCCCGGATTTCACAGTAGCCAAGCCTTCTGTCATGGCCGCCGCCACCGTTGCCAAATCACCGCTAGGATCATAGCCAAACATCGCCGCTAATCCTTGCTGGACGGTCCGACTCTTCACGACTTGCACGTCTGCATCAACCAAGTCCTGCGCCTGTTCTGCAGCTAAGAAAATATTGCTGTTATTGGGTAAAATAATGGCCTGCTTAGCCCCAGAATCTTGAATAGCCGCCACGAAGTCAGCCGTTGCCGGATTCATGGTTTGACCACCGGTAATAACCTGATAAACCCCCAAGGACGAGAAAAGCTTAGCCATGCCATCGCCGGCAGCTACGGCAAAGACAGCCAGATCTGGCACTGGTTGGTTAGCTGCTTGTTGCTGTTCTTCTGCCCGCTGCTGGTCAATGACGGCCTGCTGCTGGTCACGCATGTTATCCACTTTGACCTTGATCAGCGAACCATACTCCGTTCCCCAATGAATGACCGCACCAGGATCTTCCGTGTGAACGTGGACTTTGACCACGTCCTCATCGTTAATCACTAAGAGTGAGTCGCCCCGGTCAGCAATGTAATCGTAAAATTCTTGATAGTCAAAAGGCCGGTTGTAAGTCGTGCCCTGGCCGATGGCCACCATCACTTCCGTACAGTAGCCGTACTTGATGTCTTCCGGTGACAGGGATTCGTCACTTTGGGCACCCGCGTGTAGTTTTTCAACCATTTGATCCAACTCGGCGTTGTCTGGCGTATGAATTGCTTCTTCGTTGAAGGTACCCGCTGCCACTTCTGCAAAGGCCGTCAGTACTAACACGAGTCCCTGTCCACCAGAATCAACCACCCCAACTTCTTTCAGCACAGGTAACAGTTCTGGCGTTTTGTTTAACGCCTGCTGGGCAGCCGCTGCCACAGATGATAGTAATGCGGGAAAAGCAAGTCCCGCTGTTGCGCCATCATCGGCGGCCTGGGCCGCTTCCCGCACCACCGTTAAGATGGTGCCTTCTGTTGGCTTCATCACAGACTGGTAGGCCACCTTGGCCGCCGCCTTCATGGCATTGGCAAAGTCGCGGGGCGTCAGACTGTCTCGATCAACTACATCATCAGCAAAACCACGGAAAATTTGGGATAAAATCACCCCAGAATTTCCGCGAGCTCCCATGAGGAGCCCCTTGGCCGTCGCCTTTGCTAACGCGCCAACCGTTTGGCCTTCGCTATCGCGCTCATACTGGGCACCAGAGGACATCGACATGGCCATATTGGTCCCTGTGTCACCATCCGGAACGGGAAATACATTTAACTTATTGATCTTTTCTGCGTTGGCCGCCAAATTGGCTGCCGCCGCGTTAACCATCTTGCCAAAATCGGCTGGGGTCAACGTTTTTCCTTCTTCTGTCGTCATAGCTTAATCCTTAGTCTGAATCCCCTGTACGATGACGTTTACAACCGAAACGTGGATGCCCAGGTACTTATTTAAGTGATATTTGACCTTCTTTTGCACGGAGGCGGAAATGTCGGCCAAATTCATCCCGGCGCGGACCACGATGTAAACCGCTACTGTCAGGCCGCCGTCTTGCTCAGTCACCACGACCCCACGCTTGTAGTTTTCCCGATTTAAAATCTGATCAATGCCATCGCGAAAAGCCGCTTTCGAGGCCATCCCAACGACACCAGGATTTGCAATGGTTGCCCCACCGACCACTGAGGCAATCACCTCATTGCTCAATGCAACCAGTCCGTTTTTTGTTTGAATGTTAATTGCCATAGCTTCGCTTCGGAAAAATCCGACTTCCTTTCTTTACGCTAGTCCTATTTTAGCATGGTCCAGGTGCTGGCAAAAGGCTGGCGGTCTTACAAGTTCAAATAAAAAAACCACCCGTAGGAGTGGTTCTTTAGACGCGTTCGATTGAACCGTTCTTCAATCCGGCCTTCAAAGTACGCGCAGTCAAGTAAACTTTCTTAGGTGCGCCGCCATTAATCTTTACAGTTACTTTCTGCAAGTTTGGCTTCCAGCTCCGACGACTTGAATTCAAGGCGTGGGAACGCTTGTTACCATAACGGGTGCGTGCACCAGTCACTACATCTTTTGCCATGTCTGACCCTCCTATCCGAGCCGAATTTTGTTCTCGCTCTTATCAATACTTAAATAGTTTAACAGAATTGTCAGACGATGACAAGATATTAGCGGTACTTTTGCAAAATATCAGCCATCTGGCCCTTGTCGTGGAAGCCAGTCAAGCGGTCCACCACTTCGCCATCCTTTGTGATGACCAGGGTTGGAATGGCCCGAATGCCAAATTCGGCAGCCGTTTCCTTGTTGTCATCCACGTCCACCTTGTTAAAGGTCACATCCTGAAATGCTTCCTCATCCGACATGGCGTCTAGAACAGGGGATTGCATCTTGCAAGGGCCACACCAAGTTGCCCAGAAGTCTGTCACAACCAAGCCCTTTGCAGTCTTTTCCTTAAAGTTTGCATCTGTAATTGCTTCTACTGCCATTTGATTAACCTCCATCTTTACTCTGTACGACGAGCAACTTGCCAGTATCAAAGTCAATCTGTACCGATTCACTGACAAATTCATTCGACGACCACATAATACCGCTAAATTCGCTTTGTGTCAAAGGATATTTAGCCTGGCGGATTTTTAAATTTCCAACAATACCAACTGGCATGACTCCAAAATAGCGCATCCCCGGGCAATGCCAAATCTGCTTTTTTCCAGGTAATAAAAAGGTCACCACATTCTGCCGGTCCACAATCCGTAGTTTTTCGACAACGGGCCGGAGACTGGGCTGCTCCACTAAAGTTAGATTGGCCAGCAAATGATCCAGGCGGCCCCCGGTCGCACCATAAAGATAAATCTCATCGGCCCCAGCTTGCATGGCTAATTGCACCGCCAGCCCCGTATCCGTCCAATCTTTTTCAGGTGGGTAAACGGCAATTTCATTGGCGCCCAAATGGCCCCTCAGTTCCGTCCGCTCTGCTGTTGTCAGGGAATCAAAGTCCCCCACAGCTTGGTGAAAGGAAATCCCTTGCTCATAGAGCGTCCAAGCCCCCCGATCAGCCCCAATCCAAGTCCCGGGCTGCTGGAAAACATCCCTTGGCCAAAGGTCTTTTGGTCCACCAGCCAAAATATTGATGCGCATCAATTCCCTCCTTTGCAAAAAGACCGCCCAGCGGGCGGTCCAAGACTTAGGCCGTAATGGCTAATAACTTAGCAATTTTAGCAGCTGGGTCTTTGCGGTCATAGACATAAGATCCGGAAACAAAGACATTAGCACCAGCAGCAGCCGTTAAGGCGGCTGTTTGATCATTAATGCCCCCATCAACCTCGATGTCATAAGCTAATTCATGTTCAGCACGGTAGGCCGCCAACTGCTTGATCTTTTCGACCGTTTCTGGCAAGAAGGACTGGCCACCGAAACCAGGATTGACCGTCATGACCAAGACCTGGTCGACCATACCCAAGACGGGTTCAATCATGGCCACCGGCGTGCCAGGATTAATGACAACTTCTGCCTGTACCCCTGCCTTTTTAATCATTTGCAGTGCGCGATGAATGTGCGCAGTCGCTTCGACGTGAACACCAATCATGTCCGCTCCTGCTTCTGCTAAGGCATCAATGTGCTTTTCCGGCTGGACCGCCATCAAGTGGACATCCAAAAACAAGTTGGTGACTGGCCGGAGCTGCTTAACCCAGGCCGGCCCATAGGCGATGCTAGGGACAAAGTTGCCATCCATCACGTCAACGTGCAGGTACTTGGCACCTGCCGCTTCTACTAAGGCAACGTCCGCTGCCAACTTAGTTACATCCGCACTTAAAATCGATGGTGCAATAATTCCTGCCATAAGCTCCTCTTTTCTGCTTTTCAATCTGCCCAGTTAAGACCGACGCTTCTTGCCCCCTTTTTCATAAACGGGCCGCCGACCTTGAATCACTTGGTAGAATAACTGATAACTATTATACCTTGCCTGCGAAATCGTGCCAAGCGCCACAGCTTCCTTGATGGCGCAACCGGGTTCATTTAAATGCTGGCAAGAACGGAATTGGCATTCCCCCAAATGAGCCCGAAATTCCGGAAAGTACAGCCCTAGTTCGGTTGCAGGAAAGTCAAAGACTTCATAAGAAGAAAAGCCAGGGGTATCCGCAATCAAAGCCTGATAAGCAGCCAGCGCCAGCAAAGAAACCTGTCTAGTGGTGTGCTTGCCACGGGAAAGTGCTTGTGACACTTCATTCGTTGTCAGCGCTAGCGCCGGATCCAGAGCATTCAGTAGGGTCGACTTGCCAGCCCCAGTTTGGCCCATCACCACGGCCACTTGGTCCTTTAATACAGTTTTAAAAATAGCTTGGACCGCGCCCGTTGATTGAATAACCTGATAGCCAATCCGTTCATAGTCTTCAAAAATAGGCGCAAAGGCAGCGCGCTCCCTCTCAGACAGTAAGTCTAATTTAGAGAAATACAATACCGGCCGGACGCCGGCCGCTTCCAAGGCCACTAACTGCCGGTCCAAAAGATTCTGGGAAAAATCTGGCTGGCGAACTGAAGTCACGATGATGGCCAAATCAACATTGGCCACCGCCGGGCGCACCAGCTCGTTCTCTCTGGGCTCGATGGCCCAAATCAGCCCCTCCCCTTGTTCAGACTCATAGTCCACGAAATCGCCCACTAAAGGCTTTTCCTTTCCCTGGCGAAAGGCCCCCCGTGCGCGAGTTCGTTCTACTTGTCCTTGATCCGTTAAAATATCGTAATAACCGGCCAGAGACCGAATAATGCGTCCTTTTTTCATAAGCTTAGTATAGCATATCCAGCCCCTTTCTCAGCGAAAATACCCCTGGCCAAAGGGCAGCCGATCAGCACTGAGTGCGCCCAGGTAAGTTCGCAAGCCAGCGGCTTGCGCTGTCAGCGCTTGCTCACTGATAGCAAAGTCAACTGACGTCCAATAAGCCAGTAAATTGCCAATCCCGCCCACGCCGAAGTAGTAAATCAGTGGATTATCTTTGGCCACAAGCGGGGCCAATGAATCGGCGTCCAAATGTTGCGTGAAAGACTCTTGCACCATGTGCAGTAGGTGGTTAGCGGCCAGCTGACTTAACAGTGTTTTTTCCGGCTGAAAAAAATGAAAAAGAAACACAATCAATGCCGTAAAATTAGCGGGCTGCGTCCCCGCCATTTCTTGGTAAAAACGCAAAACCTGCCGGTTGATCATCAATAGTAATAAGTCATCAATACTTTTAAAATGCCGGTAAAAAGTCCTGGGAGATACCCCGGCTGCTTGCGCGAGTGCCTTAATGGTGATGTCTTGATAAGGCCCCTGCGTTAAACAGCTTCGAAGCCCCTGTTCTAACAGCTGCACACTTTCTGCCACCTGTTTCTTACGGCGAATCGTCCTTTCTGTCATCTCCGACCCCTTTCTATGCCAGTTATGGAAAACCATTGTCTTCCGACCACAAAGTTGAGTATAATAAAATCAAATAAAAGTCACAAGTAAGACAGTTATGAAAAGGAGTCGTGTGATGCGAGCAGATCAAAGCATTCAGTTCAAAGTAGATGGCGAAGTGGTCAGCCAAGCAGCTATTCGCGAAATGGAAGACAGCCGCTACGACGTTGTCTTTGACGATTTTGAAAGCAAGCAAATTCCCCTGACCATGAACGGCCAAGGCGTTGATTGTGCAGCTGCCAAGGAAATGGACTTGGACCAGAAAAAAGAAGTATTGGCGCAAACGCGGGAAAAGCTCGGTCGCAGCAAAATTTTGGAACTGTGGGCCGATGATATTAAGGAATCAGACGCCATGTGGCAGGACATCGCGGCCAAGGCCGATGACAGTCAGCCGCTGCAACAAGCCATTGTAGAGGTGACGACGGACAACATTTCTTTGGTGCAGTTCCTGCTCTTCAATCAATCGTTGGCCAAGGAAAATAATTTGGCACTGCCTTCTAAGATCCACCCCGAACACTACTACTTCGATGCCGGTAAGGGGGGAACCCAAACGATCATTGAGACCTTCGGTATGTACAAGAAGCCCTCTTACCTTCACTTGGTTCCAGCAGACGATGGCATGAAAAAGCCAATTACGCCGGACAATGATACAACCATGGCGATGATTGGGAAGACTTTGTTGGCTGACTCCATGCAAGACACGAAAATTATTGGCATGCACCAGCTGAAAGACAAGGGAGATAGCATGGTGGTTAAGCTCGGTGTCTTCCTGCCAGCTTCAGCACCAAGCGCCATTCTTGAAGGCCACAAGTGGCACTTGATGGTTGAGTTTAACAACGGTCTGCACATTGCGGCCGACAAAAAGCCTTCTTGGTTGCAGAAGATTATTCTCAAGCAAGTACTAAAGAAGATGGCTAAGAAAGCACAAGCATAATCTCGTATCAAAAAACGGTCCTTTCTATCGAAAGGGCCGTTTTTTTCTGCAACCATTAGTTGCTCGTTCAGTTACTTTGGTTACTAGCCGTCGTTGCCTGATTGTTGGCTGAATTTTGTTGACTGCCAGTACTACTATCTTGAGGCTGCTGGGCTGGACCAGCCGAAATCACCACGGTAATGGTTTGCCCCTTCTTCAAGCGACTCCCTTTGGCTGGCTGTTGACTGAGCACCCGACCAGCCGCCGTGTTATCGTTCTTTTGACTAAAGTTGACGAGCAGCCCGGCTTGGTCGGCCCAAGTTTGCACATCCCCCTGCTGCCAATCTTGAAAGTCCGGCAGCGCTGCTGCAGTTGCAGGCCCGGCCGAAACAGTCAAGGTGATTGTACTATTGGGATCAACTGCCTTGCCAGCTGATAAAGACTGGCTCAGCACTTGACCGGCTGGCACCGTATCAGCATTCTTCATCTTTTTCTTGACCGTTAGGCCCTGCTGATTCAGTCTATCCGCTGCCGCGCTATAGGTCCAGCCAGAATAGTCAGACAGGTTGACCTTGGCATGACCTGATGAAACGAGGAGCTTGACTTGGCTACCTTTCTTCAAATACCGGCCTACCTTTTGCTTGGTTGAGATAACCTGATTCTTGGGTACAGACGTTGAGACTTGGTAAGTCGTTTGATAGTCCAAGCCAATCGCTGCCAGTCTTTTTTCAGCCTGACTTTTACTGGTCATGCTGACGTCGGGTAGTTGGACATAATTTGATTGAAAAGTACGCCAAGCGCCAAAAATGGCGCCCAACAAGAGGAGGGTCGTAACGAGAAGCACCCATTTCTTTTTTGATCGATAGGGAATCCCATTTTGCTGCAGGACCTGGCGCACGTATTTGGGCGTCCGATCCACCTGCTTGGCGATGTTCTTAATCGACTGTCCCTGCCGGCCGGCATCCAGAATGGCTTCGTTAACCGACTGCTGTGGCTGTCCGGCCCCAGCTTCGTCCTTCGCGTTGGGCTTAGGACTGGGCTCCGTTGGCATAACTTTAGTTTCTTCGGCTACTGTTGGTTGAAAGGGGGCTTCCCGGGCACGGCGGGCAAACAGGGCTGTCGACAGGTCAGCTGCCATCTCTTCTGCTGACTCATAGCGGTCCAGCGGATTTTTGGCGGTCGCCCGGAAGATCACATTTTCTAGGGGCTGCGGAATATCCGGGTCAAGCGCACGAACAGCCGGCATTTGCCTTTCCTGATGTTGCCAAGCTACTTGTTCCGCCCGCTCCCCATCGTAAGGGCGTTGATTCGTCAACAGTTCATAGAGCAAGACCCCCAAGGCATAAAGATCGGACTGCTCCGTTGCCGCCTGCCCCCGTAGTAATTCAGGCGCTAAATAATGGACAGACCCAATCACCTGATGGGCCTGGGTCAAATGAGGATCAGCCTCCGCCGTTGCAATGCCAAAATCGGTAATTTTCACTTGTCCCTGCTGATTAATCAAGATGTTTTGCGGTTTTAAATCCCGGTGAATGACCCCCGCCTGGTGGGCCGCCGTGACAGCCGATAAAATTTGCAACATCAAATTGACGACCTGCTGATAGGGAATGGGAAAGTGCTGCTTGAGATAGGACTTTAAATCCATCCCAGCCACGTACTCCATAATCAAGTAGGCCGTATGATCAAACTCCCCCATATCGTAAATCGACACGATGTGCTCGTTCACGATGTCTGCAATGGTTTGTGCCTCCTGCAGGAAGCGGGCCCGCATTTGCGCATTATCTTGCAAATCCAAGCGGATGACTTTGATGGTCACATCCCGCTTCAAGTAGCGGTCAAAGCCCTGGTAAATGTTGGCCATGCCGCCCCCACCGAGTACTCGGATCACTTCATAGCGGTCGTTGATTACCGTGCCGATTTCCATTAGCTATCCTCCTTTCCTGTTGTCACTGCTGGCACCCGATTGGCTAACAGAGCCGTGATATTATCCGGTACCTGCAGGTCAATCGCCGTCTGCAAAATGGCTGCTACCCGTTCGCCTAGCGCTGCTTGCGACAGGCGTCCCCAATCCGTTACACCTTGCGAAAGTAGTTGAAACTGCTCCTGCCGGGTCAACACTTTACCCAAGCCGTCCGAGGTTAAATACAGCCCCTCCGTCAGCGCCAAGGTCACGGTCCGCCATTCTAATTGGACCGACCGATTTACCCCTAAGTAACGGGTCAGCGCCGCATCTTCGGCGGACGGTGCTAAATAGCGGGTTGCGGCGGACCGTAAGCGTTCATTTTTAACAGTGTGGTCGTAAGTTAATAGGGTCATCCCCGTCGCTTGCAGCAGATAAGCCCTCGAATCGCCCGCATTGGCCACCATTAGCACCCCACTAGAGGTCAACAGCGCCAAAACGAGCGTAGTGGCCATCTTTTTTTGCTGGGTCTCAGCCTGGCTGGCTAGTAAGAGGGCTTGGTTGGCATTTTTCGCTGCCGCATCCGCCCACTGCCGTAAGGCAGCCGGATCTTGCAGACTTGTTTCGATAAAGGCCTGGCCCATTCGGGCCACTACCAGTTCGCTTGCCTGCTTGGACCCCGGTTGGCTCGCCACACCGTCCGCTAGTAAAAAAAGCTGAACGCCGACTTGGTTGGTAAAGGCCCCAACCGCATCCTGATTTTCTGGCCGCTTGGGCCCTCGATTGCTTTGGTAGGCGCAGACCATGTTAGCTGTCCTTTCTCCTCAAAGTAGCAATGTAAAAGCCATCACTATCAAAGTCATCTGGATAGAGCTGCAGGGCTAAGTCAGACCGATCCGCAAAGATGGGCCGTTGCGTTTCTGTTTTGATTTGCTCAAAATCAGGATGACTAGCCAAGAAGCGGGCAATGACTTGGTCATTTTCCGCAGCTAAAATCGTACAAGTGGAATAGACCAAACGGCCACCTGGGCGCAAGGAGGCACTCACCGCTGCTAAAATTTCGTACTGTAAGTTAGCTAATTTTTCAACGTCAGCCGGCGTTTTTTCGTAGCGAATTTCAGGTTTGCGACGCAGCAGTCCCAGGCCGGAACAAGGAGCATCCACCAAAATTCGGTCAAATGGCTCCGAAAAGTGATTGGGTACTTGCCGGGCGTCTAACACCTGCCCTTGAATCCGGTTGCTCAACCCAAGCCGCTTGGCATTGGCTTCAATTAACCTTAACTTATGGGCATGCACATCCAATGCCGTCACCTGGCCCCCTGCCGGTAGGGCCGCCGCAATTTGGGTGGTCTTCCCCCCTGGTGCCGCTGCTGCATCCAAAACCCGCTCTACGTCATCCTCAATGGCCAACGCTTCTACTGGCAGCATGGCAGACTCATCCTGGAGCGTCACCAGCCCATCTTGATAGGCCTGAGAAGCGGCTACGTGCCCCCCTGTCACCAAGAGCGCTTCTGCTGCTAGCTGAGAGGGCTGCACCTCAAACCCTTCGGCTTCTAAGGCCGCCTGCGCACTAGCCCGAGTCGCTTTGGCGGCATTCACACGGACAGATTGCCGTGGCGCTTGGTTTAACGAAGCCAAAATAGCAGTTGTTTTGGCTGCCCCAACCTGTGCTTGCAAGGCTAGGACCAACCAACGGGGCAGCGAGTATTCGATGGACTGACGTTCAACTGGATCCTTGATGGCCGACAGTGCCGGTAAACCCTGCCGATCGATTTGATGGAGAATGGCCGTCACAAATTTAACTGTGCCAGCATGGCCTAATTTTTTCGCAACGTTAATTGATTCATTAAAAACGGCATGTTTGGGGACCCGGTCTAATAACTGCCACTGAAAAAGGGCTGTGTATAAGAGCTCTTGCACCCAATCCTCAACCTTGCGCTTGGCGATAAAAGGTGCCAGCCAGTAATCTAACAAAAGGCGGTGTTGAATACTGCCATAAACCAAGGTCGTCAAAAAAGCTCGGTCGGAGGCCGTTAACTCGTTTTGCGCAATGACCTGATTCAGTTGTAAATTCGAGTAGGCCCCGTCTTTAATTTTGGCTAGCGTCAAGACTGCTAAGATTCTTGGATTATTACTGTGTGTGATTTTTTTAGCCATGATTTTCTTTCTGGATAAGCATGTCCCCCACTTGCAACGCCTTGCCAGCGCCATTCAAGTAAGCGGCAATATCCATTGCTGCTTTCCCAGCTGGCTGAAGGCGGTCAATTTGCAACTGGCTGTGGTCCGCTGCCGCAACAACCAATCGCTTTTTATCCCGGACCGTAATTACGCCGGGGGCGGCTGTTGTTGTTTCGGCTAGCGGCTTCACCGCCAGCAGCTTACACCGTTCCCCTTGCAAGTAGGTATAGGCAGGATGGGTAGGATAGAGGCCGCGAATATGCCAGTCAATGGCTTGGGCATTTTCCTTTTCGAAGTCCAGCTGCTGCTGGGCCCGACTAATATTCGGTGCAAAGGTTACGGCTGTAGTTTCCTGGGGGACTGCACTGGCCTGGTCCGCCATCAAAGCGGGAATATTCCGGATCACCAAGTCCACCGCCGCCTGACCCAATTTCGTAAACATCGTACCCACGTTATCGTCAGGTTGAATGGTTACTTTTTCGACATCAAGGACATCCCCAGCATCCATTTTTTTAACCATGTACATCAGGGAAACACCCGTTTCCTGGTCCCCATTCATAATGGCATAGTGCACGGGTGCCCCACCCCGGTACTTTGGCAGCAAGGAAGCATGGGCGTTAATCGCACCATGCTTTGCCGCGGCAAGCAACTTTTCTGGGAGAAACTGGCCAAAAGCCGCCGTGATGATTAAATCAGGCTGCCAATCTACAATTTGAGCCATTGCCGCTGATCCCGCAATCTTTTCCGGCTGAAGCACAGTTAGGCCTAAGTCTAGGGCCGCCTGTTTGACGGGACTGGGCTGGCGCTGTTTTTTGCGTCCTTGCGGCCGGTCTGGTTGGGTGACGACGGCCAACAGCTCATTGGCTGGATCAGCCGCTAAAGCTTTTAACAATGGAACGGCAAAGTCAGGCGTCCCCATAAAAACAATTCGATTCGACATTGTCATGTCCTACTTTCTGCCAATCATTTGGCCATTCTGCAGCCCCCTTGAGAGCGCTGCCAACTGTCAGTCGTTACGACCAGGCCTAGCTGACCACTTACCTTTACATAAAGGAAACTGGGTCCCGGGTCACCTGCAAGCGGAAGTCCCGCGCTGCATTGGCGGACCGGTTCACTAGTTCTCGCAGCCAGTCGTCTGCCTGATGGGGGTCTTTTAATTTCAGTAAAATCTGGAAGTAGTAGCGGCCCCGCAGCTTGGCGATCGATTTTGGGGAGGGCCCCAGTACAATCACCTCTTCGGGTAAGCGCTGCTTCAACCAACGACCAATTTTAGCCGTCTGAACCGCCACGTCGTTTTCATCAACGGCGGAAGTTTGAATTTGAATCGTGTAGTAGTAAGGCGGAAACTGACCCAAGTGGCGCCGGTACATTTCCTGCCGGTAAAAGCCCTCATAGTCGTGCTGCTGGGCGTAGGTTAAGGCATAGTGACTGGGATTGAAGGTCTGAATGACGACCTCTCCGGCCGCCGCACCCCGGCCAGCCCGACCAGCGACCTGAGTCAGTAGATCAAAAGTGTGCTCACTAGCCCGGAAATCCGGTAAGCCTAAGGCGGTATCTGCATTGAGTACGCCGACAAGGGTCACCTTTTCAAAATCCAAGCCCTTGGCCACCATTTGCGTGCCGAGCAGGACCTGGGCCTTACCCGCACCAAAGTCGGTCAGTGCTTGCTGCAGCGCCCCCTTCTTACGGGTGCTATCCTGATCGACTCGGATGACGGTCACTGCTGGTAACAACTGCTGCAGCTCGGCCGCCACCTTTTCCGTGCCCGTGCCGTAATAACGAATCCGTTTGGACCCACAGACCGGGCAGGACTGGGGAATGGGCTCCTGATAGTCACAGTAATGGCACTTCAAGACCCGGGTGTCCATATGCAAGGTCATTGCCAGATTACAATTAGGATCTTTCGGAACAAAACCGCAGTTCCGACACATCACAAAGGAGGAGAAGCCCCGTCTATTCAGCATCAAGATGGCCTGCTCTCCCCGGTCCAAATGCGCCTGCAATTTTTCCAGTAAGACGGGCGAAAAATTCGTATCGCCCTGTTCCATCACGGTCTCCTTCATGTCCACGATCTCAACGGGAGGGAGTTGCGCCGCCGCTACCGCCCGTTCTCTGAGTTGCAAGAACTGGTAGCGGCCCTTTTGTGCACGAGCCCGGCTTTCCAAGGAAGGCGTGGCCGAACCAAGAACCAAAGGGGCCTGCTGGTAGGCCGCCCGCCATAGCGCCACCTCTTTGGCCGAATAAGAGGGATTTTCACTCTGGGTATAAGAGCGTTCGTGCTCCTCATCGACGATGAGCAGGCCCAGATTGGTCAGCGGCGCAAAAACCGCGGACCGGGCCCCCACCACGACCTTGACTTGACCAGCGCGAATCCGGCGCCATTCATCATAGCGTTCCCCATTGGACAGACCAGAGTGGAGCAAGGCCGTGGCTGCCCCAAAGCGGTCCGCCACCCGCTTTTGCATTTGCGGGGTTAGGGCAATTTCGGGTACCAAGAAGAGTACTTGCTTCCCGGCCGCAATTGCTTTTTCAGCCGCTTGGAGGTACACCTCCGTTTTACCAGAACCCGTGATACCTTCTAACAGAAAGGTTTCGTTTTTTTGCTGGTCAATGGCTGTCGCAATGGCCGTATAGGCAGCTTGCTGATCAGCATTCAAGACCTTCTTTTCCTCTTTTTGACCACCTGCAAGGGTCACAGGTTGCCGTCTTAGTTCGACACTCGTTTTCTCTAAAAAGCCCTTCTTCACGGCCGTTGTCAACGTGGCCGGGCTAACGTCGACCTGGGCTAACCAATCCCGCTTAGAAAAAATTTGACCAGGATGGTCGATTAAGAAATCCAATAACAGTCGCTGTGACTGGGCATTTTTAGTCAGCTCGTTTCGAGCTGCCGTCAAAAAGGCAACATCCGAATGGGCTCGGTAAGCCAATTCCTCTTTAATCCGGCCTTGGTCGGTCACTTCATCTTCAATGACCAACTGCCCGTCCTGGGCCAGCCGGCGGAGGTAGCGCCAATCTCTAGCCGTCAGACTACTGGTTTTCACGAGTGCCGTTGGCTGGCCAGCCAAGTAGTGCACTCGGTCTTCATCCGACAACGTGGCTTGGGCCACCAACCTTTTTTTGTAAGAAGCCTTCAAGGCATTGGGCAGCATCTGGGCCAAAAAAGAAAGCTGGTAGGAAAAATTATTTTCAGCCAAATAACTGGATAAATCTAAGAGCTCTTGACTCAGCACCGGTGCTTCGTCTAGAACAGCCAAAACCGGTTTGACTTGATCGTCAGACAGCTCCCCTTCTTTTGCCACATCGGTGGCTAAGACGTAGGCCAAGACTTCCCGGTGCCCAAAGGGCACCAAAACGCGGCAGCCCGCTTGGACGGTATTGACCATCTCATCCGGCACCCGATAGGTGTAAGGCCGGTTCGTGGGTGTGGTTGGGACATCCACAATCATTGCTGCATAAGTATTGGCCATGTCCAACTCCTTTCCCAAAACCGTTAAACTTTAGTGAGATTAACCCCAATTCGGTCTTCAATAATGTGCAGTGCCTGCAAATAGCGGGCGTAGTAACCCGTCGGATCATCAGCGCCCCCCACTGCATCTAAGGAAACAGCCTTATCTAAGAAACCGGACTCTTCAATAATCTGCCACAGGTGGCGATCAAAGGTCTGACTGGCCGCTAAGTCAGCCCCATTGACCGCCGCAACAGTCGGTGGAATGACTAGAATCAAATCCAACTGCTCTTCATGAATGGTATTTTCAAAAATAGCTTTGAGCGAGTCATTTTCATCAGCGGATAGCCAAGCCCTGGCCTCTGCCATTGTGACCATGGCATCAGTATCAAAAAAGGTTAAACCGTTGTTGGCCGGTGAGTTAATTTCAGCTGAATTGGCATCGTACTGCCCTTGAATAATCCGTAAGTAATCCTTAATTAAGAGCTCCTGATCTGAAACATTGGACTGCTCCTGATAGGTTTTGGAAAATTCCAGGGAAAATGGTGAATTCGATGTCCGGGCTAACCGACGGGTCAACGTTGACTTCCCCGTTTTTGGTGCGCCAATCACCAAAATCTTTTTGGCAAAGTGGCGCCGGAAAACCCGGTTAATGTAGTCCCAGTTGGCCAGTGGCTGCTTGCGGACCGCTGTGGCCGAAACCTTCAAAATGGTCCGGTCCATCAAGGACACGGCAAAGCGGCCATCCTGGGGCAGTAGCTTTTCCAACATGTCTTTGTATTCTGCTTCGCCAGTGTAAAGCGTAATTTTCGCATCTGGGTTAACAATGTTGCGCTGAATCGTGGCCGTCAAACGTGCCGTCCACTCTTGCCAACCGTTAGGCATCTGTGGAATATCATCTTCATTAATGTAATCGACTTTGATATTGTCCTCATCATTAAAAGCTTCCCGCAAGTAGCGAAAGCGCTTTTCCACCGGCAGGCCAATTTGGTCGCCCCGGTCCCCGGTATAGCCGGACGTAATGACCACGACCCCGTCGTTTAAAGCCGCCGCCTTATAAATTTCCGCTTGATGGCCGATATGCATGGGCGCCAAAGTACCAAAAAAAACACCAATGTTGGCCCCTTCTAAATTATCTTTTACTAAATTATTTTTTACCATGCGATCCTAACCTGTTCTACTAGTCCATTCAGGTTGGGCTAGCTGTGATGATTACTCCTATTATAGCAAAGATTGTGCACACAAAAAAAAGCCCCGCAGCGCGGAGCTTCTTGTTTATTTGAAGAGGTAAGCGTACTGGCCGTAGCCTTCCTTCTCCAAGTCAGCCTTTGGAATAAAGCGCAGCGCGGCTGAGTTGATGCAGTAACGGAGCCCACCCTTATCTTGTGGGCCGTCCGGAAAGACGTGACCCAAGTGAGAATTGGCATCCTTTGAGCGAACTTCTGTCCGGGTCATGCCGAAAGAATTGTCCGTTGACTCCTTCAAATCAGCATCGTTGATGCCCTTCGTAAAGGATGGCCAACCACAGCCAGAATCATATTTGTCAGTAGAAGAGAACAAAGGTTCACCAGAAACAACGTCGACGAAAATACCGTCATCCCACCACTGATCGTACTTACCAGAGAAGGGCCGCTCCGTTGCGGCGTTTTGAGTAACCTCGTACTGTTCCTTCGTTAAGCGTTGCTTTAGTTCTGCTTGATCATACTTAGTCATTTTTGTCCCCCCAATATTTCTTTTGGTACTGGTGACGCGGTGCCATCATCATTGCTTCCCGCAAGGGGTCTTTCTTGTAAAAGTCCTGATGGTACTCTTCCGCTTCATAGAAAGGCTTGGCATCTTCAATGGTCGTGACAATGGGCTTGTCAAAGCGACCGGATTCTTCCAAAGCCTTCTTCGAAGCTTCCGCCACCTGCCGCTGTTCTTCCGAGTTAACGAAGATGACGGGGCGGTAAGTGTCACCACGGTCAGCGAACTGACCCGTGGCATCCGTTGGATCAGCTACTTGCCAGTAGAGATCAACCAAATCACGGTAAGGCATCACATCTGGGTCAAACCAAATCTTAACGGCTTCTGTGTGACCAGTGGTATGGGAACAAACCTCTTCATAAGTTGGGTTTGCCACATGTCCACCAGTGTAACCGGAACGAACTTTTTCAATACCTGGTAGTGAGTCAAAGGGCTCCACCATGCACCAAAAACATCCACCGGCGAAAATTGCTGTATCTTGTGCCATTTCGAATACCTCCTACTAACCATTGTACTCGAATTCCGCTTCCCGTCAATGGTATAGTTTATTTCTTTCATTACAGACGGGCGTCAATCCACTCCCAAACAGCTTCCTTACCCATTTTAGTCACCGAAGAGAAGAACACCAGATCGGAATTGGCAGGATCGAAATCGACCGCTTTTTTGATAACAGAAGCCGCTTGATTCTGCTTACCCCGGGCAATCTTATCGGCCTTCGTGGCAACGAGCAGAATTGGGAGGCCATAATAGGCCAGCCACTGGTACATCATGACATCCTCTTCGCTGGGTTGATGGCGCGCATCAACCAGGGCAATCACACCCCGCAATTCTGGCCGCGTCGTAATATAAGTTTCAATCATTTGCCCAAAGGCAGCCCGCTTCTTTTTGGATACCTTGGCATAGCCATAGCCTGGCACATCCACAAAGTAAAATTGATCTTCCACATGGTAAAAATTCAACGTCTGGGTCTTACCGGGTTGGGAAGACGTCCGGGCAAAATTTTTCCGATTAATCAGGACGTTCGTCAAAGACGACTTGCCCACATTGGAACGGCCTACCAGCGCAAATTCTGGTTGCCCATCCGTTGGATACTGGCTGGGCGCCACGGCGGACATCACCATTTCGACATTGTGTACTTCCACGACTAGTCCTCTTTCTGCTTCAATACAAGCTCCGGCTCCTGGCCATCCACTACTGCCGCCTTGTTAATAACCACCTTGGCCACATCATCGCGAGATGGCAAGTCGTACATGACATCTTGCATCACCCGCTCGATGATGGACCGAAGGCCCCGAGCACCGGTCTGCTTTTCGATGGCTAGGTTAGCCATTGCCTTCAGTGCTTCTGGCGTGAATTCTAACGCCACATCTTCCAAGCCCAGCAGTGCCTGGTACTGCTTGACCAAGGCGTTTTTTGGCTGAGTCAAAATATGGGTTAAATCACTGACTGTTAGCTCATCCAAAACGGTAATGATGGGCAGGCGGCCAATGAATTCAGGAATCAAACCGAACTTAGACAGATCTTCTGGTTCCACGTTTTTCAAAATGTTAGGCCGGTCCAAGGCCTGGGCCTGCTTGGCATCTCCTGCCGCAAAGCCAATGACCCGCTTCCCCAGACGTTCCTTAATAACCGTATCCAAGCCAGCGAAGGCCCCACCCACGATGAAAAGGATGTTGGTCGTATCCACCTGAATCAATTCCTGATTGGGGTGCTTACGCCCACCCTGAGGTGGCACGGAGGCAACCGTTCCCTCAAGCATCTTCAACAGGGCCTGCTGCACGCCTTCACCAGAGACATCGCGGGTAATGGAAACGTTCTCCGCCTTCTTGGCAATTTTATCAATTTCATCGACGTAAATAATACCCCGCTGGGCAGCTTCCACGTCAAAATCAGCCGCCTGCAGCAGCTTCAAAATAATGTTCTCCACATCTTCGCCGACGTAGCCGGCTTCAGTCAGCGTCGTGGCATCGGCGATGGCAAAAGGCACCTGCAAAATTTTAGCCAAGGACTGGGCCAAGTAGGTCTTTCCAGAGCCAGTTGGGCCCAGCAAAGCGATGTTGGACTTCTGCAAGTCGACATCCGTCGTCTTTTCGGCCAGTTGGTTGACCCGCTTGTAGTGGTTATAAACCGCTACGGCCAAAGTTTTCTTGGCATCGCCCTGACCAATGACATAGTCGTTCAGTCGGGCCACAATTTCCTTTGGCGTTGGCAAAGTCAACTGGGCATCCTTTTGCTTTTGTTGATTATCTTCTGCAATAATTTGATCGGCTAGGGCGATACATTCATTACAAATATAAAGTCCATCTGGGCCTGCTACCAGCTTTTCTACTTCATCCGCACTTTTACCACAAAAAGAGCAGTAAACTTCCGGCATGTCGTCTGTTTTATCGGCCATAATGTTTCCTTTTCAAAATCAGTCTAGGTTTATTCTAACAAAAGGCAGTCCTTTTGTTGCTAAGAAAAAAAGCCCTACTGGGCCTTTTTTGTTGCAGTTGCTTACTTTGCCTTGGCAGAGGAAACGATTTCATCCACTACTGCCTTCATAGCAATGTCATGCTTCAAGAGTGCATCAGACAAGCTCTGACGTACTTGTTCTTCTGAAATATTGTATTGGTCTGCCAAAGACTTCACTTCAGCAGCGACCTCATCATCAGAAGGCGTAACGTTTTCTGCCTTGACGATAGCTTCCAAGACCAAGTTGGTCTTGACACGGTCAGCGGCACCTTCCTTAAACTGTTCCTTCAAGGCGTCTTCGTTTTGACCAGTGATCTGGAAGAACATGTCTGGTGAAATACCCTGTTGTTGCAACTGACCAAGGTATTGTTGCATTTGACGGGTCACGTCTTCGTCAATCATTTCTGCTGGGATGTCCCCGCCAACAATGGTTGCATTATCAACAGCGGCCTTCACAGCAGCATCTTCGAAGGCATCATCAGCGGCTTGCTGGCGTGCTTCCGTCAAGTTCTTCTTCGTCTTTTCCTTCAATTCGGCTAAGGTGTCGACCTCTTCGTCCACATCCTTGGCGAATTCGTCATCCAATTCAGGCAATGACTTGCGCTTGATTTCGTGTACGGTCACTTCAAACAAAGCTTCCTTACCAGCCAAGTTAGCTGCTTGGTAATCTTCTGGGAAGGTAACCTTCACGTCTACATCTTCACCAGCCTTGGCACCAATCAACTGGTCTTCAAAACCAGGGATGAAGGAGTTAGAGCCCAGTTCAAGGGAGTAATCCTTGGCTTGACCACCTTCGAAGTGGTCGCCATCAACGGAACCATCGAAGTCGATGACCACTGTGTCGCCCTTTTCAGCTGCCGTGCCTTCCGGCTGCAAAACCAATTCAGCTTGGTTTTCTTGTTGCCGCTTGATTTCAGCATCAACATCTTCGTCCGTGACGTTAACGGCTTGCTTTTCAACCGTCAAGTTCTTGTAGTCACCCAATTCAACGGCTGGGGCGACGGCTACTTCAGCCTTCATTTCCCAATCGGCACCCTTTTCCATGGAAACAGGGGCGATGCTTGGCTGACCAACAACCGTGATACCGGCATCTGCCACTGCTGCTTCATAAGCTGCTGGCAAGACGATGTCCATCACGTCTTGGTACAAAGCTTCTTCCCCGAACTTCTGCAAGAAAAGTTCGAAAGGCACTTTGCCCTTACGGAAACCAGGAACTGCAATGCTGTCCTTGTTCTTGTTAAAAGCTTGCTTCAAGCCCTTTTGTACGTCTGCTTCTGCAATTGTAAATTCTAATGTACCGCGGTTTTCATCCGCAGCTGCTGTCCATTTTGACATGTTCATCCTCCAAAAATAGGTTCCCCTTAATTTTAGACCAAAAGGGCTTTTTGCACAAGGCGCTTTCCCTGCTTTTCTTAGAATTAACCCTAAAAAGCAGTCAAAAAATCAGTATAGACCAAAAGGGTAGAATCCATAATGACTTTAAACAAGGCAAAGCGCAAAGCTAATTGCTGTCTTGGCCAATTCTAGTCCGCTAAATTAGCCAAAGCCACAATGGCTTGGCCATAAATACCAATAGAACGAACCAAATCGTCAACAAGTGCAAATTCTCCAACCTGGTGCATGGTTTCAGGCGAGTCTGGGAAGAGCGCCCCAAAGGCAACACCGCGCGCCATTAAGCGACCGTAAGTCCCGCCACCAATTACCTGATCATAAGCTGGCAAACCGGTCTGTTCCTGATAAATGTTCAAAAGCGTTTTGACGACGGGATCCGTCGGCGCCACATAGTGGGGTTCTTGTGCATGGCCACCAATTGCCACTTGGTCAGCCCAGTCGGCCGTAGCCCTAGTCAGGGTTGCCTGAATGTCCGCCGGCTCAATTCCCTGCGGATAACGGCAATTCACGTTAAGATAGGCCCCCTCACTTGGCTGGAAACGCTGAATCCCGATGTTCATGGACAAGTGACCCATGACGGGATCGTTGTGGGCAATGCCCACTTGTTGGCCATAAGGGTCCTGATGAGCCAAATCCCCCAAGAATGTTAGAAAGCCCTTTGCAGCGGCGCCAAAGTGATAATCCTTGAGGAAACGAGCCAAGTAAGTCCCGGCATTTTCACCGCTCTCTGGCAGCGATCCATGGACCTGCTTACCAATTAACTCAAAATCTGCCTGGTCGCCGCTGACGGCTACACTACCTTGGATTTGCGGGTAGTCTGTCAAAAAGGCGGCAAAATCCTGCTCAATGTCTGCCGCCGGCAGACCAGCAACAGTAGCCCGAGCAATCCCAGGCACCATGTTCGTCCGCAGTCCCGCCTCGAAGGACAGCAGCTGGACGTCATCGCCGTTCGTGCCGGCTGCCCTGATATTGACCTGCACGTTCCCCTTTTCCCCGTTGATGATGGGGTATTCAGCATCCGGTGAAAAGCCAAAGACGGGTGCTGGTTCAACTTCGAAGTAGCGGGTCATCCCCGTCCAATCATTTTCTTCATCCGTGCCAAAAATTAACCGCACGCGACGCTGTAAGGGCAATCCCAAATCCCGGATCATCTTAAAAGCGTAGTAGGCCGCCATCCCTGGTCCTTTGTCGTCAGAAGCGCCTCGAGCAATTACCCGACCGTCCGCAATGACTGGCTCAAAGGGATCAGTTGCCCAACCTTCACCGGCCGGCATCACGTCCACGTGGGACAAGAGCGCCACATAGTCTTCGGCCGTTTTTGGACCAATTTCAATATAGCCGACCAAGTTATCAATATTCTTGGTGGTAAAGCCATCTTGCTGCGCCTTGTCTAACATAAACAGCAATGCTTCCTTTGGCCCCGGACCCAATGGCGCATCCGGACGAGCCGCTTGGTCATCCCGCACGGATGGAATCCGCAGGAAGGCCGTCAAGTCCTCCAAATAGGCCGCCTTGACCTTGCCAGCTTCTTGTTGCCAATCAATCATGCTATCGCCCTCGCTTTTTCATAATTTTCTAATAAAACTATTTTTATTATACGCCAGGTTAGCGTAAAATGTCGACTAGTACAGTAAGTGAGAAAAGAAAGGATTTTTCCATGTTGCCATTAGACCAAAGCATTGCCAACCGGGTGATTCAGCCCCGACAATCTAATAGCCATAAAGGTTCCTACGGTCGGGTGCTCATCGTGGCCGGTGATGAAAATCTAGGTGGCGCTGCCATCTTAAATGCGCAAGGCGCCGTCTATGCTGGCGCCGGCCTGGTAACCGTCGCTACCAATCCCGTGAACAAAACAGCCCTTCACGCCCGCCTCCCAGAGGCCATGGTTGTTGATTACCAAGACGACTTAAGCCCCTACCTGAACAGTGCCGACGTGGTCCTAGTTGGTTCGGGCTTAGGACAGCAGGTGGGCATTTTAAATCGCGTGCTCGCAGCGACCCGGCCAACGCAAACGGTCATTTTAGATGGTTCCGCTTTAACCATGATTGCTGCCGACCAAGCCCCCTACCCAGCTGGTCAACTAATTTTGACCCCGCATCAAAAGGAATGGGAACGCTTGTCCGGGATTACCATTGCCCAACAAGGCGACCAAGCGCGCAATCGCACCGCCCTTCAAGCGCTTCCAGCCGACAGTCGCTTGGTTTTGAAATCCAACCATACCCAGGTATACTTAGCGGATGAGGTCTATGAACTCACGGTTGGCGGCCCCTACCAAGCGACCGGTGGCATGGGTGATACCTTAGCCGGGATGATTGCTGGTTTTACAGCACAATTCCAACCACTGAACGAGGCCGTCCTAGCGGCCGTCTACAGTCACTCGGCCATTGCCAGTCAATTAGCAGCGCAGGCATACGTCACGCTTCCTTCCGCCATCGCCCAGGCCATTCCGGCCTTCATGCAGGCGGCAGCTAACCAACAAAACACTCAGTAAAGGATATTGCTATGAATTTTATTTCTTGGAATATTGATTCCCTCAATGCCGCCGTCGAACACAAATCCGCCCGCGGGGAGATGACCTGGCAAGTCTTAGAAAAGATTGCCGCAGCAAAACCCGATGTCTTTGCCATTCAGGAAACCAAGTTGCGCGAAACAGGCATGACCAAAAAGCACCAGGAAACATTAGCAGCACTGTTCCCCGGTTATCATTTTTATAGTAACTCATCCACTGCCCGCAAGTCCTATGCCGGCACCATGCTCATTACCAAAACAGAACCACTGTCCGTGGACTACCCCGCCATTGGCGCTCCGGGCGAAATGGACCAGGAGGGCCGAATTGTCACGGCAGAATACGAAAACTATTATGTTTCAACGGTCTATACCCCGAACGCCGGCTCAGACTTAGACCGGCTCACCGATCGGGAAGCTTGGGATGACGCCTACCGGGCTTACATCGCTGCCCTAGATGAAAAAAAGCCCGTCATCTTCTCCGGGGACTTCAACGTTGCCCACGAAGAAATTGATTTGAAACACCCGGCACAAAACCACCACTCTGCCGGCTTTACTGATGAAGAACGGACCCACTTTAGTCAGTTGCTTGCGGCTGGCTTCACGGACACACTCCGCCGCCTGCATCCCGATCAGCCCGGCCTCTATAGTTGGTGGGCCCAGCGGTCTAAAACCTCTAAAATCAACAATTCCGGTTGGCGGATTGACTATTATCTCGTCTCCAATCGAATTGCCGACCAAGTCCAATCCGTTGAGGTCGTTGATACGGGCGCTCGCCAAGATCACGCCCCACTGCGCTGTGAAATCGATCTGACCGTCTAAGCAAAAAATCCTTCGTTCTAATGAACGAAGGATTTTTTACTACTATCAGCTCAGCGGTGGCGTACATATTCCTTTAACATATCATCACCGAACAGTTGCTGCTCTCGAATCAGAATTTCTGCACAGGCAATTGCATCGGCCAACGCATTGTGATGGTGGGCCAAATCAATTGCCAGTGCGGCCGAAACAGTGTTGAGCTTGTGATTCGGTAATTGCGGCAACAGACGGCGGGAGGTCTGAACCGTATCCAACAATTGATAGTGGGCTTCCGGTAAGCCGGCCTGGTCCAAACAGGCCCGCAGTACGCTGGCATCAAAGTTGGCGTTATGGGCCACGACTAACTTATCTTCCGTGAAAAGTGCTGCGATAGTGGGCCAAATTTCGGCAAAGGTTGGTGCATCCACCACATCTTCTGGATAAATGCCGTGGATTTGAGAATTCCGTGGCGAGAAGGGCACGTTCGGCTGCAAGAGCGAATAAAACTGGTCCACAATGGCATTGTCCCGGACGACCACTAAGGCGAGGGAAACCGCCGAATGGCGGACATTGCTGGCTGTTTCAAAATCAATGGCCACAAAGTTCATCGCAATGCACGCTCCCTTCTTTCTAGCTGGCACTGTCGGCCTGATGGAAGGGTCACTGCTGGCAAATCAATGGCCTGCTTGACAAAACCAAGCCGGTCATAGAGATGGCGGGCCGGTGCATTGTCTTGATCAACATCCAACCATAATTTTTGATAGCCGACTTCCTTTGCCCAATCAATCAAGGCGGTCAGTGCTAGCCGACCCAGCCCCTGATTTTGGTGGGCCTGCAAAATAGCAATGCCCACTTCGGCGCCCGCAAGGGAAGCAATGCCAACGGGAAAAGCAGCTGCCCCCGTTGCATTCGGCGCCGCCTGTGCCCAAATCAACCACGTTTTTTCAGGCCATTCAGCAGCCGGAACCACATCATCTTGAAAGTAAGGACCATCCTTTGGAAAGGACAAAGCAGTGCTATGGTCCCGAGCTGCATCAACGGCAAAAGTGTCGGTTTCCTGACCGAGGGCGGTCAATAAATTTTCGACCATGGCAGCCTGCTGTAAATCTAATGGCGCCAACCAGTATTCATAAGCTTGCACTGCTGTCATCGTAATTGCTCCTCAATTGCTGCTGCCTCACCGAATCCTGTCACGGTCAGCACCCGTTCATTATCTGCCTGTCCCCTGCTAAAGTCGATAGTAAGCTGGCTCGCCGGCAGCAACGCTGCCATAAACTGCGGCCATTCCACCAGGGCAACGCCATCTGTCCCCAAATAATCTTCAAAGCCCTGCTCTTCTGCACCCGTTTCTTCTAAACGGTAAGCATCAAAATGGTAGAGCGGCAGGCGGCCCGTCTCGTAGGTATTCAAAATGTTGAAAGTCGGACTTTTCACCCGATCGGACACCCCCAGCGCAGCCGCAAAAGCTTTGGTGAAGGTCGTCTTACCAGCCCCTAAATCACCCACCAAGGCGATGACGAGGCCAGGTTGGGCCAAGGCGGCTACTTGAGCAGCAAGCTTGGCTGTGTCAGCTGTTGAATTGGCAACGAAAGTTTTCATAGTCCATATTGTACCACGTTGTTTTCAGACAATAAAAAAGCTGGGCCGAATGGCCCAGCAAAGATGGTTTACCGGTGAATAAACATCGCATCCCCGAAGGAGAAGAAACGGTAACCAGTTTTGACGGCGTGCTGATAAGCCGACAAAATATGTTCGCGACCAGTAAAGGCGGCCACTAACATGACCAGCGTTGACTTCGGTAAGTGGAAGTTAGTAATAAAGGCGTCCACCACCTGCCAGTGATAACCCGGTTTAATAAAAATGTCCGTCCAGCCGGAGTCAGCCTGAATCTGTCCGTTAAACTTGGTCCCAATGGTTTCCAAAGTACGAATGGACGTCGTCCCCGTGGCCACAATTTTACCACCGGCAGCCTTGGTTTGGTTCAACTGCTCAGCTGCTGCCGCACTCAGCTGATAAAATTCCGAGTGCATCTGGTGGTCCTCAATGTTTTCCTCTTCCACCGGCCGGAAGGTCCCCAAGCCAACGTGCAGGGTCAATTCCACTAAGTGTACACCTTTGTCCTGCACCTTTTGTAAGAGCTCTGGTGTCCAATGCAAGCCAGCCGTTGGCGCCGCAGCAGAACCATCCACCTTCGAATAAACCGTCTGATAACGCTCCTGGTCAGCCAACTTCTCCTTAATGTAAGGCGGCAGTGGCATCTCCCCGAGTTCATTTAAACGTTCCATGAAAATTCCATCGTAGAAAAATTCAATATAGCGGCCGCCATGGTCCAATTCCTTGACCACAGTGCCCACCATAACGGGTTCGTCTGGATCCGTTCCAAAGACAATGGTTGACCCAACGGGCGACTTTTTGGCTGGCTTGACCAGGGTCTCCCAAACATCACCGTGATCCTGCCGTAACAGAAGCACTTCTGCATGGCCACCGGTCGTTGGTCGGATACCATGCAAACGGGCCGGCAGGACGCGGGAGTTATTCATGACCAGGGCATCCCCTGGATTCAAATAATCTAAGACATCATAAAAATGCCGGTCCTGATAGGCCCCTGTACTGGCATTTAACACCAAGAGACGGGATTGGTCCCGCTCTACTAATGGTGTTTGGGCAATCAGTTCAGCTGGCAAATCATAGTCAAAATCAGACAGTTGATAGGTTTTTTCTTCTTCAGTCATAGCACTTCTTTTCTATTTCTTTTCTAAGTCTTCAGGAACGGGTCGCCCCAGATGGGCATAGGCAGCCGCTGTCAACACCCGGCCCCGCGGGGTCCGCTTCAAAAAACCAATTTGTAATAGATAGGGTTCAATCAAAGCGGCCACCGTATCAGTCTCTTCGCCAATATTGGCAGCGATGGTGGCTAAGCCAACCGGGCCCCCTTGGTAGAAGTCCATCATTGCCGTTAGTAGTTTATGGTCCGTGTCATCCAAGCCCCGTTGGTCTACCCGTAGCTTATCGAGGGCTTGGTTGACCAACTCCGGCTCAATGCTTTCCTGACCCGCCACTTGGGCAAAGTCACGCACCCTTTTTAACAGCCGGTTGGCCACCCGGGGCGTTCCCCTTGACCGGGAAGCTACGGCAAGGGCCCCCTCGGTTGTGATCGGTGCTTCAAAGATATCAGCCGTGCGCTGGACAATCTCTGCCAAATCCGCTGTCCGATAATAGGCCAAGGCGTTCATGATGCCAAAGCGATCCCGGAGCGGTTTAGAAAGCATCCCCGGCCGGGTCGTCGCTCCCACCAGGGTAAAGGGTGGCAGCGGAAAGTGCACAGCCCGAGCCGTGGGTCCCTGGCCAACCATGATGTCGACAAAGTAGTCTTCCATGGCGGAATAGAGCATCTCTTCCACGTTCGTGGGCAAGCGGTGGATTTCATCAATGAATAAGACATCTCCTGGCTCTAATCCATTTAAAAGCGCCACCAAGTCGCCCCCTTTTTCGATTGCCGGCCCAGAAGCCGTCTTGAGATGAACGCCCAATTCGTTAGCGATAATCATGGCCAGAGTCGTCTTTCCGAGACCAGGCGGTCCAAAAAGTAAAACATGGTCCAAGGCCTCACTGCGCATTTGGGCGGCTTGGAGGTAGACGGCCAATTCTTCCTTCAGGGCAGGTTGGCCGATATATTCCCGCAAATACCGGGGCCGCAACGACCGTTCGTCTGCTTGCTCCTGCTGATTGGCGGCAGCGTCACGCAGTAAGTCATCCGTTTCATTTTGACCTTCAAACCAAGAATTAAATTGTGTTTGCTGCTCATCCATATCTAGCGATTCCTATTCTGCCTGTCCTTGCGCCAGCCAATCTGGTAAAGCCGCTGCCAGCGCGACTAGCGCCCGTCCACGGTGTGAGAATTGATTTTTCTCAGTCGCCGTCATCTGGGCAAAAGTCTTTCCCTGCTCTGGCAAATAAAAGAGGGGGTCATAGCCAAAGCGCTGCTCCCCAACTGCTAGCTCTGTAATGGTGCCAGTGACCTGCCCTGTTACTTGCAAAGGTTGCCGGCCCGCCTGGGTTAGCACGAGGACCGTCACAAAGTGGGCCCGCCGGTCGCAGTCCGGTTGCTTGGCTAGCTCTGCTAATAATTTTTGATTATTTTTATCGTCGTCGTGATCACCGGCATAGCGGGCTGAATATACGCCCGGGGCCCCATCCAGTGCATCCACCATCAGACCGGAGTCATCAGCTAACACGAGGGCTTCAGGATAAGCCTGCGCCAAAGCAGCCGCCTTGATCTGCGCATTTTCTGCGAAAGTCTGACCGTCCTCGACAATGGTGGGCCGCTCGGTCAAGTCGGCCAAACTCAAAATTTCGTAATCCGGTAGGACGGCGGCCAAGCTCGCTTTCATTTCAGCTACTTTATGTGCATTCGCACTGGCGATAATCAATACTTTCATTCCCCTGCTGCCTCCGTTAAGTCCAAGTGGTCAATCCTGTCGACTGCCTGCTGACCTAACCACTGCTTAGCAATGGTGGTAAAGGGCGCAACCGGACCCGTCGTATATAACCGTCGGAAGCCAGTCTTTTGAGCCTGTGTGTGCAAACCTGCCACCGACAATGTCTGGTCCAATTCAGCTACAGTGGCAGCCCCCGGATCAACTAGGCGCACCTGGTTCCCAACGGCTGCTTGAATCAAAGGGGCTAAGAGCGGAAAATGCGTACAACCCAAAATTAAAGTATCAATCCCGCTCCCCACAAAGGGGGCCAAGTCTGCCCGAATTTTACTCTGCTGCTCAGCGTCCTGATACTGATTATGCTCGACCAGTTGCACAAAATCCGGCTCTGCCTGGGCTAACACCGCTGCTTGTTCTGCTGCTAATTTATCCTGATATTGCTTGGATTGCACGGTGCCGGCCGTGGCAATCAAGCCAATTTGTTGGTTTTGACTGCTAGATAGCGCAGCCCGGACACCGGCGTCAATCACGCCAATCACCGGAATGCCTAATTCGGCCCGCAGCGCTGGCAAAGCACAGGCAGAGGCCGTATTGCAGGCCACCACCAGCGCTTTTATCTGGTGCTGGTCTAGTAAGTAGTGGCCGATGCCCAGTGTATAATCAACCACCGCTTCTGGCGACTTTTCCCCGTAGGGCATGTGGGCCGTATCGCCCACGTAAACATAATTTTCAGCCGGTAACTGGGCCAGGGCGCTTTTTAACACCGTCAAGCCCCCTACACCAGAGTCCAGCATGCCAATTGGCCTTGTATTTTTTTCCATAAGTTCATTATGCAGGCCTCAAAAGAGAATGCAACCCTTTTCCCGCTCTCCTTTTGTCTTTGTTATAATGAGTCTTGAAAGGAACGTTCATTGCATGAAAAATAGTAAGCAAAAGACCGTCACACCAACAGCAAGCACCGTAAGTGCCTTCGCACCGCTCTTGTTACGGGACGGCCTCCTAGATAATTTGCTAGGTGTCGACTATGCCAACATCACCTACTGGGCTGGCAAGGAACTGGCTCGTCAGTTTCCAGCACAGACCATTGAAGAACTGCAGCAGTTCTTTACCAAAGCTGCCTGGGGTGATTTGACCATCCTCTATCAAGATAGCGGCCAGCAACAGTGGTCCCTCACAGGTCCCATCGTGCAGGAGCGCTTAGCCGTGAAAGAAAGTCCGGATTTTTCTTTAGAAACCGGCTTCTTGGCCCAACAACTAGAAAGCCAATCCGCAGCCATCGCAGAAGGTTCTTTTTCCTTCAGTAGTAAAAAAGCCACGGCCAAAATTACCATTCTCACTGATCTAAACAGTCAAGTGACACAGCAGTCCGCTGCAGAGGAGGTCGCCCTCCGTGACCGCTACTTAAACCAGGCCGATGAAATCGAACTAGCTAGCCAAACAACCACAACGGCGACGACCGACCGGGCAACTGCCACAGCATCTAGCAGCACTAGCCAAGCCAGTCAGGCCCCTGATTCGGCCGCTGCCCCCAGCACGAGGGTTGACACAACCCTAGCAGACAGTGAACAAGCAGTGAACAGCAGTCAAGCTGACGCTGAAGCTCTGCCAACCAAGACAGACAGCCCTGCTGATAGCCAAACTGCCAGCGACCTCACGGTTGACCAGTCCATTACGGACTCCCTGTTAGCCCGACAACGAGCACGGCGGGCGGCCAAGGACCAGCACGCGTCGAGTGTTGAGCGACCTTAAGGTCGCTTAGAAAAAATGGCTAAGCACCTGCCTGGTCCAAGCAACCATCATACTCAAGAAAAAAAGACCGTAGTGGTCTTTTTTTCTAGCAGGAGCCAAGCCTGTTCAGGGTTTGGCTCCTTTTTAATGCTGTTTATTTTGACGCATGGTATTGCGCCTTTCTTGCCGCTGGGCAATCCGCCGGTCCTGTTGGCGCTTCCGCTTCAAAGTATTCTTAATCTGCCGCTTGTAACCTGGCTTGACATGTTTCTTCTTTTTCTTGACCATGCCAACCATTTCAGGATCTAGCTTCTGCTGACTGGCCTGCCGTTGGTGGCGGGCAGCTCGATCCTTGACGGCTACAATTTCCCCGGACCGGATTTGCTTGTGGGCAAAGTGCACCCCCATCTTTTCTAGGGCGGCAATTTGCGCTTCTTCGTCTGGCTGATAAAGCGTCACAGCCGTCCCTGGCAAGCCGTTACGACCCGTGCGGCCGACCCGGTGAACAAAGAATTCTAGCTCTTCGGGCACCCCATCGTTAATCACGTGGGAAACCCCTTCAATATCAATACCGCGAGCTGCCAAATCGGTCGCCACCACGTACTGATAGTCTAAATTAAGAATCCCCTTCATCGTCCGCCGCCGTTCACGAGGTGGTATATCCCCATGAATTTCCGCTACTTTGTACCCTTCCTGGCGTAAATGCGCGGCTAATTCTTTGGCCCGTTCCTTGGTGTTCGTGAAAATCAGCGCCAGATAAGGATTGAAAATGGTCAGTAGTTGATCAATGACCACTTCCTTTGACTTTGATTTCGTCGAAATTAACCAGTTATCAATCGTATCGGCAATGGTTGCCTCAGTTGGAATCGTTTGAAAATCTGGATTGGTTAAATACTTTTTCAAGAAAGGCGTGAGCTTTTCTGGCATCGTAGCCGAAAAGACCAGCGTTTGCAGATCCTTGGGCATTGCACCAGCCAGATAGTCGACATCCACCAAAAAGCCCATATCCAAAGTCATATCCGCTTCATCCACGACCAACATCTTGACCTGATTGACCACTAAGGCCGAGGAGGCAACCAAATCCTTCAAGCGACCAGGAGTCCCCACCACAATCTGCGCCTGATGGTTGGCTAATTGTTTAATCTGCCGGGCCTTATCGGTTCCCCCGACGTATTCCGCGATGGATACTTTGACCAAGCCCATCTTTTCTGCGAATAAGCGAGCGGCTTTGGTAATCTGTGCCGCCAACTCACGCGAGGGCGTAGTGATCACATACTGGGTCTGTTGCAATTCGGGGTCCAAGCCATTAAACAAAGGGACCAAAAACGCGTGGGTCTTCCCAGAACCAGTCTGTGACTGGCCGACCACGTCTCGTCCCCGTAAAATCGTCGGGATGAGTCGGGCTTGAATCGGTGTTGCCTCTTGAAAGCCAATTTCCTTCAAGGCGGACAAAACGGCGGGCTTTAAATTAAATTGCCCAAATTGTGCTGCTGTCATAAATTATTCCTTTTCTGCTGCGGCTAAGGCCTGTTCAACCCGGGCAATGACCTGGTCAATGGCCGCTTGATCATCGGCCCAAGCCCCGGCCGCCATCGGGTGGCCGCCGCCATCGAAGTCCGCCGCAATATCATTAATTACGACCGACCGGGACCGTAAGCGAACCCGGTAGGTCCCATTTTCCTGTTCTTCAAAAATCGCCCAAGCCTTAACCGTATCAACACGGGCCGGGAGGTTGACGACAAAGGAAGTACCGGCATCCCCCAAGTCAAATTGGTCAATCAGCGCACGCGTCAGCACCATGTAAGCAAAGCCAGAGGGGCGCACCTGTAAGTGCTGGGCAACGTAACCGGAAAAGCGGTTGGCATTTTCCGAAATGGTCGTCATTTGGTGGTAAATGGCCTGGTAGTCGATGCCCCAGTCAATCAATTTGCCGGCCACCGTAAAGACGGACTGATTCAAAGAGTATAGGAAGCGACCGGTATCCCCAATAATGCCGATATAGAGGTAGCGGGCCGCCGTAGCCGTCATCTGCAAGCCCTGATCAGCCAGTGCCTCATAAAACTGATAAATCAAAACCGCAGTCGCCGCTGCTTGATCATCCACCCACTGCCAATCACCAAAGGGTTCATTGTTTGGGTGATGGTCAATCTTGACCACTTCCATCCCCTGCTGCCAGCGTTGGTCGTCCACTCGGGGTGCATTGGCGGTATCCACCACAATCACCAGCGCCCGTTGGTAAGCGCTGTCCGGCACTTCATCAAAGGCCTGGTCATCTGCGCCAATCCAGGCCAAACCAGGAATCACTTTACCGGCGGCGTAAATCTTTTTTTCAGGAAAAGAAGCCTGCAACAGTGCTTTTAGCCCTAACTGGGAACCATAGGCATCAGGATCAGGCCGCTGGTGACGGTGAATGATAATGGTGTCATAGCGCTTAATCTGCTGTAAAATATCTTGCTGTAATGCTGTCATACGATGTACTTTCTTTATTATTTGGGTTGATTAGGGTCATTATACCGTATTCTATCCGATTACGCCCAACCGACTAGTTCTCGTTTTCAAAAAGGGAAATGGGCTGACTAGCCTGATCACTCACATTAGAAAAGGTCAGGCCAAGCAAGCGGATGGCAAAATCATCTTCTGGATAAAGGTCATCAAAAATTGGTTGGGCCTGGCGGGCCAAGAAGTCTGGTTCCAGGGCAAAATAAGTCCGCTGGGTAATCGACCTTGTCGCCGTTTGGTAATGGTCGTCCCGGACCTTGACCGTCAATGTCCGCCCCAAAAAGCCCTTGTCTTTCATGACGGCCACCACCTTTTCTGCCACATCTTTAAATGCCGCAGCCACCGCTGCTCGGTCCCGCAATGGCAGTTCAAAGGTATTTTCTTTTCCTACAGATTGGCGGACCCGGTGGTCCTTGACCTGACCAAAATGGGTGCCCCGCGCTTGCCAGTACAGTTGATCGCCAAAACTGCCAAAGGCAGCGCGAAGGTCATCCTGACTGATTTTCCGTAAGTCGGCACCCGTGGCTACGCCCATGGCCGTCAACTTTTCCTGTGCTTTCTTGCCAACACCCCGGAATTCTGCAATGGGTAACTGGGCCAGAAAACGCTCGGCCACCGCCGGACCAATGACGGTGACGCCATTTGGCTTGTGATGTTCTGACCCTAATTTAGCTAAGACTTTATTATAGGAAACCCCAACCGAACAAGTCAGCGCCGTTTCCTGAAAAATCCGCTGCCGTAACTGAGCAGCAATCGCTGGCGCGGATAGCGGGTGCGCCGTCACATCCAAATAGGCCTCGTCCAAGGCAACCGGTTCGATGACCGTCGTAAATTCAGCAAAGATTTCGTGAATTTGCGCCGATATCGATCGGTATTTTGGAAAATCCGGGGCGACAAAAACCGCATTGGGTGCCAATTTCTTGGCCTCGATGGCGCCCATGGCAGAGTGAACCCCCAACTGCCGGGCCCGATAGTTGGCCGTAGCCACAACACCATGGCCGTGATGGAAGGCCGGATCGCGGCCAATCAATAACGGCACCTTTTTTAGGGCCGGGTTATCCCGCATTTCGACCTGGGCATAAAAGGCATCGAGGTCGACGTGTAAAATTTTGCGTTCATCCTTCGCTTCTAAGAATGCAGCCATTTGCTTGTCCTTTATAAAGTCAAAAGAAAAAGCCTCCAGTGACTGGAAGCTTCTTTGTCTGCTTAGACGTCGCGGCGGCGTTCCTTGATTCGGGCAGCCTTTCCTTGCAACGCACGCAAGTAGTACAACTTGGCACGGCGCACACGACCCAAGCGTGTGACTTCGATCTTTTCAACTCGTGGTGAGTGAACTGGGAAAGTCCGTTCCACCCCAACACCAGAAGAAATCTTACGAACCGTGTAAGTTGCTTGGATACCAGCACCCTTGCGGCGAATTACTACGCCTTCAAAGACCTGGACACGTTCGCGGCTTCCTTCAACGATCTTGGCGTGAACCTTGACAGAATCACCCGCACGGAATTCAGGAATGTCAGACCGCAATTGGGCTGACGTGAGCTTTTCTAAAATAGTGTTTTGACGCATCGTCATTCTCCTAATCGCTAATCATGCACTCGTCTCTGGACTGTCGCACAGCGGATTACCGTTAATATGGTTTATAAACCAAAACCTAGTATAGCAAGGCAACGACCATTTGTCTAGCCTTGGATTTGGGCAGTTAAGGCTTGGGCTACTTCGGCCAACATGGCCTTGGCAGTTGCCTCGTCTGCTGCCGTCATCCCCAAGTATAGCTTTAACTTCGGTTCGGTGCCCGATGGTCGCAAAGCGACCCAAGAGCCATTCGCTAGCCAATACTTCAACACGTTTGCTTTTGGCTGTGGCAAGCGCTTAATGGCCCCCACTCGGTCCACCTGCTCTTGTTTGGCAAAGTCTTGTGCCACGAACACCAATTGGCCACCAATTCGTTCCGGCCGTTCCTGGCGGAAACGGGCCATGATGGCCGCCATTTCCTCATGGCCTTGCGCCCCAGGAAATTCAAAGGAAATGGTCTTTTCTTCAAAATAACCAACCGCTTGATAGAGTTCGTCCAAGCCAGCACCAATCGATTGGCCCTGTTCTTTGTAGTAGGCAGCCATCTCAGCGAAAAGCACCAGCGCTTGGATAGCATCTTTATCATGGGCAAAAGGCTTCACCAGATACCCAAAGGATTCCTCAAAGCCAAAGAGAAAGCTATAGTCCCCCGTTGCTTCAAAGCGGTCAATCATAGCAGCAATGTACTTAAAACCGGTCAAAACGTCAATTGTCGCCACCCCATACTGCTTGGCGATGCTGCTAGCAAAACGGGACGAAACGATGGACGTGACAATTGCCCCGTTGTCAGGCAGGGTACCGGCGGCCTGCTTAGCCTTCAAGAGGTAGGACACCATTAGGCCGGCAATTTGGTTCCCTGACAGTACCTGGTAGCTACCATCTGGCCGACGGACGGCCGCTCCCATCCGATCTGCGTCAGGATCCGTTGCCACCACCAGGTCGGCTTCTTCTTTTTTAGCATAGTCAATGGCCAACGATAACGCTGCTGGATCTTCCGGATTGGGCTTTTTCACCGTCGGAAAGTCCCCATCAATGACCGCCTGCTCCGGTACAATCGTATAGTTAGTAAAGCCCGCTTGCTGCAAGGCCCGCTCCCCAATGTACTGCCCGGTCCCATGGAGGGGTGAGTAGACAAAGTTCAGGGACGCCCCCTCTCTTTTGGCTAAATCCGGGTCCACAGTCACCGTTTTCACCGCTTGCAAATAGGCTTGGTCCACTGCTTCATCAATGGCTTGAACATGCTGTTCTGTCACATCCCGGACAATGGCAAATTCGTATGGAATGGCCTGAAGGCCGTCAATAATGGCTTGCACTGCCTCTGGGACCATCTGGCCCCCATCCGCACCGTAGACCTTATAACCGTTATCTTCCTTTGGATTATGGGAAGCCGTGATCATAATGCCGGCAAAAGCCTGTAAGTGCCGGACCGCAAAGGATAACTCTGGCGTTGGCCGGAGTGAGGTAAAGCGGTAGACCTGAATCCCATGCGCTGACAGCACCTGACTGGCTACCTGGGCAAAATCCACCGAGTGGTGACGTGAGTCATAGGCAATCACAACCCCTTGCTGCTGGGCAGCTGAGCCGGCCTGGTCAATGTAATTAGCCAACGATTCCGTCACCGCCGCGACCGTGATGTCGTTCATCCGATTCGTGCCAACACCCATTTTCCCCCGCATGCCTGCCGTTCCAAAAGGCAAATCTTGGTAAAAAGCATCAGCTAAATCCGCTTCAGATAACTGGGTTAATTCCTGTTGCAAGGCTGCAGGTAAGGCAGCTTGCTGCCAACGGGCCACTCGTTCTTGAACATCCATTATTTATTCTCCTCTTGCTCTATTGCTGCTGGATTGGTCACTAGCCTTAACAAACGTTGCCGAAAAGCGGCCGACCTTAGCACCATAATGGCAAAGGCCAAGGCAAAAATCAGCACCGCTATGGTCACTTCCCTTGGTAACTCCAAGTGACCGAAGTAATAGCCCGTTGTGGCGATTGTCGCCGCCCAGAGCAGCGAAGAAAGCGCCGAAAAACGGACGTAGTGTGAAAAAGGTAGGCGTAAGCGGTGCGCCATCAGGGGCACTACCGTTCGAATCAAGGGTAGGAAACGGCCTAAAATAATCAATAGCAACCAGCGCCTTGTATTGAAGTTCTCCGCAATTTGATTGGCAAAGTCACCATTCAAATGCCGGTGAATCAACGGAATTTTTTCGGCCAGCCGCACAATGAAAGCCCCGAACCAGTAGTTGATTGCATCCCCTAACAGTGAAGCAAGGGCAAACAACAGGATCAACAAGGCCAGCTCAGGCAAGGAATGATGCCGGCCGGCTAAGCCACCAGCTGTCATCACCAAAGCATCCCCGGGAATAAAGCCTGTGACGACGCCCCCCGTTTCAATCAAAATTAGTAGAAAGAAAATGAGAAATTCTACCCATGAAAAATTGGCATTGGTGGCACCAATTTGCGTAATCCAGTTGCCAAATGTCGATAGTGCAATGACCATAGAAATCTCCAAACTTAAGCGCCAGGCGTTTGTCAAAAGCGCCTAACGGCTTATCAGTCCTAGTTTATCATAAGCAGCCAGTGGGGCCGCTGTAAATTCTGCCTGACTGTTCCACTTTGATATAAATGACACAGAACGAGTCATATTTGTCAACAAAAGGGCAGCTTATGCCAGTTCACCAGACAATGATCCAGCTGTTTTTTACAATGAACTTACAAGTAATAAATGATGATACAGCAGTTGTTGTCCTTCTATATTTAGTAAAACAGAACTGGATAAACTAAGGCTTAAAAAAATAATCAAAAAGTTTCTATTTTCACTTGACAGCACTTTGTGTATTAGATAATATGTATGTGTAAGTTGTTACATGATAGTAATTATTTCGGAGGAAAGAAAACATGGAAGCATTAGTATTGACTGGTAAGAAGCAACTCGAAAAGCAAAACATCGAGACCCCAGAAGTTAAGCCAAACGAAGTGTTGATTCACACGGCCTACGCTGGTATCTGTGGTACGGACCACGCCCTTTACGCCGGTTTGCCTGGTTCAGCAGATGCTGTCCCACCAATCGTTTTGGGTCACGAAAACTCAGGGGTTGTTAAGGAAGTCGGTTCAGCCGTAACGAACTTGAAGGTTGGCGACCGTGTTTCCATCGACCCCAACATTTACTGTGGCCAGTGCAAGTACTGCCACATCGACAAGCCAGAATTGTGTGAAAACTTGTCAGCCGTTGGCGTGACACGCGACGGTGGCTTTGAAGAATACTTCACGGCCCCTGCCTCTGTTGTTTACCCAATTCCTGACAACGTTGACTTGAAGTCAGCTGCCATTGTCGAACCTATCTCATGTGCCGTTCACGGTATCAAGTTGTTGAACCCTTCCCCTTACCAAAAGGCTTTGGTCATCGGTGATGGCTTCATGGGTGAACTCTTCGTTCAAATCTTGCAAGCTTACGGTATCCACCAAGTAGACTTGGCCGGTATCGTCGATGAAAAGTTGCAGATGAACAAAGACCTCTTCGGTGCCAAGAACACCTTTAACACGGCAAAGGGTGACCAAGTACCAAAGAACGAATACGACATGGTCATTGAAGCAGTTGGTATGCCACAAACGCAGGAAACAGCCATCGAAGCTGCTGCCCGTGGCGCCCAAGTATTGATGTTCGGTGTTGGTGGTCCTGATGCTAAGTTCGAAATGTCCACTTATGAAGTCTTCCAGAAGGAATTGACGATTCAAGGCTCCTTCATCAACCCAAACGCCTTCGAAGACTCCCTGGCATTGCTTTCTTCTGGTAAGTTGAACGTGGCACCTTTGATGTCCCACGAATTGGACTTTGATCAAGTTGACGACTTTGTTAACGGTCGCTTGGGCGTTGTGTCTAAGGCTGTTGTCAAGGTTGGTGGCGAAGAGGCCTAACGCTTATGAACAATGCAAAACGGACCATTTCTTGGCCGGTTGCACTCGCTTATTTCGCCTTTTCCCTGGTGATTAATTCCATGGGAAACGTCCTGACGATTGCGACTAGTCAGAAAATTCACCCCGCTTTCTTGGGATCCGCCTACTGGACGGCCGCTGAAAACGGTTGGAACATTTCCTTTATGGGCAACACTGCCTCTGGTTTATCCATCGTTTTCTTCGTGGTTGGTGTCATCATTGCCTTGATGAACATGGTACTGGACCGCAAGGTCAACTTGCTCCGTTTCTTTGGCAATTTGGCCTTCATGGTGCCTTTCTCTCTGTTGATTGGCGCCTTCTCCGACTGGTTTAACCAGATTTTACCAGATGCCGACAGCTGGCTGGTAACACTCCTCTATGTCTTCCTCAACTTCTTTGGGGTCGCCTTGATTGCCGTTGCCATTTCCATCTACCAACGGACCAACATTGTCTTGCACCCAGCGGACGACTTGATGCAGATTTTGCGCTTTAAGTACTGCAATGGGAATGCCGGCATTGCCATGTGGATTTCTTACATCCCCCCTACCATTATCGGTGTGATTGCCCTGATTGCCTATCCAGACTTTTCCAACTATGGTTTGGGCACCATCTTTGCCTTCCTCTTCCAGGGTGGCATCACGGGTTGGGCGGACACCCGCATCTTCCCTAGCTTAAAGCACCAAGGAATTGCAGCAGACGCTGAAGTTTAATTTTGAAAAGAGGTTCTTATGGCTTTCACTGATCACTTTGATGATATTCAACACGTTGGTATTCCAACGACTGACTTAAAGCGTGCAGAAGATTTCTGGTCTTCTCTGGGCTTTGAAAAAATTGGTGACTTCGCCGCTGGACCAGTCATCTTTATGAAGTACGGCCACCTGGTCATTGAGACCTGGTTGTCTGATGAAGGTACTGGTAAGGCAGGTGCCATCAACCACATCTCCATGAACACGGACGATGCAGACGCTGCCTTTGCTGAAGCAAAGGCAATGGGCTTGACCATGGTCAATGACGAAGTGCAACAGCTCCCATTCTGGGAAAAGGGTATTAAATTCTTTAATATCCTGACCCCAGACGGTGTCACTTTGGAATTCTGTGAGATTGTCAAATAATTTACCTGAAGAAGCAGTCAGTTCAACTGGCTGCTTTTTTAGTATGCTGCGCACAAAAAAAGGAAAGCGTTTGTTGCGCTTTCCTCTTGCCGATAATGCTGGGCCAACTTAGACCTAGCGACTCGCCACGTAATTATAAGCTTCTTGACCGGCCAAGCCCCCATCACCTACCGCTGTTGCGATTTGACGGAGGTCTTTGGCCCGCACGTCACCTGCTGCAAACACACCAGGGACGCTCGTGGCCATGTGCTCATCCGTTGGAATCCAGCCCTGATCGTCCGTGACACCCAGTTCCTTTAGACCCGCTGTGTTGGGCTGCAACCCAACATAAATGAAGACAGCGGCCGTTTCAAAGCTGCTGTGCTCACCCGTTTGGTTATTGTAAAGGTCGACGGACTTGACTTCGTTATCATCACCGCGAATGGCCGTCACTTCAGTATGCCAAACAAAACGAATATTCTCTTTTTTCTTAGCACGTTCCTGCAGGATGGGCTGGGCCTTCAATTCGCCACTGCGAACAAAAATTGTCACGTCTTTGACGATATCGGCCAAATACAATCCTTCTTCAACAGCAGAATCACCCCCACCGACCACGGATACAGATTCACCTTTGAAGAAGGCCGCATCACAAACGGCACAGTAAGAAACGCCCTTGCCTTGGAATGCTTCTTCCCCGGGCACCCCTAAATGCACGTGCTCGGATCCAGTCGCGATGACAACGGCTTTGGCTTCAATATCGCCAGCATCCGTGTGGACCAGCTTATCCCCGTTATCCAACAGTTCAACACCGTCCACTTTACCAAAGGTGTATTCCGCCCCGAACTGGGTCGATGAAGCGTACATTTTCTCCGCCAAATCGGGCCCTTGGATATTCTGATAACCAGGATAATTTTCGACATCTGCCGTGTTATTCATCTGGCCGCCGTAAATGCCCTGATCTAACATCGCCGTCGACAATTCAGCACGAGAAGCGTAGGTAGCAGCAGTCATACCAGCTGGCCCTGCCCCAATAATTAATACGTCATATTGTTTCCGATCTGTCATGACTGTCCCCCTTTATTACCTTCATATTTTAAACCGACTAACGCACTTTGTCTAATAAAAAAAGAGGTAGACCACCTCTTTTTTTGTTAGAGCTTCGCGGCCATTTCTTTGATGTAGGCCCGGAGTTCGTCTTTAGTTTGTGGGTGTTTCAAGCCAAACTCAATGTTGGTTTGCAAGAAACCAATTTTTGAACCAATATCGTAACGGTTGCCCTTAAAGACATGGGCATAAACATGCTGCCGGTTGTTCAAGGAGTCAATGGCATCCGTTAATTGGATTTCATTGCCCTTTCCTGGCTTCGTGTTTTCCAGTTCTTCAAAGATTTCTGGCGTTAACAGATAACGGCCAATGATGGCCAAGTCTGAAGGTGCTTCTTCTGGCTTTGGTTTTTCAACAAAGCTCTTGACCCGGTAGAGGCCATCTTCCGTGACCTTCGCCGCCGGATCAATCACGCCGTATTCGGAAACTTGGTCATGCGGTACTTCTAAAACAGCCAAGGTTGATTCGCCCGTTTCATGGTAGCGGTCAATTAACTGCTTCGTCAACGGTACTTCGTCTTGCATCAAGTCATCGCCCAGGAGTACAACAAAAGGTTCATCCCCGATAAAGTCCTTAGCCGTCAAGATGGCATCTCCCAAGCCCTTTGGATGGGATTGGCGGATAAAGTACATGTTAATGTCAGTGGTTTCTTCAATAATCTTTAATAACTCAAGCTTATTTTTTTCACGTAAGTTATTTTCCAATTCAGGATTGGAATCAAAGTGATCCTCAATGGACCTCTTGGACTTACCATCCACGACCACGATGTCTTCAATGCCAGAAGCAATGGCTTCGCGAACAATGTATTCAATCGTGGGCGTATCCACGATTGGCAACATTTCCTTGGCCAACGCCTTCGTTGCTGGCAAGAAGCGGGTGCCCAAGCCAGCGGCTGGAATAATCGCTTTACGTACAGGTTTCATTTTTTCCTACTTTCTAGAAAGGATTTTCTAAAGGATTTCAATTACTAGTATAACAAAAGAAAGCCTAGTCTTCAGCCTTGAGTGGCCGGGTCATCAAATCGGTAATGGCCTGCTCGATGGGTTCTCCTTCAAAGAGCACCCGCTGCAAGGCAGCCGTAATCGGCAGTTCTAAGTGATTTGCTTGGGCATAATCAGCCACTGCTTGGACCGTATTGACCCCTTCAATCACCATGCCCATGTCCGCTTGTACGGTGGCCAAGTATTGACCCTGGCCAATGGCGCGACCGGCCCGGTAATTACGAGAATTAGGGGACATGCCCGTGACAATCAAGTCGCCAATACCTGCTAGGCCCAGGAAGGTTTCCGGCTGAGCGCCCATTTCCTGGCCCACGTGCCGCATTTCAACCAAGCCCCGTGTCAACAAGGCAGCCTGTGCGTTGGCGCCATATCCTAGCCCGACCAACATGCCGGAACCCAGCGCGATAATGTTTTTTAAAGCACCGGCCAATTCGGACCCCAGCAAGTCCGAATTGGTATAAGGGCGGAAACGATCAGTGGCCAGTGCTGCTTGGAAGAGTTTGGCTGCTGCTGGATCATCGGCCCCAATCGAGACGGCGGTTAGGTCCCCGCGAATGACATCTTCCGCGTGGGAAGGACCCGAAATAACCGCTAGACTTCTGCGATAGTCGGCCGGCACCACTTCCGTTAACATCTGCGAAATGCGATAATGCGTCTTCTGTTCCAAGCCCTTCGTAGCATGGGCTAAGTAAACGGGCTGTTGCAGTTCAGCCAGGCAGTCAGCGAGCTGCTGACCCACGGACCGCACTGCTTTCGTTGGCACGACCATGAGCACCCCGTCTGCCCCGGCAACGGCAGCCGCCATGTCCGCAGTTGCCTGCAAGTTGGTAGCCAGCGTTTGACCTGGCAGATAGCGCTCATTGCGGTGCTGCTGGTTAATTTCAGCCGCCTGTTCCGACCGATGAGACCACAAGAGGACTTCCTGCTGGTTCTGGGCCATCGTATTGGCCAGCGCAGTGCCCCAGGAACCAGCGCCTAAAACGGCAATTTTAGTCATGGCTGGACTCCTCTTTTTGATCTGCTGCTTCATTCTCTAGGATGGCTTCATTCATCCGCTTTTCTAGGGTTGCTAAAGCATCGTAGCCCATGTTCTTCGTCCGGAATTTAACCGCTGCTGCATCAATTACCGAAGCCGTATTCCGCCCTGGTGTGACCGGCACGACCATCTTCTTAATCTTAACGCCGAGGATATCGATATAATCATCTTCATTACCCAAGCGATCGAAGTTCTGCTCCCCAATTTTACCATTGGAAAGATGAATGTTGACCATAATCGACGCGTGGGAACGGACCGAAACAGCCCCGTAAACCTGTTGGACATCAATAATGCCCACGCCCCGGACTTCCATCAAATTCTGCAAGACTTTGGAAGGCTGACCAATCAACCGCTGTTCATCTTCTTGATGAATGTCCACTCGGTCATCAGCTACCAAGCGGGCCTTCCCTTGTTGAATCAATTCCAGAGCCGATTCTGTTTTGCCAATGCCGGCATCGCCGGTAATCAACACACCCAAACCGTGGACATCAATTAACACGCCGTGAACGGACTGCCGGGGGGCCAATTCTCCACCCAGATAATAAGTCATGTTGGACAAAATCTGCGAAGAGGTCAACTTTGAGGTCAAAATCGGGATGCCCGCCTCTTCGGCCGCCTGCTTTAATTCCTCTGCAATGGGCAAATCAGTGGACACCACAAAGGCTGGCGTTTGCTCGTCCGCCATTTTACGGTAAACCATGAGCAATTCATCATGGCCCATCCGCTTGGAAAACGAAGTTTCCGTAATGCCTAGTAGCTGCACTCGCTCCGGGGCATAGTAAGTAAAATAACCCGTCATTTCCAGACCAGGCCGGGAAATATCCGCCGTGGTAATCACCCGGTCGAGGTGCTTGTGCCCAGCGACGATGGTTAAGCGGGTATTATCCACCAAGTCTTTGACTGTTACTGTTTTCTCTGGCATTGTCTCTCCTTTCCTTAATCTTCTCTAGCAATGAAAAGATTGTTGGCGACACTAATGAATAACGCTACGACCATTGCTGCCCAGAATGAACTGAAGGCAAAACCTGGCACCAAATGGGCGGTCAGCTCCAGCAATAAGGCGTTCACCACCCAGGCAAAGAGGCCCATCGTGAGTAACAAAAATGGGAGGGATACCAATAGCAATAGCGGCTTTAACACTAAGTTTAATAAGGCCAGTACCAGGGCCGCCACTGCAGCAACCGTCATGTTCTCCAAAATAAAACCAGATGGATAGATGAGCGCTGTTGCTAAAAAGACGGCCATGTTAATGGCAATGTTCATGATGACTCGAAGCAAGACTGCCTCCTTTTATTCCTAATAAACCCTATTATAGCAAAGTTTGGACTACACAACAGCGACCGAATGCAGCCGGCCAAAGAAAAAACGCCCGTAGGCGTTTTCATTAGTATCAACTAAATAAAGTAGTTGTAACCTGGATTCAATTCAATAATCTTACCCGTACGCTTGTAGACAATCCATTCGGCAATGTCCGTTGTGTAATCACCAATGCGCTTGATGTAACCAGCCAGCACCAGGTAATCAGCAGCAGAATCGACTAATTCCGAATCTTCCTTCATCCCGTTGACGGAATCCGTCCGCACCTTGGCGGCCGCATTGGACAGCTGGTGGTTCTTCTTGGCAATGGTTTCGGCACCCATGGCATCGTTTTCGACATAGTAAGTCATCACTTCGGACACCATGGAGGCGACCAATTCACCCATCTCACCCAGTTGTTCTTCAACGGCCCGAATGTGCTTGGTACCCTTGACACGAATGGTGGAAGTGGCCACATTCCGAGCTTGATCGCCCATCCGTTCGAGCACAGATACCGCCTTTAAGATGGTCACGATTTCCCGCAAATCAGTCGTTACCGGCTGATACAGGGCGATCATTTCAAAGGACTTCTTTTCCAAAGCCGCTTCCCGTTCGTTAATCTTGTAGTCTGAATCAATAATTTGACGGGCGCCTTCCCGGTCATGGTTAATGAAAGACTGGACCGCTTCGTTAATCGTCTTGGCGACCCGTTCCCCCATTTCCGTAAAGGAAGTGTCCAAATCAGCTAGTTCTTCATCAAATAGTCGTCGCATCCTATGCTCCTTTCAGATTGCCCTGTCAATCAACAGGCAAGTCACTAACCAAAACGACCAGAAATGTAGTCTGCCGTTTCCTGTTTTTTTGGCTCAATAAACAACTGACGGGTGTCGCCCACTTCAACTAAGTCCCCGTTCAAGAAGAAGGCCGTCCGGTCAGAAATCCGGGAGGCCTGTGAAAGGGAGTGAGTCACAATAATCATGGCATACTCATCCCGCAACGCCAAGAGCGTTTCCTCAATGTTGTGAGCAGAAACAGGGTCCAAAGCCGACGTTGGTTCATCCAACAACAACAGGTCCGGCTTCGTCGCCAACACTCGGGCAATAGAGACCCGCTGCTGCTGTCCCCCGGAAAGGCCAAGAGCCGACTTGTTCAGTGAATCCTTGACTTCCTCCCAGACGGAGGCGGCTTTTAAGGACTCTTCTACTGCTTTGTCGAGCACTGCTTTGTCTTTGACACCGGCGAGCCGCAGGCCGAAGGCCACATTGTCATAGATGGAAAAGGGAAAGGGGTTGGGCTGTTGAAAGACCATCCCAATTTTTTTACGAAGGGCCACCGTATCGGTCGTTGGCGAATAGATATCCTGGTCTTGAAAGGTAAAGGAACCCGTGACGGTGATTGATTCTTCCAAATCATGCATCCGGTTCAAAGCACGTAGGTAAGTTGATTTACCTGAACCAGAAGGCCCAATCAAGGCTGTGATGCCCCGGCTGGCAAAGTCTAAATCAATCCCGTGCAAGGCTTCTTTCTGACCATACCAAAGTTTCACATTGCGCGTGGATAGAATTGTTTCGTTGTTTGCTGTCATCCGAAGTTCCCCGAAATATAATCATTCGTCAACTCAACCTTAGGACGGGTAAAGATTTTTCTTGTCAAATCGTATTCCACGACCTTTCCTAAGTGGAAGAAGGCTGTATAGTCAGAAATTCGTGCCGCCTGCTGCATGTTGTGCGTCACAATGATAATCGTATAGTGTTCCTTCAACTGTAAGAGGGTCTCCTCGAACTGAGCCGAAGAAATGGGATCAAGGGCCGAGGAGGGTTCATCTAAGAGCAGAATATCTGGTTTCAAGGCCAGGGCTCGAGCAATGACTAAGCGTTGCGCTTGACCACCAGACAGTGATAAGGCCGATTTATTCAAATCGTCTTTAACCTGGTCCCAAAGCGCCGCCTGCTTTAATGTTCTTTCGACAATTTCATCCAACTCTTCTTTACTGTAATGACCCCGTTGGGTCAGGGGAAAGGTGATGTTGTTGTAAATGGATTTGGCAAAAGGGTTGGGTCGCTGAAAAACCATCCCGATATGCCGGCGCATTTCATAGACATCAATCTCCTTGGAATTAATATCTAGACCCCGGTACCAAATTTGGCCTGTAACATTGGCAATGCCGTCGTTCATTCGGTTCAAGGACCGTAAAAAAGTCGATTTACCAGAACCAGAGGCGCCAATCAAGGACGTAATTTTATACCGTTCAAAAGCAAGGTCACCATCCGAAAAGGACAGCTTGTCGCCATAACGGACTTGCAGGTTATTGGTTGACAAAGCAATTTCATGCTTGGCCGGGTCCATCTGGTAGAGATACTGTTCCGGCTTTTGCTTGGGCAAAAAAGCGGACAATGGTTTTAATGGTTGGCTTCGATTAGTCATAAGCACCTCAAGAGGACGTTAGCTTTTTGTACAAAAGCAAGCCTAAACGTCGAGCGGAAAAGTTAAAAATCAAGACGACGATAATCAACACAGCGGAAGCACCGGCTGACACGAGGGACAAGTCCGGCATAATTCCTTCCGAATTAATTTTCCAAATGTGAACGGCCAATGTTTCAGCAGGTCGCATGGGTGACAGCGGCGACGTCACATTGAAGGGGTTCCAGTCGCCGAAGTTCAAGGCTGGCGCTGATTGCCCAGCCGTAAAAATCAAGGCTGCGGCTTCCCCAAAGACACGACCTGCGGAGATCACAATCCCCGTCACAATCGAAGGTAAGGCAGCTGGCAGAATAATGTGCAAGACCGTCTCAATTCGGGACAAGCCCAAAGCCGCCCCCGCTTCACGCTGCAAGTTTGGAATTTGCTGCAGGGAAGTTTCAATGGACCGAGTCAAAATGGGTAAGTTGAAAAAGGTCAACGCAATCGCCCCCGACAAGATGGAAAAGCCCAAATGAAACTTGACCACGAAAATCAAGAACCCAAAGAGCCCCACAACAACGGAAGGCAAGGAAGACAGCACTTCAATGGCCGTCCGAACGATAGATGTCCAAACAGAGGGTCGGGCGTACTCATTCAGGTAAATGGCCGCACCCAAAGCAATCGGAAAGGACAGCAACATGGCCAGAATTAATAGATAAAAAGAATTAAAGAGTTGGATGCCAATGCCGCCACCCGCCTCAAAGGCCTTCGCCTGGCCCGTCAAGAAATGCCAGGATAAATGAGGCACCCCTTGAACTAGGATAAAGGCCAACATGACCGTGAGAATGGCAATCACAACGCCTGCAATGGCATAAATCACGCCGGTTGCCACTTTGTCGGCTAACTTTGCATTCATTACTTCAGCTCTCCTTTACGTCCGATCAAGCGAATTAACAGGTTGAAGACTAAGGACATGAGTAGCAAAATCATGGCCAGCGTCCACAAAGCGTTGTTTTGTAAGGAGCCCAAGACGGTGTTCCCAATCCCCATCGTCAAGACAGAGGTCAAAGTGGAAGAAGGCTCAATCAGCGATCCTGGCATTAAAGCCGCATTCCCGATCACCATTTGAACGGCCAAGGCCTCCCCGAAAGCCCGGGACATACCAAAGACGATGGCTGTCAAAATACCGGGCGTGGCTGAACGCAAAACCACCTTGTAAATCATTTGCCAGCGGGTAGCCCCAATGGCTAGCGCAGACTCACGGTAGTGCCGGGGCACCGATTTTAACGTATCAACCGTCATAGACGTCACCGTTGGCAAAATCATGACAAAGAGAACAATCGTGCCGGCCAAAATACCAAAGCCAGTGCCACCAAAGAAATGCCGAATGGCCGGTACCACAACGTTCAAGCCAATAAAGCCGTACACAACGGAAGGAATGCCAACCAGTAGCTCAATCACAGGCTGCATGATTTTAGCACCACGCTTTTGCGCAATTTCCGTCATAAAGAGCGCAGTACCGATGGCAAAAGGGGTTGCCACAATGGCGGCCAAAAAAGTCACCAGGAGGGAGCCCGCAATCATTGGCAAGGCGCCCACCTGGGGCCGACCTGTTGCCGGATTAACAGAGCCGGGATTCCAAACGTTGGACAAGAAGAAGTCCTTGAAGGTGACCCCGTTCTGAAAGAAAGTAGCCAGTCCCTTGGACAGGACAAAGGCAAAAATTAATACAACAATAAGGGTAATCAAGGCCAACGCACAGAAAGAAACGGCTTTACCGATTCGATCCTGCTTCGTTGACTGCGACGTTCTTTTAAGTTTTTCAGTAATCAAATCCATCTTATTCACCTGTTGCTGAAAGCTGCGTCACGTGCCCGTCTCGATCACGATTGATTTTCATATCATGAATCGAGATGTATCCCAATTTTGGTACCAGGGTCTGCTGCACCCGTTCTGAGTACATATAATCTAGAAACTTTTTCGTATCCCCTTGGGCTTGGCCCTTCGTATACATATGTTCATAAGACCAAATTGGGTAACGGCCAGTTGCGACCGCAGCATCAGTTGGCTTGACCCCGTCAATCGTTGGGGTCATCAGGTCAGCATCCGCGTAGGCGAAGGAGACGTAGGAAATAGCCCCTGGCGTCGACTTCACAATGGATTTCACCATACCAGAAGAATCCTGCTCCTGGGAAGCCTTGGACTTTTGACCGCCCATCGCCCACTTTTCAAAGGCTGCTCTCGTACCAGAACCAGCAGCACGATTGACCAAGACGATCTTCTGATCAGCACCACCGACTTCTTTCCAGTTGGTGATTTTGCCAGTGAAAATTTTGGTCAAATCTGACAGCGACAAATTGCTAACGCCTGCTTCCTTGTTCAAAATCGGGGTAATGCCCACAACCGCAATCTTATGATCAACGAGTTCGGACGGATCAATACCCTTCTTCTCTTCGGCGAACAAGTCCGAGTCCCCAATGCTAACTGCGCCTTGGGCCACCTGGGACAGGCCCGTTCCGGTCCCGCCTCCTTGGACATTAACAAAAGTACCGGCATGGTTCTTTTGAAAATCTTCTCCAGCGGCTTCGACCAGTGGCTGTAACGCCGTGGAGCCAACCGCCGTCACGGGTTCCTTGGCGCTACTTTGGTCCCGATGCTGGTAAGCGAGGGTCAGTAAGCCAGCTGCTGCAGCGACAACGAGGCCGGTCCATACCAGCCTCCGGTTCGATCTTTGCATGGTGTCTTTCTCCCATTCAAGTGCAAAAGATTGATAATCAACAACAAAAAACGTCCCGACTTTTAAAAAAGACAAATGAGACACCACCATTGTAACAAAAAAAAGGCGTTTACAACGCCTTTTTCACAAATTAGGTCAGTCACAACTTAGATGATTGGTTCGTCCGTCAACCCATCACTGCCGTCTTGATTGGCCTGCGCTTCTGTTTCTTTTTTTGTACCATCAGCTGCAGCTGCATCGTTGTCGGATGCAGGCGCTTGATCGCCAATGCCATAAGCATTCCGCACCTGCTGGTAAATGTCCGCCCGCAGCGCTTCATGTTCAGGATCGTCCAAATAGTCCTTGGCCTTTTCACGACCCTGGCCAATCCGTTCACCCTGGTAAGCATACCAAGCGCCGGCTTTATCAACGATGTCCTGCTCCACCGCCAGATCCAAAATTTCACCAGTTTGTGAAATCCCTTTACCGTACATAATGTCGACTTCCGCCGTCCGGAATGGTGGCGCCACCTTGTTCTTGACGACCTTGACCTTAGTCAAGTTTCCGGTTACATCAGTACCGTCCTTAATCTGGGTGGAGCGACGAACCTCTAAACGAACCGTTGAATAGAACTTCAGGGCGCGACCACCCGGCGTCGTTTCCGGATTACCGAACATCACACCGACTTTTTCACGAATTTGGTTGATAAAGATAGCAATCGTGCCCGTCCGGTTCAAGGTCCCCGCTAGCTTCCGTAGCGCCTGGGACATCAACCGCGCTTGCAGGCCGACATGGGCATCACCCATCTCCCCTTCAATTTCAACTCGAGGCACCAGCGCCGCAACTGAATCCACGACAATCATATCCACGGCACCAGATTGGACCAAGGCATCCGCAATTTCCAACCCTTGCTCCCCAGTATCTGGCTGGGACAGCAGCAATTCATCCTTTTTAACCCCTAGGTTTTCGGCATATTTCACGTCCAAAGCGTTTTCGGCATCAATGTAAGCAGCCGTACCACCGTTCTTTTGAATTTCAGCCACCGCATGTAAGGCAATCGTCGTCTTACCAGATGATTCTGGTCCATAGACTTCGATGATCCGGCCCTTTGGATAGCCGCCAACACCGAGCGCAACATCCAGCTTGACTGATCCGGTTGGGGAAGTGGCGACCTGGGTTGTTTGGTTGTCCCCCAGGGTCATGATAGAGCCCTTCCCAAAATTCTTTTCAATTTTCTTTAAGGCTTCGTTAAGCGCCGCCTGGCGGCCCGTGGCCTTCGTGTCTTTGTTGTCACTGGCTTTTTTTGCAACCATGTTCTACTCCTTCAATCTCTATTGTTTAGTTTACGGATTTTCCCTTGAAAAAGCAACAGAAAAACGAACATTTGTTCGAAGTCCCTGCTTTATTTCATCCAACAAAAAAAGCGCTCCAAGCGCTTATAATCCGTCTGAAAAAACATCCCGATTTTGCCAGAAATAGTCGAAACCAGAATAAACAGTAAAAATGACGGCGATGTAAAGCAAAGTCATCCCCACTGAGAAGGACCAGTCTACGAAAGGCCAGTCCTTGAGGTAGAGAAAGAAAATGGCAAACATCTGGGAAAAGGTCTTGATTTTACCCGGCCAAGCAGCCGCCAGCACTTTGCCATTATTCTCGACAATCAGGGTCCGCAAACCTGTGACCGCCAATTCACGAATCACGATGACCACCGTCATCCAAGCGGGCACCTGATCAAGAGATGTCAGGTAAATTAGCGCCGTTAGCACTAGTAATTTATCTGCCAACGGATCGAAAAATTTTCCAAAGTTTGTCACCAACTGCTGACGGCGGGCAATCTGCCCGTCCAAAAAGTCTGTCAGACAAGCCAGGGCAAAGATAATCGCAGCGGCTACCCAGGACCAGGGTAAGAAGGTTGTTGCATTAGCCCAAGTCCCCACCGTGGCGTCTGGTAAGATCAACGTCAAGATAAAGACTGGAATTAAGATAATGCGGAAAACAGTTAATTGATTCGGTACATTCATGGGTTCGCTCACTTATTAAAGTTCATCATAACCGTCCAGTTAGTTGCCGCTGGATTGGTTGGCAGGTTTTTTAAGTCGAGATGACTATTATTGACCGTCATCGACGCATGACTGACCTGACTGAGGGCAATACTGATATTGGCGACGTTGGCTGGCAAATCAACACTCTTTTCTTCGTCCTTATTCACCCAAGCGTTGAAAAGTTCCTTACCAGTGGCATCCGTAATCTTAACCGTGCTGCCACCATCTTGTCCCTTGACCACGAAGTGGTGAACTTGATTTTGGCTGCCCGTCGTATTGAAGGTTGTCGTCTTTTGTCCCTGGTTCACCTGTCCCTCATTTAGCTGGAAGCTGGCCTTCTTCGCGCTACTAGACTGGCTCACAGCGGTGGAAGAATATTCCAGGCTCTGGCTAGACTGTTGGCTACTACTATTATTTGAGCCAGCATTCATGCGAGTAATCAAGAACCAAGCCAGCAAAATGAGGACCAAGACAATAATCAGCGCCCAGATTTTGACAATCCAGCCTTGAAAGCGACTTTTAAATGTCGCCGTCTGGTTCACGCCAGCTCGGACCACGCCGTCTTCATCCCGATGAGCCGTTGATAAATCCGTCAACAAGTAAGGATCGAAAGCTTCCTGATCGAAGAGTTCAGCTGGATGGAGGCCCAATAAAGCCGCATATTTCTTAGCAAAAGCCCGCGTGTAAAAAGGAGATGGCAGGGCTTGTTCATCCCCCTCTTCAATGGCCCGCAGGTAATCTTCCTTAATTTTAGTTGTTTCGGCCACTTGGGCTAGGGTCAGCTTTTGCGCAACCCTGGTTTCTTTTAACTCTTGGCGAAGTTCTTCACTAAAATGCACGATTTAGTCTTCCTATTTCTGAATTTGAATTTGATTGACCGCCGGACTCGAAAACATCTTGGCGCCGGCGGCTAATACAGCCTGCTGTGATAAGCTTGCTAACGTCTTCATTTTATCAAAGTAAGAATAGCCGTACAAGACTAAGTCTGCGTCAACCGCGATCCGTTCTAATTGATCACCAATCATCAGCTGCTCCCCTGCTGCTGCCTGCTGTAACAAGGTCAGTTCAGCCTGATCCCCGGCCAATACCACCATTGCCTCCTGCAGCCTGGCCGTAATGGCCGCCTTAGCAGCTGACAACGCTTCCCCTGCTACAAAGAACAGGTAGTAGTGGTAATTCGGTTCAACACAGTATTCGTAATCAAACTCATCTGTCAAAATACCAGCTTCATACTGAGTCTGATACCAGTCACTTTGTTCCCCGAAAAGCAGGTCCAAAGCTAACTCCCCCGCCAGTGCCTGTTGAATAAGGGCGGCCGGTTGTATATCTTCCAGGGGATCGAGGCGAATAGAAAAAATGGCCTTACTGTTTTGAACAGGCAAAGATAACGCCTGCACCGATTCTTCAATAGCCGCAAGCGGCTCCGGCAATAAGTCATAATCCTGTGCCGGTCGGCTCAAGCTCGCCTGCGTCTGTGCAATCACCTTCCGGACCGCCGCTTCGTCAAAGTTCCCCACCACTGTCAAGACAAGTTGGCGAGGTTGATAGAAGACTTGGTGCAGCACCGTCAGTAATTCAGCAGTAATTTCAGCCAAACTAGCTCGGTCGCCCGCAATGTCGTCGGCCTGCGCTGAGCCTGGGTAGAGCTGCCCCAGCGCCCCCTGGTAAAGGGCAAAGGCAGGATCATCACGGTACAAATCAATTTCTTGGGCAATGATTGGCCGTTCGCGGGCCACTTTGTCCGCCGTAAAATAAGGTGTTTGGACAAAGGTTAGCAACCAGGCTAAGTTTTCAGCCACTCGGCTGGTCGCCGTAAAGTAGTAGGTCGTTTGCTGTTGACTCGTAAAGGCGTTGGCATCCGCTCCCAGCGCGTTAAAACGATTCAGGGCATCGCCCTCTTTTTTATCAAATAGCTTATGTTCGAAAAAATGAGCGGTCCCAGATGGGATGTCATAGTGCTTGCCGGCCAATTCAAAGGCCCGCGTTTCGGCCCCAAAGGCAGTTGACAGGGCGGCCACTGTCTGATGAAAACCTGGCTTCTTGACTAAGTGGACGGTTAAGCCGTCCGCTGTTTGATAAGTCTGCATTGCTTCAGTCATGGGCTAGCTCCTTCGGGGTCAAAATAAAGTCTGTTTGCAAGGTTAATTCGGCAAAGAATGCCCGCACTTCCTCCTGTGAAACAGCCGCTAGCGCCGCCACATAGGCTTCGTCAGTCCAATGCTGGCCCGTTAGCGCCTTGACGGTCATAGATAGCGTCCGAAAACTGGGCTGATCAAGGCGAATTTGGTAGCGATTCATCACTGACTGTTTTGCTTCTGTTACCGCCGCTTCGGTTAAGGCGTCACTTTGCAAGAAGGCGAGCTGTTCGGCTACCGCTGTCCGTGCCTGCCGCAATGAATCAGCGCCCGTGCCAATCAATACGGTGATTAACCCCAAGTCCCGCTGATAGAAGGAAGCGGCCTGGTAGGCCAGTCCGGCCCGCTCTCGGACCTCGGTAAAGAGCCGACTAGCTGGCCCACCACCAAAAACTTCGTTGGCAATGGCTGCTACCGCCTGCATCTGTAAGGGCGTCCAAGCAGCCGGTCGGTCCGGCAGCTGGTAGTGCTGTAACAGCACCCCCTGTGCCAGATGGTCTTGGACCAACTGGTGCTGGCTGGGCTGACTGAAAGCCGGTAGTGCAAAGGAGAAAGGGACTACCTGTCGGTCAGCCGGCCAATCCCAGGCCGCTACGGCGGCAGCGACCGCTGCCTCATCAACCGCCCCAATCACTGCTACCGTCACTTGGTCTTCTTGCAAAAGTTGGGCATGGCTTGCTGCTAAGTCAGCGGCTGTTAGCGCTGTTACTTCCGCCACCGTCCCCAAATGACTTGTCTGCTGTTCAGGCAAAACAAAGGTATAAGGACGGCTTAAATCCAGCGCCCAGGTCATCTTATCCTCTTGTCGCCGTAAAATGGCCTGCTCTAAATTCTGTCGTTCCACTTCAATATTGCCACTTTGATCATCAGCAAGCCAGTCATAATGAAAAATCATTTCATTTAGAAAGGCCAACGCCTGGGTCACAATTTGCTCACTATCTGCTAGCAAGCCCGGCTTAACGAAGCGGAGCGTCAACGTCACCAGGTCCAAGGAACCATAGGTGAGCACCTGGCTGTCATAGCTGGCTCCTGCCAAGCCCAAGAGTTCTTGGGCTACCGCCCGCTGATTCGGGTAACGGGGCGAGGAGACAGCCAGCAGGTAGGACAGTAACGCCCGTTTGGCCGCTTGCCCAGTCTGCTTCGGTCGCGCAAAAGTCACCCGAATCACGGTGCTCTGAAAAACCTGGTTTTGATCAATGATGAGGCGTACGCCTCTTTTTATTTCTTTTTCCATACCTGTATCTTACCTGAATGAGGACAAATAAAAAACGCCTTAAGGCGTTTCTGGTTTTCCTTTAGGACCAAACCACTGGTTTTCAAGTGCCTGTAGTTCGCCATCCTGCCGCAATGCTGCCAACGCTTTGTTCACAGCCTGTCGCAAGTCTTTGTCTGATTTACGGAAGCCGACGACATCCGCAGATGGTGGAAACTTGCCAACCAATACGGCATAGTCATCCGGATTTTCCTGGTGGGCCACATAGTAGCGAGCGTAATCCTCATCCACTAAGAGACCGTCAATCCGGTTGGCATTCAAGTCCGTGAAGGCCTTGTCAAAGGTATCATAGCCCACCGGCTTCTTGTTCAAATAGTTCTTTAAGACCTGTGGTTGGTCGTTAAATTCCTGTTCTCCAGAAGAAGCCGTTTGCAGTCCCAGTCGCTTGCCCGTCATATCGGCAAAGGAACGGATGCCGGAACTCTTTTTAACCACCACCGTTTGGGTCGCCATGTGATAGACATCAGAAAAGGCCACTTTCTTAGCCCGACTTGGTGTCTTCGTGTAGCCATTCCAAAGGGCATCGATATTACCGGTATTCAATTCCGTTTCCTTCATTGACCAGTCAATTGGCTGCCAATTGACCTTAATGCCATAACGGGCAAATGCTTTCGTTGCTAAATCAATATCAAAGCCGACCAATTTTCCCTGTGCATCCCGGAAACCCATGGGAACGAAAGTATCATCCAGGCCAATGGTAATCACCCTTTCTTTTTGAATGCGTTGCCACTGGTCCTGTTGATTGCGCTTATTCAGGCCTTGCGGATGCTTGGCCAAGTTGACACAAAAAGCAACGAAGCCAAGAAAAAGAACAATAACTAAGCTGTTGACCACCATTTTTTTCTTTTGACTAACCATATTGAACCTCTTTTGCAAAATCAAAGTTGCGGTCAGCAACTGCTTTAGCAAATTCCAAATCGTGGGTAATGACCAACTGGGCCACCCCTTTTTGCTTGAGGTTCAGCATAATCTGACGGACCTGGTCCGTTGATTGCTCATCCAAACCAGAGGTCGGTTCATCATAGGCAATAATTTGTGGATCCATTGCCAAAGCCCGGGCAATCCCCACCCGCTGCTTCTGCCCGCCTGATAGTTGGTATGGGTAAAGATCAGCTTGTTCAGATAAGCCCAACTGCGCCAAGAGTTCCTTGGCCTTTTGATTGGCTGCTGACTTACTTTCTTTTTTAACAAGGCGGGGGGCCAGTGTTAGATTATCAATGACTTTCATATTCGGAAAGAGGTTAAAGTCCTGGAAAATCAGCGCCACCTTGGCTGCCAATTTTGGATCCCCCACCGGATAAGTGCCATCATCAAGCGTAATCGTGCCATTTTGAGCTGGCTCCAGTCCAGTCAAGGTTTTAATCAGCGTGGTCTTCCCGATACCGGAAGGACCTGTCACGGCTAAGATTTCCCCGTTTGCAAGTGCCAAGTTGAGGTCCTTAAAAATGACTTTGTCCCCATAAGCTTTGGTTAACGCTTTAATTTCAATCATCGCCTACCTCCAAACACTGAGCTTCTTTTCCGTCAGCCGTAAGAGCAGCGTGACGAAGCCAACCATTAACAGATAAATGACGCCCACCACTAAGTAGGGCGTCAAGGTGACATCCCGACTGGCTGCAATGGAACCAGCCCGAAGAATATCGCCCAGGCCAATCACATAAATCAGCGAGGTATCCTTCACTAGATTCACTACTTCGTTTCCAAAGGAAGGGACAATGATTTTAACAGCCTGGGGCAGCACTACTTTGAAAAAAGTTTGTGCCTTGGATAAACCCAATACTTTGGCAGCGTCCACTTGCCCCTTTGGTACTGACTGCAAACCACCTCGGAAAATTTCGGCCAAATAGGCCGCATAGTTAATAATGAAGGCAAAGGCAGCTGCTTCAAACCGGGAAAATGAAAAGCCCACCATTGCTAATCCATAGTAGATGAAAATCAGCTGCAGCAGGAGCGGAGTTCCCCGCATAATCCAAATGTAACTGTTAATCAACCAACGAATACTAAAGTAAGGCGATTTAATCCCTAACGAAACTAAAATACCCAACGGGACGGAGCCCAACAACGTAATAAAAAATACGCCGACCGTTAATTGTAAACCGGAAAAAATGGCCGGCATAATTTCAGATAGATAAGCCATATCATCATCCTTTCTAATGAAAAACAAAAGCCCTCTAAGCTTACTAGCTTAGAGGGCGATAAATCGCGGTCCCACCTCAACGATGTCAAGCTATCACTAACCTGACCTCTGAGAGTTTTGCAAACTCAATCGCGTTAACGGGCGAAACCGGCATCACCTACTGTTTTCAATCATGCACTCGAAGGTGTGGTTCAAAGATAATCACTACTGACTCCCACTAGCCGCCAGCTCTCTGCAAGATGATCATCTCCTACTCTCCCTCTCATCGTTTTAATTATTGTTTAAAGTATACAAGGGCCATTCTCTAAATGCAAGTCTCATTTAGTGCGTTCTTTGTAAGAGCGACCAGGCTGGATAATAAAAGACAGCTGCTAACAGTAAGTTTAATACCGCTGTCGGTAGTGCCACGAGGTAGACGAACTGAGAAATAGTCAAAGACGTCATGCCCACCACTGCCGAAAAGAAATAGGACAAGCCCAGGTAAGCCCCTAAACCAATTAAGAAAAGCAACAAGGCCGATAATAGCCTTTCGTCAAAATAAGGTCGGACAGCCCGCATCAACAGAGTCGCCACTAGGAAGGCCACCGTATAAGTTCCCACAATGCCTGTGTAGTAGATATCAAAGAACAAGCCAATCAAAATCACATAGACCGTAAAAGGCATGTCCTTGGTCAGTTCAAATTGAATGGCATAGAAAAACCAAATCAAGGTACCCAGTGGCAAAATGTGGAAGGACCCGCCGAGCAGCAGTGGTGTTAAGGCAGCCATCACATTGCCGTCTAGAAAAAAGAGTAAGAACAAAATCAACGGATATAGAATTGTTAGACGCGAAAATTGCCAACTAAACATACTATTGCTCCATCTGGGTCTTGGCGACCAGCAGGTTATTCAGAGCATTCAAATCTGAACTTGGCCGGATGTAGACCTTCTTGGACAAACCGTAGTTATCCGTACTGATATTGGCCACCTTTCCAACGTAGAGACCAGCTGGGATGATGCCACCAAGACCAGAGGTCACCACCGTGTCCCCTTCTTTAATGTTCTGAGGATTTGTCACTTGGCCCATTTCCAGCACCTTTTGATCCGTGTTGTAACCAGAAATAACACCATTCACATCGCCCTGATCGCCCTTGACCGTGATGGCAAAGCGGTTGGCATCTTCCGAATTATCAGAAATCAAGGAAACCTTCGAATTGACCGTATTGACTTCGGCAATTCGACCGACAATTCCTTGGTCCCCTAGGACTGGCATGCCCTTCTTCAAGCCTGCATTAGACCCTTTATTAATAATCAACTGAGAATCCCAAGCAGTAGGTGCCCGTGAAATGGTAACGGCAGAAACCGTATCATAATCTGTTAGTGTGTGCTTCAAACCCAACTGCTTTTTCAATGACTGATTTTCTTCAGTCATTTTTTGAAGGCGGACCTTGGTTTGGGCATAGTTATCAATCTTAGCCTTCAGCTTTTTATTTTCTTCAAAAGTCGACAATAAATTCGCAAAGGAATTGGCTCGGCTACCAACAGCATTGGTGGGCCAAGCAATGGCCTTTGAAATCGTCGCATTAATATCGTTAAACACGCGTTGGAAAAATGGTGGTTGGCTACGGCGCTGGGCATACCAATTTGAACCAGCGATGAGACCGACAATCACCAAAAAGCTAACCATGAGCGTTACCAGTGTTCGGGAAGAGAACCACTTTTTCATCACGTTTCCTTTCTTGCAAAGACTGCGAAAAGAAAAGCGTAGCGCAAGCGCTACGCTTCGGTAACTTTAATTACGGCGCAAAATTTCTAAGGATTTCAATGATTCGCCAACCCCTTTGACCACTGCATCCAGTGGTTCTTCCGCAACAATGACCGAAACCTGCGTAACAGATTCAATCCGTGCGGCCAAGCCCCGCAAGAGAGCGCCGCCACCAGTCAGCACCATGCCATGACTAATGACATCTGCTGCAATTTCGGGCTGCGTTGATTCCAACGTTTCTCGAATGGCATTCGTAATTTCATTCAAGGGTTCCTGAATAGCAGCGGAAACATCAGCCGCTGACACCATAATCGTCTTTGGTAAGCCAGAAAGCAAGTCCCGACCGCGGGCTTCGGCATCTGCTAAGTCAGCCGCCTCTTCTTCTGAAACGGTGCCAATTTCAATCTTCAGCCGTTCAGCCGTTGCTTCGCCAATCGCTAAGTTATACTTATTGCGAATGAAAGTGCTAATGGCGGTATTCAATTGATCCCCAGCAAAGTTCGTGGACCGGGAAGAAACAATCCCACCCAAGGAGATGGTAGCGACATCAGTTGTCCCGCCTCCTAAATCAACCACCATGGAACCAACTGGTTCCATAACCGGCAGGCCAGCGCCAATGGCTGCTGCGAATGGTTCTTCTAGCACGTAGGCATCCCGGGCACCGGCCATCCGGGCAGCGTCAATGACGGATCGACGTTCTACCGCCGTAATCCCGGAAGGAACCCCAATCGTGACAAAAGGCTTGCCGACACGGCCACCCAGTGCCTTCTTCATGTAGTAAGAAAGCATGGCAACCGTCGTATCGTAGTCGGCAATGACGCCATCACGCATTGGGCGAATAGAAGAGATGCTGGCTGGCGTCCGCCCTAACATATCCCGCGCTTCAGAACCGACCGCAATCACTTCTTTTGTTTGCGTATTGCGGGCTACTACGGAAGGTTCACGTAACACGATCCCCTTGCCTTCCACGTATACGAAGGTATTCGCTGTTCCTAAGTCAATTCCAACGTTATGTTGTCCAAATGATAATGCCACAATCTTGCCTCTCATCCTGGTACGGTTCCAGTACCAGTTTTTTAAGTAATTTTCCTGTGATTTATTGTAGCATATTTTACTTAGTAAAACAGCTAATTAGCCCGAACATAAGTGATTTGGCCCGCTCGGTGCGCAATACCCCGTACCGTATTTTGAAAAGGAAAAGCTGCCCAAGCCCGCTGAAATTCAGTAAAATCGGCCGGACTGACCTCAAAGTGGTCAATTTGCCCATTCTTTAGGTCTTGTAATGCCTGTTCATAATCCATGTCGTCCGCCCCTTTTCTTTATTTTTTCTTTAAAAATGCGCTAATCATCGGCTCAGCGATGTCAGCAGCGCCTGAACCTGGAAGCCAGTGTAAGCCGGGAATTTGATGCCGCCAATAAGTTAACTGTCGCTTAGCATAGCGTCTAGAGTCTTGCTTAATTTGCGCCACAGCATCAACCAAAGCAATCTGTCCCTCAAAGTAAGGATAGAATTCCTTGTAACCAATTCCTCGACCAGCCTGTAGGTTCAGCCCGCCTGCCTCGTAGAGCAGACGTGCCTCTTGTTCTAGGCCCTGTGCTATCATATCATCTACCCGTTGGTTAATGCGGTCGTAAAGCACCGCCCTGGGCCAATCTAAGGCTAATACCAGGGCATCGTAATTTGGCCGCTCCGCAGCCTGTCTTGGCCCCGTCCGTAAAATTTGCAAAGCGCGCACCAAGCGAACCTTATTCTGGATATCGACCCGTTTTTGAAAATCAGCATCAGCCAGTGCCCTAAATTCTGCCTGCAATACGGCCAAAGGTCGTTGCTCATCTTTGGCTACTGCTGCCGGATCGGAGGGCCCATAATCTAACTGTTGATAGCCCAGCAGCGCTTTAATGTAAAAGCCAGTGCCACCAACCACGATGGGCACTTTTCCCCGTTGGTGAATCGCAGTAATCGCTTGATCCGCTTCCTGCAGAAAATCTGCTACTGAGAAATTTTCCTGATAGTTTCTGACATCCTGGCCGTGGTGAACGACGCCTTGTTGTGCGGCACCAACCTCTTTCGCCGTCCCAATGTTCAATTGTCGGTAAACCTGCATCGAATCAGCCGAAATAATTTCGCCATTAAAGCTTTTTGCCATGGCAATGGCTAAGGCCGATTTCCCCGAAGCCGTCGGTCCTGCAATCACCAATAAGGGTATCTGTTGCATCTTGTTATCCTTTCATGCCAGAAGCATTTACAAAGTGCGGCAAATCAACGATAATAAAGAGAAGTAAATGAGAAAAGGAGTAGTAAACATGAAAAAGCATTTTGGTTTTGGCTTTCTAGCTGGCGCAGCAACCGCCGTTGTTGCTGGTATTTCCGGGGTTAAGAGTTATGAACGTTTCGTTGAACAACCCCGCCAAGAAGAATATGAAGCAGTGGCCAACAAGGCCATCCGCCGGACAAAGGCAGCGCACCAATCCCGTTTCTAATCACAGTAAAAAAGAATCGCTCATAGCGATTCTTTTTTATTTACGCTTATTTGCTTCCTGCAATCGGCGATAGCCACCAGCCATCAAAAACAGGTGCTCCTTCGGTAATCCTTCCTTACGCAGTCGACCAGCAACTCGGGCCGCAGCCTGCAACGTATCACCATAAAGATAGACATCCCGATCATGACGCAAGCCAGACTTCCCCTGAGAGAAAATCAAGGCTGGCATATTCCGCGCCCCCTTCAAATGATGACGACGAAAGGGTTCCTTTTCCCGAACATCAATCAGCTGGACATTCGAAGCATCCGCTACCCGCTTTTGAAAAGCCGCCATTTTGAGAACCGTTGCCCGCTGCCGGGCTGTAAAATTCGTCCAAGCAGCCGTCAATAAATAAACAACTGCCCAAATCAAGACGACGTAAATTAGAACCATTAAAATATTCATGAATAGAGACTCCCCAATAGATTATCTCTATTATAGCAAAAGCAGCGCCAAAGCGACAATTAAGCGAAAATCTGATTGAGTTGCGTAATCGCTTGATGACCGAAGAGCACCTGACCGTGTTCCTTTAACAAATCTTCACTAATCTTGACTTGTTGGCCAAATTCAGCAGCAGTGGCGGTTAGTAAAGCCGCACTTTGTTCATCCAATGGCTGATTCAATGCATCCACAACCAAATAGTAGCGGTCTTCATAGCGATAAGCAGCCGTCTCACAGTCCAAATCATTCAGTTGGCAGGACAGTGCCAACAGGGCATCAAAATTGCTCAAAGCAATGACATCATGACGGCGGACAGACGTCTGATCGTTTGCTGCTTCCTCATCACGGCCCGTCATCGCAAGATAGTCACTGGGTGACAAATCATCGATTCGCTGTTCATCAGCGTTTTCAACCGTTTCTTGATCAGATGATTCCGCCGCCTTTTGATCATTACTCAGTGCTTCCAAAATTTCATTGACAGCGGTCTGATCGTCTACCCGAGAAATGAAGAGCTCTAAGCCGTTCTGATTGGGTAATACCTGAAAAGAGACCTTGTCATTATCGACAAAATCAGTATCCGCATCCAACTCTGACAAAATATTATAAAAGAAAGATTCAATTTTATTGCGATCACTTAATAAATCGCGCACTGAAGTACCTCGGTCTTGCAGGTCCTCGTTTTCAACCATCACGCGAATTGTGTGATCATTAATGCGTTCCATCTCCATAAGCAGTACCTCATTTAGCAAAACAATCATCTATTTGCTAACTTTTGTATATATTTTAAACGCTAATAGAACAAAAAACAACAGGAAGAAGTAAATCCTCCTGTTGTTTTCTTAATATGTACAGGCATCGCGTCGTCCTATCCTCGCAGCCAGCGGTCCGGCAACTACTTTCGGCGTGCTAGAGCTTAACTTCTGTGTTCGAGATGGGTACAGGTGGTTCCTCTAGGCCATCAACACGACACCTTTGAGCTTTTACACTCAAAACTAAATAATCCTTACTCTTCTATTTTCTAAACCTTCGCCTGACTCTTTGGTTAAGTCCTCGACTGATTAGTACTAGTCCGCTCCATACCTCACGGCACTTTCAC
>JAQTHT010000019.1 GCA_029433265.1 Leuconostocaceae bacterium ESL0958 | reverse complement strand
TTGTACTTTATATGCTTTTGAAAATTTCGTCATAAGAAAAACCCCGAAAGTTTATGCAACTTTCGGGGTACAGGTCAAGAACAATGTTCTGCCATTCTTTTTACTGTGTAAGATATCGATCGAATAAAACCAGTGCGCCAGTCACCTTCAAAATCCTTATTTGGTTAATTGGTCTAATGTTTGCGCAACCGTTGCGCCCTGGGCCTCAATCACGGCCACTCGGCTAGCAATCAGCTCTTCGTCCAAGGCAATCTCCCGACTCAAACCTGGTTGTGCCTTCTTTGGTTCAAAGAAAGCCTTAAATTCTGCTAACCGGTCTGCCGTCTTGAAGACTTGGGCAATGACCGTGACATAGGAAGAATAGGACATATCGCCGCCTAACTTGGCTTCAATCCAATCCCAATTCTGCCGAGCCCAGTCCCAAGCCAGTGATTGACCCGCTGGGTTTGCCAGCACCCCGACAAACCAGTGCCGCAAATCTTGAGGCTTAATGATGTCGCTTTGTTGGTAAGCAGCAACAATCGTCGCCAACTGCTTGGGTTCCGGCGTGCTGACCAGTGCTGCCCGCAAATCGGCCTTAATAGCCGCATTGGCCGTTGCTTGATAAGCCTGGAGGAAGGCGTCAAAGGTCGCTTGCTGATTATAGTTTTGTAACTCGTTTTTCAAAATCACCAAACGCGCTTCGGTTGGCAAGGACTCAATCTGACCGCCTACTTGCTCAAAGCGGGCGTGGGCCCACTCCTGTAAGTCGCGGTTCTGCGCATAGAAAGCGGCGGACAAAATCTTTGGTCGTACCAGCGCATCGTCCGTCTGGTCGCTATCTTGTGCCTGATAGCCCAAACGGTCTAACTGACCCTGGGTTAATTGACCCACGAAGGCCTGCAACTGCTGTTCTACCGTTGACTTTGGTGCGGCAAAATACTTCACCTGCGCGATAACTTGCATCAGGAGGGACTGCACCAAAGCGGACGGACTGTCTGCCAATAGCGGTAGCACCGTCAACAAGTCTGCATAACTCATCTGGTTGGCCTGAGCCAAGAGCAAACCGTTTTGCAAGAACTGGGCTTGGCTAATGGCGTCTGCTTGTTGCAGCTGGGCTACCTGTTCTGCCAGCAATTCTTGATCATAGGCAACCAGATAATGGCCGGTATTGCCCACGTTCAAGGAAAAGGCACCCTGGCTTTCGGCCTTGAGCTGCTCATAGTCGCCCAAATCCGCCGTCTGGGTCGTCAAGAGGTTGGGTACTGAACTGGCAGAAGCGGCCAATGGTACCTGCCAGATTTTATCAGTATTCGTTGCCGCTTGGCTCAAGGAGAATGGCGTCTGCTTGACCTTCACTCGGCCGTCCTCCAACCAAACATGGAGCAGTGGATAACCGGATTGGTCTAACCAAGTTTTCATCACGGCCCCGATGTCTTGGCCAGAAGCAGCACCGAGTGCTGCCCACAAATCATCGCCCGTCGCGTTGCCATACTGTTTTTGTTCAAAGTACTGCTTCAATCCGGCACGCAGGGCTTCATCCCCAATTAAGGACCGGAGCATCACCAGCAGCCGGGCTCCCTTGGCGTAAACAATGGCCGGATCAAAGAGGGCATCGATTTCTTCTGGGTGGTTGACCGCAACATGGACGGGTTGCACGTCTGGCAGCGCATCGCGACGAAGGGCGGCCATGACATCCCCAGCATTGAAACTTTCCCAAATATGCCAGTCCGGTTCCAGCGCATCAGTGGCCACAAATTCCATCATGTTGGCAAAGGATTCGTTCAACCAGAGTTCATCCCACCACTTCATCGTGACCAAATCCCCAAACCATTGATGGGCCAGTTCATGGGCAATGACTGTCGCTGTTACCTGCTTGGTTGCCAGTGGTGTTTTAGCTTGATCTACAAGTAGGTAAATTTCTCGGTAAGTGACGAGACCCCAGTTTTCCATGGCCCCCGCCGAAAAGTCAGGTAAGGCAACCTGCCAGGAATGAGGGAGCGGATAAGGGGTCTGATAGTAGTCTTCGTAAAAATCAATAGACCGCTTAGCGATGTCCAAGGCAAAGTCCAAGTCCGCAATCGGATGGGCTTTTGTCGAGAAGACCCCGACCTCCACGCCGGAAGCCGTCTTGCTTTTGACTGACTGCAAGTCGCCAAAGACAAAGGCCACGAGATAGGTCGACATTTTGACCGTCTTTTGGAAGTAGTGGACGCCCTCCACTACCTTTTCTTCAGGCATGTTACCCAGGGCAATTTCCCCCGGCTGTTCATCGAACTTCAATGCCAGCGAGAAAGTGGCCTTGGCCTCAGGTTCGTCAATGCTAGGGAAAGCTTGCCGGGCAAAGTAGGTTTCAAACTGCGTCCCGACCAATTGCTTACTTTGGCCATCCTGCTCATAATAAGAAGGATAAATCCCATTCATATTATCCGTCAGTGCCGCCTCGTAGGTGATATCGACCCGAATGTCCCCCGTCTCTGCTGCCTGAAAACGGACCTGGTCTTCTTCTGGATGCATGGTAAATGGTACTTCCTGTCCGTTCACAGACAGGGTCAGAATGTTCAGGTCATGCTGGTGCAGGGCCAAGTCGGTCTGACTAACCGTTCCAAAAATGGTCGTCTGTCCAGCAATCAACTTGTCTTGCCGGGAAATATCCAAGTACAAGTCATAGTGCGCCGGTTGGAAACTATCGTAAAGTCGTGTTATCGCTGCCATCACATACCTACCTTTTTTATGATAAAGCTCTAATTTTTCTGTAAAAACACTTTCAGTATAACCGAAAGCAGTCGGAATTGAAAGCAAGGGGCCAACTTGTTCAAGGTTCTGTTTCCCTCTATAATAGTAGGTACTGTATTGAAACCCACAGAAAGTAGGTTATCTATGTCTTTTCTCTTCTCTGTCGCCTTTTTGGTGATTGCCGTCATTGCGGCCAATGTGTTAAAACCCTTTTTACCCCGCATACCGGAAGCACTGGTCTTAATCGCCATTGGCGCTGTCTTTTCCTTACTGCCCGTCTTTCAAGACTTTTCGTTGGATCCAGAAATCTTCATGTTTCTGATTATTACCCCCCTAATGTTTGAAGAGGGGCAGGCCTTATCCTTTGCCAAGGTGAAAAAGAACTTCTCGTCTATTTTTCAGCTCTCCGTCACCCTTGCGGTGATTATTGTCATTTTTGTTGCCCTGATTACGGATAAAATTCAATCGGCCTGGCCGCTGGCACTAGCCGCCGCGCTGGCCGCCATAGTAGTCCCAACGGATGCCGTTGCCGTCAAGTCGATGACCACCGGTCTCAAAATGCCGAAGGGCTTGAACCAATCACTAGAACTGGAGTCCCTCTTCAACGATGCCACCGGTATCGTCCTTTTGGACCTGTCCTTAGCCGTCTTCACCCAAGGGAGCTTCTCGCTGACAAACGGCGTCTTCTACTTCTTCTTGGTAGCAGGCGGGGGCCTTGTCATCGGTACGATTTTGGCTTATCTGCTCGTAGTCTTACGAACTTACCTGGCCTTTCACGTGAATTCACCCCAGGCGACAACCATTCCATTGAACATCATGACGCCTTTCATCGTCTATTTGGCCGCTGAGCACTTCCACCTCTCCGGTATTTTAGCGGTGGTTGCAGCCGGCATCGTCTCCAACTGGGAGAGCGCCCGCTTACAGCTCTTTTCCACGGAGTCACAGGTCGTCACCAATAACATTTGGGAAACGGTCAACACGCTCTTAAACGGCATCGTCTTTGTGATTTTGGGCCTCAGCTTTCCCACTATTTTCGAACTAACGGGTGAATTCGGCTGGGGGAAAACAGCCGGGCTGATTCTACTTGCCTTCACAATTTACGCCGTCATGTTCGTTTCTCGTTTCCTCTGGGTCAGTCTACAGCAGAACAAAAAAACAGAACCCTTCTTCGGCAAAGCCAAGAGCAACGACCGGCGGGAACAGGCCCGACTCTTTGGTTTCGCCGGTGTCCACGGGGCAGTGACCCTGTCACTGGCATTGTCTTTACCCAAAACAGTCCATGGCGCTCCACTCCCCTTCCGGGATGAAATCATAGTGGTGGCCTGCCTGGTCATCATTATTTCCCTCTTGGTCGCTACCCTGGCTCTCCCGCTTTTGCTGCCAAAGGAAAACCAGGACTATACGACAGAGGAGCTCAATGCCGTCCGCAATCAAATGATTGATGCCGCCATCTTAAAGAGTGAGGATAAAATCGATAATGTCGACGTCCGCCTAGCCCTGCAGCAGACGCTACAAAGCCAAAAAACAACAACCGGTTCTCACCGCCGGCAGTTTGCCCCCGATTACTTAGCCCTGGTGGCCGATATGGCAGATGAACTGAACGGCTTTATCGAAGGCCCCGCAACGGAACGTTATCATGACGAAACGTTAACGCTGTACGCCAAAATCGTACAACGAGGCTTCGTCAAACCGGCCGCCAACCGCCATCCCCTTTTGTCCTTTACCCGTCAATTGCGGCACATCATGCACGAAACGACCTTCCACGTCAAAACCAGGACCTTTACGCGCCGACAGCGGGAAAACTTCCGCAAGCGCTATTTGGCAGCCCATCCGGATCAACAGGCCCGCTTTGCCCAGTACAAAAACCAGCGGCAAGAGCTCCTGGCCTTAAACGAAGAAGCACTTGCCTTTGCGGACGAAGCCCTAGCCAAAAAATTAGCGGCCATTACGGCCGCTGAAAAACCAACGGCTGGCATTGATCAGGTCCGTCGACTCATGAACCGCTTCTTCAAGATGGTTCGTCATGACTACAGCAAGAAGGAAGTACAAGTGCCAGCGGCACTCTTCATCCAAGCCTTCGGCGATGAATACCGCTTCGTTTCTCAGCAACTAGTGCAAAATAAAATTTCCCCTGCTTTGGCTGATCAACTCTACAACGAAATCAACCTAGCGCAAACCCTACAACTGATGGAAGCGCCAAGCGATTAAAAAAGGAAGCCCTTAGCCTCTTGCTATGTGGCCTTCGAATTAAACTTGTAATCTGCCTCATACTTTTTACACACAAGGTTTTACCCAAGTTAAAATAAAAGCAGGCTAACCTTATTAAAACCTTATTAAACAGTATTATTAATTATCTACCAATCAGTTAAAAAACCTTAAAACAGCTTAAAAGCTAAAACCAACTAATATTACTAGCTATTCCTGATGAAATAATGTGATACATGCGTATTATTGTCGTTATATTCTTAATCGAATTGATAAGTCTAACAAATTTATTTTTGTTACCCTCGAAGTGTAGAAGTTTATAGAGAATTGAGAAAGTATAAAATATGACTTCGAAAATTACACTTATCAGCTATATCTGCTGGAATTGAAGGTGTAGCAGGAGTTGGAGCCGGCTATTATTACTTAGCTGCAAATAGACTAAATAGTTACAATAATCAGCACCCACATGATTACATTTATATGGGCTTTGGTAGACTCGGAAACTTTAGTTTCGGAACATTATAATGCTTTATATTTTACTTCCAATTACGATTGGTTCAATAGTATTTTTCTATTATGAAAGAAAAATAAATACCTCAACATGCCAATTCATATATGCTCTATTCATTGCTAGCATAGGTTTGCTCACAATGATATTAGCAGGGTACCTCATATGGAATTCAGAACATCAACTAGGTGCATCTTTATTATTTATTATGGGTTGCATAAACATATTTAATGCTAAAAAGATGTACTATTCTACCAACCATAACAACTTAACATAACGTAGGATTACGCAAAGCAAAAAAGCGCCGCCGATTAGATTGATATGAACCCCGAAATTTGGACAAAATTTCGGGGGTTTTTACTATGGCTAAACTAACGAAAGCAGATAAAATTAAAATTTATCACTTTAAGAGCAAACTAAAAGGACGAACGCCGATGGAACATCGGGCGTTCGTCCTCAAGCAAGCTCAATAACATGTCCTAATTTTGGGGTTCATATCAAATCGGTTCCTTTTAATTTACGGATTTTCTTAATTAGCCAGCTCAAAATGACCATTCGGTTCCACCTGATACAGCCCTATAGTTCCACTACCACCAGCTGCCATAATTGATTTTGAAACAATTTTTACTTCGTAGTTATTTGGATGTTGAATATCATCCATTAAAAGATAACCATTATCACTATCAGAATCAGTACCTATAGAAGAAATAACAGCCTGCCTAACAACATCAATGGCCTCGTCACCATTATGAACGGCATGACCCTGGCCATCACTAGGATAACTCCCTCCCCCAGTATCACCTTGTTCCGCTGAGTTATTGCCACTAGTTACACTTGATTGACCATTACTATTCGCGGCAGGAGAATTAGCAGATCCTTGGTTATTACTATTACCTTGACTATTAGTAGACTGACTATTATTGATTGAAGGGCTGCTAGCAGAATAACTTTCAGCTGCTTGACTCTTCTCGGATTGTTGTCCATTGCTACTTTTCTTTTTGGGCGCACTAGTTCGCTGTCGATCACTAGTCGTACTTTGCCCATGATTTTGTTCCTCCTGAGCATGCCCAGCAACATAAAAAATGATACCTAAAATAATTACTACAAAACTAACTATGGAAACTATAACCCTTTTCATCATTTCTCCTAGTTCTCGTTCAACTAAATAAGTTCACTGTACTACAGCATTTATGTAATGTAAAAAATTGGTTATCCTTGCAAAAAACGATCTAGCAATAAAAACATAAATTAGGCAGATTCTATCATTAATTCGAACGACAATTAAAAACAAAAAACTCAAAGAATTTCTTACAATGGTAGTTGTGAAACAAACCAGAAGGAGAAATTCTTTGAGCCATTCCACTCTAACACCTTATGACCGCGGTGCAATCGAAACTTTAATTGGATTAGGTTACTCATTGCAGAAAATTGCCGATACCTTGGGTTTTGCCAAGTCGACAATTCATTATGAACTTCAACGGGTAAAGCCTTATTCTGCCCAGCTAGCCCAACAAGATGCCAACCAAAAGCGCCATCTCTACGACCGAAGAGTCACGTTAAAGCCTGATTGGAAGCGGCAAATTGAAAATCACCTTCGATTAACTTGGTCGCCAGAAGCAGTGGGCCACTACTTACACGTTGCCACCGTCACCCTCTATGACTGGTTACATAAGGGACGTTTGGATTTTGCCTTAACTGACCTGCCCCATCGCAATGTTTACCAGCGACGGAAGCAGGACACTCGGGGTACTTTTCAAATCGATCAAAGTATTGAGCAACGGCCAACCGACATTAACAATCGGACCAGCTTTGGCCATTGGGAAGTCGACACGGTCCTTTCAAGTCGGGGTCAGGATAAGACTTGTTTAGTGACCTTTGTGGAACGACAAAGTCGCTTTCTTTGGGCTATTAAGGCCCTCAATCGGACTAAAGAAGCCATGGCCCATGCCTTTCAACGTTTTATTCGGTCTTTTGGCAATACCGTGTGATTCATTACGGTGGACCACGGCAAAGAGTTTGCCGGCTAGCAGGCGTTACAGGACAAATACCAGCTTGCTGTCTATTTTTGTCACGCTTATTCACCCTGAGAACGAGCTAGTAATGAGCTCTTTAACCGGAAATTGCGCTATTTATTACCCAAGAAGTCTAACTTCAAAGCAGTGACAGGGCAGCGACTTTACGAGGCGCTAGAGCTGATTAACAGCCGGTCCATGAAATTACATCATTATCGCACACCATTGGCAGTTTTTGCAGGGCGTTCGAAGTAAACTTGTAATCCGCCAATTACTTTGAATACTTGGTTTTAAATAACTTACAGTAATTTCTGCCTTCACTATCTCTTACTCCAAACTTTCCTTCAATATTAGCGGATGGAAAAGACACTAATATTATTTCACCGGCCGGTAAATAATAAGGAAGGATACCCTTATCAAATTGATAAGGTTCTTTCAAATTATTAATAGTATGAGATCCTTGCTTTTTTTCAAAAAATCCGACCTGTTGCAAATATAGTGGCCGATTCCCAATATTTCTTACAGTTACATAACACATATCTGGCTTACTTTTATCTTTAAATTTTTGAACCGTTGTCACTATTGAAAGTTCATAAATACTCTTTCTATCTTTATAAACGCTATATCCTAATGTGCAAGCACTTACTAAAGTGCTTCCAGAAAAAAATCCTACCAAAGTATCCAACATATCACTCCCTATACATGAAGAATCAAACCGGCAATAAAGTTCTTTTTATATTATTTCTTCAAGGTCAATTCCCTTTAGAAACTTCTACCCTTCATTTTACCTAGCTTTGCGTTACTTTTAAAATTAGTGTTACAATACAAGTAAGCTAATTAGGAGAAAGTTTTGTTCTCCATCCAAAAACCATCACTGGCCGGTGATGGTTTTTCTTTTACGGTGAATTTACAATTGAAGTGCAACACCCCTGATAAATAAAAAAAGATCCATTGATCAACTTTCTCGTAAAATA
>JAQTHT010000018.1 GCA_029433265.1 Leuconostocaceae bacterium ESL0958 | reverse complement strand
ATGGGCCATTAGCTCAGCTGGTTAGAGCGCTGTGTTGATAACGCAGAGGTCCCTGGTTCGAGTCCAGGATGGCCCATCACAAACACCCTTCGGGGTGTTTTTTCTTGCCTTTTAAAAGGGAATCAAGTACACTAGGGGCAACCCCTTACCTAATAGTAGGTGAAGCAGAGAGGACCGGTAGCTGAAAAGGTCTGAACCGAATTTTCCAGTAAGGTTGACTTTGCGGGTAATGCCGCACGGAACCACCGTTATCGGCTAATGAAGTGCCACGAGTCATCGTGGAAACTGGGTGGTAACACGGAACTGCGCTTTTCGTCCCTAATCCGAGAGGATGGACGAGGGCGCTTTTTGTTTACAAAAAAGGAGAAACGGATGCTAGATTTAAAGTATTTACGTAAGAATAAAGCAGAAGCTGGCCAACGCTTAGCAGATCGTGGCGTTGAACCAGGTGTATTGGAAGCATTGCTGGCCAAGGATGAGGAGCGCCGGGCGCTCATCACCAAGGTAGAAGAGTTGAAGGCAAAACGAAATGCTGCTTCCGATAAGATTGCCTTTGCCAAGCGGCAAAAGGAAGATGCCAGCGAAGCGATTGCGGCCATGCAAACGATTAGCAAGCAGATCAAGGAAATGGATCAGACTTTGGCTGAATTGGATGCAGCGGTGCAAGATGCGGCAGCCCACTTACCAAATTTGGCAGAGGCCGATGTGCCAGTGGGCGCCGATGAGGCAGCCAATGTGGAAGTGAAGACTTGGGCACCAGCGGACTATGCAGGTCGACCTGAAGTGCTTCAGGAGACGCCAGCCTGGCTGAAGCCCCACTATGAAATCGGGGAAGACTTGGGTATTTTAGATTTCGAACGGGGGGCGAAGGTTTCTGGCGCGCGTTTCCTCTACTACGTCGGTGATGGGGCTCGTTTGGAACGGGCTGTCTATAATTTCATGCTAGACCAGCACCGCGAAGAGGGCTATACGGAAATGATTACGCCAATCGTGGTCAATGATGAGGCCATGTACGGTACGGGCCAGTATCCTAAGTTTCAGGATGATGCCTACCGGGTGGCTGGTTTGAACCAGACTTATATTCCGACGGCGGAAGTTTCCCTTACGAACTACTATGCAGGGGAAACCATTCCGAGCGAGAAGTTGCCAATTTCTTTGACGGCTTTGTCCCCTTCTTTCCGGAAGGAAGCGGGAGCTGCTGGCCGCGATACGCGGGGCTTGATTCGTCTGCACCAATTTAACAAGGTGGAAATGGTCAAGTTTGCCAAGCCAGAAGATTCCGACCGGCAGTTAGAATTGATGACGCAGAATGCCGAGAACATTTTGCAACAGCTGGAACTGCCTTACCATGTGATTACCTTGTCCACTGGGGATATGGGCTTCTCTGCCGCCAAGACGCATGATGTGGAAGTTTGGTTCCCGGCACAAAATTGCTACCGAGAGATTTCTTCTATTTCCAATACCAAGGACTTCCAGGCAAGGCGGATGCACATCACTTACCGGAATGAAGCGGGTAAGCTGGAACTAGTCCACACTTTGAATGGTTCTGGATTAGCAGTTGGCCGGACAGTGGCGGCCATCTTGGAAAACTACCAAAACGAAGATGGCACAGTCACTGTGCCCACTGTTTTACAACCATACTTGGGCGGACAAACTGTCTTACAGGCTGTCCAATAAGCGCACTAGCAAGCGAGGCCGGGCTATCCACCGCCTGGCTTTTTTGCTATAATGTGGGGGTACTCTCGTTAATTTGACAGAAAATAAATATGAACAAATGGAGGAAGCGGACTGTGAGATAAGCCCGCAAATTGAGAATGGCCAATCCAGTACGTCAACTCGTTGATAACTCAAAACATCAACTGAAAAAAATTGAAAAAATCGCGGATCAGGTCGAAGCGCATGCTGATGAGATGGCGGCTTTATCTGATAGCGACTTGAAGAAGAAGACCGAAGCCTTTCAGATTCAAATTGAAAAGGCTGTTTCTGATGTGCAGGGCCGTGTAGCCAAGCAGAAGGCGATTGCCAAGGAATTAGATGCCCTCCTGCCAGAAGCCTTTGCCGTGGCGCGAGAAGGCGCCAAGCGGGTCTTGGGTCTCTACCCTTTCCGCGTTCAAATTATGGGCGCTGTGGTCTTGCATCAAGGTAATTTGGCCGAAATGAAGACCGGGGAAGGAAAGACGCTGACGGCCACGATGGCGGTCTACTTAAATGCGCTGGCCGGCCAAGGGGTGCACGTGGTCACGGTCAACGACTACCTGTCCAAGCGTGATGCCGAGGAAATGGGCCAGTTATACAACTGGTTGGGCTTGACCGTTGGGGTCAACGTTGGTGATGACTCCCCAGACAAAAAGCGGGCGGCATATGATGCTGATATCACTTACTCCACCAACTTTAACATTGGTTTTGACTACCTCCGGGACAACATGGTCAACCGGGCGGAAGACCGGGTCATGCAACGGGGCTTGAACTACGCCCTGATTGATGAAGCGGATTCAATTTTGATTGATTCCGCTCGGACACCGCTGATTATTTCGGGACCTGGTTCTGGTCTGTCGCCCCTGTATGATCGGGCGGACCGTTTCGTGAAGACGTTGACCAAGGAAGAGGACTACAAGGTCGATGAAGAGAGTAAGAATACCTCTTTGACGGCCAAGGGGATTCACAATGCGGAAATCTTCTTCAACTTGGATAACCTATACGATGCCGAAAACACGGCTTTGACCCACCACGTGGACCAGGCCTTGCGGGCCAACTTCAACTACCTGATTGACAAGGATTACGTCGTTCAAGAGGGTGAAGTGAAGCTGATTGACCAGTCAACGGGCCGAATTTCAGAAGGCACACGTTTGTCCGATGGCTTACACCAAGCAATCGAAGCCAAAGAAGGGGTCGAGATTCGCGAAGAAAACAAGTCGATGGCCCAAATCACTTATCAAAACCTCTTCCGGATGTATAAAAAGCTTTCCGGTATGACTGGAACGGCCAAGACGGAAGAAGAAGAGTTGCGGGAAATTTACAACATGGATGTTGTAGAAATCCCAACGAACAAGCCCATTGCTCGAATTGACTATCCAGACCTGCTCTACCCATCCCTAAAGTCCAAGTTTGCAGCTGTGGTTGCACGGGTTGCTGAGAAGCACGATAAGGGACAACCAGTTCTCTTAGGAACGGGCTCTGTTGAATCATCCGAGTTAGTATCTAAGCTGTTGACGGCCCACAACATTCCGCACAACGTTTTGAACGCGAAGAACAACGAGAAGGAAGCAGAAATCATTGCCAACGCCGGACAGCGGGGGGCTGTGACGGTTGCAACCAACATGGCCGGCCGTGGAACCGACATTAAATTAGGCCCTGGCATCAATGAACTGGGTGGCTTGGCCGTCATTGCGACGGAGCGGCACGAATCCCGTCGAATTGATAATCAGCTGCGTGGTCGTGCTGGTCGACAGGGCGACAATGGTTCTTCCGAATTCTTCCTGTCTTTGCAGGACGACCTCATGGTTCGTTTCGGTGCGGAACGGATTCGGACGCTCCTGCAGCGGATGAATATGGACGAAGACGATACGGTGATTACTTCCCGTTGGATTACAAAATCCGTGGAATCAGCTCAGAAGCGAGTGGAAGGAAACAACTACGATACGCGTAAGAACGTGTTGCAGTACGATGATGTGGTTCGCGCTCAGCGAGAACTGATTTACCAAGAGCGTGATCAGGTTTTGGACGAGAAGAGCTCCCTGGACGATGTGCTCTTACCAATGGTCAAACGGACCATCCACCGCGTGGTGACGGCCCAAACGACCGACAAGAACCCACAAAACTGGCACTTGGATAATATCCAAACCTTTATTGATGATGCCTTGACCAGCCCCAAGCATGGTGCTATTCGTTTGCAGAATTTGTCCCGTGATGAGATTGAGGAAAAGCTCTATCAATTAGCATTGGATAACCTGGCAGACAAGCAACAGGACCTCTACGAAGAGGGGCAGCTGCTGGCCTTCGAACGGGTTGTGATTTTGCGGGCAGTTGACCAGCGTTGGACGGATCACATTGATGCGCTTGACCGGCTTCGTCAGGGCGTAGGCCTGCGTGGTTACGGCCAGTTGAACCCATTGATTGAGTATCAAAACGAAGCTTTCGACAACTTTAATAAGATGATTGCTGATGTGGAATATGATGCCACTCGGACCTTCATGAAGGCCGAAATTCGTCATAATCTCTCAGCCTAAAGAGAAAGCGAACTGTTTGGTTCGCTTTTCTTTTGAAAGGAAAACCGATGGAATTAGTGGCAGCAAAACAAAGTTTAACAGCCATCCAGACTGAGATTGACCGCTTTGAACAAAGTCTTGATTTGGATGCCTTACACGAGGAAATTGCTGATTTTGAAAACCAAATGACGGACCCAACCTTCTGGAACGATCAAGAAGCGGCTCAGACGGTGATTAACCAGGCCAATGTGTTAAAGAAGCGCCGAGATTCTTTCTTGGCCTTACAGGAGCAGGCAGCTGAGATTGCTTTGTTGATTGAACTGGTGACGGAGGATCCAGATGATGCGGACAGCCAAGAGGAATTGGCGGATCTAGTTGTTAAAACCGAAAAGGACGTGGCTGCTTACAACTTAAACCAGTTGCTGACGGGCGAATACGATGCCAATAATGCCATTTTGGAAATTCACCCGGGATCTGGTGGGACAGAATCCACGGATTGGGGTGCCAACCTCTATCGGATGTATCAGCGCTGGGCGGCTGCCCATGATTTCAAGGTTGAAGTGCTGGACTACCATGCGGGCGATGAAGCGGGCATTGATTCAGCCACACTGAAAATTGTCGGCCACAATGCTTATGGCTTTTTGCAGTCTGAAAAGGGCGTGCACCGTTTTGTCCGGATTTCGCCCTTTGATTCAGCGGGGCGCCGGCATACGTCCTTCGTCTCCGTTGATGTGATGCCCGAACTAGATGACAGCATTGAAGTCGACGTCCGAGATGACGATATTAAAATGGATGTCTTCCGCTCTGGTGGTGCTGGTGGACAAAACGTCAACAAGGTTTCCACTGGGGTGCGTTTAACGCACGAGCCGACCGGGATTGTGGTCGCTTCCACGGTGGAACGGACCCAGTATGGTAACCGTGACTACGCAATGCGCTTACTGAAAGCCAAGCTTTACCAGATGGAGCGGGAGAAGCAGGAAGCGGAGCGGGCTGCCATTGCCGGGGAAAAGATGGAAAACGGTTGGGGGTCTCAGATTCGCTCCTATGTCTTGCACCCTTATCAGATGGTAAAAGACCACCGGACCAATTACGAAAGTAATCAACCTCAGGCGGTGTTGGATGGTGATTTGGACCCCTTAATCAACGCCTATCTGCAGTGGCAACTATCCTTGAAAAATCCTGATTAAAGCGAACAGTTCGGTCTATCACCGAACTTTTTTTGCAATCTTTTTTATCTCGCTTTATTTTGCGTTATAATATATACCAATATTGATTTTATAGAACAGTCCTACAAGAACAAAAGGAGGGACTATGGTCACAAAGTATACCAAGTCAGCAAAGCATGTCTTGCAGCTCGCCAATGAACAGGCGCAGTATTTCCGCCATCGTGCAGTTGGGACCGAACACATCCTGTTGGCGCTGGCCATGGAAAAGACCGGTGTCGCGGCCAAGGTCTTAAAGGAATTCCAGATTGATGCCCCTCAAATTAAGGCTGAAATCGAAAACTTCACTGGCTTTGGCGTTGCCGAACAAGGACAAGTTGCGCTCGCCCTGCCTTATTCTCCGAAAGCAAAGGAAGCACTGAATTGGGCCGAGGACCAGGTTGATGTGCTGGGCCAAAGTGAAGTGGGCACGGAACATCTGCTTTTGGCCCTGTTGCAGGATGCAGCCGTCCTTTCTTCCCGAATTTTACTTGCCTTAGATGTGAACTTGAAGGAAATGAATAAGGTCGTCTTGACCAAACTCGGGGTCACTGATTTACGTAAGCAAATGAAGCAACAAAAGGCCAAGCAAGAAGCCAAGGGGACGCCAACCTTGGATAAGTTGGCAATGGATTTGACTGCGCAAGCCGCAGCTGAACAATTAGACCCCGTCATTGGTCGGGATGCAGAGGTCCGGCGGGTCATTCAGATTTTGTCCCGGCGGGCGAAGAATAATCCAGTCCTGGTTGGCGATCCCGGCGTTGGGAAGACGGCCATTGTTGAAGGATTAGCCCAACAAATGGTCATGGGCCAAGTGCCCGACGCACTGAAAACCAAGCGCTTGATGGCACTGGACACTGGTTCACTGGTGGCCGGTACGAAATACCGGGGTGAGTTTGAAAACCGGGTCAAGCAGTTAATCGAAGAGATTGAGGAAGACGGCCAAGTCGTCCTCTTTGTCGACGAACTGCACACCTTGGTTGGTGCTGGTGGTGCCGAAGGGGCCATTGATGCAGCCAATATCTTAAAGCCAGCTTTGGCCCGGGGCCAATTGCAACTGCTGGGCGCAACGACTTTTGATGAATACCAGCAGTACATTGAATCGGATGCTGCGCTGGAACGCCGTTTTGCCCAGGTAACCGTCAAGGAGCCTTCCAGCGATGAAACGATGGCCATTTTGAAGGAAATTCGACCTAAGTTTGAAGCCTTTCATCAAGTCGCTATTGACGATGAAGCGATTGAAGCCGCGGTCAACTTATCCGTCCGCTACATTACCAATCGCTTCTTACCGGATAAAGCCATCGATTTGATGGACGAGGCCTCCGCCAAGGTCCGGATTGATGAAATTGACCGGGCGACCCCTTTGCATAAGAACCGGGTCCGCTTGGCAGAAGTCAAGCAGGAGAAGGAAGCGGCAATTGCGGAAATGGATTTCGAACGGGCAGCGGAACTGCGCCAAGAAGAAATGCAGTTGCAGGAAAAAATTGACCGTTCTTTGCGGCGCAAGGAAGCCAAGCAGGCTAAAAATGAACAATTCGACCTGCATGTTGGCGTAGAAAACATTGCCGAAGTCGTGGCGCAGCAGACGGGCGTACCGATTACGCAGGTTGAGAAAGCCGAATCCGACCACTTGGTCCACTTAGAGGAAGATTTGGGTAAGTCGGTTATTGGCCAGGAGAAAGCTGTCTCGGCGGTTGCCCGTGCTATCCGCCGTTCTCGCTCCGGCTTGGGGGATCCCAAGCGGCCAATTGGTTCTTTCCTCTTCCTGGGCCCAACTGGGGTTGGGAAAACGGAATTAGCCAAGTCACTTTCTGAAACCATGTTTGGTTCAGAGGACAACATGATTCGGGTGGACATGTCCGAGTACCAAGAAGCTTACTCGGCTTCCCGACTCATTGGCTCAGCGCCGGGCTATGTTGGTTACGATTCAGGCGGCCAATTAACGGAGCAAGTCCGCAACCACCCTTATTCCATCGTGCTTTTGGATGAAATTGAAAAGGCCCACCCTGATATCTATAACTTGATGTTGCAGGTCTTTGACGATGGCTTCTTAACGGATGCCAAGGGGCGCAAGGTCAACTTCCGCAATACGATTATTATCATGACCTCGAACCTAGGGGCTACTCGTCTGCGGGATGAAAAAGAATTGGGCTTTGGTGCCAAGAATCAACTCAACGATAAGGAAGCCGCGGAGAAGAAGATTCGCGAATCCGTCAAGGAGTTCTTCCGGCCAGAATTTATTAACCGAATCGATGAAGTGATTGTCTTTGATCCGTTGACTGAACCAGAACTGCGGCAAATTGCGCGCTTGATGACCCGACCACTCTTAGAACGGGTGGCTGACTTGGGCATCAAGGTGAAGATGACCGAAGCGGCCTTGGATGCTGTGGCAAAAGAGGGCTTTGACCCTGAATACGGGGCTCGGCCAATGCGCCGGGTTATTCAAACCCAGGTGGAAGATCAGCTGTCTGAACTGCTGCTAGCAGGGGACATTACGACTGCTGACCGGGTCACCATTGGGGCCAATGACGGGCAGATTAAGATTAAAATTAAAGAGGATCAGCCTGCCTAAGGGCAAATAAAAAGATTCGCTACCAACGTAGCGAATCTTTTTTGCTTAAAGAAGGTCCAAATGGAGGTCGTTGGGCTTTGTTTTGCCTACTTTTCGTAGTAAATAGTAGTAAACAACACTAGCCGCAGCGGGTAGGACGACCCCAAATAGCAAGAGGAGACCGAGGGCCGACCAGTCCTCTGCTGCTAGCGTGAGGGCCTGTAAGTGGGTCCCTTTGCCCAAGGAAGCTAGTAAAAGACCCATTCCTAGCACGGAAAGGATGGTGTAGGACACGCCATTGAATACTTCGAGCGTGACCGATTGTTTGGGTGCTTGAGAAGCAGTGTGGTGGATTTCTTCCATAGTGTTTTCTCCTGTCTACAATGCCAAAGAAAAAGGATGCCCAGGGGGCATCCAATCGTAATCGACAAGGAGTCAAGAGCGGGCTGCCAGCTGGACCTTTTCCTGCTGGCACGAAAAAATGAACCAGCGCTTGATTAAATAATAATCACGACGCTGATTTGAACGTTACGATGAACTTGTTTCTTGCAAGCTGCTTGGAACATGGTGGACTCCTTTTATTCATAAAAGTATTTTCAAGACCATCACGACAGCCCATGCAAAAGTTAAAAAAGGGACGAAGGGCAGCCGCTGGGGCTGCTTGGCCAGCCACCAGTAGACGCCGGCAGCTGTGGAAGCAATTAGTAAAGCGCCAGCAAAGAAGGTTAGTGGCAGCGTGAGCAAGAGCAGCAACAGGACGGGCAAATCCCCTGGACCTAATTGCTGCCGGCAGATGAGCCAGGCCAATAGCAGGAGCAAAGCCAGCCCCGGTCCGGACAAGAGCACCTGCGGGTGATACCAAGGGACTAGACCCCAGGCCAGGAAGGCATGGCAGTGCTGGCAGCGACTGTCTTCCCGCGCTAAAAAGAGCAGAAGGAAAGCGCAGCCAACTGACTGCCAGCCATTTTTGGCCAACAGTAGGCATAGTAGTGGGAAGGAGATTTCCAGTACTAAAAAGCTCCTACCAAAAGGCTGGCGGCAGTAGCGGCAGCGCCCAGCTAGTAGCAGAAAAGACAAAATGGGGATGGTGTCTCGGACTCGAAGGGGATGGCGACAGTTCAGACAATAAGACCGTCTGGTCAGTAATGGGACGCCTAGCGCTGCCCGGTCTGCCAAACAAAGGGCAGTGGATGTGAGTGTGAGGTAACAACCATAAATAAGTAAGTTTTCCATACCCAATGAAACGAAGGGCTTAGGGAAAAGTAGTGGAAGCTTTTGATTCCTGAGGGAAATTCTAATTCAATGACGAGGTTGATTGGTTTGAAATGATGGCGTTGAATGGGCAAGGTAGGATATCATCTACGAGTCCATTATCTTAATTGCTATTTATTTTTCCGTGAAAAGTTCGTGCCCAATTTCCACAAAATATCGATCAAAAGGAAACAAAATATAATGCCCAATGTATCAAAAAAGTAGCGCATATAGTGATATTGGTGGGCATGGACAAAATCAATAGTGCCCACGATACCAAATTCATAACAGGCAATCATACAGCTTACGAACGTATATTTTTTTGCACCCATTAAGTGGTTACCTCCGATTTCAGAATATTCAGCAATAAAAATTATAATGCAGCCTATTTATTTGGATATTGATTTTTATTCTAGCATGGGAGCGGAAAGGGAATACAGGCTCCGTTGTGGCCTAGCAAAAATCATAATCAATGCAATCAGGAATTAGACAAAAGTGGTAAATGGCACTGCGTGCTACGGTCCCTTCTTTATAAGGTGCGTTCTAACGAACAAGTTTGAAAGGACTTTGTGTATTTGTTATCGTCAAGGTACTGTAGTTGATGCTGTAATAAAGTAAGAAGTGTGTCGTGGTTCTAATGATGAAACTTGTAACCATGATACTGCTATCAGCGCGATACTTAGATGGATACTGAATGAATTCGCTTTAGTAGGTGATTATGTTGTTTTTATTTTTAACGCCAATCGTAATTATATTTTTAATACTTGATGAGAAATTCAAAAATCAGAAATATTATGTAGCCGTGATATGCTTCTTACAAATTTTAGTTGGAAGCATCATGATTGTTGCTGTTAGCCTTAATCATATTAATGACAGAACTACTGGGATAATCGGTTTTCTGTTAATCTCGAATGCCATCTTATCGACAACACATAGGATTAGGAAGATAAAGGATTAGCGACTGCACACAACGTTGTATTGATGTGCTGGGCCTATTAGCAGCAGGGAGATGATGAAAATGGGCACCAATCTGTAAAAAACAGTGCCAACAAGGTGTTTATAGCCGAGACGATAGCTCTTATGGACCTTATCGTCATCACAATCATACAGAGAACCAGAACAGGTCTGATTTCCAATAAGGATGTGAACAATAAAGAAATTGTCCCATGTAGCCCAGTCCATATGCTTGCTTTAACCGGGCTAATAGCACTTGCACTAAGAAAATGGAATGTGCCTAAAATAGTATCTCCTGGTGTGAGTCTAGTTTGTTTTATCAACCAAACCCCAACAGGGGCTGGCAACCGTAAATTTACCCCAAAAAGCCCTTGACTTCGGGCCAGAAACTGCTATTATATTCAACGTGCTTTTCAGACATTTTCTTTTTTGCGCCGTCTGTGCTCGGAAAAGACCAGTGTTAAGGCAGATCAGAGCAGATCTTCCGGGAGCACTTTTGTTTCATGACAAAAATGACACACCTGGAACTGTGAAAAACAAAAGTATAAGGAGAACAGTAGGATGCCTACAATTAACCAATTGGTTCGTAAGTCCCGTAAGTCTCACGCAACGACTTCCAAGTCACCAGCGTTGAACTACGGCTACAACTCAATGAAGAAGAAAGCGACAAAGAACGCCGCCCCTCAGAAGCGTGGGGTTGCCACTCGTGTTGGTACGTTGACGCCAAAGAAGCCTAACTCAGCTTTGCGTAAGTACGCGCGTGTTCGTTTGTCTAACCTGTACGAAGTAACGGCTTATATCCCAGGAATCGGCCACAACTTGCAAGAACACTCCGTTGTCTTGATCCGTGGTGGTCGTGTAAAGGATTTGCCTGGTGTTCGTTACCACGTGATCCGTGGTGCTTTGGATACTGCCGGTGTGGAAGGTCGAATGACTTCCCGTTCTAAGTACGGCACAAAGGCCCCTAAGAAGTAATCAGGAAAGGAAAAACTCATGCCACGTAAAGGTTATACGAAGCGTCAGGAAGTTTTGCCTGACCCAATTTACAATTCTAAGTTGGTTTCTCGTTTGATTAACAAGTTGATGGTAGATGGCAAGCGTGGAACTGCCTCCACGATTTTGTACAACGCCTTCGACCGGATCAAGGAAGAAACTGGCAACGAACCATTGGAAGTGTTCGAACAAGCAATGGAAAACATCATGCCTGTTTTGGAAGTGAAGGCCCGCCGTGTTGGTGGTTCAAACTACCAGGTACCAATCGAAGTTCGTCCTGACCGTCGGACGACGTTGGGCCTCCGTTGGTTGGTGAACTACGCTCGTTTGCGTAACGAACACACCATGGAAGAACGTTTGGCCAAGGAAATTATGGATGCCGCACAAGAAAACGGTGCATCTGTTAAGAAGCGCGAAGATACGCACAAGATGGCAGAAGCCAACCGTGCCTTCGCTCACTACCGCTGGTAGGATTCGCTGGTTTTTCCTTGCGTTCAACAAGCAAAAACTAGTTGGAACACTCTGATAAAAAGCGCACTCATTGTTGGGTCGCTTTTTATTACAATCAAATGAATTAGGAGATAACAATGGCAAAGCGTGAATATTCGCTTGATCGTACGCGTAACATTGGGATCATGGCCCACATCGATGCCGGTAAGACGACGACGACGGAACGTATTTTGTACTATACTGGTAAGATCCACAAGTTAGGTGAAACCCACGATGGGGCTTCCCAAATGGATTTCATGGACCAGGAAAAGGAACGTGGCATCACGATCCAGTCTGCCGCTACGACCGCTGTTTGGCGTGGTTTTAAGGATCAGTATGAAAACGATCCATTCCGTGTCAACATCATCGATACCCCAGGTCACGTTGATTTCACGATTGAAGTGGAACGTGCCCTCCGTGTCTTGGATGGTGCGGTTGCGGTTTTGGATGGCGCTGCAGGTGTTGAACCACAAACTGAAACAGTTTGGCACCAAGCAACGACTTACCATGTTCCCCGGATCGTCTTCGTTAACAAGATGGACAAGTTGGGTGCCGACTTTGCGGCATCCGTTGAATCCATGCACGACCGTTTGCGCGTGAACGCAGAAGCCATCCAATGGCCAATCGGTGCCGAAGATGACTTCGAAGGGGTGATTGACTTGGTCACCGAGGAAGCTTACTACCCAACGGAAGCCGATGGCTCTGCTTGGGAACCACGGGCAATTCCTGAAAACTATCAAGAAATCGTCGCTTCCCGTCGCGAAACGTTGATTGAAGCAGTTGCGGATGTCGACGAAGAATTGATGGACAAGTACTTGGGCGGCGAAGAGATTTCTGTTGATGAATTGAAGGCCGCTATCCGTCGCGCAACGTTGGCTTTGGAATTCTACCCTGTTTTGGCCGGTTCTGCCTACAAGGATAAGGGTGTCCAGATGATGCTCGATGCCGTTGTTGACTACTTGCCAAGTCCTTTGGAAGTGCGCCCATATGTCGCTACTGATCCAAAGACGGAAGAAGAAGTTGACCTGGTTGCCGATGATGCTAAGCCATTCGCCGCTTTGGCCTTCAAGATCATGACGGACCCATTCGTTGGTCGTTTGACCTTCATGCGTGTCTACACGGGTACGTTGAAGTCCGGTTCTTATGTACAAAACACGTCTTCTGACAACCGTGAACGTGTTGGTCGTTTGCTGCAAATGCACGCTACTTCCCGTACGGAAATCGATGAAGTCTTCTCTGGTGACATCGCGGCCGCTATCGGTTTGAAGAACACGACGACTGGTGATTCTTTGACTGATGTTGGCCACCCATTGATTCTCGAATCAATGGAATTCCCAGAACCTGTGATCGAATTGGCCATCGAACCAAAGACCAAGGCCGACCAAGACAAGTTGGGCAACGCCTTGCAGAAGTTGGCGGAAGAAGATCCTTCATTCCGTGCCACGACGAACCAGGAAACTGGGGACACGTTGATTGCCGGCATGGGTGAATTGCAGTTGGATATCATGGTGGATCGTATTCGCCGTGAATTTAACGTTGAAGCACAAGTGGGTGCCCCACAAGTTGCTTACCGTGAAGCCTTTACGAAGACTGTTCAAGCGCGTGGCTTCTTCAAGCGTCAGTCCGGTGGTAAGGGACAGTATGGTGATGTTTGGATTGAATTCTCACCAAACGACGAAGGCGCAGGCTTCGAATTCGAAGACGCCATCGTCGGTGGTGTTGTGCCTCGTGAATACATTCCATCCGTTGAAGCTGGTTTGAAGGATGCCATGAATGCTGGTCCATTGGCTGGCTTCCCATTGGTTGACTTGAAGGCCAAGTTGTACGATGGTTCTTACCACGATGTCGATTCTTCTGAAGCTGCCTTTAAGATTGCTGCTTCCCTTGCATTGAAGGAAGCTGCGAAGACGGCTGGTGCTGTGATCTTGGAGCCAATGATGGCGGTTGATATCACGGTTCCTGAAGAAAACTTGGGTGATGTGATGGGCCACGTGTCCGCACGCCGTGGTTTGATTGAAGGACAAGAAAACCGTGGGGCTGTGTTGGCCGTGAAGGCACAAGTGCCTTTGTCTGAGATGTTCGGTTATGCAACGACTTTGCGTTCTGCAACGCAAGGCCGTGGTACATTCCAAATGGTCTTCTCTCACTACCAGGCCGTTCCTAAGAACGTGCAAGAAGAAATTATCAAGGAACAAGGTAAGGAAGCTTAATCCTGCCGCTGTTCTTCTTGGAAAACGCTACCTGCGGGTAGCGTTTTTTCTTTGCCGGTGAATTTACAATTGAAGTGCAACACCCCTGATAAATAAAAAAAGATCCATTGATCAACTTTCTCGTAAAATA
>JAQTHT010000017.1 GCA_029433265.1 Leuconostocaceae bacterium ESL0958 | reverse complement strand
AAGTTAAGCTCTAGCACGCCGAAAGTAGTTGCCGGACCGCTGGCTGCGAGGATAGGACGACGCGATGCCTGTACATAAGTGAAGGAGAAGTAATTCTTTTTTTATTCTGGACGCTTAGCTCAGCTGGGAGAGCACCTGCCTTACAAGCAGGGGGTCACAGGTTCGATCCCTGTAGCGTCCATTGACGAAGGTCAAACACGCCGGGGAGATCCAGCCGACTTAGCTCAGCTGGTAGAGCACCGCTCTTGTAAAGCGGGGGTCGAAGGTTCGAATCCTTTAGTCGGCATTATGCGAACATAGTTCAGAGGTAGAACATCACCTTGCCATGGTGGGGGTCGCGGGTTCGAATCCCGTTGTTCGCTTGGAACCGGGCCGGCGTGGCGGAATAGGCAGACGCACAGGACTTAAAATCCTGCGATGGAAACATCGTACCGGTTCGATCCCGGTCGCCGGCATACTGCACCTATAGCGCAATTGGATAGAGTGTCTGACTACGAATCAGAAGGTTGCAGGTTCGACTCCTGCTAGGTGCATGGACCGCAAGGTCAACGGGGCGGAAGTCCTAAGAAAAGGAACGGGACGTAGCTCAGCTTGGTAGAGCACCTGGTTTGGGACCAGGGGGTCGCAGGTTCGAATCCTGTCGTCCCGATCGCTGGAAGACAGTGAGGAATTCGCGGTGTAGCTCAGCTGGCTAGAGCGTTCGGTTCATACCCGAGAGGTCGAGGGTTCGATTCCCCCCGCCGCGATGTGACTCGAACCGGACCATTAGCTCAGCAGGTTAGAGCAGACGGCTCATAACCGTCCGGTCGTTGGTTCGAGTCCAACATGGTCCATTTGAGGAAATGGAGAATTACCCAAGTCTGGCTGAAGGGAACGGTCTTGAAAACCGTCAGGTCGGGAAACCGGCGCGGGGGTTCGAATCCCCCATTCTCCTTTGGAAATAATATTATCGCGGGATGGAGCAGTTCGGTAGCTCGTCGGGCCCATAACCCGAAGGTCGCAGGTTCAAATCCTGCTCCCGCAATTGGTCGCATGGTCTAGGTGGTTAGGACGCCTGCCTGTCACGCAGGAGATCACGGGTTCGAGTCCCGTTGTGACCGTATCTTGAAAAAGATGTTGGCTCTGTAGCTCAGTTGGTAGAGCAATGCATTGAAGCTGCATGTGTCGGCGGTTCGATTCCGTCCAGCGCCATCTGCGAATGTAGTTCAATGGTAGAATTCCAGCCTTCCAAGCTGGCTATGCGGGTTCGATTCCCGTCATTCGCTTTGGTGAAAGCCAAGGATATGGGCCATTAGCTCAGCTGGTTAGAGCGCTGTGTTGATAACGCAGAGGTCCCTGGTTCGAGTCCAGGATGGCCCATTTTTCAAAAGTCGACTTCGGTCGGCTTTTTTTGTGTCTCCTGTTCAAAACAGCTATAATGTAGAACATGGCGCAGACAGAAAGTAACAATTTAAAACCCTTTGATTTAGAAGCGCTCTCAGCAGACCAGCAGGCGACTTTTACTGCTTTGCAGGATTATATCCTCGAAGGGCTCTTACCGACCGCTAGCAAGCGTGTGGCGGTGATTGAGGGCCAGGCTGGTACCGGGAAGAGTGTGCTCTTAACGAAGCTTTTTAAAACCGTTAAAGCCGGCCAGCAAGATGCTGCTAGCCCTTACTATGGGCTTCGAACAGCTTTTACTGTTAATCATCCAGAGCTATTGAAGGTTTATCAGGAAATGGGCGCCCGCTATCCTTTCATTCATAAAAAGGATTACCAGCGGCCGACTTCGTTAATCAATGCTGCGCATCGACAGGGCCAGTCCTATGATTTGATTGTGGTGGATGAGGGCCATTTACTCTTATCGAAGCCGGAGCCCTATATTCGTTTCTACCAGCAGAATCAGCTAACGGAACTAATGAAGATTGCCAAAGTGGTGGTTGTTGTTTTCGATTTTGAACAGGTCATGCAAAGCAAGATGTACTGGTCAAAAGAGCTTCTGGCAAAGACAATTGCTGCTAGCGATCATCGCGTTTTCCCCCTCGATTTTCAGTATCGAATGCAGGCCAACGCGGGCGTTCAGGATTGGTTAAATCATTTTGTGACAGGAGCATTACGGCCATGGCCCCGAGATTTGGGGGACTATGACTTAAAGGTCTTTGACCGGGCGGCGGATCTTTTTGCAAGTATTCGGGAGAAAAACCGCACAGTGGGACTATCGCGGATGTTAGCCACGACAGGTTTTCCCAGACGGGCCGATGGCGCCCATCACGTAGTGCTCGATGACTTTGACCTCCCCTGGGATAATTTCGATAGCCAAGTGGCCACTTGGCCCAATCGCCCGGAGTCCATCAATCAAGTGGGTTCCATTTATACCGTTCAGGGATTTGACTTGAACTATGCCGGGCTGTTGTTGAGTCCAGCTTATGAATACGATGCTGAAAATGACCGGATTGTCATCAATCCTGATTTGGTGACTCACCGGGAGATTTATAAGAAGAGCCCCCATTTACAAAGTCCAGCGGCTATTGCGGCTGCGCAGTCAGACTTTATGTTCAATGCCTTAAATATTTTGGCGAAACGGGGACGGCTGGGCCTTTATTTGAAAGCTGCGAATCCAGCCTTAAACCGGCGGTTGTTAGCCTTACAAAAAGAAAAACAGGTCAGCGATTAGCTGACCTGTTCCTTATTTGCTAGGGTCCCATTCGTCCAGTGCATCGACACTGTGGCTGGGTTGTGCGTCTTCCTCTGCGACCTGTTCCTTGCGGGCGACCCCGGTATAGACTAGGAGCGTGGCTAAGCCATTGTTGATGCCGGCTAAAATATCGGTGTGATAGTTATCACCGACCATGATGGGCCGCTTTGGCTGGCCAAGCCGGGCCAAGGCGCCGCTGATGATCGGCGCTTCTGGCTTAGCGATAATGGTTGGCTGTACCCCGGTTGCCGTTGCAACAGCAGCGACCAATGAGCCGGCTCCTGGTAGCATGCCATCTTCGCTGGGGAGTTTTGTATCCGCATTGGTGGCAATAAAACGAGCGCCTCGGGCAATCGCTTGTGTGGCTGCCTTGAGTTTCTCATAGTCAAAGGCCCGGTCCAGGCCTAGAACGACATAATCAGCTGCTTCCGCAGGCACTAGTTCGATCTCTGCCTGGTCGCAGGCGGCTCGTAAGCCAGCCTCGCCAATGAGGTACACCTGCTTGGGATTGGGCTGATCACTTTGTTGGCGGAGATAGTCAGCAGTGGCCAAGGCCGAGGTATAGACTTGGTCGGGCGTCGTTTTGATATCGTGCTGCTCCGTTAGTGTCTGAGCGACGGCTGCCGGAGTCTTGGTGGAATTATTGGTGACAAAGAGATAGGGAATACCGGCCTGTTGCAGTCGCTCGATAAAAATCTTGGCGGCTGGAATGGGGCGGCTACCATGGTAAATGGTCCCGTCTAAGTCAATGAGATAAGCGTCATATGCGGCCATAAGGGGCTCCTTTAAAAGAAATCTTGTCTGTATTGTCGCCTAGTTGGCTGAGAAATTCAAGTCGGGCTAATGACCCCCATAAGAAAGAAAGGTATAATGGAAACGTTATGAAAAAAACGTTCTCAATTAGTCGAATCGGGGCTGCCGGCAAAGCGCTCGCAACCTTTGTACAAAGCCGAGCGGGTTTCTATGCCCTGATGGTCGCCTTACTGACCATCAAGAGCTGGTTCGCTTATGTGGTGGACTTCAATCACCTCCACATCAATAGTCCTTTTCAAGTTTTTTTGGCCATTATCAATCCCATTGGCTTTACCATGGTTATTTTTGCCCTGCCCCTCTTCTTTAAGCGGCGGCAGTTGTTTTATGGTGCATCGCTCATCTTGCAGACGGCCTGCTCCATTTTTCTCTATGTAACGGTTGTTTACTTCAGAGAGTTTACCGACTTTTTGACGGTCAATACCATTTTAAATTACGGCGCTGCCAACCAGGGGGCAAAAGCCGGCGGGGCGGTTTCGCTTGGTGGCCATGACTTTCTTTATTTTTTGGACATCGTGGTGGTCATTTTACTGTTGGTCTTTAAAAAAATCCGGATGGATTCATTGGCCTTTAAAAAAAGCCGCGCTTTTCTCTATCTGTCACTGGGCTGGCTCCTTTTGATGGCTAACCTGGCGCTAGCCGATATTGATCGACCCCAGTTGCTGACGAGGCAGTTTGACCGGGAGTACCTGGTCAAGTACCTGGGCATTGGCCCCTTTACGGTTTTGGATGCTTATAACACGGCGGAAACCAGCCAGGTTCGGCATTCGGCCAAACCCGAAGATATTCGGCAGGTCCGCCAGTATTTAAACCAAAATTTTGCTGGTGCAAATCCCGTCTATGAGGGACAGGCCAAGGGGAAGAATGTTATTGTCATTCATTTGGAGTCCTTCCAGCAGCTATCGATTGACCGTAAAATCAACGGGAAGGAAGTCACGCCTTTCTTGAATTCTCTTTACCACAGTAAAGATTCGCTGTCCTTTGATAATTTCTTCCACCAAGTTGGCCAGGGAAAAACTTCCGATGCGGAAAATATGCTCGAAACGTCGACCTTTGGCCTGCCGCAAGGTTCCCTTTTTGCCAAACTAGGATCAGACCAGGTTTTCCAGGCCATGCCGGCTATTTTGAACCAGCGGGCGGGTTATTCTTCTGCGGTCTTCCATGGTAATAATGGGTCCTTCTGGAACCGGGCCAATGTTTACCGGAGTATGGGCTATCAGAACTGGATTTCTGGTGAGTATTTTGATGTAACGGGCAAGAAAGCCACGGCTTGGGGCTTGAAGGATAAGCTACTCTTTAAGGACTCTGTGCCTTACTTGGAACGCTTACAGCAGCCTTTCTATGCCAAGTACCTCACAGTTTCGAATCACATTCCTTATGAGATTGATAAGCAGGACCAGGATCCGAATTTTCAAACGACGAACTCTGGCTCCAAGTTCATTGACAATTACTTTGTCACGAACCATTATCTGGACCAGGCAGTCGAAGAATTCTTTAACTATTTGAAGAAGTCCGGCCTCTATGACAACACTACGGTCGTCCTTTATGGGGACCACTATGGCATCAATAACAGTGAAAGCAAGGAGCTGGCGCCGTTAGTAGGCAAGAATCCGCGCAAGTGGACGGACCTCGATAGCCTGAACCAGCAGCGGGTGCCGTTGATTATTCATTCACCGGGCCTGAAAAATGGCGGCATTCAGCATAATTACGGTGGGGAAATTGATGTCGCCCCAACCTTGGAGCATCTTTTAGGCATTTCGAATAAGCGTTACATTCAGTTCGGTCAGGATCTACTGTCCAAACAGCGGCGGAATGTCGTGGCCTTCCGTAATAAGGATTGGATTACAGCTGACTACGCTTCCATTTCAGGTACTATCTGGGATGTCAAAACTGACCAGAAAATCACGGATCCGACTGCTAGCCAGCAGAAGCGCTTCGATGCTATTCAAAATGAGGTCAATCAGCAGTTGGCCATGTCGGATGCAGTCAATCAAAAGAATCTGCTCCGCTTTTACCATCCTGAGGGCTTTACCCAGGTGGATGCTAGCAAAGTGGATTATTCAAAGCAGCACACCATCAAGCGGTTGAAGAAGGGCGATCAAAAGGATCATAGCCATTCGCTCTTCCAGCAAAATGGCCGTAAAACAACCATCAACGATTATCAAACGGATGCCCCTGAGGAAAAAGATCAACAGGGACAGACGACCCGTGTGCTACCAAGAGGAAGCGATGATCTCATTAATGACGATTAATAAAAGGCCAGGCACTGCCTGGCTTTTTTTGAAGGATGAACGATGTGTTTATATTATGAAAAAGAAGTGGTCATTGCACCCGAACAAGCCGGCCAAAGCGTTCGCGATTTTTTGAAGGCTGTTTATCTGCCCAAGCATCTGCGAGGCCAGTTACGGCAACAGCGATTGATTTGGCGGAACCAGCAGCCCTGTTCGACTGCGGCCCAGTTACAGACGGGCGACCGCTTGCTGCTGCGACTGCCCACCGATCTTTTTGATCAAAGTCAGCACTACCCGGCCAATCCGGCCTGGCAGCCCCGCCTTGCCTACGAGGATGAGGATCTCGTGATTGTCCAGAAGCCAGCGGGCATGAAGATGCACCCCCATTCACCTACGGAGCACGATACGCTTTTACATTACCTAGCGGCGGATTTTAACCGCCGGCAGTTGCGTTCTGCTGGCCAGCCGGCTGCCCCCTACATGGTGCACCGTCTCGATCGCGCCACCAGCGGGCTAGTAATTGTGGCCAAAAATCCGCTGGTTGTCCCAATTTTGAACCGTTTGATTCAGACCAAGGCCATCCGTCGCACCTACCAAGCGGTCGTTAGCGGGCTATTTGCCCAGCAGGAGGGGCAGTTTCAAGATCCGATTGGGCCACATCCCAGCGACAGCAGAAGGCGCTGGGTGAATCCAGAGGCGGGCCAACCCGCGCTGAGCACTTATCAGGTTTTGCAGACCTGGCCAGAGGAGCAGCAGAGCCTGCTGTCCTTGACCTTAGCAACCGGCCGGATGCACCAATTACGGGTACATTTAGCCGCCAACGGGCATCCGATTGTGGGGGATGACCTCTACGGTGGGCAGCCAGCGGACCGGCTCTACTTACAGGCGGTGACACTATCGCTGCCGCGCCCTTTTCGTAAGGAAACCATTACGGTGCAGGTGGTGGCTGATTTTTGATCACGGGCGCCGCGCCTTGTACAGCCGAAAAGACCTAGTGTGTCGTCACCAGAAAAAACAGGTTCCCCCAACCAGGGGGGACCTGTTTTTACGTTGCATGAGATCACTGTGCGCGTTGATAAGCAGGGAGATTGGACCAGCTCTTTGCTGCTGGGCGGGCTGTTTGGAGGACACCCGTCTCCTGTTCAATTTGGAAGCGGGGCCGACCTTTGACTTCGGTAAAAATTTTACCGATGTAGGTGCCAATAACCGCGATGGCCATGATGTTCAAACCACCGAGTAGCCAAATGGAAATCATCAGGGAGGACCAACCCGCCGTTGGATTGCCAATCATTTTTTCAATGAGCGTGTAGGCAATTTCGATACCAGCAACGGACGAAATGATGAGCCCAAGGTTGAAAACTAATTTGATGGGTTTGACGGAGAAGGAGGTGATGCCATCGATGGCAAATTGGACCATCTTTTTTAACGGATACTTGGAGACACCGGCTGCCCGCTGGCCCCTTTCGTAGTAGACCTTGGCGCTGGGATAACCGATAAGCGGCACCATGGCCCGCAGAAAGAGATTCCGTTCTGGTAGTGCCAGTAATGCGACCACTGCCTTTTTGGAGAGGAGGCGGAAATCTGCGTGATTGGGGACTAAGTCCACGCCCAGCCAACTGGCGAGCCGATAAAAGGCCAGTGCGGAATTCTTTTTAAACCAAGTATCGTTGGCCCGATTATCCCGTACGGCGTAGACCACTTCAGCTCCGGCTTGGTAGCGCGCGACCATTTGACCAATGATGGCGGGATTATCCTGTAAATCCGCATCCAAGGTAATCGTGATATCCGCTAACTTGATTGCCTCCGTTAAGCCTGCCAGCAGGGCGTTTTGGTGGCCAAAGTTACGGGAAAGTTTAACGGTCAAGATGTCATCATTGCGCTGTTCCGCTGCCAGCATGATGGGATAGGTTTGGTCGGTGGAGCCATCATCGACAATGAGGATAAAGGAGCCACTGGCAATGGTCCCGGCTGCCAGCAGTTGATTTTTGATGGTCTGCAGTTGGTTGACGGTTTGCATCAGGCCGTCTGCTTCATTATAGGCGGGTAAAATGAGGGCTAGCTTTGGTATTTTCTTGATGGGACTGAGCATAGACTGCCTCCTTCCGGAATCGTTAGGTTAGATTTGATAAATCGTAGAGCGTATTACTGTTGCTTTGGCCGGGCATCTGAGACTGCGTGGTCTTTTGTTGCTGACCGGTCAAGCTGACCTGCCGGCCGTGTTGCTTGACCCAGCTGATAATTTGACCAATCTGACCAGAGCTGGCCTTGCCTTGGTTACCCATGACAAAGTATTTCAGCTGACCACTGGCTACCAGCGCTTTAAACTGCTTGAGGGTCATGGTTTTATCGGTGCCGTTGTAGCCACCCAGCGCCATGACGGCTTGTCCAGATTGAATGATGTAGCCAGAAGCCGAGTTGGCATCCGTTGTGGCAAAGAGGTATTTGGCACTCCCTTTGTGTGCTTTTGTATAGCGAAGTAGTGTTTGATCTACCTGGCCGCCCAGGTCCTGTTGTCGACCGGATAGGAGACTAGGACCAGCTGCTGGAATGGCCGCTGAATTGTGGGCAATTGTAGGGGTTAAGGCCCACCAACCAGCAAGGAGCGTGATGGCCAGTAGTGACAGGCTGACCTTGATTATTGTCGTAACCCGACTAGCAAACAGCCAGAGGAGGGCGGCGATTAAGCCGAGCAGGATAATCAAGCAAGAAATAACAGGGTAGTAGGACCAAGCGTAGTAGGCCTGTAAGCAGCTGGTTGTTACAAGAGCAATTGCGAGGAAGATCGTGCCCAAACGGGCCTGTTGCCCGCCTGCCCGCCGCAGCTTGATAACGGCTGCCAGGCCAATTCCTGTCAGCGCCGCAATGGCTGGCGCCAACATGATCGTGTAGTAAGGGTGGAAGAAGGAAGCCACGGAGAAGAAGCCGTAAACTGGGAGCAACCAACCCGTCCAAAGGGCCAGTTCTTCTTGCTGCTTCGATAACTGGTACCAGCGTTGGCCTTTCTTTTTGAAAGCGAACCAGCCGGCAATGATACCGAAGAAAGCCAGTGGGAGGAACCAACCAATTTGACTACCCAGGTCTGACTGGAAGAGACGGAATGGACCAGCACTGCCGATGGCAAATGGAGAATTGGCGCCGCCCTTACCGCCTGGCCGACCATGCTGACCACTTGGTCGCCTACCCAGCTTTTGTCCTTGTGACTGGCCAGGTGCTTGACCAGGCTGACCCTGTCGGCCGGTCGTCGTAGGAGGCTGAGGCTGTTGCTGACCAGTTTGGCCAGTTGTCTGGGTCTGTTGATTGTTTTGTTGGCCGCTTTGATTCGTATTTTGTGTGTTTTGTCCAGTTTGTTGCTGACCAGTTGGACCGCCGGCTTGCTTTTGCTTGCTTTGCTGCTTGCCGCCCATGCCGGAGAAGGTACCGCCAGTACCAGTGGACTGGCCTAGTAAGCGTTCTGTGCCGTTGTAGCCAAAGGCCAACTCTAGGAGAGAATTCTTCTGGGAAGAGCCGATGTAAGGTCGTTGGCTGGGATTGACCGCATCGACGGCGGCGGGATAGGCGACGGTAAAGAGACCGAGGGCGGCGAGTGCTGCTAGCAGGCCAGCAGTTTTCTTGCGCCAGGGTTGCTTGCTGGCCAACCAATAGTAGACCAGCATGGCTGGCAAAATCATGAAGGCTTGCAGCATTTTAATGTTAAAGGCGATGCCAATCACTGCAAAGGAAAGGAGCAGCAACCAGAGCTTTTGTTTGCGGACGGCCTTAACCAAAAGCCAGACGGCGAACAGGAGGAAGAACACGAGGATGGCATCCATGTTGTTCGTTCGGGAATTAGCGACGACTGTTGGCGTGATGGTCATGACGAAGGCGGCGGCCCGTGCTGCCCAGTAACCGAAACGGGGGCTTATGAGCTGGTAGAGTAGGGCCACAGAACCAATGCCGGCTAAGACTGAGGGGAGCACAATCGACCAACTGTGAATGCCGAAGACTTTGGCGGAAAGGGCCATGAACCAGAGGGCCACCGGCGGCTTATCCACTGTAATAAAGCCGGCGGGATCAAAGGCCCCGTACCAGAAGTTATGCCAGGATTGCGTCATCGATGTAATCGCAGCGGTGTAGTAGGCGTTGGCACTGCCGGCATCCCAAATGCCATAGCCGTAGAGGACGGCGGCAAGCAAGAGGATGGCGAACAGCCACCAATCGAATTTTTTGAAAGTGAGTTTTTTCAAAGACCTAACCTCCTTGAGAAGTGTAAGGATAGTCTAGGGCGAAGAGTCTATATTAAAATTAAATGAGTTAAAAGTGAAGATTAAAAAGACAGCAAAAAACCCGAAAGCAGTCGCTTTCGGGTTTGAACAAAGAAAGGATTTTCTTGTTTTTTACTTGCTTTCAACCGTAACTTCTTCTTCGATGACGGCACTGTTGTCCTTGACAAAGTACTTGGCCAAGAAACCAGCAACAATCCCAGCTGCCAATTCAATTAAGAGGAAGTACCAAGGATTTGCGGCGCTTGCCAAGCCCTTGTAAAGTAAGGGAGCAAAGACACGGGCAGGGTTCAAAAGACCACCTGTCAGTGGGTAGGAGAGGAAAGTGGCGATGGTCATGAAGAGACCAACGATCACTGGACTCAGCTTTTTGTTTTGCTTGATGGCAACCAAGGTTACGAAAACAAAAATGAGTGTCACGAAGAACTCAATTGTTAAAGATTCTGCCAGAGAAGCAACGGTTGCCGTTGGTTCAATGGAGGACAACAACTGGGAGCTCTTCACGGACTGACCACTAGCAGCACCGTTTAAGACGGGCATCAATGTTGCCAAGGCCACCCCAACACCAAGAATGGCACCGAGTAGCTGAGCGATGGCATAGCCAGCAAAGGTCTTCCATGAAATGGCCTTTTGCAAAGCAGCTCCTAAGGAAACGGCGGGGTTAAAGTGACCACCGTCTGAGAAGGGACCAAAGAGAAACATCAAGCCGGCCAGTGTCAATCCAGCAATAATCATGATGTCAAAGACAGCGCCCAATTGGAAAGAGGACACATAAATCAAAGTCATCATCATGGTAATCGTCAAGATTGCCGTACCGAAGAACTCAGAAAAATATTTGCGCATAGTACGCTCCTTTTTAAAATACTGTACATTTTCTGATTATACAGGCAAAGGACAGCTTTATGAAAGGGCAAAGCTGATTTTTAAGCATTCTTTACTTTCGCAAGATGACGGCGTTGGCCGCCACAATCAAGGTCGAGCAGGACATCAAAGCCGCACCCACCATTGGGTTGAGCATAATGCCGACACCAGCCAGTAGGCCGGCCGCCGTTGGAATGGCCAGCACGTTATAGCCAGCGCCCCACCAGAGATTTTGAATTTCCTTCTCGTGTGCGTGCTTGGACAAGGAAATTAGATCGATAATCTTTGGTAGTGACTTTGAAATCAAGACGGCGTCAGCAGAGGCCTTGGCCACTTCCGTACCGGCACCGATGGCCACGGACAGATCTGCTTGTGATAGGGCAGGCGCATCGTTAATGCCATCGCCAATCATCATGGTCTTGCCCTGCTGTTGATAGCGCTTGACCAGGTCAATCTTATCTTCTGGTGACACTTCCGCATTGACTTCGTCAATGCCCAACTTTTGAGCAATACTATCAGCTGTCTGCTTAGTGTCTCCTGTGACGAGGACTGGGGTTAACTGACGTTGGTGCAAAGCGGCAACGAAGTCAGCCGCACTGTCTTTGATTTGGTCGGCTAGGGCAACTGCGCCAAGAACGGCTTTGCCATCCGTCAGGTAGGAAATGGAACCGGTACTATCGAGGGCATCAAAAGGAATCTTTTGTTCCGTCAAATAGCGGGCAGAAACCAGTGCGTAGTACTGCTGATCAATGGTACCGCTAACACCGGCCCCCTTGATGGTTTTGACATCTGCTGCAGACTTAGCCGTTAAGTGCTTGTCCTTGGCCGCTGTCACAATGGCCTTGGCCAATGGGTGGGAAGACTGTGCTTCTAAGGCTGCCATGAGCACGAGGGCGTCATCGGCAGACAAGTTGGCAGCTCCTTGGACTTGTTCAACGGAGAAGTGGCCATCGGTCAACGTCCCCGTCTTGTCCATCAACACGTAGCGCAAACCCTTGGCTGAAAGTACGGCGCCGTGGTTTTCAATCAAAATACCATCTTTGGCGGCAATGGCTTTGGTCCGCTGGATGACCAGTGGAATAGCCAGTCCCAGTGCGTGGGGGCAGGCGATGATGAGGGTCGTAATGGCGATGTTAAAGGCCATGGTAAAGCCATCTAAGATGGTCCAAACAATGAGCGCCGCAACCGCTGCAATCAAACCAACCCAGAAGAGCCAGCCGGCCACGCGGTTGGCCAAGCTTTCGGCCTTGGAAGAAGAAGCAGCCGTTTCCGTTAAGGTTTGCTGTAATTGACCAACGAAGGAGTCGTCGCCAACGGCATTGACTTTGACTTCCACGGTACCGTCTCCATTGATGGTGCCACCAATGACTTTGGCATCGGCTGCCTTTTGAACGGGTTTGGATTCACCCGTCATCAGGGATTCATCGACCTGGGTTTCCCCGCTCGTGATGATGCCATCGGCTGGGAAGGATTCACCAGCCAAGACGCGGACGATACTGCCCTGTTCCAGGGAGGCGACTGGCATGTCCTTGAAGTCATCGCCCTGCTTGACGTGGGCCATCTGTGGCGTCAACTTAGCCAATTCTGCCGTGGCGTTGCCCGCCCGCATTGTGGCTTGCATTTCCACCAAGTGGCCCAGCAGCATGATGACAATCAAAGTGGCGAATTCCCAGAAGTAGTCCGTCATGTCTGCCTTGAAGAAGGTATTGCCGATAAAGGCCAGGATGGACACCCAGTAAGTCACAATCAGCCCCATCGAAATCAGGGACATCATGGCTGGCTTCTTATCCTTTAATTCACCCTTGGCGGCTGAGAAGAAAGGCTTGGTGCCGACAACGTAGAGGATGGTCGACAAAATTACCGTCAGCCAGTTGGAACCAGGGAAGGTAATGGTGAAGGGCAGATCCATGCCCATGAAGGGGGCAATGAAGAGGATGGGCACCATCAGAATGAGGGACCACCAGAAACGCTTTTTCATATCGCCGTGGTCCATGTGCATGTGCATGCCAGCCATACCGGCCATGCCGGCCATGCCAGACATATCATGGCCCATGTGCATGTGGTCCATACCAGCCATCTGGCCCATGTCATGTCCTTGGTGCATGTGCTGCATATGGGACATGTCCTGGCCCTTATGCATATCCCCCATATCATGACCCTGGTGTTGCTGATCCATGCCGGCCATATCGTGGCCCATGTGCATGTGGTCCATGTGCTTCATCTTGTCCTGGTGACCATGCTGCTGGTCCATGTCGGACGTGTTCTTCTTATCCTGGTGCATGTCCCCCATGTCATGATCCATTTTGTCCTGGTCATGCATGTGGTCCATGGGCTTTTGTTCTTGATCTTTGCTCATCAAACACACTCCTTATTTTTAATGATAATCATAACAACCTACTGGTATAGTTTATATCAAAAAGAAAGTAACTGCAAATTCAACCGACCAATAATCGGTCCTTATTCTCTCTTTTATCGCCTTATTTGGCCAATAAAAAAGAATGAAAAGTATCTTTCAATCGAAATCATTAAACAATGGTCTAGTTCTGTCCGAACACTGCTTGCTTTTTTGTTCTGCTTTTTGTACATTTAAAGACGCTGTGGCCAAAATTGGCCAGATAAAAACGATTAATATAGTAGGAAAGCATATGACACAACCACATTCAGCAAAACAAGGCTATGGACGGCTTGTCTTTTTCACGATGCTCTTGGGGGTTCTGGTCGGCCTGTCGTCGGCCTTACTTTCGGCCTTTTTGACGGTCATCGCCAAGGTCTTCTTAAACTTCCATGAGTCTTATCTCTTGGCGGGCCCTTCGACGGTACCGGGCTGGCGGCGGTTGCTCTCGGTGCTAATTGGGGCCATCATGGCTGGTTGCTTTTGGTACTATCAAAGAAGGCAACTGCAGCCCTTTGTTGGCATTAAAAAGGCGCTTTCGGGCGAGCAAATGCCCGTTAAAAGTACGGTAATCAACGTCCTCACTCAAATGTTCTTTGTCGGGACTGGGGGTTCCGTTGGTCGCGAACTGGCCCCACGGCAGGCAGGGGTGATGATTGCCCAGCAGGTGACGGGGCGGTTGAATCGTTTTCCTTCTTTTTCCTTATCTAAGGAAGATCGGACCCTGTTACTGGCAGCAGCAGCGGGCGCCGGCTTTGCGGGCGTCTACATTGCGCCGATTACGGGAATGCTCTTTGCTGTGGAAATGTTGCTCAAGAAGGCTTCAGTCAAAAACGTGACGGTTTCGCTGGCGATGGCGGGCATTGCCACCGGTATTGGGGGGCTCGAAAAGGGCTTTCATCCATACTATGGCTTGGCAGAAACCCACTTTTTCTGGGCCGCCCTTGTCGCCGGCTGCGTAATCGGGCCCATTACGGGCCTTCTCGGCATTTTTGTCAAAAAGACCTTTGATTGGGCCCAACAAAAACAAGTGACGGGTCATCAAATTCTTTGGGCCATGCCAGTGGTGGGGCTACTAACCGGCCTGCTGGCTTATTTCATTCCGGAAGTGATGGGCAATGGTCGGCCGCTGGCCCAGTTGACCTTTCAACAAAATAATTTGCAACTGCTCTGGGTGATTGTCGGGATTGGCTTACTGAAATTTGTGCTGGTGGCCTTTTCCTTTTATGGTGGCGCCACCGGCGGCGCCATCACACCAGCCCTGTCACTCGGAGCCGTCGTTGGCTTACTACTGGCGGGTCCCGGTCAATTACTGTTACCGAATTTGTTGCCCTGGCACTATGCCTTTATTGGGGCTGTTTCACTCTTGGCAGCTACGCAGCAGGCGCCGTTGATGGCGCTCTTCATGCTGGTGGAAATTGCCCACCTGCAACCCATTACGCTCCTCTACCTCTTCCCGGCGGTCTGGCTGTCTTATGCAGTTGCTAAAAAGGGGTTGGCTGCTTGGAAAAATTAGTGTTGACTCATAAAATGAGTGTGCTATAATTTATTTATCATTTAAAGAAAGGACAAGGGAAAATGAAGATGCCAGTAGCAGTACACATGATGACCATTGTGAAGACGAATCATTTTGCCTTGTTGCGCAGCTTGCTATGCGATTCCTAGTAAGCTGATTTTTCGTGTCAGTTACTAGGAGACGTCCTAGTAACTGCTGCGCCCAAAAGGCCCTGGTAGTTACGACTACCAGGGCCTTTTTTTCTTTAACAAACAAGATGCACTTGAGGAGAGAATGACGATGATGATGACCGAAGAGATGCGCCGAGCGGCGCAAAAAGAAGCGGCAATTGAAAACTTTCAAGAGGCCGAGGCCCAAGCAATGGCCGCCAGTTCCGATAAACAGTCCGTGAAGGAAATGGTCTATGGCGTATCAGCCGCTGTGTCCAATGCCATCCTGGTGACGCTGGGGATGGGGCTTTTGCTGCAAACGATTGCAGGCCTGATCCACTTTGGCCCTATGGTTCAAATGGGGGCAGTCACCAAAGTGATTCTGCCAGCTGCCTTTGGGGCGGCCATCGCTTCCCAAATGAAGACGAATACCATGGTTATGTTTTCGGCCATGGCTGCGTCCACTGTTGGGGCCAATGCGGTCTTCTTTACGGATAGTCCGATGAAACTGGCCACGATGACTGGTTTTACCAGCCAACAAGCGACTGGGGCCGCCGTAATGACGACGGGGCAGCCAATTTCTGCCGTGTTAGCTGGACTGGTGGCTGTGCTCTTTGGGAAGTGGCTGTCTGGTAAGACCCCGCTGGACATGATTATTGTGCCAGCGCTGACGACTATTGTTGGCACAATGGCTGGCTACTACCTGGCCATTGTGACGACGCCCTTCCTCGTTTGGCTGGGCCACGCCATTGCAGCCAGTGTGCTGGTCAATCCTATTATCGGGACTGCAATCGTGGCCATGGCCTTTGGAGCAATGACCATGACACCGGCTTCCGCAGCGGCTCTGGCCGTTGCCATCGGAGCGACCGGGATTACCTCAGCCGATGCTGCCGGTGCAATTCTGATTGGGACCACGGCTGTCTTTGTTTCCTATCCTGCCATTTCTTTCCATGAAAACAAGATTGGGGCGACAATTGCCCAAGGAATTGTGACGCCAAAGATTCAGTTCCCGAATATTGTGAAGAACCCACTGCTGCTCATTCCGCCAATGATTGGGGCGGCAGTGGCCGCACCGATTGCCACGGTGGGCTTCCATGTCACGGTGCCCTTTACGATTGCCGGTATTGGTTTTAACTCCCTGATTGTGCCCATTGCCCTCTTTGGTAAGGATATGGCTATGTTTATTGCCTACATGATTTTCGGCGTGGCCCTGCCCGTTGTCATCTCCTTTATCGTCTACTGGGCGATGCGCAAGGTGGGCTGGATTAAGGCTGGTCAGACCCATTTGGACATGATTTAAAAAATTTGTTAGCAAAAGCTTGCAAAATAAAATGATTATGATAATATTATTAAAAATTAATAATAAAACCGCAAAACAGGAAGTAGTAATCTGAAGGATGGCGCACAGTGAAGTGCCGGTTAGTGAAAGGCATTGGCTGTCCTTAGATGAACGTCACCTGCAGGTGTATGCGATGCAAACCATACTGGGCGCTCCCATTACAGAGCTGACGATTAGTATTTTTGATCGAAGAACGAGTGATGTGTTTTTGTGAACGCATAAGTAAGGTGGTACCGCGTAGTAAGCGCCCTTTTAGTCAAACGACTAAAAGGGCGCTTTTTTTATTAATTTGAATTGCCCGTAGTAAGAAGGAGAAGAAGATGAGCAAGACAGCAATGAACAAATGGTATTACTGGCTGAGTCTCCTGCTCGGTTTGTTCCTATTCTGGAACACGCAGCAGTTGACGGCGCAGGCAGCAGAGGACCAGTCCCTGCAGAAGGTAAAGGAGGCCGGGGTCCTGAAAGTGGCGACTTCGCCTGACTACCCCCCTTTTGAATTTCGGGCCAGTGTGCACGGTCATTCGGAGGATGTGGGGATGGATGTCGCCATCGCTAAGCAGATTGCCAAAGATTTGGGCGTCAAACTTGAATTAAAAAATATGGATTTTGGCGCCACTTTGGTGGCCGTACAAACAGGCAAGGTCGACATGGCCATTACCGGTCTGAATCCAACGGCTGAACGAAGGAAAAGCGTTGATTTTTCCAAAATTTACTATCAGGGTGGGCAAAGTTTTCTGATTAACAAATCCGATGCCGGTAAGTACAAGCAAGCAAAAGATTTGTTAGGCAAAAAGATTGGGGCGCAGACAGGGTCTTTGCAAAATAAATTAGCAAAGGAACGCTTCCCGGCGGGTACGATTACCGGTATGGAAAAGACCCCCAACCTCGTCTTTGCCTTGAAGAGTCAGAAGTTAGCAGCTGTTGGGGTGGAAAAACCAGTGGCGGAAGCCTATGTCGCCAACGATGACAAGCTGGCAATGATTGATGCGGACTACCAGCTGGATGCGAACGAAACTGGCGCCGCAGCCGCTTTTGCCAAGGGATCCGATACGTTGGCCACTGCCGTCAATCAAAGCATTGATAAAATTCAAGCCAACGGCTGGACCAAAGATTACTTACGGCAGGCAGGCGTTTACATGAGTGACAATACAGCGGATACCTCCATGTTGCGCTACTGGCATTACTTCTACGATGGCTTCTTAAACACCAGCCTGATTGCAGTGCTGTCGATTTTAGCCGGGATCATCTTGGGCGTTGTCCTAGCCTTGATGAAAATGGCGCCACTGAAGCTACTCCGTTGGCCGGCTGTCGCCTATATCGAAATTGTCCGGGGAACGCCCATGATGGTCCAGGTGCTCTTGGTCTACTTTGGCCTGGGCGCCGTGATTAACTTACCGGCCTTGACTGCCGGCATTATTGCAGTTTCGCTGAACTCCGCTGCCTATGTTGGTGAAATTATCCGGGGTGGCATCAATGCCGTGGATGCGGGGCAAAAGGAAGCCGCCCAGAGCTTGGGGCTGTCAGCAAAGGATACGCTTCGTTTTGTCGTTCTGCCGCAGGCCTTTCAAAAGATTTGGCCAGCTCTGGGCAATGAATTTATCTCGGTGGTCAAAGAATCGTCTATTGTGTCGATTATTGGCGTGACCGATTTGATCTATCAATTGAACGTCGTTCGGGCAGATACGTACCGGGGCGTGGCACCGATTGTCGTGGTTATGGCCATCTACTTTGCGATGACTTTCTTACTGACACGGGCCCTGAATTATTTGGAAAAGAGGATGAACCATGGCTAAAGCAGTACTGACGATTCAAAATTTACAGAAAAAATTTGGCCAGCAACAAGTCTTAACCGACATTAACGGCACTGTGCACGAAGGCGAGGTGATTTGTATTATCGGTCCTTCCGGTTCTGGAAAGTCCACGCTGCTGCGCTGCTTAAATCAGTTGACGAAACCCAGCGCTGGTAGCGTGCACTTTGAAAAAAGTGATTTAACGGAGGCCAGTCCGCAGGAGTTGGCCAAATTAGGCAGCAAGATTGGCATGGTCTTCCAAGCCTTTCATCTATTTGCTAATCGAACGGTCATGCAAAACTTGACCCTGGCGCCTGAACGAGTGAAAGGCTTGTCCGCCGACCAGGCCCAGGAGTTGGGGCAGCACTACTTAAATCAGGTTGGCCTAGCTGAGAAAGCCGGCGCTTACCCCAGAAATTTGTCGGGGGGTCAGCAACAGCGGGTGGCCATCGCCCGAGCACTCGCCATGCAGCCAGAATTACTGCTCTTTGATGAACCGACTTCGGCTTTGGACCCCGAAAACGTGGGGGAGGTCTTGAAGGTGATCAAGGCCTTGGCGGCCGAAAACAAAACCATGGTCATTGTGACCCATGAAATGGGCTTTGCCCGCCAGGTGGCCGACCAGATTTGGTTGATGGCAGATGGCGTTATTCAGGAAAAGGGGGCGCCCGAACAATTCTTTACCCAGCCCAAACAAGCGATTACTAAACAGTTTTTGAGTGACGTATTGGCACAATAGGAGGAAATTAAAAATGGAAAAAATTGTCTTAGCTTATTCAGGTGGATTGGATACCTCAGTGGCGATTCCCTGGCTCAAAGAAAAGGGCTATGCAGTCATCGCCGTGGTGGTCGACGTTGGCCAAGCTGGTAAGGACTTGGCTGCTGTTCAGGAAAAAGCGCTGGCTGTCGGAGCGGCGCAGTCTTTGGTCATTGATGCCAAGGAGGACTTTGTTAAAGATTATGTAGCAGCGGTCATCGAAGCCAATGCTCTTTATGAAGGAAGCTACCCTTTGGTTTCCGCCCTGTCTCGGCCTTTGATTATGCATGAATTGGTGAAGGTGGCCCACGAGTTGGGGGCAACAGCCATCGCTCATGGATCGACCGGGAAGGGCAATGACCAGGTCCGTTTTGAAGCGGCTATCCACGCCCTCGATCCGGCCTTGAAAATTGAGGCCCCTATCCGAGACTTTCACTGGTCCCGGGAAGAAGAAATTGACTATGCCAAAGCGCATGGCGTGCCGGTGCCAGTGGGTAAGGATTCGCCCTATTCCATTGATGACAACCTCTGGGGCCGAGCGAATGAAGCCGGAATCCTAGAAGACCCCTGGCAGCAAGTACCAGCCGATGCCTATGGCCTCACCGTGAGTCCGGAAGAAGCACCGGACCAGCCTGTTTTCGTCGACCTGACCTTTGCGGCAGGCCTACCTCAGGCCTTGGATGGGCAGGCCCTGTCGTTAGTGGCCCTGATTGAGCAGTTGAACCAAGTGGCCGGGGCTCATGGCGTTGGGCGGATTGATCATGTGGAAAACCGACTGGTGGGCATTAAATCCCGGGAAGTGTACGAAGCACCAGCTGCGGCAGTCATCATGGCCGCCCATCGAGATCTGGAAGATTTGACCCTGGAGCGAGATGTTGCCCACTACAAGCCGCTAATTGAGGCACAGATGACGGATTTGATTTACAACGGAAAAATGCTTTCGCCACTCTTTGATGCCTTGCAAGCCTTCCTCAAAGAAACGCAAAAAGTGGTCAACGGCACGGTCAAGGTCAAGCTCTATAAGGGCCAGGCCACCCCTGTCGCTCGTCAATCTGTGGATAACTCCCTCTATCAGCAGGACTTAGCCACTTATACAGCCGCGGATTCGTTTGACCAGGAAGCGGCTGTGGGCTTTATTAAACTGTGGACACTGCCGGTTACGGTTTTTGAACAGGTCAATCAGACCCATTCGCAACAGTAGAAAGGAGGATGGACGATGACGGATACACTTTGGGGCGGCCGTTTTCAGGCACAGGTCGCCGACTGGGTCCAAGCTTACGGCGCTTCGATTGATTTTGACCAAGAGCTGGCGGCCGAAGACATCGCCGGTTCGCAAGCCCACGTCCAGATGCTGGTCCAGCAGGGCATCCTGTCTGAAACGGAAGGAAGAGCCATCCTTTCTGGATTGACCGAATTGGCCGAGGAAATCGAGGCCGGGCAGGTGACTTTTTCGCAACAGCAAGAGGATATCCATTTGAACTTGGAAAGCCTGTTGACGGCTAAAATTGGGCCAGTTGCTGGTAAAATGCACACGGCCCGCTCCCGGAATGATCAGGTGGCCACCGATCTCCACCTTTGGCTGAAAAAGCGTTTGCCCCTTCTCTTAGAAGCAATTACGAACTTGCAGGCGGTGCTGCTTCAGTTAGCGGACGAGCAACAAGCAACGCTGATGCCAGGTCTGACCCACTTGCAGCACGCGCAGCCGATTTCCTTTGGCCACCATCTCCTTGCTTATTTTGAAATGTTGCAACGGGACTATGAACGTTTTGCCTTTAACCAACAGCATACGGACATGTTGCCATTGGGGGCGGCCGCTTTAGCGGGGACCACTTTTCCCATTGACCGGCAGCAGGTTGCCGATACGCTGGGCTTCGACCAGCTCTACCACAATTCACTGGATGCCGTCTCTGACCGGGACTTTGTCGTTGAATTTCTGTCAAACGCCTCCTTGCTGATGATGCACCTGTCCCGTTTTGCGGAGGAACTGATTCTATGGACCAGTCAGGAGTTTGGCTATTTGACGCTGTCGGACACTTATGCGACTGGATCGTCGATTATGCCGCAAAAGAAGAATGCGGATTTTGCAGAACTGACGCGGGGAAAGACCGGTCGGGTCTATGGCCACTTACAGGCGCTGTTGACGGTATTAAAGGGCCTACCATTGGCCTATAACAAGGACATGCAAGAGGATAAGGAGGGGGCTTTTGATACGATGACGACGGTCATGACTGCCCTGCAGGTCATGGCGGGGATGTTGGCCAGCGCGACGGTCCACCAAGACGTCATGTTAGCTGCTACCAAGGGCGATTATTCGAATGCGACGGAACTAGCCGATTACCTGGCTAAAAAAGACCTGCCCTTCCGGCAGGCCCACGCGGTAGTTGGCCATCTGGTTTACCAGGGGCTGGCAAGCGGCCGACAACTAGAAGCATTTTCATTGGCTGAACTGCAGGCGGCGGATGAGCGGATCGAGGCAGACGTTTATCAGGTCCTGCAGCCAACCACGGCTGTCAATCAGCGGCAGTCGCTGGGCGGCACCGCAACGGCCAACGTTGCCCAGGAAGTCCAGCGGGGTTTGGCCCTATTGGCAGCGCGGGCAAAATAAAAAACAGGTCGCGGTTGCGACCTGTCGCTTCTGTTGGAAAGCACTGCCCTCCTGCTTTATTGCAGCGCTTTTTGAATGGCATTCAACTCCGACAACTTCCAATCCACATAAGAAGTGTGGTCGGGTGCTGTTTCTGAAATTTTGACAATCGGAATCTGATTTTCCTGGGCCAATTTGGCCAGCTTTTTGGCCGGTCCACCCGTGGTCTGCACGTTTTGCACAAAGAGTTTCAATTCGTGCCCTTTGATTTTGCCTTCGATATCGGACAAAACAGCTGGGGAAGGGTCGTTGCCCTCCTCGATGGCTTCGGCAAAGTCATCGCCGACAATTTGCATGTCTAACTTTTCGAGCAGATAGGCTAGGACGGGTTCAGTTTGGAAGACCGCTTTGCCTGCCGCTTGGGCCTTGACGGCCGCAATCTTTTCTTGGACTGGTGCCAGCTTATCGGCATAACGCTTTGCATTGGCTTCATAGTAAGCTTTGTTGTCTGGATCCCGTTTGCCTAGTTCTTTGGCCAGCCCTTGCGCAGCTTGAATCATATAGTCCGGGTTGTTCCAGAGATGGGGGTTGGCACCATCCTTTTGGTGTAAAATATCGTCGCCCACTAACAGGGTGTCGGTGGATTTGGACGTCTTGGCTAACTTCTTGAGCCAACTGTCATAGCCAAGCCCGTTCCCAAAGGCAATGTCAGCGTTTGAAACTTGCTTCGCCACTGCGTTGGTGGGTTCATAGTCTTCCGGGGAGACGGACTGCTTGTTGATGACGGAACTGACTTCGGCCTTGTTGCCGGCCACGGTCTTTGCCAAGTCACCATAGACATTGGTGGAAGCGACAATAGAGAGTTGGTCGCTTTTCTTTTCCTTGTGGTCCTGCTGGCTTTTCACAATGGCAAAGCCAACCACTGCTACAAGCGTCACCGTTAACAGGGACACCACGAGCGCTGTTCTTTTCATGATTCCTCCTATTTCACTGGGGGCAAACAGGGCGCCACTCCTACGATATTCCTTGGCGCGCTGGCGCTAATCCAGCTTGGTGGCCTGAACTAGTTCCTGGAAAATCGTCTCCTGATCGGCCGTGAGGATGGTATCCTTGCGCGCTGCAAAACCTACTCGGAAGAGCGGTTGGTCAGCGTCGGACAGGGGGATGGCCTTGACCCCGGCTAATTGGAGGGCGGGATGGTCCACCATAAAGCCAATGCCCCGGTTCTGCTTAATCATGGACAGGATGCCATAGGGCTGGCTGGAGGTAAAGATGACCCTGTTTTGCGAGTGGCTAGCCCGGGCTAGGCGGTCAAAGGCTTCGCTGTGGACAAAGTTACCCTTTAAGAGAATGAATTGCTCGGCCACTAGCTCAGCAAAGGATACGGATGAGCGCGCCGCCAGGGGATGTTTTTCAGAGACGAGAATGGCAAAGGGCCGTTCATCAAAGTCAATCAAGTCGAAGTCGGCCTGGTCGATGGGATCAAGATGGCCAATAAAGGAAGCATCCAGTTCCCCGGATTTTAGCTGGTTGAGGGCTTCGTGGGCGCCAATCTCCTGTGTGCGTAAGTGGGTTAAGACCTGGTCGGACAAGCGCATGGCAATATCTGGGAAATAAGCAATTTGAATAATCGGGGGTAGGCCAATCAGCAGACTATGTTCCGTAATTCGTTGAATTTCCGTCTGGGCCAGTTTGTATTGCTCTACCATTGTGTCGGCGTGCTGTAAAAAAACTTGGCCGGCATAGGTCAAGGTGAGATTCTTATGGGCCTTGTTCCGCTTCAACAATTCGGTGCCCATTTCTTTTTCTAGGCGCTGCATGGCCAAAGAAATTGTTGGTTGGGACACGTTAAAGCGGTCGGAAACTTGTGAAAAATTCCGGTAGGAGGCCAGAGCAATGTAGTACTCCAAGTCTGCAATCCGCATGGGGGCTCCTCGCTTGTGATATAAAAACTTTACTACCTATTGTACCGCATTTTTTCCTAGGACGGTGCGCACTTCCGGCAGCGTCTTGGTCAAATCCCGAGGCGGTCATCAGGTTGCGCCGGTTTGGCTGGCTTTTGGGCGCAGGACCTGCTTTGATTAAATGAAAGCAAAGACTATAAATAAAAGTTGGTCAATCTATTGCGTTTGACTATGTGAAAAGGCAGGGGTTATTATATAGGTGTTGTTTAAGTAGTGCCATGGGTATTACAGAAAAAGAACAAAAAGGAGTATGTCTAATGAAGACAGGAATTGATCTTTTGAACGATCCCTTCTTGAACAAGGGAACGGGATTCACGATGGCAGAACGTAAGGAACTCGGCGTTGCCGGTCTCTTGCCACCACGTGTTCAAACGTTGGATGAACAAGCATCACAAGCATATGCACAATACCAATCCAAGCAATCTGGTTTGGAAAAGCGTTTGTTCTTGATGGAAATCTTCAACACGAACCACACGTTGTTCTACTACCTGTTTAGCCAACACGTGGTTGAATTCATGCCAATTGTTTATGATCCAGTTATCGCTGAATCAATCGAAAACTACTCAGACTTGTTTGTTGACCCACAAAACGCGGTCTACTTCTCCATCGATAACGATGAAGACTTCGAAACGAGCTTGAAGAACGCTGCCAACGGCCGTGACATCAAGTTGATCGTTGTAACGGATGCCGAAGGTATCTTGGGTATCGGTGACTGGGGTGTTAACGGTGTTGACATCGCAGTTGGTAAGTTGATGGTTTATACTGCAGCTGCAGGGGTCAACCCAGCCGACGTTTTGCCAGTTGTCTTGGACAACGGTACGAACAACAAGGAATTGTTGGACAACCCTAACTACTTGGGTAACCGTCACGAACGTGTTCGCGGCGAAAAGTACGACAAGTTCGTTGATGACTTCGTCCAAGCTGCTGAAAAGACTTTCCCTAACTTGTACTTGCACTGGGAAGACTTTGCCCGTCAAAACGGTGCCAAGATCTTGAACAAGTACAAGAACGACATCACGACCTTCAACGATGACATCCAGGGAACTGGTATCATCACGTTGGCCGCTGCCTTGGGTGCCATGAACATCACTGGCGAAAAGTTGTCAGAACAGACCTACTTGTCATTCGGTGCCGGTTCAGCCGGAAGTGGTATCGCTTCACGAATCTACGACGAAATGTTGCAAGAAGGTTTGTCCGAAGAAGAAGCAAAGTCACGCATCTACTTGGTCGACAAGCAGGGCTTGCTCTTTGACGACATGGACGACTTGACACCAGAACAAGCACCATTTGCTCGTAAGCGTTCAGAATTTGCAAACGCTGACCAGTTGACTGACTTGATGTCCGTTGTGAAGGAAGTCCACCCAACGATCATGGTTGGTACTTCCACTGTTCCTGGTGCCTTCACCAAGGAAATCGTGCAAGAAATGGCCGCTCACGTAGAACGTCCAATCATCTTCCCATTGTCTAACCCAACGAAGTTGGTCGAAGCAACGGCGAAGGACTTGCTTGAATGGACTGATGGTAAGGCATTGGTTGCCAACGGTATCCCTGTTGACCCAATCGAATACAACGGTGTGACCTACAACATTGGTCAGGCCAACAACGCCCTCGTTTACCCTGGTCTTGGACTGGGTACCATCGCTTCAACGGCTACGGTCTTGAACGATGAAATGATCTCAGCTGCTGCCCACTCCTTGGGTGGTTTGGTTGATGCATCACAACCAGGTGCTGCTGTTTTGCCTCCAGTTTCACAGTTGACGAAGTTCTCCGAAGATGTTGCCATCGCAGTTGCACAATCAGCTGTTGACCAAGGCATCACGAAGGAAAAGATTTCCGATGTCAAGGAAGCAATCGAAGCTTTGAAGTGGACGCCAAAGTACTAATCATTGCTGCGGCATTCACGCTGAAAGAACCTCTAATCGAGGTTCTTTTTTTTGCGCGGTGAATTTACAATTGAAGTGCAACACCCCTGATAAATAAAAAAAGATCCATTGATCAACTTTCTCGTAAAATAGT
>JAQTHT010000016.1 GCA_029433265.1 Leuconostocaceae bacterium ESL0958 | reverse complement strand
TGTATATAGATTTTCTTCCATTTCAATATTGTTGGAATATGCGTATAACCAAATTGACGAGCAACCTCGACATAGGAGTTGTGTTCGATAGCCCAGAGTGTTAGGCGTATACGAAATTCCGCAGTAATCTGGGGTGGGTCATAAATGATTTTTGATCCATGGACTTGATACGCTGCGATGAGCATCAGGAGATCATAGGTCTGTAAACCAAATTCATGGGCGACTTGATTCGCTGATTGACCAGTTTGAATATATTTTTTAACAGCTTGTACTTTATATGCTTTTGAAAATTTCGTCATAAGAAAAACCCCGAAAGTTTATGCAACTTTCGGGGTACAGGTCAGACCAAAAGAACTTATTTTTTATCAACTCGAATCCGACTAGCCAGCCAATAGCCTGACAGCGGAATCAAAATGAACCAAGCAGCAGTCATACCCAAAGCCTGGCCGTAACCCATGCTTTCGTTGAAGAAGCCAATTAACACAGAGGCGACCAAAATGGATAGCGCCCCGATAACCTGGCGCATAGTGGTAATCACGGCCGTCCCGTGGGAAAAGAGATGCTTTGGCAATGCATTGTTGGCAGCGGTAATGGCCGGCATCATAATAAAGGCATTGCCACCTTCCAGTAACATCGCAGCCAGTAGTGCCAACAGCAGCGTCTTCGTACCAGCTAGTGCCAAAATGCCATAGCCAGCAACCATCATGGTTGACCCAATCAGTACCAGCGGCCGCAGGCCAATTTGATTCAAGAGCTTCCCCGCCCTGGGATTTAACCAAGAAAGGAAGATAGCGGCAGGAATCATCAAAAAGCCAGACCAGATGGGGGCCAATCCATAGGCTTTTTGGTAATAGAGGGGCATCAGTACCGTGGCCGTAATCAAGCCAGAATAAGACATCCCCGTCAGCAGCATTGCCGGCAAATAACCCCGGTGCGTAAAGACGGTCAAATCTAAGAATGGTTGGTCTTTGCGTAACTGCCGGCGGACAAAGGCTGCTAGGAAGACGATCGAAACTAGTAAAATTGCGATCAAAATCCAATTCAAGCCCTGGCTAGGCAGAATGGACACCGTGTACAAGATACCAGCAAAACCGATCAACAAGAAGGCCGATAGGAAGTCGAACTCACCCGGCTTTAATTCGTGCGTGTTCTTGATTTCGCCCTGCATGACCACCGTCAGTGCCAAGAGCACGATAAAGAAGAAGCCGAAGAGCAAACGCCAGGAACCCCACTGCAAAATAATCCCGGAAATGACGGGACCGACAGCGAGGGCTGAACCCATGACCAGGCCAACCACCCCCATGCTCAGTCCCCGGTCTTTTTCAGCCGTATTTTCCAAAATGACTGCCTGATAGGTAGGGAAAAGCGCACCGACACCGATCCCTTCTAGTAAGCGGCCGATGATGACCCCCGTAAAGTTCGGGGTCACCATGGCAATGGCCGTTCCTAAGAGAAAGACGCCGACAATCAAGTTTAATAACTTTTTCAAATGCAGATTATCTAACAGCCAAGGTGACAGCGGCATAACCAACGTCATGGCGACCATGAAGCCAGAAGTTACCCACTGCACGTCAGCGGCGTTGACCCCAAATTGTTTCATCAAGATGGGATAAGCCGTGGTCATCGTCGATTGTGAAATCGACATGGTAAAAGCTGTAAATAACAGGACAAGTGAAAAAGGTGAAAGTGTTCGAATATTCTTAAACACGTGACAATCCTCCGCTAAGTTTTATTCTAATTTATAATGATAATCATTTTAAATTAGAAAAGCAAGAACAAGATAAAAAGCAGCCGAAGCTGCTTGTTGCCTTACGATTGCTTTTCTGTTGAAGCCCGTTCGACGATGGCATAGGGCAATTGTATTTGTTCTTGCTGGTCCCCTGTCGGATCAGCCATCAATTTCGTTAAGAGGCGCATCGCAACCGCCCCAATATCATACTTGGGTTGATCAATCGACGAAAGGGCCGGTCGAGCTAGCAAGGAAAAGGCCGTATTATTGCCGGAAACGATTTCCAAATCGCCCGGCACCTGCCGGCCCGCATCCTGATAGCCATTTTCAATCAATAAGGCCAGCTGGTCATCATAGGACAGCAGCGCCGTGGCCCCCGCTGTCTGCAAGTCCGCCACTAACCGCCCACTATTTTTTTCATAATCTGCTTGGTAAAAAATAAGATCCTGGTCGACCTGATGTCCAGCTTCCATTAGTGCAGCCTGGTAGCCGGCCAACCGGTAATGGGCGTCCACCGTTCGGTTGGCTGCACCCAAGACCAAGGCAATGCGTTGGTGCCCCTTAGCCAGAAAGCTTTTGGTTACCTCGTAGAAAGCCTGCCGGTAATCAATGTTAATGGAAGGAAAAGCCGCCTTGGGATCAATGGAACCGGCAAGCACCACTGGTACCGTGCAAGCTGCAATGGCTTCCTGCACCGCTGTCGAAAAGACCGTGCCCATAAAAATAATGCCATCCACCTGCTTGCGAGCCAAATTTTGTAAAGCCATAATGGCCCGTTCTGGCTCATCATCCGTGGACGTGAGTAACAGATCATATTCATACATGCGGGCAATGTCATCAACCCCTTGCGCCAGCTCTGCATAAAAAAGATTGGTCAAAGAAGGGAGCACCACGCCCACCGTTGTTGTTTTTTTTGAGGCCAAGCCCCGGGCCACCGCATTAGGCTGGTAACCCAGGGATTCAATGGCCGCCAACACCTTTTCCCTGGTACTGGCACGTACATTTTGATTGCCATTTACGACCCGGGAAACAGTCGCCAAGGACACCCCCACCGCTTCTGCTACGTCATAAATGGTGGCATTTTTCTTTCTTTCCACCTTTTAGTCCCTCCTAGCCAATTTGACTGCCTGTTAGCATAACAAAAAAACGGTTGTTGTGCAAACGCTTACACCAACCGTATCAACCACGAGTATGCTTAGTCATCTTCTTCCTGCCGGGGTTGTTCCCCATGGCGGAAGCCATAGTGGGCAATGCCAATAAAGCCCAAGTTGGCAATAATCACCAGCAAGAAGAGCAACAAGCCCTTGACCCAAACAGGCCAAGAGAGTTGCGCCCCGTAGAAAAAAAGCACGGGAAAGAGAATCAACAAGAAGAAAATCCAAAATATTTTCAAAGCGGTACTAGGCATCGTCCATCTCCTGCAATCATTTCTCTGTCACGAGAAAAAGCTTACTTCTGCAACGACCACAACGAAAGCGGTCGGTTTGAAAACGTCGTTTCCGATAAATATCATGGCCCTGCTGGCAGCGATAATGCCAGTAGTGCGCTTGCTGGCCAGCCCCAAAATCAGGTGCATAGCGTGGGGCCCCGACAGCCGCTAATACTTTTTTAAAAGCCAGATCGCGATGCTGGTAGCCCTGCCCCGTTAAGTGCAAATGGTAGTGGCAGAGTTCATGCAAAATCACCCCCCGCCGATCCGCTGGCCGGTCTGCTAGGGCTTGATGAAAGTCAAGATGGTGGTCGGACAGATGGTAGCGCCCACCGGTCGTTTTGAGCCGCTTGTTGTAGCGGGCTTGGTGGGTAAAGGGCCGGCCAAAATATGCTGCCGACAGCTCTTCCACTTCGGCCTGCAGCAATTGAGTTGCTTGGTCTGGCTGCTCAGTCGACTTGGATGCTGACTGCTGCCCCTTACTTTTTCTTCTTTTGCTCCAAGTGCTGACCCTGGTATTCATAGACATAGTCCGCCACTTTTCCTAACGTATCGAGCTGTTCCAAATCACCGTCTGGAATGTCCATATCAAATTCGTCCTCCACTTCCAAGGCCAGTTCGACCATATCGATGGAGTCCGTGCCGACTTCATTCACGAAATGTAAATCCGGCTTGATTTGTTCGGGACTTAAGGAAAACCGTTTGGCAACTTCCGCTGCTAAGCGATCATACACAACGTCTTTACTTAATTTCATTTTTACCATTCCTTGATTATCGCAGCCTGCTGGTTACTGACTACTCTTTCTTGCCTTTCAAAGCAGCTCGGTTTTCAGCAATAAAGGCGGCACTTTTACCAGTCAAATCTTCTTGGACCATGGTTTGAATCTGACCCATGGCGTTGGCCACCGCCACAGCCTTACTGGAACCGTGGGCTTTGACAACGGGGGCTTTCACACCCAAGACAACCGCGCCGCCCTGTTCATTAAAATTCATTTCGTTCTTCAATGACTTCAACGCTGGCTTTAAGAAGAGCGCGCCCAATTTGCCACGGAGGCCACCCGCCGTAATGGCTGTTTTCAGTTGGCCCATGGTGGTCAAAGCCGTGCCTTCAATTGCCTTTAAGGCCGTGTTCCCAGAAAAGCCATCGGCCACAACAACATCCGCTGTCCCTTCGAGAATTTCGCGGGCTTCCACGTTGCCCAGGAAGTTGACGAAGCCAGACTGCTTCATTAACTGATGGGCCGCCTTGTGGACATCATCCCCCTTGTCCTCTTCGCCACCATTATTGAGCAGACGAACACGGGGATGATCATAGCCCAGTACTTCTTTGGCATAGAAAGAACCCAGAATACTGTACTGGTAAAGGTGGGCCGCCTTGTTTTCTGCATTGGCACCCATGTCCATCAGCACAAAGGATTTGTGCGGACCGCCGTAAGCTGGCAAGGCTGAAGCCAGGGCCGGCCGGTCCACACCCTTAATGCGGCCGACAATAAAAATCGCTGCCGTTAAAATAGCGCCCGTATTCCCAGCCGAGAAAACAGCATCAGCCTCCCCATTGGCAACTGCCTGGGCAGCCTGGACCAAAGAAGAATCCTTTTTCTGTTTGACCGCCTTCACGGGTTCTTCCCCCATGGTGATGACTTCGCTCGTGGGTACCAAAGTAATTCGATCACTACTTTGCAGGCAATTTTGAATGGCCGCTTCGTCACCGAACACTTGGAATTCCAGCTGGGAATAACGATCCCGAGCCGCTTCCACGCCTTTCACCACTTCTTCCGGAGCGTAGTCGCCCCCCATTGCATCAACCGCAATTTTAATCATCATTTTCTCCACATCTTACTTTTTTAATCAAAATATCGGAACTGCGCCATAGTTTCTGACAGGTAAGTGACCAGAGCCTGATGGTCAGGTACTTGGTCCCAATTTTCCTGACGAACGAGGGCCAGTGCCTCTTCCTGGGCAATGGTCAACATGGTCAAATCCTTAACAGGGTCGCCTACTTGAAAGTCGGGCAGCCCCGACTGCTTCGTACCGAGCAGATCGCCTGACCCCCGTAATTCCAAGTCCTTTTGCGCTAGTTCAAAACCATCCGTCGAATCAACTAGCGCCTGTAGCCGTTGTTTCCCGTAATCAGTCTTAGGATCGGCTAGCAAAAAAGCATAGGACTGTCGATCGCCACGGCCGACACGGCCCCGCAATTGGTGCAATTGTGCCAGCCCAAAACGGTCAGCATCTAATATTAACATAATTGACGCATTGGGCACATCGACACCCACTTCCACGACAGTGGTTGCCACCAGGACTTGAATCTCATTAGCTGCAAAGCCGGCCATCAGCACATCCTTATCGGCTTTATCCAGACGTCCGTGCAGCAAACCGACCTGATAGTCCGGCAGCGCCGCCTGTAACTCTTGGTAAACCTGGGTCACATTTTGCACGTCCAGTGATTCGGACTCTTCAATCAAGGGCGTCACCACATAGGCCTGCGCACCCCGGGCCAGTTCTTCCTTCATGAAGGCAAAGGCCTGATCCGCTTGTTTTTGCGCCAATTGTCGCGTCAAAATCGGTTTCCGGCCAGCTGGTAGTTCGTCAATCACGGACACTTCCATCTCGCCGTAGGCAGTGATCGCCAATGTCCGCGGAATTGGGGTGGCCGTCATCGCCAAAATATCGGGATTCTGTCCCCCTTCACGCAAGCGGGCGCGCTGCTTGACCCCAAAACGGTGCTGCTCATCAATGACCGCCAGCCCCAGATGGTGAAAAGCCACGCCATCTTGCACCAAAGCGTGCGTACCAATCACAATATCGATATCCCCGGCTAGTAAATCAGCCAAAATATCCCGGCGTTGGGCCGCCTTGAGGCCCGATGTTAACAATTCAACCCGGAGGTCAACCCCGGCCTGGTCAAACAAACGGGCCAACCCTTTGGCATGCTGCTGGGCTAGAATTTCGGTCGGGGCCATCAGTGCAGCCTGTTGGCCGGCTGTGACCGCCGCACACATCGCAGTCGCCGCCACAACTGTTTTCCCGGAGCCAACGTCCCCCTGTAACAGCCGGTTCATGTGTCTAGGTGCCGCTTGGTCGGCTAAAATTTCCTCTGTCACCCGTTGCTGGGCAGCCGTTAGGGCAAAGGGTAAGTGTTCAATGAAGTGCGCAATCGCTGCCGCATCGTAGGGCAGTGGCTGTCCCTGATAGCGCTCATCAGCCAGCTTGACCAGTTGCAGGCGCATTTGAAAAATAAAAAATTCCTCAAAGGCGGCCGACCGGCGGCCAGCCTTGGCCGTCAGTTGGTCGTCTGGAAAATGGCAGGCTGCAATCTGGTCGTTCTTATCCAGTAAGCGATACTTCTGCCGGAGTGCCGTTGGGACCAAGTTGGGTAGCGTCCCCCCAACCTGTCCCCAGGCCTGCTCAATGAGTGACCGCAGCGTCTTCTGCTGAATAGCCTTGGAAGTAGGATAGATAGGGGTGAGCGGATCTGCACCCAGTGGCACTTGTTTTTGAGCCGTCAAGGCTGCCTGCGCCGCCTGGTAGGTGCCGTAGACCGCCAGCTCTTGGCCTTCTTCAATTTGCTTGGCCAGCCAGGGTTGGTTAAAAAAGGAAACCTTAATATTTTCTCGGTCCACCAGTAATCCAAAAATCAGCCGGGACTTTTTCCCAAAGCGTCGGACAACTGGTGCCGTGGATACAATGCCCTTGAAGGTCACCTTTTCCCCATCCAACGTTTCCGAAGGCCTTTTCTCTGCTAAATCCTGATAGCGGAAGGGGTAGTCCATCAAGAGGTCTTCAATTGTAAAAATCCCCAAGTCGCGCAGTGCTGCCGCTCTTTTTTCGCCGACGCCAGCTAACTGCGTTACCGCATCCCGATAGGACAAAGCCATCACCGATTCCCCTTCCCACTTTAATAGGATATATTTTACCACAATCACCCAGTCCAGGCAGCGACGACGAGAACGAAAAAACACGCCGGTTGTTACCAGCGTGTTGCTTGCTTGCCTAATCTAAATTAGCATGACGGGCCTTGAGCGTGTCAGCCGTAATGGCCGCTGTTTCCATGTAAACGGCCGTTAGCAGATCACCGTAAAGCCAGAGAGACTGTTCAAAGAGCGAACCGAGCACCTGCTGACTGGCCGTCCCTGTCGTAAATTTATCACGACCGGCCAACGTCACCGTTTCCTGGGCCAGTTGACCAACCGGACTGTCGGCCTGGGTCGTCCACAACCAGACTGTTGCCCCCATGTCGCGGGCCGTCTGCGCCATCGTCACCAGCCGGGCACTGGAACCAGAAGAAGAGCCGATAATCAGCAAATCCCCCGCTGCAATGGCCGGTGTCGTCGTTTCACCCACAACATAGGCCGTTTTACCCAATTGCATCAAGCGCATGGCAAAAGCCTGCATTGCCAGACCAGACCGACCAGCGCCAGCCACAAAGACACGCGGTGCATCTTGTAACTGGTCAAGTGCTGCCTGGCTGGGTTGCGCCCGATTTTCTGCTAGTTCTCCTAAAATACTGGACCAAGTCATGCCAACTGCCTCCGTTTTTCTGCTTAGTGCAACAATTCGTGGAAATCCTTTGCTGCCTGTGCTGGGTCGTCAGCCGTAGCGATGGCCCCACCGACAATCAACAGATCTGGGTTTGCTGCTTTGATTTCGTCAGCGGCTGCCAACTTAATCCCACCAGCGATAGCCGTTTTAGTCTTCGTCACATTCTGCTTAATAATGTTGAAGTTTTCAAATGGTTGTTGACCAAGGGCCTGTAAGTCATAACCAGTGTGCGTGCCAATGTAATCAGCGCCGAAGGCATCAATCTCACGGGCTCGCTTAGCCACGTCCTGGACCCCAATCATGTCGACCAAGATTTCCTTGCCGGCATCGTGGGCAGCAGCGATGGCATCCTTCAAGGATTGATCCTCGGCCACACCCAAAATAGTCGTGATGTCTGCGCCATACTTGAAGGCTTGGCCGACTTCATAAGCAGCCACATCCATAATCTTCAAGTCAGCCAAGAGCGTGATATCTGGGTACTGCTTGCGAATCTTAGCCAAACCTTCCAGTCCAAAATTCATCACTAATGGGGTCCCGTATTCAAAGACATCGATGTAATCCTTGGTTTTATCGATTAACTGAATCGCACCATCTACGTCTTCCAAATCAATTGCTAATTGTAACTTCATGAATAGGCCTCCTATTGCTTGTCTTTCTAAATCACTGCCTCCATGATGACAGGAATTGGTCTACTTGACAACCAGTTACTTTCAGGTAGTCTGGAAGAAGTTTTTAAAGGAGTTTGTTATGTCAGATTCATTTCGTAATCAAGTGATTAAAAAATTGGAAAATGGGAACTTCGACTGTACAAAGGAATTTACGGTTTCCATGTTCTCCGGTCGGCACAAGTTGATGATTCTATGGATTCTCTTAAACGAAGGTCCCCAGTCCTTCTCTGATTTTTTAAAGCGACTAACCGCCATCAGCAAGAAAGTCCTGTCCAACCAACTAAAGGAACTCATGGAAGACCAACTCGTTGCCCGTAGCGAGGAAATGGTTGGCAATGTTCGCCACACGAGCTACCGTTTGACCGCTATCGGCCAATCTCTCGCACCGGTCTTAAATGCTTTGAACGACTGGGGCCAAGAGCGGCTTGCGCAAAGCGATGTCCAAAGTCGTTTCAATCAGGGCTAAAAAAGAATCCTAGCATCATCACGATACTAGGATTCTTTTTGCTTAATGTACGTACACTGTTACCAACGTCACCAGGCCGAAGATGACACCAGGGACATTGGAAATGATAATTGGAATATCCTTATAAGTCTTAGACCAACCATAACCGACCCAGAGTGTGGCATTAATCATGGCCACTGCTGGCTGAACTGGATTGACTGGGTTCCCAGAAAAGTTTGCCATAATCTGAGGAATGTAGGACACATACATCAAGATACAAGTTAACGTGGCAACCTTGGAGAAAATCTTCAGTCGCTTGATGCGCCGTTCATCCACTTTTTTCTTTTCATGATCTGGTACGTAATTATCAACACGCATACCCATAGTTATCTAGCTCCTATCCATTCATCATTTTGCTTTTAATATATTAAGTATAACACAAAGTATAGAATAACAAGGGCAGGTAAAAGGCAGATTAAGTCTCCCCATCCTAGTCCTGACACAAACATCTATGTTATTTTATTGCGGTAACCCATTTTTGCAGGAGGCAACATGTCTGAATATCAAAAGAAAGTCCAAAAAAAGCACCACCACAAAGCCGAAATGCAAAGGCGGCGTGAAGAATTTAAAAAACACAAAGACGAACTGCTAGCCCAAACATCGACCGGCTTTAACTCCTTCAAGCAATTTGTCTTTGCCCCCTACCTCTTAACCTTTGTGATTTCGATTGTGATTGGCTATGCCTTTTCTGCCGTCATTAAAGATTTGGCTGCCATTTTGTCGGCGCTGATTCGCTATTTGAGCGGCTGGATCTTCGACATGAAGGGGGCCCATCCTTTGCAGCCGCTGCTGCATAACGTGGCCAACCTGTTTGAGAGTACCCTGACGTTAGCCTTCATTTCCGTCACGGTCTACTATACCGTCAAGTTTATTAACAACTATCTCACCAAAGAGAAGGACGAACAGTGGGGGTTTGATCAACAGCACGAGGACGCCCTGCAAGAGCAGGCATTGCAAAAGCGCACCATTGAACTACAGGAAGAAATTCTCAAACGTCTGGAAGCATTGGAAAATAAGTCAACTGCATCCAAGGCAAAAGACAGTCAAAAAGTAAGCAGCAAGGAGCAGTCAAGTCAGCACTAGTTACGCCGGTTACGGATGCTTCTAACTGGTCTGAAAAATTGATGAATGGATGATGAATATTGACTCTAGAACATTCTCAAAATAAGAAATTTTAAATTTAATTTACTCTATTCCACTGACTTTCAACGAGTATCAATCGGTTATCGAAAGCGTATGGAAAGAATTCAGTAAATATTTGCCTAGTTGTTCTCTTATCAGGAGCAAACAAGAATTCATAAATAAAATTACTGATTCGTTGCAATAATGGAAATACGTGCAGAATTGAATCACGTTAAAAGCAATAAAGGAGAAACATTTTGGAAGAGAAGTTTGGCCGTAATTCATTTTTTGATGGTGGTTTACTTAGTTTAATTGGGTGGAATATTCTTGGTGGAATTGTCACCGTATGTACCCTTGGTATCCTCTATCCACTATCACTATGTTGGGTATATGGATGGAAAATTAATCATACAGTAATTGAAGGACGTCGCTTAAAATTTCATGGAACTGCGACTGGGTTATTCGGAAACTGGATAAAGTGGTTATTCTTCATGGCTATCACTTTAGGTATTTACGGTTTCTGGGTAAGCATTAAACTCGAAGATTGGCGTGTCAAGAACACAACATTTTTAAACTAAATACAGACCCCACGGGGCATACATAATAACATTAATTGTCATAAGGATTGAGGAGAATTTTAATGGAAAACCTTTCTGAAAGATTAGTTGAAAAGAGTATTGAATCGTTCATTACTGGATTGGAATTATACAACAAACCGACTTTAAAATATCGTGTAGAAGGATTTTCTTTCTTTATCTGCAATGCATGGGAACTGATGCTAAAAGCAAAACTAATTAATGATGGTCAAAATATATATTTCGATAATTCCAACAGAACAATTAGTTTAAGCAAAGCAATACGGACTGTTTATACAGATTCCAATCAACCACTTCGGATGAATTTAGAAAAAATTATTGACCTTCGTAATACTAGCACCCATTTTGTTACTGAAGACTATGAAACAATTTTCGCTCCATTATTCCAATCAAATATAATTTCATTCGGAGAACAGTTAGAAAGATTTCATCAAAAAGACATTACAAAATATATTCCACAAAACTTCCTAACTCTATCAGCGACAATGGAACCTTTAACTAATGAGCAAATTAAAATAAAGTATCCACCAGAAATAGCTCAAGACTTAATCTTTAAGAAAAACGATATACAGGTCACATCAGAATTAACAAACAACGACCACTTCAGTATTGATGTTTCACATAACTTATACCAAGTAAAAAAACGAGGTGATTCTGATTTTACTTTTAGAATTGCTAGAGATGGTGAAATTCCAGTCCAATCAATAACTAAATATAAAGACCCAAGCGAAACACACATTTATGCTCATCATAACTTAGCTAAAGAAATCAACAATCGTTTGAAAAAACAGAAAATTAATATTGGAGAAGGAAAGAATTTTACAGCATCTGCATTAACAGAATTCATAAAGTTCTACAATATGAAAAACGACAAAAAATATTCATTTAAACATGAGGTTGGAAAAAATATCACCTATTCATATTCTCAAGCTGCAGCAGATTTCATCATTAATGAATTAAAAAAAGATCCTGAAAATAAAATTCAGAATCTCAAAAAAGCAAATAAAAAAAAGATAACCCCAGGGACGTAGGAATGCTCAGTCTCTCGACTTACCCCATTGTAGGACCCAGCCATATTCCTTCTCAAGTTATCTGATATCTAAATTATATTTAATTACTGTTAAATTTGCAAACATTTTTAAGGCCATAGGCCTTTTTATTTGTGCAAAAATCGGAGGAAAACATGGCGATTTCAAAGCGTGGTAATACTTGGCAGGTACGAGTTTCCTACAAAGATTCCGACGGTAACTATAAGCGTAAAACCAAAGGAGGATTCAAAACAAAACGTGAAGCACTTCAATGGGAAACAGAGCAAGACCACGATAAGTATCACAACAAGATGAATATTAAGGACGGAATGTTTTCCGACTTGTACTGGTCATGGTACGAAACGTTTAAAGAGCCCCACCTTGAAACGAACTCCAAGAGCACCTACAAACAGGGGCTTAATCTTTTAAACAACTATTTTAAGGGCGTGGATATTACCGAAGTAAAAGCATCTATGTTTCAACGGGCTATTAACGATTATGGCAAGAAACATGCCATGATTACAGTTTCTAAAGTGAAGAATGCGATCCAACAATTCGTGAAATATGCTGTTGATGAAGAATATATTGGCCGTGATTTCACACGCAGTACCAAGAGCTACTCAGCTATTCCATCAAAGGACAAGAGCCTAAAGTTCTTGGAAAATAATGAACTAGAGTTGTTAAAGAAAAAAGCCATGGAATCTGATGATGTTACGTCACACATGATTTTAACTGGTATCTATTCTGGTTGTCGTTACTCAGAAGTTGCAGCACTCACTAAACAGGACTTTGATTTCAAAAATCACACACTAACGATTAACAAAGCATGGCAAGCAACAGACCGAGAAATCAAAACAACCAAGACCCCCTACTCAGTTCGAACAATTGATATGCCAGAAAAATTCTTCAAAATGGCCGGAAATTGGAACTTTGGAGAACACTTTGCCTTTACCTATGACGACAAGACGCCCCCAACTAATAATGCCTGCAATAAGCAATTATCTAAGCTACTAGGTACAGACAGTAAACATGTCACATTTCATGCTCTAAGGCACACACATGCTTCTTATCTACTTGCCAATGATATTGCTCTACAATACGTCAGCGAACGTCTAGGACACTCTGGAGTAAATATTACATTACGTACTTATGCTCATCTATTAGATGACAAGCGAACTACTGAACGTGAAAAAACGATTGAACTGCTAGAAGGTTTTTGAGCCTTCTTTTTATTTGTGGCGAATTATTTTTAAATAAATATTTATAGCAAAGCCTGAATAGTTGAAAGCATTGATAAACATGCAGTTTACCTCATTTAAAAATGTGGCAAAAATGTGGCAAAACATTTGTAAATACAGGTAAATTGACGACAATTAATATAAACTAAAAATCGCTTATAAACCGCACTAAATCAACATTTCCAAAGAAAAAAGGCCATTCTCTAGGAATCCTAGAAAATGGCCGAAAAGGTGGTAATCGGAGTCGAACCGACGATCAGGGTGTTGCAGACCCATGCCTTACCACTTGGCTATACCACCAAATAAACGAAAACAACAACGTTTATTATATAAAAACAAGCGCTTAATTACAAGAGCAGTCGGCTAACCCAGTTTGTTATCTAACAAAATTTGGGCCATCTCTTCCTCGATGGCCGCAGACTTGGGCCATTCCGTAAAACCATCATAATCGAGCGGGTCTTGTTCATAGTTTTCATTGAGATAAGCTTCCACTTTTTCCACGTGGGAGGAACGGGGAATATTCATTTTTAAAATGCGGACTTCTTTTAAGTAGCCATGGGCCACCGCATATTCGGCCCGACAGTTTTCCGCAATATTGCCCAGTTCATAATAGCGCGAGCTATCATTGCGGGTAATTTCTTGGATTAAATCAAAGGTCTGTTTCATCTAAAATCTTCCTCCCCTCTTGTTGATAAGCCTTAACCACAAAGCCTTCCGCCAACCAGATGGCCAGCAGGATGCCAATCATCCCCAGTACCGTTGAAAAAATTTCCATTAGCAGCAGTTTTGCATTTAACAAAGTGGCCCAAGAATAATGCAAACGCAGGTACCAAATCAAGAGCGGCATGTTGGCACCGAGCATACCAAAAAAGAGCGTGTTCACCGCAGTACCAAGAATTTGGCCACCAATCAGTTGCCCCTGCTGGCGTAGCGCCGCCGGTTGAATTTCTGGGGACCGTTCCACCACCTCGAACAGGTCTGCCGTCACAGCCATGGCAGCTTCCGCCACTGCTCCCAGCGCCGAAACCACCATGACCACGACTGGCAAGGCCGTAAAGGACAAGCCGATATTTAAGGAAAGGCCTTCCAGTTCATCCGAATTTTCCAAAGTATAACCCTGGACCTGGGCCAGCCACTGGACCAAGACAGCTAAGGCGGCCGTGATGACCAGCACTAAGAGGGAAGTCTTCCAAGCGATGGCCATGACTCGGCCCCGACTACCTGACAGAAAGATGGCGACGGCCAGAATCATCACCGCGATGACTGCTGTCACAGCATAGGGCGAGAAGCCCCAGTTAATTAGAATGATGAGCGCAAAAATCAGGCAAAAGTTAATGGCCAAGGCCAGAAAAGTCCGTAGGCCGGGTCCGCCCGCAATCAGCAAAAGGGACAGCAGGAGCAATAAGCATAAGACGAAAATAGCATTCATGATGACCCCTCCTCTTGTGGCTGTTGCCGAAGAAAGAATGCGGCAATGAAAGCCGTCACCGGTACGGCCCAGACAATGCCTAGGGCAGAAACAACGGTTTGCAAAATGCCCAGGTTCATGACCTGATCCAAAATATAACCGAATTGATTGCCATTCCGTAGTAACAAAATCACCATCGGAACGGTTTCAGCAATAAAAATCATAAAGAGCACATTGGTTAGTGTGCCCAAAATTTCCTGACCGATGGAACGACCGGCCCGCCAGTAATCTAAGAAAGGCCGGTTGGGATTTTCCCGATGAAGGCCGTACAGACCGGCCACGATATCAGAAGATTCATCCATGACGGCGCCCAAAATGCCAATCACGGCTTGGCTATAGAAGATAGGCGCAGGCACTTGGGTCACATAGGACATGGTCTCAAAGTGAACCCCTCGGCCCCCCGTCAGCCGCATGACTAGGGCGAGCGCAGCCAGAGATAGGGCTGTCGTCAACACTGTGGCCAGCCAAGTGACGAGGGCTTGTTGCCGCCGTCCTAGCACGAAGACCAGCGATAAGGCGGCCAAGAGGACGGCGAGGCCACTAAAAAAGGGCAGGACTAGGAGGCCTCGGACCTTGACATCGACCACCAGGCCTAGCCAAAACAAGACGGCGTTGACCAGCAAGGAAAGCAGCAGCCAACTACTTTTTTTGAAACGAACATAGCAGAGCAGCAAACCGAAGAAAAAGGTCACCAGCATGGCCAGGACGGCATCCCGCTTCAATTGATCAATTTGATAACCATGTCCGCTTTCCTTCAATAAGAGCTGGTCGCCCTTGCGGTATTTGGTCGACATGGTGGCCGATTTAGTCCAATCATTTTGCAAATGAACGACCTGATCGGAACGGTTCAGCACTTTAACCGTCAGCTTTTGCTGGAAGTTTTCATCCTCATTGTCATGCTCATCTTTAGTCGTTCCTTGGCTCATGTTCTGGACCTTGGTCACCTGCCCCACAGGCTGCTGGTAAAGGGCCGCATCAAAGCGGGCGAGTACAAAAGCGGCCAACGAGCAGAGGAGAACGATGAGCACTGCTTGCATTCTTTTTTTCATGATTCCCTCCAAAAAAAGCAGCCGAATGGCTGCAGCAGCGCGTTTACCGTTGCAAGCGGCGGTTCTCCCCCGTCATGTAGACCTCTTTTGACAGGAAAAGGACCCGCTGCATTAAGCGCTTGGCCTTATTCTTCTCGGTCATTTCCTTGCTTTCTGCCAAATACGTTTCTAATCCAGGCAGGCCTAAGTTTGAGGTAAAGCAAGTCGTCAATTCATTTTGCATGCGATACTCTAAAATGACGGCCAACACGGCATCCCGGGACCAGGCTGACAAGGTATCAGCACCAATATCATCGATAATCAGCACCTGGGCCTGCTTGGCCTGGTCAATCAACGTTTCGGTTGACTGATCCTTTTTATTAAAGGAAGCCTTCAGCTGATCCAAGAAACTGGGCCAGTGCACCATCAGCACTTCAATGCCAGAAGCGACCAGTGCATTGGCCAGGGCCCCCATCAAATAGGTTTTCCCAATGCCGAAGTCACCGGCCAAGTATAACCCTGGTACGTAGGCCTCTTGCTTACCGGCCTGCTTAGCTTGTAAGGCACGAAGCAAGTTGATGCTCTCGGCAACCGGTTGCGCCCGGCCCTTGTCTCCATTGGCTAGCGTTTCTTGCTGGATTTGTTTCAGGTTGGCCTGAGCCACTGACTTTGGTAGCGCCACCTTCTTTAATAACCGATCCCGCTGCTCTTTGGCCCGGGTTGCCGGATCCGCTTCATAGGAAACGTGCGGATAACCCTTTTCTAACCCTAAAGTTGGATGATAGCCCGGATATAAAATCGGCTGGTTCGTGGCCATTTTCTTTTTTTGAACAACAAATTCAAAGAGATCCATCATGCCCACCGTTAAGGCGTCCGGCTGTAACTGATCCTGATGGTCAGCAAAGAACTGCTGGACCTCTTGGTCCTTTTGAATCATCTGGATGGCCTGCTGAAAGCGACCATTTGACACATTCGGATATTGCTGTTGAAGGTCCGCAATGACCTGGTTTAATGGCTGCATAAGAATCCTTTTCTAAAACTTGAGCTGACGGAGATCAGCCAAAGCGGCCTCCTCCTGCCCATCGGCTGGCTGTTGCTGATTTTCAGCTGCAAACTGAGGCTCTTGCCGCAGCGGGCGCTGCTTGTAGGACCGCCGTTGCTGTGGGCGCTGCTGGCCCTTCGCTTTTTGTTGGTGCTGCATAATTTCAGCGACAGCAGCCTGTGCCGTTTGGACATGGGCCTTGGCCCAGGAAGCCGCAATCGATTCGACGAGGGCCTTCGACAAGTTGTCTTGATTCATATTGTACAACAAATGGAAAGTCAAAATATTAATGACGGGGCTGGGTAGGACCTGCCGGTCCACCAGGCTGGTCAAGATTCTTTTTTCCGTGTCCGTCACAAAGGTATGCTGCTGGGCTTTGATATCCGCCAGAAAGTCCAACGGTGCCAATCCATTGGCCGCTTCGTACAGCGCGGCTTGTTCTGGTCGCAAAGCGGCCGCTGTGCTGTCCGCCGCTTGGTCCACTGCCGCCTGCTCACTGTCAGCAGTCCTTGCTTGCGCTTGCGCCCGTTGATCCAATGTCGGCTGCCGTTGCTGGTCAAAACGCTGGCTCAAATAGGCGAGCAGGGCTGGCCGATTCAATTTTTGATCATCTAAATTAATGTTGGCGGTAATGGCGGTAGCCATTTCCTGCTCGTTTAGTCCATACAGTACCTGCTGGACCATAATGAAGTGCTGGTCTGCCGCTAGTTTTTCGGCCTTTGTCCCATGAACGAGCGCCATCATCGCCTGGTAATCAAAGTCCCCTGCACTATCCGCTAGCGTAACCGTACCAGTGGGTTCGGTCAACTGACCGGCAGGAGCGCTCAGACTGTTCGCTCGTTGATAGACTTGAATGAATTTCGCAGAAATATCTTGTTGACTGGCACTAGCCGCAATCTGTCGGCCCTGAGGACCGAAGCGCGTTTGTAACTGCTGAAAACGGGCATCCCCAACATAAGTATACAGCAGGGAGGCCAGCAGTGGTTCGGCAAAGAAATCATGGGCATTCAACGCTGGCCGCAAGAGATAAGTATAACCCCGACTGGCACCGTGCGCCTGGTAGCTAGTTCTTAACAGGCCAACTGCTTCTAGGGCCCGTCGTGCCCGTTCAAAACGGTGGCCAGATAAGGTTAACGTATCGAGCACCAGGTTATGGTCGGCCCACTCATCTGCCCCAGCGGCCACTTCACTGGCCATAAATTGGTAAAGGCTATAGGCCGTTGGGCCCAAAAAAGGCAAATAAAGCGTAAAAACCCGGTCCAGGTCCGCCGCCGTAATGGCCGTCGTCGTACCCAGATAACCGGGGTCGGCTAAATCAAATGCAATTGTTGCCTTTTCGTCCGTCATACTTACTGTCCCGTGAGTGTGGCCAGATAGTCACTGACCTGTTGTTGCAGTGCGGCCGGTTCGCCATTATTGTCAAAACAACGATCGGCCTTCGTCTTTTTTTCAGCCAGAGGCGCCTGGGTCAAGATTCGCCGCTGCGCCTCGTACTCGTCCAAGTGGTTCCGGGCCATCAACCGTTTTTTGGCAACAGCCGGATCAGTATCCACTAAAATAATCTCATCAAACCAGCCGATTTGATCATAACCCTGTTCAAAGAGCAAGGGAATCACCATGAAGAGGACGCTGGCCCCCTGCATTTTCCAGAAGGACCGTTGTTCCTTCAGGGTGGCAAAAATCACTGGTTGGGTGATTTGGTTTAACAGCGCCAGTTTGGCCGGATCTTCGAACACTAATTTTCCTAAATAAGCCCGGTTCAAAACGCCGTTATCCATGACATCTTGACCAAAGCTGTCCTTAATCTTTTCTAGCGTCGGCGTACCCGGTTCCACCACAATCCGCGCCACCTCATCCGCATCTAAGACGGGATAGCCAGCAGCCCGAACTTGCTTGACCACCTGTGACTTCCCGGAGGCAATACCCCCTGTAATGCCAATGACTTTCATTTATTTCTCCCCTGCGCCCAATGCCTGGGCAAAGACCTGACTCGAATAGACGACCTGACAGGTATTGTAATACGGAATGACATAAAAATTAGCCAGTCCAAAAGTCAACCAACCGAGCAGGCGCCAGCCCAGCAACGAAAGGTCCAGCTGGAATAATTCCATTTTCCGGCCGGCCATCACCCGCCTAGAAATCGTCAAATAGTCAGTCAACTGTTTTTGCTGCCGATCAAACAATAAATCTAACTTATAGGCGTAGTAAGTCTGTGAATAGGAAAATCTTTTGATCAGGCCTGGAAGCAAAAGGCAGATCGTCCATAAGAAAATTAAAATCCGGGTCACTAAGGCCAGCATCAAGCTGCTGAAAGTCCGCTTGGGCCAAAAACCTTGATAAGCATGGCGGAACGTAATGGGCTGGTTCGGCGCCTGCAACCAATCCATGATGGCCCAACGGGCTGACCAAGTCAGGACCAAGAAAATAGTCTGGCTAATGATGGTCGAAATGGGTGAACTACCGCTGGGTTGCAGCATGACCTGGTTGAGGATGGCGTAGGCCAGCAAGCCCCAAAAAGTCCAAATTTGCAGCAGGCTCAATAAAATCTCAATCCAATTGGCCCGCCAGGCGGCTTTCATCTGGCCAGCCAATTGCTTTTTCGCCGTATATTTTACTCTTTTTCTTGAAATTGGCCTAACTGACATGGCGTCCTTTCCTTATTTACTTGCTACTTTGACTTGGCAGTAAGGGCAGTAAGTCGTGCCCCTTTGCGCCACTTTCATTTTTTCCAGCGTCGTCTGGCAACGTTTGCAAGGCAGCCCAGCTCGACCATAGACGTCTAACTGATTCTGAAATTTACCCACTTCACCGTAAACATTGGAAAAAGAATGAACCGTCGTCCCATGGTTTTTAATGGCCCGCTTCATTTCTTCGATAATGTTTGTCCGCAGGTCAGCGACCTGACTGGCCGTCACTTGGTCTGTCAGGGTCTCTGGATGAATTTTGGTCTGCCAAAGCACCTCATCCGTATAAATATTGCCTAGACCCGCAATTTTTGACTGATCGAGCAAGAAGGGCTTAATCCGTCGGTGCGACTGCTGCAGAATAGTGCGCAGATAAGGCAGTGTGAGCTCATCCTCGGTTGGTTCAGGCCCCATGGCAGCCAGCCCGGGGACAACTTCGTTTTCCGTACCAGTCGCGACCAGCTGCATCCGACCAAAACGACGGGTATCGTTGTACATCAAATCCCGCCCATCCGCTAAGGTGAAAATCACTTCCGTTTGTTTATGAGGAGCTGCCCCGACCGGTTCAACCGAGTATTGGCCTTCCATTCGCAGATGGGAGACGATGGTTTGCGCATTGGACAGACGAAAAAGCAGGTACTTGCCCCGGCGATCAATGGCCTCAATTCGAGCCCCCTGCAACCCCTCTTGAAAAGCAGCTGGATTGGACAAGAGAACCTTAGGATAAGGCAAGGCCACTGCTTCAATTTCAGCCCCTTTCACGAGACCCGTCAGGCCCCGCCGGACTGTTTCGACTTCTGGTAATTCTGGCATAACGTTTCCGCCTTTAATGGCCCACACTGGGCCCTACTTTCTAAGATGCAATCTCTTTTATTATAGCAAAGCAGTCCCTGCAATTCAGGCTGCCAGCAATAGACCAAACAAGAAGGAGGCCAGCTCCTTTGGAAACTCAAGCAAAAAATGAGCGTGGACCGTAAGAAGCACTAACGCGCCCATTTAGGCTTGCCCTTTTGCTTATTCTTGCGGGCACTATGCTTCTTCTTTGCTTTTTTGACCGGAGCGGATTGGTCCGCCGGGGCCTTCTTTCTTTTCACAGCTGCTCGGGCTTTGGTAGCCGCCTTGGGCTGGTCTTGTCGCTCGACTTTGGTCGGCGCTATCTGCTGTTCTGTTGCTGGTGTCTGGCTGCTATCAGCGGCTGTACTTGTTTCCTTGTGACTAGCCACCTGCTGCTCAGCTGCTTGCCCTTGCTTGACCCGGCGATTTGCTGCTGACCAGTCATACTTCGTCAGCGTCATACTGTCAGGTAAATACCGGCGCAAAGTGCGCAGGTCATGGTCATTGCCCAAGTTCAGGACGAGACCTGGCTGCCCGGCCCGGCCCGTACGACCCGTCCGATGCAAGTAGGTCGTCAGGTTATTAGGAATCTGCGCATTCACGACCAGTGGCAGGCCGGCAATGTCCAGGCCACGAGCAGCGACATCCGTCGCCAGTAACAGGTCCAAGTCGCCCTTTTTGAAAGCTTGGAGTGCATCCGCCCGTTTCAGATGGGATTTCTCATTTTTACCAAGGGCCATGACCCGAGCGTGTTCGTGGCGGAGCGTTGCTTGTGCAGCAACCAAAGCCCCAACCGTGTTAAAGAAAACCAAGGCCGGTTCCTTGGCCCGTGCCAATTGAACCAAGACCCGATTTTGCGCCTGCCGGTCCACTGGCAAATAGGTGTGTTGAATCTGCTTCGGCGCTTCATTTGCCACCGAAACAGGCGTTACCGCCCGGCCAAAGAGTGCTTGGACGGCGGCTAAATCAACACCAGAGGTGGCAGAAAAGAGCGCCACCTGTTCTAGCGGTGGCAGTAAAGCAGCCAATTCCTGTAGGCTATCCTGATGATCGGCAATCAAAACCGCATCCGCCTCATCAATGACGAGCGACCGCACCTGTTTCAACTTTAAGGCACCCCCATTGGCCATGGTTAAGATACGGCCGAGTGTGCCCACCACGATGGCTGGCTTTTCCTTCTTTAATTTATCAGCTTGCCGCTTACCGTTGGCCCCCCCGATTAACGGTAGTACCTGTGCCCCAACCAGCTTGGCATAGGGCCGGATGACGCGGGCCAATTGCGCCCCTAATTCTTGCGAAGGTGCTAAAATAATGACTTCCGTCTGCTTTTTGGACTGGTCCAAGCGGGAGAGCAGGGGCAGCGCGAAAGCTAAAGTTTTCCCCGAACCCGTGGGGGCTAAGCCAAAGAGTGACTCGCCGGCCGTCAAACGGTCAAAGAGGGCTGTTTGAATGGGGGTTGCTGCCGGAAAGGCCTGGTCAAAAGCATCTTGTAAAACTGGTAAAATCATGGTTTATCCTCATTGTTGGCCTGTCCGGCCCGCTCTGTTATGCCCACAAAAGCCTTTGTTCAAAAAAACCTGGTTGCCCAGGTTTTTCATTAATCAGCGTATTCAAAGACAAAGTTGCTGCCGTTAATGCGCACATCGTCGCCATCCTGAGCCCCTGCTGCTCGCAGTTGCTCATCCACCCCTAAGTGACGGAGTTGGCGGGAGAAACGCATAATCGTCGCTTCTCGCTGCAAATTGGTCATCTGGGCCAGCTTCTCGACTTCTGGGCCAGCAACTAACCAGCAGTGATATTCCTCATCCCAGTCAACCTGGATCTCAGCCGGCTTTTCTTCGAAGCGATAAAGCTGCTCGGCCGCTTCGCTTTCTTCTGGTTGATAACTTTCTGGTGCGGGCGCAGTTGCCAACAGATCGGCCGTAGCCCGGAGTAATTCATCAACGCCTGCGTGGGTGATTGCAGAAATTTGCATTAGTTGTGGTTGCGTTGGCAAACCGGAATCAGCGGCTAATTGCGCTTGAAATTGAGCAAAATTATCGGCTGAATCCGGCATATCCATCTTCGAAGCGACCACAATTTGCGGCCGTTCAAGCAAGGTTTCATCATAGGCGCCCAATTCCTTGATAATCTTTTTGTACTGCACATAGGGGTCCTGCCCTTCAATACCGGACATGTCGACCAGATGAAGCAGCACTCGGGTCCGTTCGACGTGGCGCAGGAAGTTAAAGCCAAGGCCAACGCCTGCTGAAGCCCCTTCAATCAAACCGGGCAAATCGGCCATGACGAAGTCCCGCTGATCGTCCAAACGAACCATGCCAATGTTGGGATCCAAGGTTGTAAAGTGATAGGCCGCAATCTTTGGCTTGGCGTTAGACACAACGGACAACAAAGTCGACTTCCCGGCTGAAGGGAAACCAACCAAGCCAACATCCGCCAGTACCCGCAATTCGAGCTTTACCTGGCGGACTTGACCAGGTTCCCCGTTTTCAGATAGTTCAGGGGCGGGATTCTTCGGCGTGGCAAAGTGAATGTTGCCACGGCCACCACGGCCACCCTTGGCAACCACCAGTCGTTGGCCGTTTTCGACCATGTCCCCTAGTAGTTCCCCCGTTTCGGCATCCCGGACTAACGTACCTTGGGGCACCCGGATGACTTTGTCTTCTGCCGAAGCACCGGTCATGCCTTTGGTGCCGCCCTTGCCACCGGACTGGGCCTTGAAGTGCCGGTTATAGCGGAAATCCATCAGGGTCCGCAGTCCTTCGTCTACTTGAAAAATAATGGAGCCACCATGACCCCCGTCACCACCAAAAGGGCCACCCATGGCCACAAACTTTTCGTGGCGGAAGGACACGATACCATCGCCGCCCTTCCCTGCTTTTACTTCTACTTGTGCTTGATCAACAAATGCCATGTTTTACTGCCTCTTTCGGCGCTTTACCGCTTGTCATAATGAGTGTTCTGAACTTTAAGTGTACCATGAAGTTCCCTTTTTTTCACTGCTCGCCCTTGGTTGCTAGCTGCCGCTGCCGCCAATAAGCTAACAGCTGAAAGGCAATCGCAGCCAGTAGAAAGGGATTTTGCAAGTAGCAGAAGCAAGCAGATAACACGAGCACCGTATAGGGATAATAATAGGGAAAGGTAACGGTCAAATCTGCTGCCCAGACTTCGATTGGGGGGGGCGGTTCGTCTAACTGTATAGCGCAAAAAGCCGATGAAGGCCCGGATCCAGAGACCAATACGATAGTAGGCGGTCACCAAGCCAATCAGCAAAATGGGTATCAGCATGGGCAATGCCGGACGGAGGGCAAAGCAGGCAATGAGGCCGTAGGTCAGCATTAAGTTCGTAATTTTTTGCCGGTGGTTCCTTTCTTTACGGGTCATAAAGGACCTCACTTACCCTTTGCTGTCTGGGCACCCGCACCACTCAAAGACCAGTGAACCAGTTGGGCTAACTTAGCCGATAGCCCCAATTTTTCTAAATCCTCCTGGCTGGCCTGTTGAATTTTCGTAATGGACCCAAAATTTAACAGTAGCTTTTGCCGCGTTTTCGGTCCCACCCCAGGAATAGCATCCAAACGAGAAGCCAGGGACTTCTTCGAACGGGACTGCCGGTGAAAAGTAATGGCAAAACGGTGGACTTCATCTTGAATCCGTTGTAGCAGGAAGAAGCCCTGAGAATGGTGGTCCAAAGGAACGATTGCTTCCGTCTGACCATCCAACAAGTCCGCCGTGCGGTGCTTATCGTTTTTGACCATGGCGGCAATGGGAATGCTCAGTCCGAGTTCATCTTCAAGCACTTCCTTTGCCGCGTGCAGCTGGGCCAAGCCTCCATCCATCAAAATCAAATCTGGTAGTTCTGCGCCCTCCTTCAACAGACGACTATAACGACGGCGAATAACTTCCTGTGTTTCCTGCCATTCATCGGCCTGCTGAACGGACTTGATCTTAAATTTACGGTACATGTCCTTGTTGGGCCGACCGTCTTCAAAAACCACCATAGCGGAGACAATTTCTTCCCCCTGCAAATGGGAGTGGTCAAAGGCTTCAATCCGGTGCCCCGGTGACAAATGTAGGGCGTCGGTAATTTCCTTCATGGCGCCAGCCGTCTTCTGTTCGTTCAATTCCAAAAGCCGGAACTTTTCTTCCAGCGCAATTCGGGCATTCTTTTCTGCCAAGGCCAGTAGGTCCCGCTTCTCGCCTCGCTGAGGTGTCCGAACGGGCACTGACAAAGCAGCCGACAGGTTGGCCGTTTCGACCCCCTTTGGTACCAAAATTTCCTTAGGCTTTTGAATGTTCTTTTGTTGGTAAAATTGCTGGATAAAGCTGGTCAACTCTTCCAAGCCATCCCCCACCACGGCAAAGGTCTGCTTGCTTTGCCGGATCAGGCGGGCCTGACGTAAGAAGAGTACGGATACCGTCATCCAGCCTTTGTCCATGTAAAAGTTGAAGATATCTCTGGGAGTGGCATCCTTGGACAAAACCCGCTGACTTTCCACTGTTTCATCAATGTACTTCAGCTGGTCCCGTAAATCGGCTGCCCGTTCGTATTCTAAATCGGCAGCGGCTGCCTGCATCTGCTTTTCAATCCGCTTCTTCACGACCTTCGTGTCACCAGATAAAAAGCGCTTAATTCGCTCGACCTGGGCTTCATATTCCGCCACCGGGACCGTCTTAAAGCAGGCGCCTAGGCACTGGCCCATCGAATAGTAGAGACAAGGCCGACCCTGTTTTCCCTTGCAGCGACGAAGCGGATAATTCTTTTCCAAAAAGTGCAGCGTTTCCTGGGCTGCATACACGTTCGGATAGGGGCCAAAGTAAAAGGCGCCGTCTTTTTTGACTTCCGAAACCAGCGCCATCCGTGGATTCCGCTCATGGGTGATTTTAATGTAAGGATAGCCCGTGCCATATTTCAGCCGAATATTATAGTAAGGCTTGTATTTTTTGATTAACTCATTTTCCAACAAAAAGGCTTCTTTGTCGGAGTTGGTGACGATAAAGTCAAAATCGACAATATTGGCCACCAGTTCGGCTGTCTTACCAGTGTGGTCCTGTCGGAAGTAAGAGCGAACCCGATTTTTTAAATTTTTCGCCTTACCTACATAAATAATCTTGCCGGTATGGTCCTTCATTTGATAAGAACCCGGTTCGGCTGGTAGGAGGGCCAACTTGTCTTCAAGGTGTTGGGATGGATTAGCTAGCATGGTCACGCTCCTTTCCTTATGTACGAAAAAGTCGCACCGCCGGTGCGACTTTCCCTCTTTCGAGCACTTGCTTACTGTTCCTTGTAACGCAAAGCGGCCGAAATGAAACTGTTATACAATCCTTCTGGCTTGTTTGGCCGGGAAATAAATTCTGGATGATACTGTGCCGCCACGAAGAAGTCATTCTTTGGATATTCGATGACTTCCATCAACTTGTTGTCTGGTGACACAGCGGAGAAGACCATACCGTTCTTCTCAAATTCGTCCCGGTACTTAATGTTAAATTCATAACGGTGCCGGTGCCGTTCATCGACTTCGGCCTTGTTGTCGTAAGCAGCAGCCGTGCGCGTTCCTTCCAACAGGCAGGTTGGATAGAAGCCTAAGCGTTGCGTGCCACCCAAGTCCGTCACTTCGTTTTGCTCATCCATCAAGCCGATGACAGGGTGCTTGGTGTCTGGATCCAATTCGAGGGAGTTGGCATCCTTATAGTTCAAGACATCCCGCGCAAATTCAACGGAGGCCAACTGCATGCCCAGGCAGACGCCAAGGAATGGAATGTTGTTTTCACGGGCATAACGGATAGCCTGAATCTTTCCTTCCGTCCCCCGGGGACCAAAGCCACCCGGTACCATGATGCCATCCATGTCTTTCAGCAAGTCTGCCACATTGTCTTCGGTCACCGTCTCAGAGTTGATGTGCTTAATCCGAACATCCGTGTCCTGAGCGTAGCCACCGTGACGGAGCGCTTCATTGACGGAAATGTAGGCATCTTGGAGATCCGTGTACTTACCAACCACAGCCACGTCAATCTGCTTCTTGGGATGCTTGATCCGTTCGACCATTTCCGCCCATTCCGTCATATCTGCTGCTGGCAAATCCAAGCCTAGCTTTTCGCAGACGACATCGTCCATTCCTTGGGCCTGCAAGTTCAATGGGATTTCGTACAACGTTTCCACGTCCCGAGATTCAATGACCGCTTCTGGCTTTACATCCGTGAAGGTCGCCAACTTTTGCTTCATGCTGTCTTCCACTGGCTGCTGCGTCCGCAAGACCAGCATGTCGGGCTGAATTCCCAATGACCGTAGTTGGTTCACGGAATGCTGCGTTGGCTTGGTCTTCGCTTCACCAGCTGCCTGCAAGTAAACAATCAAAGAAGTGTGGAGGTAGAAAACATTTTCAGACCCAAAGTCAGACTTCATCTGACGGAGGGCTTCGATGAAGGGCAGGGATTCAATATCGCCTACGGTACCGCCCACTTCAACAATGACGACGTCCGCATCCGTGGACTCACCAGCAGCCACAATCTTTTCCTTAATGGCGTTGGTAACGTGCGGAATGACCTGAACCGTGGCCCCATGGTAATCACCCTTCCGTTCCTTGGCCAGGACTTCAGAGTAAATCCGACCGGTCGTCACATTGGAATAGAGGTTGGTATTGATGTCCATGAACCGTTCATAGTGGCCCATGTCCAGATCCGTTTCTAACCCATCCCCCGTGACATAGGTTTCCCCGTGTTGGTAAGGAGACATCGTACCGGGATCCACGTTGATGTAGGGATCCAGCTTTTGGATGGCCAACTTCAAGCCCCGGTTTTTCAACAAACGACCCAGTGAAGCGGCCACAATTCCCTTACCAAGGGAAGAAACGACACCACCAGTGACGAAAATATACTTTGTTTGCTTCTTTGACATAATGCCTCCTACAATCTGTACCCCTGCGCTGCCCATGGTTTTGAGCAATCAGCTTGATTAAAATAGAAAAACTCCCAAGCAGAGCTTGGGAGCTAAATGAATTTTCACAGTAACTGTGAGCCCTAATATATGTTACTGATTTACTAGGACCGTGTCAAGTATTTTTCCCCTTTGCCAATCATGAAATTGACAAAAGCTGCCAGGAATCATCAGACCTAGTCAGTCAATACTAACGCTGCCGAGCCAAGCGACGATGGTGTCGCCAGAAATACAGTACCGTCATGATTGCCAGGAAAGCGAAACCAATCAGCAGCGGTACCCGGGTTGCTGGGTTCAGGGTCATAAAAATCAACGTAATGACCAACGCGAAGATGGCGAAATAGTTCGTCCAAGGTGACAGCGCTAATTTAAAGGGATGCCCTGCCAGCAAGTCAGGATTCTCCTGGCGGAACTTCAGCTGCGAAATCAGAATCACAAACCAAGGCACCATGCCGGGCAGTGTCGAGGCAGAATAGAACATCACGAAGACGTCTTCCGAGCCCTTCCAAATCAAAGGGAGGACGGCATTAACGACAATGCCCAACAAAATCCCAGCCGACATGGCCAAAACTGCCACGTCTGGGACGCGGTTTTTCGACAACTTGAGGAAGGCAGGACTGATTTCCCCCTGCTTGGCCAAGGTGTACAGCATCCGCGATGATGAAAAGAGGCCAGAATTCAAGGCAGAAGTAGCCGCCGTCAACATCACAAAGTTAATAATACCGGCCGCCGCCGTAATCCCAACTTTGGCAAAGGTTTCAACGAAGGGCGAGCCAACCGCATCCAATTCATTCCAAGGGTAAATCGTGATAATCACGAAGATGGAACCGATATAGAAAATCAAAATCCGGGCCACGATCGACTTAATCGATTTCACAATGGCTTCTTGTGGGTGTTCCGCTTCACCAGCCGTAATCCCGATAATTTCAATGGCCTGGTAGGACGTCATCACAATGGACAGGGCGAACATGAAGCCCTTGAAGCCGCCGGCAAAGAAGGAACCATGGGACCAGAGATTGGAGAAGCCAAGCGGATGGCCATGGTTCCCAAAGCCGAAGAGAATCATCAAGAAGCCCAAAATGAGCATGAAGATAATCGTCAACACTTTAATCAGCGAGAACCAAGTTTCCATTTTTCCGTAGGCTTTTACGGTCACCAAATTCGTCGCCGTCAATAAAATTAAGACGATAATTGCCGAAACCCAGTCCGGCACACCCGGCCACCAGTAATCGATGTAGACACCAACCGCTACCGTTTCGGAAATCCCGACCATTAGCCACTGAAAGACATTGGCCCAGACAGTCAGGTACCCAGCCACTGGATGAATGTAGTGGCTGGCATAGTTGGCGAAGGACCCAACCTCGGGTTTAACATAAAGCATTTCACCCAGGGCCCGCATCACGATGTAGAGGACGAGACCAGCTACCATGTAGGCCAGTAGGACGGAAGGGCCGGTCCACTTAATGGTCGAAGAAGCGCCCAAAAAGAGCCCGACACCAATGGTGCCGCCCAGTGCAATCATTTCCATCTGAAAGGACGATAGCGATCGCTTTAATTCACTTTTTTCTTTTTCCATTTTGTCTCTCCTTAACGGGCTGGCCGAACAAAAAAGGCGTCCCTAGTTAAAAAACTAGGGACGCCTCTGCGCGGTACCACCCGTGTTTTGCTCGTTGAAAACGAACAACACTCTTATTCACCAGGATAACGGCTGGCGGCCGGGTTTCTTTCACGCATTACTCAAAAGCCACAACTGAGGGAGTTTTCGCGGGAGCAAGCCGCTGTTCTCAGCAAACACAGCGTCTCTAAACTGCTCGCTCTCCGTTACTCGTCCTCATGAATTAACTCTAGTTTAAGGACTGCCGATAAAAAAAGCAAGCCCTAATTCCATGCTTTGTCAATCTGTCACTGAAAAGAAAAAGCAACGCGACGAATCGCGTTGCTTGACTGGACTTTCCCAAGGTCACCTGAACTTAATCAGTGCTCTCGCTCGGATTCGAACCGAGGACCTTGGGATTAAAAATCCCCTACTCTAACCAACTGAGTTACGAGAGCAATTGTGCTTAACACAGTTATATATAATACCGAAGCCAATTTGAAAAAGCAAGACTTTTTTCTAAAAGATTTACTTTTCCTGGTCGCCGTCTGACAGGTCATCCAAGTCGTCAGTACCGGCCAATTCTGTCAGGTTCTCATCAATGGATTCTTCCTTACCAGAATCGTCATCATCTTCACTGGCGTTGCCATCACCGGTTTCCGCATTGTGGCCTTCCAAATCAGAAAAGTCATCATCTTCGGGATCATCATCGTTGTAATCAATGACATCGTCCTCAGAAGCAGAATCCGCAAAGACATTGACCTTCTTTGCTGTCTTTTTCTTCTTTGGCTTTTCCTCTTCATCGTCAATTTCGTGAATTGACTCGTCGATGGCATCGATGGGATACCAGGCACGCAGGGCCCATTCGTTATTGCCCAAAGAAATGAAGGAGCCATCCGTGTTCAAGTCCGTGTAAAACTGTGACAACCGGCTCTTAAACTCATCATCGGAGATTTCCAAGAAGTTTTCAATCTCCTGGACTAGGCTGGCAAAGGGCATGGCCTGCTTTTCTTCGGTCAAGATGGCCGTGGCCACTTCTACCAGTGACATTTCTTCTTTTAATTGTCCATTTTCTAGCTTTGGCATGGCAGTCGTCCTTTCGCGGTTCTAACTAATTAACTATACGAAATCTTTAGGCAAATTGCAAGAAAACCTGGTACTGGCCAATGACGCCTTGCTGGGCCTGGAGGGCATAGTGCAGGCGTAAACTGCCCCGTCCGTCGTTGGCATCAATACTAGCTGCCAGCTTGTTCGTACTAGTCGTCATCGTCATGCTGCCAAAGGCCGTCAGGTAGGTCTGACTGACGGGCTGCCGCAAATCAAAAACGAGGCGGTTTTGCAGGGAGGCACTCCGCCTGGTGAGGGTGACCTTGTCCTGCGTTATTTTAAAGCGGACCTGAACTGGTTCTTGCTCCGGCAGTTCTTCGATATAGGTCACATAGTCTGCCTGGGGCTTGTGGACAAACTGTCCTTGCGCCTCGATTTCATAACGGTCATCACCGTTATCTTGGTAAAGTTGCGTCAGGACTTGCACCTTGACTGTCTGTCCATCCATCGTGATTTGCTCCTTGGGCTGAAAGTTCTTTTACTTTCCATTATAATAGGGATAATTAAGAAGGGAAAGGTGCATCTTTTGGAAAAACTCGCCCGCGAAAAAGTCCTCCGGGATCCCATCCACGGATTCATTCATATTCAAGACCAACTCATTTTGGATTTAATCAATACCAGTGAATTTCAACGGCTGCGCCGGGTCCAGCAACTGGGCGTCACGGCCTCTGTTTTTCACGGTGCGGTCCACGACCGTTTTGGCCATTCCGTCGGGGCCTATGAGCTCGCGCGACGGATTACCGAATCCTTTAACCAGTACTATGCTAGCCAGACGCCAGGCGACGGCCTCTGGCAGCCGGCAGAACGGATGTTAACCATGGTGGCGGCCCTCCTCCACGACATTGGCCACGGTGCTTTCTCCCACACCTTTGAGCACCTTTTTCACACGGACCACGAGGCCATGACCCAGGCCATCATCACCGGTGATACCGAAATTAACCACATTCTCGCTGCCTACCGCCCGGACTTCCCCAACGAAGTGGCGGCGGTCATTGCCAAAAGCTATGAGAATCCTCAAGTTGTTCAATTAATTTCCAGTCAGCTAGACGTGGACCGAATGGACTACCTCCTGCGAGACGCCTACTACACGGGGGCCGCTTACGGGGAATTTGATATCGACCGCATTTTACGGACCATGAAACCCTGTGCGACCGGCATCGCCTTTGACATCGGCGGGATGCACGCTGTGGAAGACTACATCGTCTCCCGCTATCAGATGTACCTCCAGGTCTACTTCCACCCCGTTTCCCGGGGCATGGAAGTCCTCTTAGAACATCTCTTAGTTCGGGTCAAGGAACTGATTGCCGAAAACCCCGATACCGAAGTGGAACTGGCCGGCCCACTGTTGGCCCCGGTTTTCCGGCCCGACCACGACTTAACCATTGCCGAATACCTGCGCTTGGATGACCACCTTTTCTACACTGCTATTAATGGCTGGCAGGACTATCCAGATCCAATTTTGGCAGACTTATCGCAGCGCTTTTTGAACCGTAAGCCGCTCAAGTCCATTCCTATTAACGAGCTGTCCACGCCGTTCTTAGCGGAATTAACCGACACAGTGGCCGAAGCTGGCTTTGACCCCCGCTACTATACCGCCCAGAACGAAGCCTACGATTTGCCTTACGACGACTATCAACCGGCTGCTAAGAAGCCTCGGACACAGATTGACATTGTCCTGGCGGACGGCTCCCATCGGGAACTGTCTGCACTGTCCACGCTGGTCGCCGCTATCAAGGGCCAAGCCTCCCTGGATCAACGTTTCTTCTTTCCCAAGGACATGCTCAAAGACGGCCCGGATGAATTATTCAAGGCCCTTCACGAACGTTTTCGAACGCTCATTCAAAACGACCCCTTTATTCCTGGTAAAAATAATTAAAAAGAATGGCAGATGACCTGTACCCCAAAAGTTGAAGTGAATAATTAGCCTAACTGGCCAGTTGCCGATATTCAATCGGCGACTGGCCTT
>JAQTHT010000015.1 GCA_029433265.1 Leuconostocaceae bacterium ESL0958 | reverse complement strand
AGAAAAATATTTGGTTGGCAATCATCCAACCAGGTTTATCAGGAAAAACTGTTGCACTTGAATTGACAATTCACCCCTGAAACATGATTGCCGGTGGGCGGGCCGGACCTTGCTATTGCCGCCTTTGCTGGCTGCCTTCTTCTTGGTCCAAGACTGGCTTTGTTGTAGAATAGAAACATTGACGAATGGAGTAGGAATATGGCAAAAGAAGCACTTATCGAATTTAAGGCGGTCGATCTTTCCTTCGGGGAGACCAAAGTCCTCAATCAAATTGATTTAGATTTGGAATCAGGTTATTTCTATACCCTCCTTGGCCCCTCCGGCTCTGGTAAATCCACGATCTTAAAGTTGATTTCGGGCCAGTTGACGGCCGATGGGGGCGACATCCTCTTTGAAGGGGAGCGGATTAATGATTTACCAGCCGAGAAACGCCGCGTGAATACGGTTTTTCAAAACTACTCGCTCTTTCCCAATATGAATGTCTATGACAATGTGGCCTTTGGTCCCCGTTTAAAGGGCCGGCCAGAAGCTGAAATTGAAGCCAAGGTAAAGGAGATGCTGGCCTTGGTGAAGTTGTCTGGTTATGAAAATCGGGGTATTGCCGAACTGTCTGGGGGTCAGCAGCAGCGGATTGCCATTGCGCGGGCCTTGGCCAATGATCCGGAATTATTATTGCTGGATGAATCGCTTTCCGCATTGGATTACCAGCTGCGAAAAAACATGCAGCATGAGCTCCGGCAGATTCAGAAGCGCCTGGGGATTACCTTCGTGTTTGTCACCCACGACCAGGAAGAAGCGCTGGCGATGTCCGACTGGATCTTTGTCATGAATGACGGCGTGATTCAGCAAAAGGGCAGTCCGGAAGACATTTATGACGAACCAATCAACCATTTCGTGGCGGATTTCATTGGCGAAAGTAACATTGTCCGCGGCATCATGAAACGGGATTACTTGGTCCACTTTGTCGGCAAGGACTTTGAAAACGTGGATGCAGGGATGCGGCCGAACGAGCCCGTCGAAGTAGTGCTACGACCGGAAGACTTAGATTTAACGACGCCCGAAGCTGGCAAATTAGTGGTGACCATTCAGGATCAGTCCTTCCGGGGAGACTACTACGAAGTGACTGCGCAAGATGATGATTTGAACCTTTGGCAGGTTCAGGTCACGAATCCCGTGACGACTGGCGCCCGGGTGGGCTTGACCTTTGATCCTGAGGATATCCACATCATGCGCTTTAATGAAAGCGAAGATGACTTCGAAGCCCGTTTGGAAGCCTACGAGGAAGACCCAGAAGTGGTGGGCAATGCGGCGGTTCAGTCAGCAGCAGCGGAGGAGCAAGCATGATGCGGTCTTCGAATCGAAAGCGGCCCTTTCAGCTCTATCAGCTGGTCTATGGCCTGTGGCTGCTGGCCTTCGTCATTGCGCCCTTAGCGCTACTACTGTATCAGTCCGTCTCTACTACCACGGGTGGGCTTACGTTGGCTAATTACCAACGCTTTTTCCAGTCAGGGACCTATTTGGCCATGACCGTCAATTCGGTCTGGTATGCCTTCTTGATCACCCTGTTAACGTTGGCGCTGTCTTATCCCACGGCCTACCTGCTGACCCGTTTACGGCATAAGCAGTTTTGGCTGTTGCTAGTCATTTTGCCAACTTGGGTGAATCTATTGTTGAAGACCTACGCCTTCATTGGCCTTTTGGGCCATGATGGGCTCTTCAACGAAGCGCTTCAGGAGCTTGGGATTGGTAGTCACCAGTTGCTCTTTACGAACTGGGCCTTTCTATTAGTGGCCGCCTATATTGAATTACCCTTTATGATTTTGCCTATTTTCAATGCCATTGATGAAATCGACCCCTTGCTGTTGGCGGCTAGTCGGGACTTAGGGGCCAGCCCATGGCAGACGTTGCGGAAAATTGTCTGGCCTTTGTCGCTTAGCGGGGTAAAAGCCGGCGTGCAAACCGTCTTTATCCCCAGCCTCTCTCTTTTCATGGTGACCCGCTTAATTGGGGGCAACCGAGTGATCACGTTAGGAACGGCCATTGAAGAGCACTTTCTGGTCACGCAAAATTGGTCCTTTGGGGCTACCATTGGTGTGGTGCTGATTGTGGCCATGGTCATCACCATGCTTTTGACCCAGGATAAACAGGAGGTTCGCTCATGAAAAAAATGCAAAAAGCTTATCTCGTCTTTGTCTTTCTCCTGCTGTACCTGCCCATCGGCTACCTGTTGATTTATTCCTTTAATGCGGGGGAGGGCATGCGCCAATTTACCGGCTTTTCACTGCGACACTATCAGGAACTCTGGGATGACACGCGGTTATTAGATATCGTCTTTGATACCTTGATTTTGGCCTTATCCGCTTCGTTGATTGCCACTTTAGTAGGGACGCTTGGGGCCTTAACGGTCTTTCGGAGCCAGCGACAGCTGACCAAGTCGGTGCTGCTGTCCTTAAACAATGTCTTGCTGGTGTCCCCGGACGTGATTATTGGTGCTTCCTTATTGATCCTCTTTACGACCATCGGTTTGCAGCTCGGCTTTTTTTCCACGCTTTTAGCTCACGTGGCCTTTTCCATTCCGATTGTTGTGCTCATGGTGCTCCCGCGCTTACGGGAAATGAATCCTGACTTGGTACTGGCCGCCCGCGACCTGGGTGCGAGCCCACGGCAAGTAATGACTCAGGTTGTGCTGCCCAACATCGCACCTGGGATTATGGCCGGTTTCTTTATGGCACTGACCTATTCGCTGGATGATTTTGCGGTAACCTTCTTTGTCACGGGCAATGGCTTTTCTACCTTGTCCGTGGAAGTTTACTCCCGGGCCCGGCAGGGCATTTCATTAGAAATCAATGCCCTGTCCGCACTGATGGTCTTCGTTTCCTTTTTGATTGTGCTGGGGACGTATTACTATCAGCAGCACCGGATGAAGCGGCAAAAGAAAAAGTCTTTCTTAACCGCTAGGAGTTTGTCATGAAAAAATTATTATGGACGACTGCGGCCCTGCTGCTGGCCATTGGGCTGCTCTTATTGGGGAAAAATACTTTGGATCAGAGCCGGCAGAGCAAGGTTGCCGGCGATCGGGTTTTGAACTTCTATAATTGGGGGGATTACATTGACCCCCAACTGTTAAAAGATTTTGAGCATGAAACGGGTTACCGGGTGAATTATCAAACCTTCGATTCCAATGAGGCCATGTTTACGAAAATTAAGCAGGGCGGTACTTCCTATGATCTGACGGTACCTTCGGATTATATGGTACAGAAGCTCAAGGACGAAGGGCTGCTCGCACCACTTGATAAGAACAAGTTGACGGACCTGGATCAGTTGAACCCCCGCTTTTTAAATCAGTCCTTTGACCCTGGCAATCGCTACTCTTTGCCTTATTTCTGGGGAACACTGGGTATTTTGTACAACAAAAAGCAGGTGGATGGCCGGCAGCTACGGACCTGGTCTGACTTGTGGTCACCCCGCTACCGGAAACAAATTTTGCTGGTGGATTCAGCCCGTGATATCTTGGGTCTGACCTTGCTGTCGCAGGGGAAGTCGGTGAATGACCAAAATGCAGCCGACTTAGCGGCCGCCAAAGGTCGTTTGACGGCTTTGATGCCCAATGTCAAAGCCATTGTGGCAGATGAATTGAAGCTGTACATGGCCCAGGGCGAGGCCAATATCGGTGTGACCTATTCTGGCGAAGCCAAGCAGGCCATGGAAAAGAATCCTGATTTGGCTTATCTAGTACCAGAAGGGGGGGCTAACCTTTGGCTCGATAATTTGGCCATTCCAAAGAATGCCAAGCACAAAGAAGCGGCCTACGCCCTCATCAATTTCTTGAATCGACCCGAAAATGCAGCCCGGAACGCCGAATACATTGGTTATGCGACACCTAACCTGGGCGCTTACAAGCGCTTACCTCAATCAGTCCGTAACGACCAGGCCTTCTATCCTAAGGCAAGCATTCTCGATCAGCTTCAGGTCTATCAGAATTTCAATCAGGCATGGACAGAACGATATAATGATGCCTTCTTGGAATTTAAGATGAGTCGCTAGTATTTTTCCAGCCAAAAAACGGCAGGCTTAGGCTGGTCAAAAAAGTTGATAAAATGCGAGAAAAGCCTTGTGTACCAAGGCTTTTTTTGCTATATTAGTCAAGTACGCCTTTGGGGATTGCTGATGCAAAACCCCGAAAAAGACTGGTGTATCAACGTTTAGCGATGATGATTAAGGTTGCGACACGCGCGGCCGCGTTGCCATGGGCGCGCAAACACAACGAAGTGTTGTCGGTTTTTGATCGGAGTTAGCTGTTTTACAAAAACAACGAGGAGGCACAAAATGGCACAAAAGAAGATCCGTATCCGCTTGAAGGCATACGAACACCGTATCTTGGACCAATCAGCAGACAAGATTGTTGAGACGGCAAAGCGGACTGGTGCAGAAATCGCTGGTCCAATTCCTTTGCCAACTGAACGGACCCTGTACACGGTGCTTAGTTCACCCCACAAGTACAAGGATGCCCGTGAGCAATTCGAAATGCGCACACACAAGCGCTTGGTCGACATTGTGAACCCAACTGACAAGACGGTTGACGCATTGCGTAAGCTCGAATTGCCAGCTGGTGTTGCAATCGAAATCAAGTTGTAATAATCAGTATCAACGCTAAGTAATTAGCGATAAAGTTAAGGAGAATAGTCATGACTAAAGGTATCTTAGGCCGTAAAGTCGGTATGACTCAGGTTTTCACTGAATCTGGTGAATTGATCGCCGTGACTGCTGTCGAAGCTAGTCCTAACGTTGTCTTGCAAGTAAAGACGCAAGCAACGGATGGTTACAACGCTTTGCAGTTGGGTTACCAAGACAAGCGCGAGATTTTGTCCAACAAACCTGAACAAGGCCACGTTGCAAAAGCCAACACAGCCCCTAAGCGCTACATTCGTGAAATCCGTGATGCGGAAGGCGAATACAGCGTTGGGGATGCCATCGCTGTCGATGCATTCCAAGCGGGTGACTATGTTGATGTAACCGGTACGACAAAGGGACACGGTTTCCAAGGAGCAATCAAGCGCTTGGGACAGCAACGTGGACCAATGTCTCACGGTTCCCGTTATCACCGTCGTCCAGGTTCAATGGGCGCCATCATTAACCGTGTTTTCCCTGGTAAGTTGTTGCCAGGTCGTATGGGAAACCGGAAGCGGACGATGCAAAACATCGCCGTTGTCCATGTTGACGTTGAAAACAACTTGTTGTTGTTGAAGGGGAATGTTCCTGGCGCCAACAAGTCTTTGTTGACTATCAAGTCAACGGTTAAGACCAACGCTAAGCACCCTGAAATCAAGATGGCTGGCACTGCTGCCGCCGATCAAGAAGAAGCATAAAACTAATAGAAAGGAGAACAATCAATCATGACTAAAGTTGCTGTATTAAAGCAAGACGGTTCAAAGGCCGCTGACTTGGAACTCCAAGATGCAGTCTTCGCCGTTGAACCAAACAACGCCGTGATTACTGACGCCGTTTTGATGCAACGTGCATCATTGCGTCAAGGTACGCACGCCGTGAAGAACCGGTCCGCTGTTTCTGGTGGTGGTAAGAAGCCATGGAAGCAAAAGGGTACTGGTCGTGCCCGCCAAGGTTCTATCCGCTCACCACAATGGCGTGGCGGTGGTATCGTCTTTGGCCCAACGCCACGTTCCTATGCCTACCGGATCAACCAAAAGTCTTACCAATTGGCTTTGAAGTCAGCCCTTTCCCAAAAGGTTGCCGATGACAAGCTGGTGGTAGTAGACGCTTTGTCCCTTGCAGAAGCAAAGACGAAGAACTTTAAGGAAATCCTGGCCAACTTGTCCGTTGATTCCAAGACTTTGGTAATCGTTGATAACGGTAACGTGAACGCAATGCGTGCTGCTCGTAACTTGGCAAATGTTCAAGTAATGACGGCTGCTGGTGTAAACGTCTTGGATGTTGTGAACGCTGACAAGCTGGTGGTTGTTCAAGCTGCGATCGAAGAAATCCAAGGAGGTCTTGCCTAATGGATGCACGCGATATTATCCGCCGCCCAATCATCACCGAAGCTTCAATGGCAGAAACGGAAAACAAGCGTTATGTCTTTGAAGTAGATGTTCGGGCCACTAAGCCAGAAATCAAGCGAGCTATTGAAGAAGTCTTTGACGTTCAAGTTGCTCGTTTGAACACCGCTAACGTACGCGGTAAGAAAAAGCGTCAAGGTCGCTATGTCGGTTATACGCCAAAGCGTAAGAAGGCAACGGTCACTTTGAAGGCTGATTCCAAAGATATTCAAATCTTTAACGAAGGTTAATTCAATAGGAGGATAAGACATTGGCTATTAAGAGTTATAAGCCAACCTCAAACGGTCGTCGTAACATGACTGCTTCTGATTTCTCAGAAATCACGAAGAAGACGCCCGAAAAGAGTTTGTTGGCCAAAAAGTCAAAGACTGGTGCTCGTAACAACGCCGGTCACATGACGGTTCGCCACAAGGCTGGTGGACACAAGCAAGCCTACCGGATTATCGACTTCAAGCGGATTAAGGATGACAAGGTAGCAACGGTAAAGGCCATTGAATATGATCCAAACCGTTCTGCTAACATCGCTTTGATCGGCTATGAAGACGGAATCAAGGCATACATCTTGGCACCAAAGGGTCTCAAGGTGGGCGACAAGGTACAATCTGGTGTTGATGCTGATATCAAGATCGGAAACGCTTTGCCACTGGAAAAGATTCCAGAAGGTACGGTTGTACACAACGTTGAATTGAAGCCTGGTAAGGGTGGTCAATTGGCCCGCTCAGCCGGTGCCTCTGCCCAAGTCTTGGGTCGCGATGGTAAGTACACGATTGTGCGCTTGACTTCTGGTGAAGTTCGTTTGGTTTTGAGTACTGCCCGTGCAACAGTTGGTCAAGTTGGTAACTCCGAACACTCCCTGATTAACTGGGGTAAGGCCGGACGTAACCGCTGGCGTGGTCACCGCCCTCACGTTCGTGGTTCTGTTATGAACCCTAACGATCACCCACACGGTGGTGGTGAAGGTAAGGCACCTGTCGGTATGCCAAGTCCATTGTCCCCATGGGGTAAGAAGACTGCTGGTAAGAAGACGCGCGACAAGAAGAAGAACTCAACTAAGTTCATTATTCGTGGTCGTAAGAAGAGTAAGTAAGGGAAAGGAGATAACTAATGGCTCGTAGTTTGAAAAAGGGACCATTTGCGGACCCACACTTGCTTTCGAAGATCGAGGCCCAAAAGGACCAAGAGAAGAAGGCTGTTATTAAGACTTGGTCACGTCGTTCAACGATTTTCCCAAGCTTCATCGGCTTTACGATCGCTGTCTATGACGGCCGTAAGCACGTTCCAGTTTATGTCCAAGACGACATGGTTGGTCACAAGTTAGGTGAATTCGTGCCAACTCGTACCTTCAAGGGACACAAAGTAGACGATAAGAAGACGAAGTAAGGAGGACACATAAAATGGCTGAACAAGTAACATCAGCTCGCGCGACGGCCAAGATCGTGCGCGTTGCCCCTCGTAAGGCACGCCTCGTCCTTGACACGATTCGTCGTAAGGATGTCAACGAAGCTTTTGCAATTTTGCAGTTCCTACCTAATACTTCTACTGAAGATATCTACAAGGTTTTGAACTCAGCAGTTGCTAATGCCGAGAACAACTACTCACTTGACCGTGGGGATTTGATTGTCAAGGAAGCATACGCCAACGAAGGACCAACGCTCAAGCGTTTCCGTCCCCGTGCCAAGGGTTCTGCTTCCCCAATTAACAAGCGCACTAGCCACATCACGATTGTGGTTGCTGAGAAGGAGGAAAAGTAATGGGTCAAAAGATTAACCCAACTGGCTTCCGTGTCGGTGTCATCCGTGACTGGGATGCGAAGTGGTTCGCTGACAAGGCGGACTTTTCTAACCAACTGCTTGAAGACTTGCGGATCCGTAAGTACATCGAAGAACACCTGCAAGACGCAGCTGTTGACCGCGTTGAAATCGAACGTTCAACGAAGTCACGGATCGACTTGACTTTGCACACTGCCAAGCCAGGAATGGTCATTGGTAAGGGTGGTTCCGAAGTTGAAAAGCTCCGCACACAATTAGCTAAGTTGACTGATAAGGATGAACGTGGCCGCCACAAGCGCGTGTTCATCAACATTGTTGAAATTAAGAAGCCTGATTTGTCTGCTCATTTGGTGGGTCAGCAAATCGCTGGTGATTTGGAACGCCGTGTTGCCTTCCGTCGCGCTATGCGTGGTGCCCTCCAACGGGCTCGCCGTGCTGGTGCCAAGGGAATCAAGGTTGTTGTTTCAGGTCGTTTGAACGGTGGCGACATGTCCCGTATTGAACAGTACACTGAAGGAACGGTTCCACTCCACACTCTCCGCGCCGATATCGATTACTCATGGGATGAAGCAGTCACTGCTTACGGTAACTTGGGTATCAAGACTTGGATCTACCGCGGCGATGTGTTGCCAAAGAAGAAGAACAAGTAAGGAGGGAAGCAGACATGTTAGTACCAAAGCGTGTTAAATTCCGTCGTGTTCACCGTGGCCACATGCGTGGCGAAGCAAAGGGTGGCAAGACGGTGGCCTTTGGTGATTACGGCTTGCAAGCAACGACTTCAAGCTGGATCACAAACCGCCAAATTGAAGCTGCCCGTATCGCAATGACCCGTTACATGAAGCGTGGTGGTAAGGTTTGGATCAAGATCTTCCCTCACCAGTCTTACACTTCTAAGGGTGTTGGTGTTCGAATGGGTAACGGTAAGGGTACACCCGAAGGTTGGGTTGCCCCAGTAAAGCGTGGTAAGGTAATGTTTGAAGTTGGTGGCGTGGCTAAGCCCGTCGCGCTTGAAGCTTTGCGTCTTGCCTCACACAAGTTGCCTGTACGTACGAAGATTATTGCTCGGGAGGCTGAATAATGACGAAAGCAAATGAATTAAAAGCTTTGTCACTTGCGGATTTGCAAAAGCGCGAAGCCGAATTCAAGGAAGAATTGTTCAACCTTCGTTTCCAATTGGCAACTGGTCAGCTGGAAAACACGGCCCGTATTTCAAAAGTTCGTAAGGACATCGCACGAGTAAAGACTGTTATTCGTGCCCAACAGTTGGCACAGGCCAACAAATAAGACGAAAGGAAGAAGCTGAAAATGAGTGAAGAACGTAACGCTCGCAAGGTTTACCGTGGCCGTGTCGTTTCCGACAAGATGGAAAAGACGATCACTGTAGCGGTTGATACCTATGTCAACCACCCAGTCTATGGTAAGCGGGTTCGCTATACGAAGAAGTTCAAGGCCCATGACGAAAAGCAAGTTGCCAAGCAGGGTGACATTGTACAAATCATGGAAACTCGTCCTTTGTCTGCAACGAAGCACTTCCGTTTGGTTAAGGTTATCGAAGAGGCAGTGATCCTCTAATCACCGACCAATCGTCGTAAATTATTGCTAACAAGGAGGATGAACCATGATTCAACAAGAGAGTCGTTTGAAAGTGGCTGATAACTCTGGCGCACGTGAAATCTTGACGATTAAGGTGCTCGGTGGTTCTGGCCGTAAGGTTGCTGGCATTGGTGACATGATTGTTGCTACGGTTAAGCAAGCTATTCCTGGTGGAAACGTGAAGAAGGGTGACGTCGTTAAGGCCGTTATCGTTCGCACAGCCGCACAAGTTCGTCGTACTGATGGTTCTTACATCAACTTCGACGAAAACGCAGCCGTGATCGTAAAGGATGACAAGTCACCAGTTGGAACGCGTATCTTCGGTCCTGTTGCCCGCGAATTGCGTGAAGGCAACTTCTCACGGATCGTTTCATTGGCACCAGAAGTGCTCTAATACTGACAAGGAGGAGCCAATCATGTTTGTAAAAACAGGTGATCAGGTTCGCGTCATTGCCGGCAAGGACAAGGGCAAGGAAGGAACAGTTAAGAAGACTGTTGCTGCCAAGGACCGTGTTGTTGTCGAAGGCGTTAACCTCGTTAAGAAGCATCAAAAGCCTTCTAACGAATACCCACAGGGTGGTGTGATTGATGTAGAAGCACCAATCCACGTTTCAAACGTGCAATTGATTGACCCTTCAACTAAGGAAACAACCAAGGTTGGTTTCCGAGTTGAAGATGGCAAGAAAGTACGTTTTGCCAAGAAGTCCGGCAACGTGTTGGGCTAATTACTATTTTTGAAAGGTAGAAATCATTATCATGGCAACTGAATTAAAAGAAAAATATGTTAATGAAGTTCAACCTGCTTTGATCAAGAAGTTTAACTTTACTTCACCAATGCAAGTTCCTAAGATCGAAAAGATCGTTTTGAACATGGGTGTTGGTGATGCAGTTTCAAACTCCAAGAACCTCGATGAAGCGGTTGAAGAATTGAAGCTGATTGCTGGACAGCAACCAGTAATTACGCGTGCGAAGAAGTCAATCGCCGGTTTCCGTTTGCGTGAAGGAATGGCCATCGGTGCCAAGGTTACTTTGCGTGGAGACCGCATGTACCAGTTCTTGGACAAGTTGATTAACATCTCTTTGCCACGTGTTCGTGATTTCCACGGTGTTTCTGCTAAGGCCTTTGATGGTCGCGGAAACTACACGTTGGGTATCCGTGAACAGTTGATTTTCCCTGAAATCGACTTTGACAAGGTGAACCGCGTTCGTGGTTTGGACATCGTGATTGTCACGACGGCCGAAAACGATGAACAAAGTCACGAAATGCTTGCTGGCTTGGGCATGCCTTTTGCCAAGTAAGCCATTTAAAAATGCAGTCGCTCTTTGAGTGACGCGTTTTTAAGTAAAAAGGACCACCCGTCTTTTTTACTTAAGAGCGTGTCAAGCAATTGATTGCGTTCAAAAATAATAAGGAGGATATCGATAGATGTCTATGACTGATCCAATTGCTGATTTTTTGACTCGGATTCGTAACGCCAACTTGGCCCGTCACGATTCAGTTGAAATCCCAGCATCTAAGATGAAGAAGAACATGGCCGAAATCTTGAAGCAAGAAGGTTTCATCCGTGACGTGGAATATGTGGAAGATAACAAGCAAGGCTTGATCCGCGTATTCTTGAAGTACGGGGAAGACAAGCGCCGTGTGATTACTACTTTGAAGCGTGTTTCAAAGCCAGGTTTGCGTAAGTATGTGAAGGCCGAAGATATGCCAAAGGTATTGAACGGTTTGGGTATTGCCATCGTATCAACGTCACAAGGTGTGATTACTGATAAGGATGCCCGTGCAAAGCAAGTCGGCGGCGAAGTGCTGGCTTACGTTTGGTAATATATCTAAGAAAGGAGACTTACCATGAGCCGTATTGGAAATCGCGTGGTACACATCCCTGAAGGCGTTGACGTCAAGCAAGACGGCGACGTTGTCACTGTTAAGGGACCTAAGGGTGAATTGACACAAACTTTCTCACCTGAAATCACGATGCACATGGAGGGTAACGAAGTTACCTTCACTCGTGCAGCAGAAGACAAGAAGCACCGTGCCTTGCATGGTGCCACGAACGCTAACTTTGCCAACATGGTCGAAGGTGTTACCAATGGTTTCACTAAGACGTTGAAGATGGTTGGGGTTGGTTACCGTGCCGCAAAGTCTGGTTCTACTTTGACTTTGTCCGCTGGTTACTCCCACCCAGTTACTTTTGAAGACCGGGAAGGTTTGGAAGTTGAAGTGCCTGACGCTTTGACGATCAAAGTTTCTGGTATCAACAAGCAACTCGTTGGTGACTTCGCTGCGGAAATCCGCGCCGTTCGGACGCCTGAACCTTATAAGGGTAAGGGAATCCGTTACGAAAACGAAGTTGTTAAGCGTAAGGAAGGTAAGACTGGTAAGTAAAGCGAACCTTTACACCGTCTAACCATTTAAAAGCAGATATTAACTGGTGGTTACCCACCAAGAAAAGGAAAGCACAGCTATGATTACAAAACCAGATAAGAATAAGCTCCGTGTTAAGCGCCACAAGCGCGTTCGCGGCAAGATTTCTGGTACTGCTGCTCGCCCACGTTTGAACGTTTTCCGTTCTAATGTTCACATCTACGCTCAATTGATTGATGACGTAGCGGGTGTAACGCTAGCAAGTGCCTCATCACAAAGTTCAGAAGTAACCGGTACGAAGGTTGAACAAGCCATCAAGGTCGGTGAATTAATTGCCAAGAACGGTCAAGCAAAGGGCATCGAAGAAGTTGTCTTTGACCGTGGTGGTTATGTTTATCACGGCCGTGTCAAGGCTTTGGCCGACGCTGCTCGTGAAAACGGTTTGAAGTTCTAAGGAAAGGAGGAATTACACAAATGGTTGAATTCGTAAACCCACAAGAATTGGGCGAATTAGAAGAAAACGTGGTTGCCATTAACCGTGTTACCAAGGTTGTCAAGGGTGGCCGTCGTTTGCGCTTCGGTGCATTGGTTGTCGTTGGTGACAAGCAAGGTCACGTTGGTTTTGGTACTGGTAAGGCACAGGAAGTGCCAGAAGCCATCCGCAAGGCCGTTGAAGATGCTAAGCGCAACTTGATCACGGTGCCACAGGTTGGTACTACGATTCCTCACGATGTCCTTGGTTCATACAGTGGTGGTAAGATTTTGATTAAGCCCGCCGCTGAAGGTGCTGGTGTTGCCGCTGGTGGTGCCACTCGTGCCGTCATGGAATTGGCCGGCATCAACGATGTGACGGCCAAGTCACTCGGTTCTGCAACGCCTGTTAACGTTGTTCGTGCAACGTTCGACGGCTTGAAGCAGTTGAAGGATGCTGAGGAACAAGCAAAGTTACGTGGTGTTTCTTTGGAACACATGGCTGAATAAGGAGTGAGCACATGGCTGATTTGAAAATCACTTTGATTAAGAGTGCGGCTCACCGTTTGCCTAAGCAACGTGCCATCGTTAAGTCATTGGGACTTAACCGGGTATCAAGCTCAGTGGTGAAGCCAGATAACGAAGCAACTCGTGGCGCAATTTTCCACATTGCCCACCTTGTTTCTGTCGAAGAAGTTAAGTAAAAAACTTTTAGAAAAGGAGGGACCAAACGATGGATTTGAATCAATTGCAACCTGCTGCCGGTTCCCGTCGTAACCGCAGCCGTGTCGGCCGTGGTACTTCTGCCGGAAATGGTAAGACGTCCGGTCGTGGACAAAAGGGACAAAAGGCCCGTGGCAACACTCGTCTTGGTTTCGAAGGTGGTCAAATGCCTTTGTACCGCCGGATTCCTAAGCGTGGTTTTACCAACATTTCCCGCAAGGAATATGCTGTTGTCAACTTGGACAAGTTGAACCAATTTGACAACGGTGCCGAAGTAACGCCTGCTTTGTTGATTGAAGCTGGTGTTGTGAAGAACCAAAAGGATGGCATCAAGATCTTGGCCAACGGTTCTTTGGACAAGAAGTTGTCAATCAAGGCAAACAAGTTCTCTGACGCCGCTAAGCAAGCTATCGAAGCCGCTGGTGGTTCAGTAGAGGTACTTTAAATTATGCGCACGCTATTTAACGCTATCCGACAAAAAGATATTCGCAAAAAGTTGTTGTGGACTGTCCTCATCCTTTTTGTTTACCGAATTGGGACGCACATCACGGTGCCCGGGGTGAACCCGGCTGCCTTGAAGTCGGTTTCCTCTTCTGGTCTGTTGAATATCTTAAATATTTTCTCGGGTGGTGGGTTGCTAAACTTCTCATTGTTCGCAATGGGTGTTTCGCCCTACGTGACGGCCCAAATTGTGGTGCAGTTGCTGCAGTTAGATATCGTGCCACGTTTTGTTGAATGGAGTAAGCAAGGCGAAGTTGGTCGACGAAAGCTCAATCAAGCAACTCGTTGGCTGACCATCGTCTTTGCTTTTTTGCAATCAGTGGGGATTACCGCTGGTTTCAATTCCTTGGCCGCCTATGGCCTGGTTCAGCACACCAACAACGTCACATCCTTCCTATTGATTGGCTCTGTGATGACCATGGGGACTTTCTTTGCCATGTGGCTGGGGGAAATGATTACGGAAAAGGGTCTTGGAAACGGCGTTTCCATGATTATCTTTGCCGGTATTATTTCACAAACACCCGGCGGATTCTATGACCTGTTCAAGGAAAATATTCTGGATGCAGGTTCTGGGCAAGAAGTCACCGGTTGGATTTTTATGGCAGTTTTGATTGCTGCTATTGTGCTGGTCATCGGCATTACGACTTGGTTCTACGAAGCCAGTCGTAAGCTGCAAATTCAGTACACGCGGTCTGCTTCATCCTATGGATCAGAAGCTTACCTACCTTTGAAGCTGAACGTTTCAGGTGTGATTCCGGTGATCTTTGCATCATCTTTGATTTCGACACCGCAAACAATTTTGTTTGCTTTCCAAAACAAGTACGGTAATGCTGAGTGGTTTAAAGTATGTAAGGAACTCTTTTCCATGCAGACGACCACTGGTGCGATTTTCTACACGGTACTGATTATTCTCTTTACTTACTTCTACGCCTTTGTTCAGGTCAATCCTGAAAAGCTGTCAGAAAACCTGCAAAAGCAGGGGGCCTACATTGTTTCAGTGCGGCCCGGTGAAGAGACACAAAAGTTCATTACGAGCCTCTTGCTCCACTTGTCTTTTGTTGGTTCACTCTACTTAGGTTTTGTGGCCTTGGTACCGTTGATTGCCTCTGATGTTTGGGGCTTGAACGAAAAGATTGGCTTGGGCGGTACGTCCTTGCTGATTGCAATCGGGGTAACCCTCGATTTGCTCCGCCAGGTGGATGGTTTGATGCAGAAGCGGAACTATGTTGGCTTTATTCATTCAGCAAAGAAGGAGTAATAAATGACGACGAATGTTATTTTATTAGGTCTGCCCGGTGCAGGAAAGGGAACACAAGCCGAGAAGATTGTGGCTGACTACCCAATGGTGCATATTAGTACGGGTGATATTTTCCGTGCGAACTTGAAGGATCAAACTGCACTGGGGGAGAAGGCCCGTCAATACATGGATGCCGGTAACTTGGTACCAGATGAAATTACGAATGCCATGGTCGCCGACCGGTTGACCCAGGCAGACGTAGTCGCAAATGGTTTCATGTTGGACGGTTATCCCCGTAACCAGGACCAGGCAAAGTTCTTAGATGAATTCTTGTCTGAACAGAACCAAGCGGTATCAGCAGCGCTTTACTTTGAAGTGGCTGATGACGTGCTGGTCGACCGGCTGTTGAAGCGTGGTCGAGCAGATGACACCAAGGATGTCATTGAACATCGGATCGAAGTCAACAAGGAAGCCAACATGCCCGTTGTTGACTATTATCGTCAAGCCGATGTCTTACACACCATTAATGGTGACAATGACTTGGATGTCATTTACGGAGAAGTGAAACAGGTACTGGATCAGGTAAACTAAGAAAATCCTTGTGAGAACAGGGTTTTTCTGCTATAATTTGATAGGTTAAGCACTTATCTGATTATGTGTAGCAATGGTTACATAGGAGGTAATCTGCGTGGCCAACGATGTCATTGAAATTGAAGGCAGAATCAAAGAGACGATGCCAAATGCAATGTTTCAAGTCGAACTTGAAAATGGTGCGGTCATCTTAGCACATGTCTCCGGTAAGATTCGAAAGAATTATATTCGGATCTTGCCTGGGGATCGTGTCACAGTTGAGATGTCACCATACGACTTGACAAAAGGTCGTATTACTTACCGTTTCCGCAACTAGGACACGGTAGATAATCAGTTAACCGAATAGGAGGAATAGATTATGAAAGTACGTCCATCAGTAAAGAAGATGTGCGATGCATGCCGTGTGATCAAGCGTAATGGTCGGACAATGGTTATTTGCCCAGCCAACGCAAAGCACAAGCAACGCGCAGGTAAGTAAGTCTTACCACTCACTAATAATCGCTTGATTAAAAACAAAAGTTTTATATCAAAATAACAAAAGGAGGTAAATTGTTATGGCTCGTATTGAAGGTATCGATTTGCCACGTGACAAGCGAATTGTCATTGGCTTAACATACATCTACGGAATCGGTGCAGCCACTGCACAGAAGATCTTGGCAGAAGCTGGTGTTTCAGAAGACATCCGCGTTCGTGACTTGTCCGTCGACGACGAAGACAAGATTCGTGAAGCAATCGCTAAGTTGAACTTGCAGTTGGAAGGTGATTTGCGTCGTAAGATCTCCCTTGACATCAAGGGCTTGCAAGAAATCGCTTCGTACCGTGGTATTCGTCACCGTAAGGGCTTGCCTGTTCGTGGACAACACACGAAGAACAACGCCCGTACGCGCAAAGGCCCAGCTACGGCAATTGCAGGTAAGAAGAAGTAATTCTTCTGATTGCCATCTCTTTCCTAAAAAAGCGGCGTAAGCCAATTTTTAAAAGAGCCTCACTTTCGTGAGAAATGATTATCACAACCATAGTTGTGTAAGGTTGATGGCTTTGACCATCCGAGAAATTATAAGATAGAAAAAGGAGGCATATTATGGCAGTTCGCACTCAGCGCAAGCGTCGCGCGAAAAAGAACATTGAAACCGGTGTGGCCCACATCCACGCTACTTTCAACAACACCATTGTCATGATTACTGATAACCAAGGGAACGCTGTTGCCTGGTCATCAGCCGGTGCCCTTGGATTTAAGGGTTCCCGTAAGTCAACACCATTTGCTGCTCAAATGGCAGCCGATGCCGCTGCAAAGACGGCCATGGAAGTAAACATGCGCACCGTTGCAGTAACGGTTAAGGGTCCTGGTTCCGGTCGTGAATCAGCTATTCGTGCATTGGCCGCAGCTGGTCTCGAAGTAACTTCAATCAAGGATGTTACCCCAGTTCCCCATAACGGATCTCGCCCACCAAAGCGTCGTCGTGTTTAATTGAATTTCATTGCGCTTGCTTTGAAAGAGGGGGGTAAGAGTTAACAGATGATTGAATTTGAAAAGCCAGATATTCATAACATCGAAGAGGATGCCAACTACGGCAAGTTTGTCGTAGAACCTCTGGAACGTGGCTATGGAACGACCTTGGGTAACTCCCTCCGGCGCGTTCTGCTGTCATCGCTTCCTGGTGTCGCCATCAACTCCGTCCAAATCGACGGCGTTGTTCACGAATTCTCCACCGTTGATGGGGTGTCAGAAGACGTGACACAGCTGATCTTGAACCTCAAGAAAGTTGTCTTCGCGACCGATTCAGCTGAAGAACAGTCATTGGAAATTGATGTTGCTGGTCCTAAGGAAGTCACGGCAGCTGACCTGCAAGGGTCTGCGGACGTTGAAGTTCTGAACCCAGAGTTGCACATTGCAACTTTGGCAGCCGGCAAGTCATTGCACATGACGGTCACGGTCATTAAGGGCCGCGGTTACGCTTCAGCCGAAGAAAACAAGCAATTACGTGATGAAATGCCAATCGGTGTTTTAACGGTTGATTCAATTTACACACCAATCGATCGCGTCAACTATCACGTTGAGCAAAAGCGTGTTGGTGCGCGTGATGATTTTGATAAGCTCACGATGGAAGTTTGGACGAACGGTTCAATCAAGCCTAGTGATGCTTTGAGTCTTGGTTCCAAGATTCTAACAGAACACTTGACTTTGTTCACCGATATCTCACCAGTGGCGGAAGCCACAGATGTGATGGTTGAGTCAGCAAAAACTGTCCAGCAGGACACGGATGCTGCCCCAATTGAAGACTTGGACTTGTCTGTGCGCTCTTATAACTGCTTGAAGCGGGCCGGTATCAACACGATTGATGAATTAACCGACCGCTCTGAAAGCGACATGATGAAGGTCCGGAACTTGGGCCGGAAGTCATTGGACGAAATTCAGGAAAAGCTAGTTGAAATGGGCCTCGGATTCCGTCAAGAAGATTAATCAAAAACGTTTAGAAAAGGAGGATTGACCGATGTCATACCGTAAATTAGGCCGTACCTCATCACAGCGGAAGGCAATGATGCGTGACTTGACAACGGACTTGCTGATTAACGGCCGGATTCAGACCACTGAACCCCGTGCTAAGGAAATCCGCAAGACTGCTGAACAAATGATTACGCTCGGCAAGAAGGGTGACTTAGCTGCCCGCCGTAAGGCTGCCGCTTACGTTCGTAACGAAGTTGCTGACGTGAAGGAAGAAGGCGACAAGGTTCGCGTTCAGACTGCTTTGCAAAAGTTGTTTGAAGACGTGGCACCACGTTTTGCAGACCGCAATGGTGGTTACACTCGGATCATGAAGACTGTTCAGCGTCGTGGCGATGCTGCTCAGATGGTGATCTTGGAATTAGTTGACTAATTTCACTGTTCAAAACCCCTAACCAATTGGTTAGGGGTTTTTATGTTGCCTATAAGACCGCTTAACATGGTAACTGAACCGCTTGGCGTCCAAAAAAATTTTTATCAATAGAAGCTCCTATACTAGAACAAGTAAAGGAGATGAACATGTTAATTCAGACAAAACACTTATCACAAAGCTATGGGGATCATCAGGCAGTTGATGATTTGAATTTGGAAATTGAAAAAGGGCAGCTGGTGGCCCTGCTGGGACCGAATGGTGCTGGGAAGTCCACGACAATGAAAATGTTGACGGGCTTATCGAAGCCTGCTGCCGGTGCCGTTATTTATTCGTCAGGCACCAAAATTGGATTGGTTTTCCAAGAATCAGTTTTAGATGCGGAGCTGACTGTTGTCGAAAACCTAATGATTCGTGCTAAGCAATATCATCAAGTTAATACTAGCTACATTCAAGACTTGCTGGTGGAATTAGGCCTAGTTAATTTTCAAGAACAAAAGTATGGGACGCTGTCAGGGGGACAAAAAAGACGGGTTGATATTGCTCGAGCTTTGCTTAATCAGCCGGATGTACTCTTTCTCGACGAACCAACCACTGGATTAGATATCCAAACCCGGCAGGCTATTTGGACGTTGTTGCACCATCTGCAACGAAAACAAGGGCTAACCATTGTGCTGACCACGCACTATCTAGATGAGGCCGATCGTGCGGATGAGGTCTTTGTGATTGACCATGGCCGTTTGATTGCAACTGGTTCTGCAATGACCATTAAAACGCGTTATGCAAAAAATCAATTAACAGTTTGGCTAAAGCAGTCAGGCAGTCAGACCTTTCAAGAGGACTTAGACCAGCGGGACATCGACTATTCGACCTTGTCCGATGATGCCTACCAAATTGCTGGTCTAGAAACGCAAACAGCATTAGCTGTCTTGCGCCAATACCAACCAGTGATTGAGAACTTTGAATATCGTCCCGGAACGATGGATGATGCCTTTGTCGCTTTGACAGGGAAGGAGATGCGCTAATGCTGGCTCTAGTAAAAAGAAATCTCATGCTTTACTTTAGAAATCGATCAGGTGTCTTTTTCTCATTATTCGGCGCCTTGATTTCCTTTGGACTTTACCTTGTCTTTTTGAAACAATCCATTCAAGCGGCTTGGACAGCAGTGCCCGATGCTTCTCAATTACTGGATGATTGGTTGATCGCCGGCACATTGACCATCGCTGGAATGACCACTTCGTTGACTGCTTTGTCACAAATGGTCAAAGATGAAGAACAAAAAATTGATTTGGATTTACGATTAACAGATATTAGTCCCATTGCGGTGCGTGCTTCTTATTTGATCGCGGCTGCGACGATTGCTTTGATTATGCAAGCGATTGTGTATGTTGTGATGATGGCTTATTTTGCCTGGGCAGATGGACTACCCTTGTTGATGAACGTCTTACCAGAGCTGATGTGCATCATGCTGCTTTCAGCTATCGTTTCGACCGGAATAAATGCTATTATTGTGGGCCTGATTCATTCCGTTGATTCGCTGTCAAAATTAGCTTCTCTGGTTGGCACTGCTTCAGGATTTTTGGTTGGTACTTATGTACCCTTGGGTTCCTTACCGGATTTTGCACAACTGCTGATGAAGTTAACGCCGGGCACGTACGTGGCGGCGCTCTATCGGCAGGTCCTAATGAACCAGGGCTTACAGACGGCATTTGAACAATCCCCAGCACAACTTGAACATTTTGAACGTATCTTGGGTGTTAGAATAGAATGGTCAACGCTGTTAACGCAGGGACAGAGTTATTCGGTTATTTTGATCGTTATACTCTTAGCTGCTGGCGTATTAACGTTGCAGAGTTTAAAGAAAAGGCGCTTTGCTTAAGCTAGGTATGGCACATCGTGAAAATCGAATTTATTCAAAAAGATTTACCGGAAAATGAACTGGAAGTTCACATTGCTGCTGCAGAAAAGAATCAGCAGGTCGAAAAAGTACTAGCTGCCCTAGCTACGCTGGAAACAACTAGTCCAACTGTGCTTTCTCTAAAAACAGATACGGGTATTCAAATTATTAAAATTGACGATATAATTTATGTTGATGTGCAGGCAAATGACCTGCTGCTTTATACAACACAGGAGACATTACGGACAAAAGAAAGGTTAACGAATTTTTTGCACCGTCTCAAAAGCCCAGATTTTGTGCAAGTTTCTAAGCATGCAGCAGTGAATATGAAACATTTAAAACTGCTGGAAAATTCTTTTTCAGGTTCGATGGTGGCCAAACTGAGTCAGGAACAACAAACGGTTGTGAGTCGTCGTTATGTGAAAGACCTGATGAACTGTTTAGGGCTATAGGAGTAAGTTGATGCGTCATTTAATGCAACATATGTTACCTGGGGTTGGCTTTGGGGCCAGTGCCTATCTCTTTATTTTATGTTTTTCGGCAAATGGGGTGACCGTCAGTCGGGAAAAGATTTTGTCTATTCTTGTCATGTCGGCACTAATTGGGCTCTGGTCTTCAATTTTTGATTTTGACTGGCTACCATTTTTACCGCTTTTGTTCCTTCACTTTGTTGGAACAGCCATCATTGTTGGGGTAACCGGTTGGCTTACGAATTGTTTTGGCTCGAAAATTAGTGATCCGAGCATGTGGATTATTTTTATCACCATTTATCTAGTAGTTTGGTGTGTACTACAGTTGTATCAAGAACAAGAGGTTAGAAAAATAAACCGAGTTTTGGCTCGTAAACGAAGCGAAGAAGATTGAGAGTTATCTCAGTCTTTTTTTCTAGGACTAGCAAAGGCGCTTTCAATAGCAGCAATATGGTAAAATAATGGCAATGAAAAATGCACTGGCGATTCACAATTTAAATTTTGCCTACGAAGATGGTCCCGCTATTTTGCGGGATTTTTCACTGACGGTGCCCGAAGGGCAGTGGCTGGCTGTGGTCGGCCATAATGGTTCTGGGAAGTCGACCCTGTCCAAGTTATTGCTAGGGTTACTGGCGGCGCAGTCAGGGGAAATGAAGGTCTTCGACCGAGTCCTTAGTGAGGAGACGTTGCCCTTTGTTCGTCAACAAATTGGCCTAGTTTTTCAAAATCCAGATAATCAATTTGTCGGGGCAACGGTAGCCGATGATGTGGCCTTTGGCCTAGAAAATAAGCAGGTCGACCCCGGCGCCATGCAGGCAACCATTGACCAGGTCTTGGCCCAGGTTGGCATGACTGACTATGCGGACCGGCAGCCGGATACGCTATCCGGTGGACAGAAGCAACGGGTGGCGTTGGCCTCTGTTTTGGCTCTGCAGCCCAAGGTGATTATTTTGGATGAGGCGACGGCGATGTTGGACCCAGCCGGGAAAGCAGCGGTGTTGCAGTTATTACAAAAGCTAAAGGCGCGCTATCAAAAAGACTTGACCCTCATCATGGTGACGCACGACATGGAAGAGGCGGCGCTGGCCGATCGCGTCGTCGGTTTGGAAAACGGCCAGCTGGCTTTTGACGAGCAGCCAGGGGCTTTGTTCCAGCAGGGGGAACTCTTAGCACGGTTGGGCTTAGCGCGACCCTTTACGAGTGCGCTGGCAAACGCACTACCCGTGCAGCCGACAGCGCAGATGAATGAGCAGGAGCTACTGGCATGGTTATCAGCATCGAAGCGTTAGACTTCGCTTACCAAGCGGGGTCGACCAAACACACGGTTTTACATGATATCAATCTAGATTTTGCAGCCGGACAGCTAACGGCCATCGTCGGGCAGACGGGTTCTGGTAAATCGACCTTGGTCCAGCAGCTGAATGCGCTGTTACTACCCACTGCGGGTCAGGTACGGGTGCGGGACTGGGTCATTACCGCTAAAAGTAAGGAAAAGCACTTAACGCCAATCCGTAAAACGGTCGGCATGGTCTTTCAATTTCCAGAAAGTCAGCTCTTTGCACCGACGGTGTTAGAAGACGTTGCCTACGGTCCGAAAAATTTTGGACAAAGTTCGGCTGATGCAACGGCCGCAGCAAAAAAAGCCCTGCAGGCGGTGCATTTACCAGAAGATTATTGGGCGCAATCTCCTTTCAATCTGTCCGGCGGGCAGATGCGCCGGGTCGCCTTGGCCGGTGTGCTGGCAGCGGATCCGGCCATTTTGGTTTTTGATGAACCGACGGCGGGGTTGGACCCGGAAGGGCAGGCCGATTTTTTGAATTTACTCAAAGAACTGAAGGCGGCTGGAAAAACGATTATTCTGATTTCCCATCAAATGGACCAGGTGCTCGCTGTGGCTGATCAAGTCGTGGTCATGAAGGATGGCACGGTCGCCGCCCATGAAAGCACGGCGGCTCTTTTTGCCCGTGATAGCGCCTGGTTTGCCGAGCATGCACTGGCACTGCCTTCTGTGGTTGCCTTTACGAAAAAATTAGTGCAAGCGGGTTACCATTTTGACCAGCAACCGAAGACGGCGGCAGAGTTAGCGGCTGCGCTGACAGCACAAGTAGACTGGCAGCTGGCGAAAGCTTTGCTAGCAGAACAAGGAGCAGGAGGTGGGGTGCAATGAATGGATTAGTGATTGGTCAATTTGTGCCAGGCCACGGCCCGCTCTACCGGCTGGACCCCCGCACAAAGATTTTGGTCACGCTGGCCTATGTTTTTCTGCTCGTCTTTGCCAACCACCCCTGGACCTATGTCTGGTCGGGAATTTTTTTGGCGGCTGTGCTTTATGCCAGTGGGCAGAAGGCCAGTCTTTATTGGAAAGGGCTCAAGCCCGTTTTTTGGTTAATTCTCTTTACGGTTTTCTTGCAGGTCTTCTTTACCGGCGGTCAGCCAGTGCTCTGGCAGTGGTCTTTTTTGAAGGTTACCGGACCCGGGCTAGTGAATGCCTTTGAGGTCGTCTTGCGCTTCACGATGATTGTGCTGATGTCGACGACCTTAACGCTAACCACGGCGCCGACCCAAATTGCGGGGGCGTTGGAAGCGCTGCTCCGGCCGCTCAAGAAAATCAAGGTGCCGGTGGCCGAACTGTCCTTAATGTTGTCGATTGCCCTCCGTTTTGTACCTTTGCTGGTAAACGAGACTGAGAAAATCATGAAGGCGCAGAAATCACGGGGCATGTCCCTGTCGTCCGGTTCCTTGATTGCCCGGTCCAAAGCAGTGGTCCCACTCCTGGTGCCACTCTTTGTGGGGGCTTTGCAGCGGGCCTTGGACTTGGCCAATGCCATGGAGGTCCGGGGCTTTCAAAGCGCCGACCAGCGGACCCGCTACCGACAATTAGCCTTTGGTTCTTTGGATGGGACCGTTGCAGCCTTGACCGGGCTCTTTGTGCTCGGCTTTGGTTTCCTATGGTTTTATCAGTTATAACAGTCAGGGAGTGAGCATGATGTACCGTTATCGCGCAGTGTTAGCCTACGATGGGGCTGACTTTTTTGGTTTTCAAGTACAAAGTAAAAACGGCGTCGAAAGGCAGCGGACGGTCCAGGGAGAGTTGATTAAGGCGGTCAATCAGATGGGGAAGTTCCCTGCGGAACCCATTAAGGTGGTTGGGTCCTCCCGGACGGACACAGGCGTCCATGCCAAAGGACAGGTGGTTCATTTTGACCTGCCTTTTGACATCCCTGGCGAAGGCGTTCGTAAGGGCTTAAATACGATTCTGCCTCGGGATATTCTGATTCGGTCGGTTGAACAAGTGGCGCCAGACTTTCATGCCCGTTTTTCCGCGCACTCAAAGCGCTATGTCTATCGGGTGTCGACGACCGACTATGTCGATCCCTTTAAGAAACGCTATACGGGCCATTTCCATTGGCACTTGGACCCTGAACGGATTCAGCAGGCCTTACCCGATTTAATCGGGGAACAGGACTTTGCGACCTTTGCGGCAGCAGGGAATCAAACCGCCACGACCGTGCGGACCATCACCAAGGCCGAACTAGCCGTCAAGGAAGCCGAGCAAGAGCTGGTCTTCACCTTTGAAGGCAATGCCTTCCTCTACAATCAAATCCGGATTATGGTGGGCGTCCTCTTAGAAATCGGGACGGGCCGGCGGCCCGTTGATGCCATTCCGACGCTGATTGCCGCCCGGGACCGTGAACAGGCCCGTTACACGGCGCCAGCGGCCGGTCTGTATTTGGAAGAAATTTTTTATCAAGATGATGCAAAAGCGTGACGGCGTTTTGACGCAGTAGTCACACAGCGAAGGAGGACAATATGGAAAACTTACAAGCTTATCTAGCAGCGGCTGGTGGATTGATTTTTGTGGCCACGGCCAAGGAAGAGCAACCCTCCTTACGGATTATGGGCTTCGGGGTGGATGAACAGCAGCCGAACGTCTGGTACCTAGTGACCCAGCCAGGAACGGCCAAACTGGATGACCTGGCCGTGAACAGTCAGGTCGCCATTATGACCCCCTTGAACGAGCAGGGGATGCGGATTGAGTCCAACCAGGCTAAGCTCGTTCGCTCCAATAAGACCTGGGCCGATGTGAAAGATTATTTCCACTATCCCGTGTTCTTTAAAAATCACCCCCATCCAGAAGAAGAAGTGCTCTTGGAACTGCATTTGTCGAGCGTGCGGCTAGCCGATTATCAAAGCAGCCAAGACCTGACTTTTGACTAGGCAGATTTGACAGTTAAAATTTGTTTAAATTGCGCCAATCGTGGGGAATCCATTGACAGCGGGCGCTGAATTTTATAAAATAATAAACGGTATTGTTTACCTCACGATAAGCCCCGGAAACTTATTGTAAAATGTTTGGTAAGGAACGACCAAACCGTAAACAAAACAATCAAAGGAGCGCACTATGCGTACAACATTTTTAGCAAAGCCAGGCGAAGTTGAAAAGAAGTGGTATATCATCGATGCAAAGGACGTCACTTTGGGACGCCTTTCAACGGTGGCTGCTTCCATCTTGCGTGGTAAGAACAAGCCAACCTTCACGCCAAACGTTGACATGGGTGACCACGTGATCATCATCAACGCTGGTGAAGTTGCACTTTCTGGTAAGAAGGCAACCGACAAGATCTATTACCACCACTCAAACCACCCAGGTGGTTTGAAGGAACGTACGGCTGGTAACTACCGTCAATACGATCCTGAAAAGTTGTTGGAATTGTCCATTAAGGGTATGTTGCCAAAGACGCACTTGGGTCACGTACAAGGCTTGAACTTGCACGTTTATGCCGGTGCTGATCACAAGCACGCAGCACAAAAGCCTGAAATGCTTGACATCAACAAGTTAGTCTAAAGGAAAGGAGAAGTTAAACTATGACTGCAGCAGTACAATATGCCGGCACTGGTCGCCGTAAGAACTCAGTTGCTCGGGTCCGTTTGGTCCCTGGTAACGGTGCCATCACGATGAACGGTAAGGCAATCGAAGATTACATTCCTTTCCCTAACTTGCGTGAAGTTGTTTTGCAACCATTCAACGCTACGGAAACTTTGGGTAACTACGACGTGCTCGTTAACGTTAACGGCGGTGGTTTCTCAGGTCAAGCTGGAGCAACGCGTCAGGGTATCGCCCGCGCTTTGCTTACGGTTGACCCAGACTTCCGTTCCGCATTGAAGCAAGCTGGTCTTTTGACTCGTGACGCTCGTATGAAGGAACGTAAGAAGCCAGGTCTGAAGAAGGCTCGTAAGGCTTCACAGTTCTCAAAGCGTTAATCTATTGTTATCGTTTTCAAAAAGCAGTCCCGTTGGGACTGCTTTTTTGTTGGGTGGAGAATTATGGCTAGCAGGCGGCTTTATCAAAAGAATTTTCAATCAAGAGCATTCGACAGCGAATATTTATTGAAAAAATGCTATTATTTACATAAATAAGTCATTGATCACTTTGTTTATTGAAAAAAGCGCTGAATTTCAATCAAGGAGGCCGACATGGACTATCAATCATTGTTAAAAGCAAAATATAACGGAAATGGACCATCCTTATCCAGGTTGGCCATTCAAGCGGAATATCAAAATCGTTTGAATTCCTGGTCGACGCAACAAACACAACTTTACCCGCTCTTAGATAACTACAAGGATTCCTATGATCAGACGAATCAGTATCCGCTTTTTTACGTTTTCACACAGCGTATGATTGCTTTAGCCAATGCCGTTCAAGAGAATTCTAAAAGCATTCGGCGAATTGCTGGTAGGCTACCTGGTATTGCTGAAGAGTCTTACGTGAAAAAGACTTTGGTGGAGGAAATCTACCATTCAAACGAGATTGAGGGTGTTAAAACCAACCGTGAGGAATTGAATACCATTGCAGGAGAAGTCCTGACCAGAAATGGACGCCCTGTAAAAAAGAAGCGTTTGATTTCTACGATGAATCTCTATCATGATGCCATGCAGGGGCGGGCACCGAAGATCCAGCACTTGAAGGATTTTCGTAAAATTTACGATCAAGTGCTCGAGCATGAAATCCCAGAAAAGAATTTACCAGACGGCCGACTTTTCCGTAATAGTAAAGTCTACATTGGCTCCTCCACACAGGTACGGCACTTACCGCCAAGCACTGAAGAAGCAATCAGTGAACAATTGTTACCATTGATTGCCTTCATGAATGGCCATGAAACACTACCGGTCATTAAGGCCTTGGTCAGCCATTTTCTTTTTGAAAATACGCATCCCTTTATCGATGGCAACGGCCGGATGGGCCGTTACTTACTGTCTGCTTATCTCTCGGACAAGTATGACAAGTTCACCGGTCTCTCTATTTCTTCTGCCATTGATCAGTCGCGTTCGCAGTACTACCAGCTTTTCAAAGAAGCTAGTGATGTTATGAATTACGCGGATATGACGATGTTCATAGAGGGGCTGCTAGCCATCATTTTGGACGGTCAGGAAAAAGTCCTGCAGGAACTTAGCGAACGCTTACAGCGCTTAGATAGCGGCCGAGAACTTCTAGAAGAAGAGCTGAAGGCTTTCTATCAAAAGCATCGGCTGAAAGAAATTGACCAAAAAGCTGTCTTTAATTTTTTGTACGTGCTCCTGCAGTCCGAGCTCTTTGAGGGGGAACCCAAAGAGGGCGTTGAATTAAACAAGATTGTCTCCGGGTTAAAGGAGTACTTAGGTGTTCCGGAAAGCCACAGCAAGCAATTGCGAAAGTTGCTTGAAGCAGAGGGCTTTATCCAAATGAAAAAGGCTAGGCCAATTCGTTATGGGCTAGGTCAGTCACTTAGATTATAAAGATAAAAGGAAGAATCGGCGGGTTCTTCTTTTTTTGTGAATAATTAACATCGCTAGTAAGTAATTAGCTTTGAGTTTTTCTTGTTAATGGTGTCGTACAAATCTTGAGCAAGTAGATCTATATCGGATAAGGAGGAAAAATGAAATAACAAACAATATCTACAATTGATTTTTTTCAGTAAATGAACTTTTTACATATTTTGGTTGATAGCTAGGGACTATGTTCGTCAAGATTCGTGGATGCCATTGATTTTAGTTAATTGTAGGGAAAATAAATCAATATTTTAGTAAAATTTTGGTTGGTAAATATTTAATTAGCTTTCGAATATGAAAGTATTCGATAAAAAAGTCTAATTAGTTAACGCTTTCGAATTTCAATTGTTATAATAAGTGCAATTACGTGGATTTTAACGTCATAAAAAGGAGTATTATGCTAAATAAAAATTTTAGTGAAATAAGCATGCTTGATGATTTTACTCTTCCTGTGATGGTTACTGATACTTTAACTGAATTTCGTGGAATATACGGTGTTAGTAGTCAAAGAAGTGCTGCAGGTGTTTTAACTCGAAAGAATGGGAGCAATATTCTTGAACTAAATATTTATCCAAATGATAACAAAACTAATTTAGAAAATGGAGAAGTCCAAAAAGTAAAAAGTCATGAACAAGGCGGAACTTGGTATGCAAGGTCTTGGGATGGTAAATTAAATTTTGTAATTCGAAATTACCTGAATATAGCGGGTAGCTTCTTTGCTAGTAATAGTCAATTTGGTGGTCAAACTTCATCGTGGGATATTTTTGATTTTTCAATTCAGAAAAAATTACCTGAAAGTAACGAATTTAATGTAGCAGAAGTCGATATAGGAAATTTAAAATATTGGTTTAAAACATTCACAGTTGGACAAGATCCAAAGGATATATCAGATATTACTTTTAATAATTTATTTTATAAGGAAAATGAATTTAGTTTGAACATTGTTGCCAAATGGCATAACAAAACTGAGAGGTATAGTCTTAATAAAACTGTATCACTCATTGTGAGATTGGTTTTTAAAGAAAATCAAACGCGTGATTTTATTTTTGATTTATCAACAAAAATACGAAATTTTTTCCAGATAGCAATGGGAGAAAAAATAGGAATTCAAAAAATATTGTTGAATAATATGCTGACAGATGAAAAAGGGGACGTAAAAAATGCCGAAGATGCAGAAAATTGGTTTGTAAGTCAACCGGTAGTTTTTCATAATAATTTTTCTGAAAAATTTGATTACCCAATTAATTACGATTTTCTTAAGGATAATATGCAGCATATTTTTGAAAAATACCTATTAGACATAGAATTTCAAAGATTTGCTGATACTATTTTGATGACTGAAAGATTTAATATACCAGTCGAACCGCAGTTAATAACACTGGTATCAGCTGTTGAAAGTTTTTTTAAAGCAGAAAAATTTGAAAATGGCAAGCAAGTTCAAGACGCAGTTAAAAAGTTACAATTTTTAAACAAGATTTTGGATAAACCTTTTGAAGATAATTTGTCATTTTATCAGCGTATTAAAGAAAGAAGAGATTTCATTATTCACGGTAATGAAAAGGGAGCTTATGATAATGAAATCGACTTAGTTCCAGATTTGTTAAAATTTAAAAATATTCTTCAAAAAGTTTTAATAAATAAATTGACAGCTTTATAAAGGATACGATCGAAAAAAATTGAGTAGAAAGGATTATTCGTGACAGAGACATATACAATGGAGTATTCTAATTTACAACGTTTTCGTGAAATATTGTATCGATATATGGAACTATTCCCAGATAATGATAGAGAATTAATTAGTCATATTCAAGCAGCTAATATTTATTTAGAACTTGCAAGTCAAGATGTAGATACTCTACATCAGAAATATGTATCAAAAAGCCTTAGTATTGATTCTTTTTATAAGTTGATGGTTAAAGTGGATACATTGTTAGATACTTTTATTTGCTTAACAAAATTATTGAACATCTCGAATGAGGTAAAAGAACAGAGTAAAAAAGATGGTACTCAAGATGTAATTAATCGGTTTTTAGCGTTTCGAAGTTTATCAATTGCGCATCCCTTAAATACTAATCGTCATGAAAAATATGGATTTGATGGAACGGTTTGGTTAGAGGATATTGTCGATTTAAATGATAATTATAGTTCACTTTTTAATAGAGATAAGTATAATGGAGCAGATTTTTTATTGAAAGAAATTTGTTATCAAGGTGAAGAGTTATCTATTAAATGTTCTCGGAATCAACCAATAAACCTTGATGAAGAAGTTTTTGAAATTGCGAGAATTATTGAAGATAAGATGGGTCCAGTAAATGATTATTTACTCAGGAAAATTGCTGAAAAAGAAAATGAATATAAACAATGTCATATTGAATTATCAACCGAATTTAATCAACATGATCTTGCATTACTATGTAACGAAACATTAAAACGTTATCCTTCACTAATCTGTGAGGATTCATGGCCGTTAGGCGATTTATACGAATTACTGGAATTTGCTAAACGATGGCATAGAAGTGACTTAGTAACGTATATAAAAAATTGTATTTTGCTATATAAAAAACAACTTCAACAAATGGAGTTTAGCGTATCCACAGTTTTGAATGATAAGGATAATTCGATTAACAAAGTACGTGCATTACTAAAACCAAATTTAACAATTTTAGCCAGAAAAGCTCAATTTTCAACGAATTATTCCCAAGAAAAAATAAATCTTTATTTGAAGCCCAACGAAAATAGAGATGTTGATGTTTTACTTTCGAGTACAGAGGAAAGTAACCGCTTCAATGGTATCAATGCTAACAGTGTCTTTGCACTACAACAATTAGACGGACTCTGTAAGAAGGAACCAGAATTGGACATTCACTTTATTGACGAGAATGGCGATAGTGAGACTAATCGTAGTATATATTTTCAATATGTAGTAGCAATGTTTTACTATAATCGCAAGTATCAGACAGTATTAAAAAAATAGAATAAAATGTTTTGAGAGATGGAAGCGAATTACTAATCGTAATAGATACTTTTCTTGGTACCGGTAGGAAGTAAGATTGAATGAACTGAAGAACATATTATTTAACTTGCACAGTAATCCGGATAGAATGTGTTCAGTTACACTCAATGAAGACATAGTAAAAATGGGGTATACGTTATGACAAATTTAGAAAAAGGTTTAAAAGATAACAAAAAGTTCAACAAACATGTTGAAGCAGATACTAGCTTTTTAGAAGAACTCAGGGAGAAGCTGCCGCGGTTCTTTAACGATAGTGGTTTCGATATAAAAAAATTTGAAGCAGAACTTCGAAAAGCTAATCCAACCGAATTGACAAGTGGATATAGGCTTGATTTCATCGGAAAAGATTATGCTAAACGTCAAGTAGGTGAGCGGCCTACTTCTGTAATTATTTCAGATGATTATCATAATGGCAAAGATATTAACCAAAAGAGTAAAAATTTGTTCTTTACTGGTGATAATTTGGAAGTTCTCCGCCATTTACGCCAGAATTACGCAAATTCGGTTGACTTTATTTATATTGATCCACCCTATAATACAGGATCAGATGGATTTGTCTATCCTGATTCATTCCAAGTCACTGATGATATGTTGGTAGAATTTGGCGTAGATCCTAACGACAAAAAGGAAGTCACAGAATTTAAAGAACGCTATGATCAGCAAGGTAAAAAGTCACATTCGGCTTGGCTTACTTTTATGTATCCTCGTTTAGTATTGGCTCGTAAGCTTTTAAAAGATGATGGCGTTATCTTCGTTTCTATTGACGACAACGAACAAGCTAATTTGAAGTTGATGCTGGACGATCTCTTCGGTGAAGAAAATTCAGAAACGCTAATTTGGAATAAAAATGCAGAAGGTAAATCTGGAGATCTTAAGCAAGTTAAGCATGTCAGAAATGTGCATGAATACGTCCAGGTTGCCTATAAAAATGGTAAAAAGAAACAATTTAAAAAGATACATGAAGCCGTAGCGGGTCGAGAAAATGAGTTTCAGACTGCAAATTTGGCTATCAATGAAAAAAATGCACGAACTGATCATGAGAATTATTACTCTATTACTAATCCTTCAGGAGATGTGTTTACTAAACAGTGGAAGTGGTCAAAAGAAAAAATTGATGAACTTATTGCTGAGGATCTGATCTTTTGGGGTTCAGATGGGCATAAACAACCTCGTTTGATCATTCCATTGGATGAACGAAGAACTACTTATTTGTTAAGCATACTTAACTACGGTGGAACTACAGTTGGACGAACTGATTTAGAAAAGACACTTGGAGAGGACAGTGCTGTATTTTCTTATCCAAAACCTATTATTTTACTAAAAAAATTATTAGCTACTGCAACAGAGAAAGATTCCCTAGTTATGGACTTCTTCGCCGGATCCGCAACTACTGCTGATGCTGTAATTCAGTTGAACAAAAAAGATGGTGGAGAACGTCAATATATCATGGTTCAATTGCCGGAAGGATTGGCTACTGATTCTGCGGCTGCTAAAGCTGGTTTCAAAACAATTGATGAAATTTCTCGCGTTCGTATTGAGAAGGCTGCCGAAAATATTGGGGATACTTCAGGTTATAAGCACTACACGGTCGAAAATGTTCAGGCAGATACATTGGATAAGTTAGAAAAGTTTGATTCCGATGTGGTTTTGACTGATGACATGGTTACCGATATTCCGGGGGGCGTTGATACGCTTTTGACTACTTGGATGACGGCTGATGGTTATAAGTTTGATGAGCCGGTTGAGAAGAAGAGATTCAGCCATGGTACAGGTTACTATGTTGCTGGATCTGTACTTTATATTTTTGAAAACACTTGGGATTCAGAAGCGACAAAGCAGTTATTGAACGAGTTAGGTAAACATAGCTTTAACTTGAACACAATTATTGTTAGTGAGTATGCGTTGACCTTTGAAGCTATGATGGAGTTGAAGACTAATATTAAAATCTTGAAGGATAAGGACTTTGATATTCAGGTAGAGGTACGAAACTAATGGTAGAGAAACAATTATCAATTAACCTTGTTGAGTTACCACACCAACAAGCAGCGATTCATGCGATCATGGACAAGTTTCCAGGTCGTGATTTTGGTAAGCAGATTGATAAGAATGGTTTGAACGCTGATTCACCTTATGCTAATCCCTTGATTAAGGGAGCCTTTAACGAATCTAACTTTATTGATGTCAAAATGGAAACGGGAACGGGTAAAACTTACACCTATACCCGAATGATGTACGAGCTGCATCAGAAGATGGGTATGTTTAAGTTTATTGTGGTTGTTCCAAGTGCTGCAATCAAAGAAGGGGCGCGCTCTTTCCTAACGGCGGAATATGCTAAGCAACATTTTAGAAAGTTTTTCCCCAAGACTGAAATCAATGTTGGTTTAGTCAATGCCGGTGATTTTGGTAAAAAGGGGCGCAAAGAGATTCCAAATGCCATTAGAGAATTTGCAGAAGCAGATCTGAACGATAAGAATCAGATTCAGGTTTTGCTGTTGAACGATAAGGGATTTCTTGATCGAAACAGTTCTTCCTTATTTAAAAAGGATTATGAAGCAAACTTATTTGGAGGAGATTCTTCCCCCGTCGATATGATAGCAAAAACTCGTCCGATTGTAATTATTGATGAACCGCATCGGATTAAACGTGATAAGAGTTCCTATACAAACATTCAAGAGAAGCTCAAGCCAGAGATGATTGTTCGTTTTGGGGCGACCTTCCCAGAAGTAACCGAGGGCCGTGGAAAGAATAAAGTCACATTAACCGATTATTTTCGCGGTGAACCACAGTACGATTTAGATGCTGTAGATTCCTTTAACCAGGGTTTGGTCAAAGGAGTGGCCGTCTACACGCCAAAGGGTGCTGATGCGGCCGATAGCTACACTGTCAAGAATACGACAAAGGATAAACTGGTTCTGGAACGTCAGGGACGACTTTTTGAGGTGAAGAAAGGGGATCAACTAGCAGAAGTTGATTCACGCTTCCAAGGTGGTTTAACTTACCAAGAAAAGGGACTGCTTTCAAACTCTTTGGAAGTGGAAAAAGGAATGAAACTGGTAGCCGATGTCTATACCGACTCTTACCAAAAAATTTTGATACAGCAGGCCCTGGATGCTCACTTCGAGTCAGAACGTGAGAACTTCTTGCGGGAAGGTTTCCCAGTAAAGACTAATGCGCTTTTCTTCATTGATAATATCGATTCCTACCGTGATCGGGGTGATGGTCATACATGGTTGAAAGATACTTTTGAAGAAATTTTGTCTGCTAAGTTGAAAACGTTGATTGAAAAAGAGACGGATCCAAGTTACAAGGAATTTTTGCAAGTGACTTTGAATCATTTGGCCGACGCCCATGGTGGGTATTTTGCCAGCGATGCCCAAAGTAAGAAGGCAGATGATAAAGTCGCAGAAGAAGTTGATGTTATTTTGCGTAATAAGAATAAGTCCTTGCGTTTGAAAGATGAGCATGGGGACTGGAATATTTTGCGTTTCTTCTTTTCTCAGTGGACGCTTCGTGAAGGATGGGATAATCCTAATGTCTTTACTATTGCTAAGTTAAGAAGTTCCGGTTCAGAAATAAGTAAGCTGCAGGAGGTCGGACGTGGTTTGCGTTTGCCAGTTGACGTGGAAGGTAACCGCTTAGATAAGCAAGAATGGTGGTTGAACTTTGTTGTCGATTCTTCTGAAAAGGACTTTGCAGATCGTCTGCTTTCTGAAATCAATGGTGATGCGACTGTGGCAGTGCCAGATAACGAAAAGATCAGTGATGAAGTCGTTGAGAAGTTGGTACAAAGTGGTTATGGTGAACACAAGCGAGCCGTTTTGAACCGTTTGGCCGATGAAAACTTTGTTGATGATGACTGGAACGTCCTCGATGGATCAGCTATCCAAGAGCTTTTGCCAAAGAAGCAGGTAACTAAGAAGGTTCGGAAGGGTAATCCGCGCTTTGATCATAAAGTTAAGCTAGTTCAGTCGAATTGGAACCAGATTAAAGACTTTTGGAAAGAACTATCAAGACGGTACATGCTTGTCTTTGATCGGATTCCAGAAGCCCAACTGGAACAGCTCTTCTATGAAGCGATTAAAGCCGATGAAATCTTTGATGATAATAAGACGGTCGAGGTCAATGTGCAGCGGATGGCAAAGGGTGATCAGCCTGATGCCCTTTCCTTTACGACTAAGTTCCAAGAGGTTGAAAACCTTGGAGATATTGGACGCTTGGCCTACAACCGCTTTATCCGTTTGATCAACCAACAGACGAACTTGCCAACAAAGATTATCCACAGCCAGTTTGTAAAGCGTTTGGAAGGTGTTGAAAACATTGATAAAAAAATCAATGAACGAACACTGTCTAAGGTTGTATCAAGCTGGCAAAGAATTTTTATGGAAAATTATGCCACTCGCTATTCCTATGATCCCTTGGATATGTCAGCTTCGACTTCTGTTTTGAAGGGCGACCACTTTGTGGATGCCATTGCGCAGGGTGCTTTAGGGGATATTCCCGCTGAATCAGAAAAAGACCAACGAAACCTTTTTGAAGAAACCTACGTGGATAGTGTAGATCCTGAACAAAAAATTGCACAACTTGACCCCGGTGAAAACGTTAAAGTCTTTGGTAAACTTCCACGACGGGCCATTCAAGTGCCCACTTATGTGGGTGGAACAACTACACCGGACTTTGTTTATGCTACAAAGGACAACTTATTCCTATTGATTGAAGCAAAGCCAGCTGGCAATGTTGGACTACGTGATTCTGAAAAGATCGCGGTTGCTTCTCAAAAGGATTTCTTCAAGAATTTGAATGTTCGTTGGGCGAAGGTAACGAAGAAAGAAGAAGTGCAAGAGATTTTGAAAGGGTTGGATAGATAACTACGTAAAAAGACTGATTCAATTTTGGATTAGTCTTTTTTTTAAAAATAAGTGATGGGAGCTTTATAGTGTTTAAATTGGTACAAAGAAAAATATTAAAATATAAATTAGCTAAAAAGAGGCGACGTATACAACGAACTAGAAAGGAATATGATAAATACAAAAAATCAATAGAAACGTTTAGAGATAAATACTCTAAAAAACTTTTAGAATTTTATATCGTACGAGCTTCTTGTACTGTACTAACCATAAAAAATATAATGTCGGTAACAATTCCTTTGTTCATGTCTGCGCTATCGCTGGCTATATCAATTAACAAAAGAATTTCAAATAAGACGCCTTTTTTGATTGAAGTTATCCTGTTTACTTTAATGTCTTTGATGTATTTATTTGTACATTTTAAATCATCGTATAAACTTAAAATTATGGAAAAAGCATACGAAAGTATGGATGAATAAATTTTATTATTTTGGCAGATTACAAGTTTAATTCGAACGCCCCGCAAAAACTGCCAATGGTGTGCGATAGTGATGTAATTTCATGGGCC
>JAQTHT010000014.1 GCA_029433265.1 Leuconostocaceae bacterium ESL0958 | reverse complement strand
TCAGCCGAAGCATCCTTGCCTCGCTGAGAACAATATCTAATATACCAACCTCCCCTTTCCTTGGCAAGCTTTTTTTGGGATTTTCTTGCTCGATTTTACAAAGGCGGATGTTTGTTTTTACGATTTTACGATTGTCCGTTTTTTTGTTCGATAAGTCTTTTTTAAATAAAAAACATTCACCCCTTTACTCGTTCTCAGTAAAGGAAGTAAATGTTTCTGTTTGCAAAGTTGTTAGCAAATCTGCAATATCATCGGCAGACTTAAACACAAGTTGATGCTGCAAAGCATCTTCTACTGCTTGCAAATCGTCCACCTGAAAGGAATAGAGCGGCGTTAACTCCCCACTATCATTTTTGACTGTGGATAATTCTCCTAAACGCCAATCATCAAAATTTTGAATGCCCATGGCTTTGAAAGCATCCATAATCGTTCCCAATGATGTCCGTTCCTCATGATGGTGCACTTTGACCATGTAAAACTGTTCTTTTTCCCGGCGGTCATTCACGAGAAAGTAAGGCAGGTTATTTTGATAGGCAATTACTGTTGCGGCAACCATTGTCATGTTGACTGCTCCTTTTCAATACGCGCACTCGCTTCTTCGACCCATCCAGGCAAAGCAAGCGCAATTGGTTCAAAACCGAAATTATAGTGATAATTCGTCCAAAAATAACGGCGGGTGGCCATATTTTTAATAATGGGCGTATCCTTTAGGGCCATTAGCGCCACCTGGCGCATGGAGAGTGAAATTTTACCAGTGTACTGGTCAATATCTAAAATTACCACTTCCACTTCGTCACCGACCGTTAATTCGTTGTGTATATTTTCGACTAACCCCGAGCGCAACTCCGAAATATGAACCAGGCCCTGGGTCGTTGCATCTAATTTAACAAAACCACCATAGGCCTGCACGCCCGTTACCGTGCCCGTCACAATTTGTCCAATTTGATATGCCATCTGTTTCTCCTAGTAAAAAAGCGGTGAATAGCCTTAGGCCAGCACCACTTTTTTAATCACGATTGGTTTTTTAGGCTGATCTGACCGGTTTGTTTTTACCCGGGTCATCGCATCCACGACATCCATCCCCGCCAACACTTGGCCAAAGACGGTATGCCGACCATCCAACCAAGGCGTACCACCGGCTTCCCGATAAGTAGCCTGCACCTCTTCTGGCAGTGGCGTCAGCATCTTTAAAATCCGTTCCGGTACTTCGGGCGCTTGGACAATGAAAAACTGCGATCCATTGGTATTAGGACCCGCATTGGCCATTGATAAGGCACCGCGAAAATTATAGAGCTGATTGGAAAATTCATCTTCAAAGGGCTTGCCCCAAATGCTTTGGCCACCCATGCCGGTCCCTTCTGGATCGCCGCCTTGCACCATAAAGTTTGGAATGACACGATGAAAGTGCTGCTGATCATAATAACCATTCTCGGCGTGAGTCAAAAAATTTTCCACTGCTAGTGGTGCCTGTTCTGGGAAGAGCACCAGTTCAATGTCCCCTAACGTTGTTTGTAACGTTACTCGGGGCAAATCTGCTGCTGCATCCAATTGTGGATAATCAGTCATGATTATTCCTCGTTATCTTGTACAACAGGGTTAATGACCACGTGGCCGGCTTCGATTTCTTCAAGCGCCCGTCCCACTGTCTTGCTGGAATTGAATTTCACTTGGGTAGCAGGCAAGCCCGCATCCAATTCACGGGCCCGCTTAGAAGCCAAGGCAATTAACTTATAGCGGGAATCAACTTTTTCTAATAATTTATCAACGGATGGATACAATAACATGGATAACTCTCCTTTTAGTCTGCAATTTCTGCTAGGACGCGGCTCACACGGAGCCGTTCTGCTTTGATGATAGCCATAATGCGGGCCACTGCTGCTTCGACGACATCATTCTCCACTGCGTAATCGTAGTTAATCATCTTCTTCAACTCGTCCCGGGCAGCGGCAACCCGCTTTTCAATCACCTCTGGCGAATCAGTCCCCCGGCCTTCTAGTCGCGCGCGCAGGTTTTTAATATCAGGTGGCGTTAGGAAGATGTAAACCCCTTCTGGCATCTTCGACTTGACCTGAAGGGCACCCTGCACATCAATTTCGAGGAAAACATCTCGGCCTGAGGCTAACGTGTCGTCAATAAAAGCTTTTGGCGTACCGTAATAGTTATCAACGTACTGCGCATATTCGAGCATACCGCCAGCTTGAATCTTCTCTTCAAACTCTTCTTTGGAAACGAAAAAATAGTCTTTGCCATCCACTTCGCCCTCACGGGGCTTGCGAGTTGTTGCTGAAATTGAATAGCGAAAATCGACGCTATCATCTTCGAAAATCGCCTTACGCACAGTCCCTTTTCCAACACCAGAAGGGCCGGAAAGAACAATTAACAAACCACGTTGTGTCATGTGTATCCTCTTTAAAAACAGAAATTTAGTATGGCAGTATTTTACCAGAAAATACCCCTCAATTCAATGAAAGGCCGCCATTAGAACTTTTGTTCGCCCCATAAAACGGCTTTTCGATAGGCTATCAGACTGCTTTACCAAAAATTAACGACTTGTTCGTCTTGTTTTATCGAACTTTTGTTCGTATACTGAATTTAACAGTTATCGCTTTCAAGGAGGCACTGGATATGCAAATCAACCTCGAACAGCCAATGCTAACCAATTCCCTTTGGGCAGTGGTGAAGCAAAAGTTCACGGCAGTCAAAGATCATTTTAAAGTAGTTCCCCTCAAAAGGGAACTCGGTGTTGCAGAGCTAATCGACCGGCTGGAAATGGCCGTCAACAGCTCCAAAAGTGTGCAGGTTCAGATGAACTTCGGCTTTGACCGGGAAAATATTCAGGACTTTTATGGTCCACTCCGGCAAACGAAGGCCGGGCAACTAATCATTGCAGATGAAAACAGCCAACAAGAACACTATTTAGTTCCCGAACTGATTCGCTACATCAATCAGGTCAAATAAAAACGAGTAGGAAAGGATGCTTTCCTACTCGTTTTTTTAGTGGGCTGCTGCATCATGGCTAAGCGTTTCCACCGTATCCAAATCCAATTGCGCCAAGAGCTGGTTCAGCGCCAGCACATCTAGGTAGCGGTCGGAATCCGTCAAATCCTGCTCCATCTTTGCCTGATCAAAAGTCAAAGCATCCTGCTGCTTCAAATAAAGCAGGTAGCGATAAATTTCACCACCAAGGCCATCCAAAGCATCCCATTCCGGCTGCCAGTAGGTCAGCAAATCCTGCTTGATGAAAGTTACGATCAAAGCGGCGGTCCACTGCTCATGCTTTGCCTGGTACTTTTCAGCCAAGCCCTGGTGCAAAGCCAATAGCAAGCGGCGCTCCTGTTCCGTCACTTGTCCTGCTGTTGAAGCCGCCGCAAAGGCAGCCACTTCCTTTTGCGCAAAGCTTTCTTCAGCCGTAACTTCCGCTGCGGTTAACGGTTCTGGCAGTGCGGTGGCCGTGGCCTTTTTTAATTCAGGCAGTACCGGCGTTGTTCCCCGGAAGACTTCCGCAATGGTGGCGATGGCAAAGTCATCTTGGTCCCCATCTTGCTGCAAAAACTTAAACTGCAAGTCATCAATGGCCGAAGACTCATTCATCAACTTTGCGACATCCTGCCCCTGTGAGCGGAAATAATTGACAGAAAGCACAGTGCGAATAATCATGCGCCAAAAGTTTAAGTCAAACTTGGTGGTCTGCACGCCGTAACGCTCATTCACCTGCCCTTCTTTGGCCAAGAAGGATTGAATATCAAACAAAACGGGCACTAACAACAAGAAGTAACGCCAGTCCCGGTCACTGCTGCTTACTAAGGTTTCCTGCATCGCTTCGTTGAGGTTGACGATCACGCGTTGGTCAGCAGTGAAGTCTGAAAAGTTCTGCTTAACCATCGTGGCCAATAAATCATCTAGGAAGAAAGAAGCCACTTCAAAAGTCTTTTGATCATAGACTGGCTTCTTTGTCAGATAAAAGCGGGCCCTTAAAAAGCCAGCGAAGTCATCGTAATTAAAGGGCGACAACTTTTGTTTCCCCGGCTTTTGCTGCTTTTGCTGCTGGTGCTTCAATTTTTTAATTTGTGCTGATTTTCCCTGTTTCACAAGAACCTCCTATAAGCTCAAATCGAGCTGGTACTTACCATGGCCAAACTCACGGAGTTTGAATTGGAAAATTTGTTCCGGCCGTTCTAAGTCCGGTGTTGCTACCTTCGCTTGCAAAGAACCGACTAATTCAGCCTCTTCAATGGCTTGGTTGACAGCCGATAACACGGGGGCAAAGTCCTTCGGATCAGCTGACGTGTAAAATAAGTCAGCATTGCCGTAAGCTTTGGAACGACGGACTAAATTGACCGTCACCTTGAAACGGTTGACCTCAAAGACCAGATGATTGTAGTTAAAATCATGGGCATAGAGGAAGAGCGCGGAGAGAAACGCTCCGGCTGGGTACTTCTGTTTGGACGACATAATCGCTCCTTTACTTTATTCTGAGTCAAGCTGTTTTAACGGAGCGTGACAATGGTTGCCCCATCGCCCCCCGCGTTGGCAGAAGCGAAGTGAAAATCCTTCACGCGCCGATCCGTACGCAAGAACTTCGTTACCCCTTCACGTAAGGCTCCCGTTCCTTTGCCGTGAATAATTTCCACCGAGGACAAATTAGCCAGCACAGCCGTATCCAGGTAACGGTCTAGGTCGGCGAGAGCTGCTTCATAGCGAACGCCCCGCAGATCCAGCTTAGCCTGGACCCGGCCAACCGCAGTCGCCTGCCGACCCCGACTAACTTGCTTTTTCTGTTGCTTCTTTTTCTTTTCCTGCTGTGCTTTGGCCGTGCCAGCCGTTTTCTTCAAATCATCTTCATCAATCAGCATCTTCAAAATACCCAGTTGCACTTCCCACTGGCCATTTTTGTGTTTTTTCACGAGGGTACCCTGCTGATGATAGGACTGTACTTCCACTTCATCGCCAACTTGTAGGTTTTTGGCCTGCTTGGCTTTCCGCAACACTTTGTTCTTCTCCAGGTGCTCCGACTGGTGCAGCGCAGCAATCGCCCGCCGCTTTTCCTGCAAAGCTTGTTCAGAAGCACCCTGCTGCTGACCCGATTGTAAGCGGCTTTGCCGAATTTCTTTGACCAAGCGTTCTGCCTCTTGCTTGGTTTTTGCTACCAGTTGATTGGCTTCCTGCTTGGCCGCTTTGAGCATATCCGCTTTTTCTTTTTCTAAGCGATAGCGCTGTTCTTCATAACTAGCAGCTTGATCATCGGCGTTTTGTTTGGCCCGGTCCAGTGCTAGTTCTTTTTCACTGACTGCCTGACGCTTATCGACCAAATCTTGAATCATGGTGTTCAACTGCTGGTCTTCTGGATTAACCATGCTTTTCGCATCCGCCAACAAAGTCTGATCAAAGCCAATCCGTTCGGCAATTGCCAACGCATTCGACTGACCAGGCACGCCAAGTAACAAGTGATAAGTCGGCTGCAAGGTTTCGACATCAAAGACCATGGACGCATTTTCTGTCCGGTCCCGGTCGTAGCCGTATAGTTTTAATTCGGGATAGTGGGTAGTGGCCATGGTCTTGGCCCCTAACGCACGGGTCCGGTCCAAGATGGCCATGGCCAAGGCAGCCCCCTCCTGGGGATCCGTGCCGGCGCCCAACTCATCGAAGAGCACCAGGGAATGGTCCGTCGTTTGGGCTAAGATGCCCTTGATGTTTTGCATGTGCGAGGAGAAGGTCGATAAGTTTTGCTCAATGGATTGTTCATCCCCGATATCGGCAAAAATCTCATCAAAGACCGCGACCTTCGAAGGGCGGCCTGTCGTAATGAAGAAGCCGGACTGGGCCAGCAGCTGTAAAAGACCCAGGGTTTTAATGGTAATTGTTTTTCCCCCTGTATTCGGTCCCGTGATAATCAAGGTATCACAGTCGTCTTCCAGGGCAATCGTATTCTTCACAGCCGTTTGCACATCCAGCAGTGGGTGCCAGGCCTCTTCTAGGCGGACCGATTGGTCATCGGACAGTACCGGCGCCTGCGCCTGCTGCGCACGAGCGAGCAGTGCTTTCGCATTGGCAAAGTCCAGGGCACCAATCACTTCTGCGTTTTCCGCCAAGGCAGGTGCTGCTGCTGCCAAATCAGCCGACAGTTCTTGCAGTACCCGCTGTTCTTCGGCGGCTTCCTTCACATGCAGCTCAGCCAGTTCATTTTCCAGCGTCACAATCGCCTGTGGCTCAATATAATAGGTCAAACCAGACTGACTTTGGTCATAGACCACGCCTGGAATTTGCGCCCGGTAAGAGGCTTTCACTGGCAGGACATGCCGGCCCGAACGTTTGGTCACAATGGGCTCCGATAGATACTGTGCTTGCTTACCCCGGGTATAGTGGGCTAACTGCTTTTTGACATCTTCCTCTTTCCCGGCCATCCGCCGGCGGAGTGCGGCCAGCAAGTCTGAAGCAGTATCTAAGATGCGCCCTTCTTCATCAATCGAACGATGCACTTGATCGGCTAATGCTGGGAGTAAGGTCAAAGCTTCAGCGTAGCCGGTTAACTGCGTCAAGGAATCCGTTAAGTCGTCTTCCCCCAACCGTTCAAAGAAATTAGCCACAGCCTGAGTAGCGGTCAATACCCGTGCTAAGGCCACAATTTCACTGGCACTAAGGGCCGCTTGCATTCGCAACCGTTGCAAGTGTTGGTCAATCGCTACCAATTGGGGTAAGGCCAAATTTTTATTGAGTCGGTCCAAGAGCACCGCTTCGTTGGTTTCTTGCAAACGGCGAGCTACTTCTTCATAGTCGGCGCTCGGCTGCAGTGCTTGGGCCAGCGCGCGCCCTTGCTCCGTTTGCAAATAAGGAAAGAGCTGCGCTTTAACCTTGTCGTATTCCAATGTCGTTAAGACTTTCGTGTTCATTTGCGTTGACTCCTACAACCACCACTGGTAAATCTGTTGTGAAAAAAGCGGAAATTCATCCAAGAAGCGGTTTAATAAATCTGTATCAGAAAATTGGGTTTGCAACCAGTAGTTCGGCAAAACTGACAGTAGCTGCAAAATAAAAAAGGACAGCGTCAAGCCCAGTGCCAGGTACAAAAGAGCCCCCAACCAAGCATCCAAGCTACCTAAAATCGGTAGACGATGAATAATGTGAAAAGGTCGCAACAAAAAGTGGCCTAGCCACGTGGCAGCGGCCATAATCAAGGCGAAGGCAATCCCTGCCGCCAAAAAATCAGATCCCTGCCGCGATAAGTTTTCTGGTACGCCCGGTCGGAAAAACTGACCGTTGACGTAGCTACCAAACCACTCCGCTAACGGCTTAGCAAAGGCCGTGGCCAGGTAAAAGGCACAGACAAAGACGAGACAGCGAATGATCGTCCGTACCAACCCGGCCTGATAGCCAGAATAGGCCATTAATAAAACAAAGAGAATAAAAATTGTCAATAAAATCATTGGTCCAACTCGCCTTTGCAGCATGCATCCTTTTTAGTAAATTATTCTTATTATAGCATTAAAACTGCTATAATTAAGGCATGTATACCGTGATTTCATTAACGAAAACTGGGTTATCGGCCTGCCAAAAAGCCTATGCCGATTACCTTAAAGACAAAACACCCGCCTATGCCCGTTTTGCTGCTAAAAAAGGGAAAGTGACCATCACCGCTTACGAATCAGGCAAAGTGGTCTTCCAGGGAGCAGATGCAGCCCATGAAGCAGACCGCTGGTCTGCCTACCAGCAGAAACAGCAGTCCCCCAAAGCAGCAGCGGTTAACGAAGCGGGACGAGCAAAGTCAGCGGACAATCAAGGCACCAAAAAACAGCATTCGCATGCAAAAGCGCCGGCTGATACGCTCCCAAAGGACTTTGCTAACTGGTCCGTCATTGGTTCGGACGAAGTCGGTGCTGGTGCCTACTTTGGTCCGCTCACGACGGCGGCCGTTTACGTGCCAGCCGAGCGTATTGACTGGGTCAAAAGATTGGGTATCGCTGACTCTAAAAATATGACGGATGCACAAATCAAGGAAGTCGCGCCTCAGCTGATCCAACACTTAGCCCATCACGTCATCAATTTGGGCCCTCATAAATATAACCAACTGCAGGCAGCGGGCACCAACATTGTCGCCATGAAAGCTTTATCCCATAATTTTGTGTTAACGGCTGTCCAAGAAAAAATTGCGCCAGAGCAGGCGGACGCCATGCTCATTGATCAATTTGTCCAAGCAAGCACCTATTTCCGCTACTTGAAAAAAGGAAAACAAGAACAAATTGCCCAACAGCATGTTTATTTTGCTACCAAGGGCGAAGGTAAACACGTTGCCGTGGCAGCCGCTTCCGTCCTAGCCCGCTATGTGGAACTACAGGAAATGACTAAACTGGGTCAGGCGGCGGGGCTCAACACTGCCTTACCAATCGGCGCTGGTAAACAAGCGGACCAAGTGGCAGCAACACTTGTGCAAAAAGGCTATGACCTAGAGGATTTTGCCAAAGTCCACTTTGCCAATACAGCCAAAGTCCAGGCGCTAGTGAACAAGGGCTAAACAACTGTACAGAAAAAGACCGCAAATGATGAGCATTTGCGGTCTTTTTGAATACCTACTTACTTTTTCTGCCGCCAAAAGGCTAAGGCAAAGCCGGCTGTCACTGTGGACAGAGCTGCCATCCAGACGTTCGTCTGGTACTTGTCAGTCCGTGTACCAGTGGCAGGCAAGGCTGTTTGTTGCTGTTCTTGAGCAGCAACAGCAGTCGTTGTTGCAGGTCGTACTGCATCCTGCGCCACACCTTGATCGGCAACAGCGCCATGTTGCTGAACCTGTGGCGTAGCGGCTGGCTGCACTGAAACGGCCGCCTGTTGGCTGCTGGTTGGGCGTTCGTCAACTGTCACTGCTGGGGTTGCTTCAGTTGTAGCCGCTGCCGCTGCAGGCGTTGCTTCCTTAGCCACTGTCTCTGTTGCGGCAGGGCTGCTATCCTTCGCGGCTGCACCATCAGTGTTCGTCTGCTGCGCCGTATCGGCCAATTGCATGGCTTGCAACACTTGCTGCTTTTGCTGCAAATCAGCTTGGGCTGCTTGGACTGCAGTTTGGGCCTGTGTCAACTTGGCTTGCAAGGCTGCTTGTTGCTTTTGGTCCGCTGCCACAGCTGTTTGCAGGGATTGCACCTGAGCACTTGCCGCTTCATGCGCCTGTTGCGCAGTTTTAAGCGCCTGGTTCTTGGCTGCTAGTACCGCCACTGCTTGATGCAAAGCGCGCTTGCTGTCAGCCTTAGCTGGGTTGGCTACCGTTGTGCTTGCACCCGCAGCCGCCTGCTGTTCCTGGTTCAACAATTGTTGATAGGCTGTCTCAGCCTGTTCAAGGGCAGTCTGTGCCGCTGCCAGTGCTGCTTCTTTCTGGTTGACCGTTTCCGCTGCTGCCTGCATGGCTGCTTGCTTGGCTGCAGCATCTGCCTGAAGAGCAGCCAATGCCTGGTCTGCCTGCTGCCAATCATCATTGGCCTGCTTTTGGGCAGCCTGAGCCTGTGCCAAATTCTTTTGAGCGGCGTCAAGGGCTGCCTGCTTATCATTGACTTCGTTTTGGTCCACTGTTACCTGATGGGCGGACTGTGCTTGTTGGTAAGCGTTCTGCTTTGCCTGCAAGTTTGCCTGTTGATCACGGACAGCTTGTTGACTTGCTGCTAGCGCTGCTGTCTTTTGCGTGACATCGTCTTGCTGATTAGCGACCTGTGATTGCAATGCTGCATGAGCAGGATTATCCATCTGCCCTTGCACGTAAGGGTGGGCTTGGACATCAAACTGGTTGCCCTGGTCTTGCCAACTGGAATCAATCACTAAGACATAGCTACCATCTTGGGCCAAAATCATGGAACCCGCAAAGACCGTGTGTTCGTTTTCGTCCTGTCCCAGGATATGACGGCGGTGCCCATAATCTTCATGAGCATCATCGTTAATCATCGTCGCCAAGGACACGTCGATGTTGGCTTTCAAAAAGTCCATGTTCATCCGCTGGTCTTTGGTGTAGAAGAACTCGTTGGCGCTACCCTCGACCGTTACAGGTTCGTTATAACCCAAGGATTCGCCAGACCAAGTCCCTGCGCCCTTGACGTTGTCGACCTGCTTTTTCAAATCATTTGAATCGTGGTCAAAGCCTTGCACCTTGGTACTCTTCATGTGCTCAAAGACCGCTTGTAAAAGTGCCTCATTGGAACCTACAATGTTCGTGTCAAAGCCAGATGAGCGACGAATGGCATTAATCTTATCAACAATATAATTGTTCAAAGCCAACTGCTGGTCAGACGTGAGACCACTATCGGCGATGTGACCAGCTGATGTTTCCATATGAACGGCCTTATCCAACGCATCCAAACGGACATCCGTTTCTTCCATGTGTGGATTGGATGAATAATCACTTGGAATAGCGACAAAGTCCGTATCATTGTAGGCTTTGCCCGTTTTGACTGGATTAGCATGATCTGTGTTCACTAAGCGCGTTTTGCTAGGATCATCAACCTTGGTTGGCGTTTGGCTCAATTGCTGCTGCAAGGTCGTCAATTCTGACTGCGCCTGATTGAGCGCTGCCTGCTGGCTATCCGCCGTCTTTTCTGCCGCCGTTAACGCCGCCTGCGCCTGATCAACGGCACTTGCTGCAGCAGTTAGCGTACTTTGCTGGCTACCATCAGCGTACCCTGCTTGGGCGGTTGCCAGTGCCTGCTTGGCAGCATCCAGCTGTTGGTTGGCCTGATCAACCGCTTGATTGGCAGTCGCTACTTGAGCGGCTGCATGCTCCTTGCGCTCGCTTGCAGCTTGACGGGTTGCAGCAGCCTGCTGGTCGTCATTAGCGGCCTTTGCTTGATCAGCCTGCTGCTTAGCTGTTGCCAAATCAGCTGCTGCTTGCTGCTTTGCCGCTTTCTTTTCGCCAACGGCCTGTTGGGCTGCTTGCATGGCTTGGTCACTGGGACGGTCAACTACTTGCTGGGTGCTTTCAGGGGTTTGCTCGTCGGTCGCCTGCGCTTTTTGCTGGTCTGCCTGTGCGCCCGCTTGCTCTTGTTGGCTTTGTGCTAAGGCAGTCGCACTTTGTTGCTCTGCCTTTTCTGCCTGTTGCAAATCCGCTTGGTGCTGTTGGCTTTGGACAGCCTGCTGATTAACCGCCGCGCTTGCCTGCTGCACATTCTTTTCCTGATCGGCTACGTTATTTTTAGCAGCGGCCACTGCGTCGGCGGCCGTTTTACTGGTCGTAGTGGCTGCGCCATTCGCCGCCAGCTGACCATTACTTGAGGTTGCCTCATCCGCTGCCGCCTTGTGCTGCCAGCCGGCAGCTGCCAGTGCTGCTGTCGTGGCCAGCCCAATCGTGACCGTCGTCTTTTTATTCATTGTGCCCAATCTCCTTTACCTAGTAAACACATCTTCAACATCATTTCAACCATCACTTTAAAAGAACTGTTTCCTTTAAAATGTTCATTGCCTATTATAGCGAGAATATGTTCAAACAGCAACAAGTCCCACAATCATCCGCAAAAAGGCAACCATCAAAAAAAGAACTAGCCTAAGCCAGTTCTTGTCCACTTATTCCCCTAAATTAAGGTCTTGTTCCGCTAACTCAATGTCTTGCATTTCAGTATCAGCGGCTAATTGTTTTTCAGCTACTTCTGCTTTCATTTCTGCTGTACGTGCTGAAAGCCGTTCCTTAGCATCCTGTACGTAATGCTTGGCCATTGCTTGGCCTTCATTGACCTTATCCTTGACTTGCTCGCCCATGGCCATCATCTGGTCCTTTACCGGACCATCCGTGTCCTGCTTTTGGTAGGCCTTATAAGCGACTGTCGCAACAAAGCCAGTTACAAAGCCGGCGATCAGTCCTGCTGTTTTCTTTGCCATGAATTACTTCCTCTTTTTCTGCTTCTTTTTACTAAAAGGCTTGGCTAAACGGGACAGCACAAAGCCGGCCCCGGTCTTTGAGACCGCCCCAAACTTTGAGAATGATTGACCAGCCTTTTGAGCAGAATCATTCATCCCCGACACTGTCTTGGACAGGTCCGCAACTGCCTGAACCGTCACGTCCAGCGTTGCCATCTTGTCATTAACATCATCCACCAAAATATTGGTGTTCGCTAACAGTTCATTGGAAGAACGAGCAATCGTATCTAAGTCGTCCGTGAGCACCGTCAATGACCGCGTTAAGCGCAACAAGAAAATGCCAATAAAGGCGACCAAGAGCAAGAATGCCAGTGCGAAAATCAAAAAAGACAGTTGTCCTACGGTCATACGACCCTCCTTATTTTTGCAACTTATTCATTCAGGATACATTATAACAAAGATTAAAAATAAAAGCAGAAAAGCCCTGGAAATGAAAAAAAGCCTCATGCGAGGCTTTTTCTTAGCGAGCATAGTCAACTGCTCTTGTTTCCCGTACAACCGTTACCTTGACGTGGCCAGGATATTCCAACTGTTCTTCAACAGCCTGTTTAATATCATGGGCCAACACCGTAGCCTTAATATCCGTGACTTCCGTTGGTTCGACAACCACCCGGATTTCACGACCAGCTTGAATCGCATAAGCTGTCTTAACCCCTTGGTAACCGTCCGCTAACTGTTCTAAGTCTTTGAGACGCTGTACATAATTTTCTAATGACTCGGACCGAGCGCCGGGTCTTGCAGCGGAAATGGCATCCCCTGCTTGCACCAGTTCGGCCAAAGGTGAAATCGCCTCAACATCACCGTGGTGGGCGGCAATGGCATTGACAATCACCGGTTTTTCTTGGTACTTTTCAGCCAAACGAACGCCCAGTTCTACGTGAGAACCTTCAACTTCCGCATCCACTGCTTTCCCAATATCGTGCAAAAGACCAGCACGCTTTGCCTGGGCAACATCCATTTTAAATTCTGCGGCCATCACACCGACCAACTTGGCCACTTCAATTGAGTGCTGCAAGACGTTTTGTCCGTATGATGTCCGATAATTCATCCGACCGATTAACTTGATCAGCTCTGGGTGAACACCCCGCAAACCAAGTTCAAAGACGGCGGATTCTCCCTTTTGACGGACATTCTCGTCCATCTGACGGCGGGCTTTTTCGACCGCCTCTTCAATTTTGGCTGGATTAATCCGGCCATCCGCAATCAGCGCTTCTAGCGCATTTTTTGCAATTTCCCGACGAAGGGGGTCAAAACCAGACAAGACCACTGACTCTGGTGTATCATCAATAATCAAATCAATCCCAGTCAGTGCTTCGATAGTTCGAATATTACGGCCTTCGCGACCAATAATCCGGCCCTTCATCTCTTCGCTAGGCAAGTTCACGACCGAAACAGTAATATCAGAAACCGTGTCCGCAGCAGAGCGTTGTACCGCTTCCACCACAATATCACGAGCCCGACGGGCCCCCTCATTCTTGGCATCTGTTTCATACTCTTGAATAAGGGCGGCCCGTTCCTGTTCTAAGTCAGCCTTGGCTTCCGCTAAGACACGAGCCTGCGCTTCTTCCTGGTTCAATTGGGCAATCTCTTCGAGCTTGTCCGCTTGTGCCTGCAACGTCTCTGCCGCTAAATCTGCCTTGCGACTTGCTTCATCCAATCGTTGCTGAACCTGATTCTCTTTTTTAATCAACGAAGCATCCCGCTGGTTCAGCGTAGCATCCTTCTGATCTAAAGTATCAATGCGGTCCTGCAGCCGACTTTCACTGTTTTGGACCTGCTGCTGACGGTCGGCCAAGGACCGGTCGACTTCCGCGCGATATTTTTGAGCCAAATCCTTGGCATCAATCTCCGCGGCTCGCACCGTGCTGTTAGCCTCGTCAGTCGCTTGTTTTAAAATGTTTGCTGCTCTTTGTTTAGCGCTATCCACACGGGCATCTTCTTGCCGCTTGTGTCCATAATAGCCACCAGCTAAACCAATTCCAAGAGCAAAGAGTGCTGAAATGATTAACATACCCATAAGTAATTCTTCCTTTCAGCTTGTAAACCGTACTGGTTCACTCTTTTAGTATAGTCAACTTTTGTCCTTGGGTCAACTAGTGCGCCCGTCGCCTTTTTCAAGGCTAATCCTAGTGCAACCAGTCCAATGCTAACAAAAAAGCGCCTTTCGGCGACTCATTTTTTGAACTGGCGACCCAGCTCGCGTTCCTGGTCTCTTTTTTTAATCGCTTGGCGCTTGTCGTATTGTTTCTTTCCCCGACCGACCCCAATTAAGACCTTGGCATAGCCGTGTTTCAAATAGACCTTTAAGGGGACAATTGTCACTCCCGCTTCTTTTACCACAACATTCAAATGGCGAATTTGCTTTTTATGCAGGAGAAGTTGCCGGTCCCTGACCGGGTCCACATTAAATTGGTTGCCCTGCGCATAAGCTGCAATGTGAACATTGGTTAAAATGGCCCGACCATCGTGGATGGTCACAAATCCATCCCCGATAGTGATTTGACCGGCCCGTACCGATTTAATTTCCGTACCCGTCAATGCCAGCCCTGCTTCAAAAGTTTCTTCAATGGCGTAATTAAAGCGGGCCTTACGGTTTTGTGCCAGCGGTTGCGCCTGTTGTGCTTGTTGTTTTTTCACCATGCGCCTCTAGCTCCTTTCCGTCCTGTTGCTTAACGGCGCTTAGCCCGATTTGCTGGAGCGGGACGGCCCCGCCTTTGCTTTGCCCGCTGACCAGCAGCGGCTTGTGGCTTGGCGGGACTAGCTGCTTGTTGCCTGTGCTGCGGTCCGCTTCCTTGCTTTTGACCATTGCTGTGCTGCCGAGCATTTCCCTTTCCTTGGCCCCTGCCTTTACCATGACCATTTCCCCGACCGAACTTGCCTTGGCTTGGCTGTGGTAGTCGAATGTCAGTCGTTGGTGCGGCCTCAGGATCAACTAACAGAAAGTCTACGGTCGATTCGTCCTTATTGACTCGAATCACCTTGACTTTGACTTTTTGTCCAATTTGGAAAATATGGTGCTTGGAACGGCCAATCAGGGCCGCATGCTTGTCATCATACTGGTAGTGGTCATCCGTCATATTAGAAATGTGGACCAGGCCTTCGACCGTGTTGTCCAAGGATACGAAGAGGCCAAATTTTAGTGCGGCATTCACCACGCCGTCATAGACCATGCCGACCTTATCTTCCATATATTCGGCTTTCTTCATAGCATCCACTAAGCGTTCCGTATCGACGGCCCGGCGTTCCTTGTTAGAGGTATCTTCTCCAACTTGACCCAACTGCGACGCATATTTTTCCTGCGCAGCGACATCTGTTCCGTTATCGGCGTACCACTTAATCAAGCGGTGGACCATCAAATCGGGATAACGGCGAATAGGCGAAGTAAAGTGGGTGTAGTACTCGGCGCCGAGACCGAAGTGCCCCAAAGGTTCCGGCGAATACTTTGCCTGCTTCATCGCCCGTAACATCATGGTCGAAATCATTTGTTCGGCAGGATCATCCTTGGTCCGGGCCATCAGATTTTGTAGCATAGCGGGCGTGACGTTGGCAGGATCGCCCTGGACAGGGTAGCCTAAGGTTTTGGCAAATTCAAAGAAGGACTGGGCCCGCTCTTCGTCCGGCATTTCGTGAATCCGATAAAGGAAAGGCACCTTTAACTGGTCAAAGTGTTCAGCGACTGTTTCATTGGCTGCCAACATAAAGGATTCAATCATCCTTTCTGCAGTGCCCCGTTCACGGACCAACACATCAATGGCTTTCCCATTTTCATCCACGACAATGTTGGCTTCCGGCGTATCAAACTCGATGGCACCACGATCAGCCCGCATCTTGTAAAGGATATTGTGTAACTCGCCCATCTCCTGAAACATCGGCGTCAACGCCTCGTACTGGGCCTTGGTCCTAGGATCATCCGCCAGAATGGCGTTCACCGCATCATAAGTCATGCGGGCATGGGAGCGAATGACAGAGGGATGAATATGCGACTGCACGACACGGCCAGTCTGGTCGATGTCCATTTCCACAGACATCGCCAGCCGCAAAACATCCGGATTCAAGGACGCAATCCCATTGGACAGCTTTTGCGGCAACATGGGAATAACCCGGTCCGTCAAATAAACGGACGTTCCCCGTTCATAGGCTTCTCGATCAATGGCCGTCCCCGGGCGAACATAGTGGGAGACATCAGCAATGTGGACCCCTAAATGGAAATGGCCATTCTTCTTTTTCCAGACGACCACAGCATCATCAATGTCCTTGGTATCGGCACCATCAATGGTGACCAAGGGCTGCTCCGTTAGGTCTTCCCGGCCAGCAAAATCAGCTTCACTAACGCTACTTGGAATCCCATCAGCTTCTGCTAGCACATCGTCTGGGAACTGGTTCGGCACCTTTTTATTTTCGACAATCTGCATGATGTCCATACCGGGCTCGTTCTCATAACCCAAAATTTGCGTTACCTTGACCAAGAGCTGCTTGGGATGGACCGCATCCGCAAAGCGACTGACCGTCGCCACCACAACCTGGCCGTCGTGTAGCGTCAGATCATCCGCAACGTCGGTGACCAGCACCTGATAGACGCCCGCTTTCTTGTCATTCAAGCGAATTTGACCCAGCGCGCCTTTTTGTTGTGAATCGGCCGTGAAAATCCCCACCAAACGCTGGTAAGCATGGTCGATAATTGCCACCACTTTTCCTTCAGGACCGCGGTCTTCCGACTGTGCAGGCCGTACCATGGCCACCTGAACGGTGTCTCCCTGCATGGCCTGTTGGGTATTATCTGGACTAATAAAGTAATCGAGGGCGTTTTCATCATAACGGACAAAGCCGAAGCCCTTATCATTGGCCTTAAATTCGCCAATCACGTCCCCATTCGGATCAACATAGCGGTATTCGCCCGCCTCATTTTTGGCAGCCGTCTTCTTTTTGACCAGCCCTTCCAAAGCGCCAACGACCCGACGAAAGCCTTGTTCATCGTCCATCCTCAGGCCTTCTGCTAGGCGTTGCGCCGAAAAGGACTGCTGCGCATTGGCCTTTAAAAAGCCCTGTAATTGTGCTGTTAATTGTTCTGCTTGCATTACGTTTTTTCAAAACTCCTAAAATTAGATAATAAAAAATCAGTCTACAAAAAAGTAAACTGACCAAAGTAAATTAATGTGCGGCGAGGTACATCAAGACGATGGCAATGACAAACCAAAGTCCACCCAAGACGACCGTGACGCGGCGCATGACCGCCTCGAAACCGCGTGATTTGCGTTCTGTAAATAAATCAGTGGCGCCCCCAGACAAAGCTGACAACGCATCTTGCTGTTTGCTGGGTTGCATCATGACCGCCACGATAATAAAGAAACCGACGACCAAGAGCGCACCCGTTAGAAAATTCGTCACGAAGGATACCTCCCCTTGTGTTTCACGAAGTTTATTATAGCAAAAATTTGCTTAATTTCCAAGGCTCAGTCGGAACATCAAAATACCGCCAGCAACCGCCACATTCAACGATTCAGCGGCACCAATTAATGGGATGTAAAGATTGGCCGTCGTCTTCTCCGCTAAGGCTGGATCAATGCCCTGCCCTTCATTGCTGACGATCAAGGCACCGGCAGACAGGCCGTGAATTTCCTGGTAGGGCTGTGCACTTTCGTCCAAAGCAGAACCATAAACGGGCAAATCGTTATCTTCAAAAGCATCGACCCAGCTTTGCAAATCAGCCGTTAACAACTCCAGATGGAAATTAGAGCCCTGCATGGCCCGCAGGACTTTGGGTGAATAAGCATCTGCCGTTCCCGTTCCCAAGACAACCCCTTTAAAGCCGGCCGCATCGGCTGTCCGGACGAGCGTGCCGACATTACCCGGATCCTGAATGGCATCCAAGAAAAGCCATAGGCCATCGTGCACATAACTGGGATCAAAGGTCTTTTCTGGCAACGTCACTTCTGCGAAGATTCCCTGTGGATTTTTGGAACCAGCAATATGACTAGCCACTTCCTGGGAAATTTCAAAGGCCGGCACGCCATGGGGCACATCCGGCAAATGAACCGCCATTTGTTCTGCCGTGGCCATGATGGCATGGAATTTCGCGCCGGCCTTAATGGCCTCTTCTACTAAGTGCCAGCCATCTAGCAAATAGGTTTTTTGTTCCTGCCGGCCTTTTTTTGTAGCCAACTTAGCCCAGGCTTTCACCTTAGCATTTTGTTTCGATAAAATTCTTTCCATAATGGTTATTCTCTTTCCGACAGTGTTTACTGCCGCTTTTGCTTACCCGCATTGCGGCCGGCTTGCTGTTCGCTTGCTGTTTCTGTGACATCCTTTGGTCGTAAATCTTCAGGCCGAACGCGGTTTTGTTGTGCAGGACCAGCTGGTGCACCCTGCAACAGTTCATCGGCTGTCTTTTGCAGTGTGAAGGTCCGGTTAACCTCTTCTTCAATCTTAGCATAGGACAAGTGGCTGACCAATCCTTGTACCAAAGCGAAGAGTCCCCCCACGATGAAGTAAAGGGCCAGGGCGCCGGAAGTAAAGAGCGACGTACCACCCAACATCACGGGCAACAACCATAGCATCGGACCAGACATCTTCTTTTGTTCTGCCGGAATGTGCAATTGGGCTAAGTAAGCCTGCAACAGGTAAATCGCAAAGACGATGGCCGCCAGTAGGATTTGCGAATGTGCCAGACGCAAGCCAAAGAAGGTGGCTGTATTCAAACCATCTGTATAACGAATGGCGATGTAGAGTCCTGAAAAGATGGGAAACTGAATAAACATCGTTAACCAGGAAATGCCACCAGTGAGGGAAATATTGTTTTCCCGGTAGAGGGACATAGAGGCCATGGATGCTGCCTGCTGCTCCTGCTGTGTCTTAGCGTTTTTCACAGCTGCTTGGACCTTGTCCAATTCTGGCTTGAGTTTGCGCATCTTCACCTGGCTTCTAGTGGTATTAAACTGTTGCGAGAGCATAATGGGCAACAGAATTAACCGAATAATGGCCGTCAAAATGATAATGGCCCAGCCAATTGCGTTGGGGCCTCCGACCGCATCGGCAATGTTTTTGATGATATCCGATAAGGGCTTGCCCATCGTGTGATAGAGACGGCTATTTGAACCGTAGCCGCCCGTAAACAAATAAATATCAAAAATGATAAAGAAAGTGGTCGCTAACCGCTTGACCTGTTTCATAAGTTATTCTCCAATCAAAAAGAAATCCCCACCATTATAGCAAATGTCAGCTTTATGGGGGGATTTCCTTTTTTATTCTCTTTGATCAATTGCTGCCGTCTGCTCCGTACGGACAGTTTGGAAGCGGAGGCGGAAGACAGAACCAGAACCCAGGGCAGATTCTACCCGGACCTGGCCGCCATAGGCTGCCACCATTTTTTCAACGATGGACAAACCCAATCCGTTCCCACCAGCCTGGTGGACCCGGGCTTTATCCACTCGGTAAAAGCGGTCAAAGACACGGTTCAAATCTTCTGAAGCGATACCCTGACCGAAATCTTGTACGCCTAATTCTACCCAAGTCCCGGCCGAAGATAGGGCCAGGTGGATTTCCTTGCGATCGGCGGAGTACTTAATGGCATTGTCAATTAGGATAATTAACAGCTGTTCCAAGTGGTTCGGCCGGATGCCAATGGTCGCTTCCCCGTCTAAATCATTATCGAAGACCCAGGAAAATTCAGGGTGCATCATTTGAAAATCGTGATAGACCCGCTCGGCTACCGAAATAACCGGGGTACTGACTGGTTCGGTATTCACGGACAGATTTTCCGCCCGCGTCAACGCCAGCATCTCGTTGACCAGGGTTTCCATGCGCTTAATTTCCGCCAAAGAAGAGTTGATGGAGTCGGCCAGTACAGCCGGATCATCCTTTCCCCAGCGGTTGAGTAAGCCCAGGTGCCCCTTGACAATGGCCACCGGTGTCCGTAACTCATGGGAAACATCCGAAACGAAATCCTGCTGGGAATGAATCAGAGCTTGCACCTGGTCCATTGTCTGGTTCAACACCAAGCCGGCATCTCGCAGTTCTTGGACGAAAGAGAGATTGTCCACCCGACTCTCCGTCAACGGCTCTGCTTCCAGGGCCAACATCGTTTTTTGAATGCGTTTAACTGGCGATACCAACGTCTGCGCCGTGATGTAGGCAAGCAATGCTGTCCACAGCAAAGCAGCAATCAGTAAATAGAACCAATAATGGCCGATAGCCACCATGACTTCCTGACGCAAGGTCGGCCCCATCAACAGTGAAAAGACAGCTAACATCCCCGCCAGCAATAGTAAAAAACCAACCAACATGGCCAAGGTTAACCAAGTTTGAATGGATAAAACGACAGGCTTGGTCCGCTTTTTTTCTCTAGCATTGGCCATCTGCCATTAGCTCCGCATCACATAGCCAGTCCCACGGACTGTTTGAATATAAGAAGTCTTGGATTCTGGGTCATCCAGTTTGTTACGCAAATAACGGATATAGACATCCACCACGTTGGTTTCAATTTGCGTGTCAAAGCCCCAAACTTCCTTCAGTAGCTTTTCCCGTGACTGAACGACATTCACGTTTTCAACCAGAATGAGTAATAAATCGTACTCCCGCTTGGTCAAATTGATGACTTCGTTGTCCCGACGAACAATCCGGTTTTCCTTTTCTAATTTCAAATTCTGGAAATTAATAATGGCCGGGGAAGCCGAACCTGGCTCCTGCTCAATTTCAATGCGGCGCAACAAGGACCGGACGCGAGCCAGTAATTCTTCAATAGCAAAGGGTTTCACGACATAATCATCGGCACCATAGTCTAACCCAGAAACCCGGTCAATGACGGAATCCCGAGCGGTCATCATGATGATGGGCGTTTTTTTGTCTTCGCGCAGCCGACGGGCCACCTCGAAGCCATTCAATTCAGGTAACATCAGGTCCAGCAAAATCAAATCATAATCGTTTTCCTGGGCTTTCTCCAGCCCTTCCCGACCGTTCAAGACCGTTTCCACTTCATAGCCTTCGTGGGCCAGTTCTAAACTGACAAACTTAGCCAAGTTCTCTTCGTCTTCTACAATTAAAATCCGGCTCATAACAACATTCCTCGTGTTTTGGATTCAACGGCAATCCTGCCGCTGATAATGTGATAACAATTAGTTACATTCTAACACAATTCAGGGGCAATCTCATTCTTGAAAGAAGTCATCTAATTTGGCGAAGCGGTCATCTAAGGGTTTTTCCGCTTCCTTCTCCTCAACAAGCGCTGCCTCCTGATCTTCCGAAATCACCTGCCAATCTTGTCCGGCCGGCAAGGGCTGGTCGCCCGCTGCTTCCTCGGCCGTTAACACTTGACTCGGTAATGCTGCGACTAAATTATCCAGCACTACCCGGTCCAGGTCCAAGCGACCATCTTCTAGTAGAAAGACATTGTCATCCGCAGCGGCGTCCTGTAATTGAGCTGGATCATCCGTATAGGTTTCTGCTATTTGGAAGTCCAAGGCATAGGGCACTGGCGCCAGGGAACGGGCAGAAGGCAAAATCAAATCAGCCTGAACGCGGGCCAACAAAACAATTTCTTCTTTTTCAGACATTTGCAAGCTGCCCTGCAGATGAACGGCTTTTGCCTGATCAATCAAGTCCGCGAAGCGTTCCTGAATGGCCGGATTCAAGTCCAGTTGTTCATCCAACTGTAATGGACTTTGTTGATATTTCCGTAACTGTGCTTTTGCAAATTTCATGATCTGGTCCCCTCAAAAAAGATTGGTTGTCGTCCTAAGTCCTGGCGGAAATCGGCTTGGCCTTGGCCTGCTAGTAATTGCCAGAGCATCCCGGCCTTATAATCTAGGCGTAAGTTTGCTTTGGCCAACCCAGCATCGACACGAGCAATAATGGGCAAACTGGCCGATCGTTTCACCTGATTCAAGTAAGCCTGGCCAGCCGCATTAAAGCCCAGTAAGCGAATGTAAGTATCCGCCATCGCTGCCTGCATTTGATCAACTTTAACGTTCAGCAGCGTATAAAAGAGAATTCTTTGTAAGCGCGCAAAGGTATACCGCTTCGTTTTCACCCGTTGAATGTAAGATTGATAGGATTGTGGTGCTTCATCCCCCTGCACGACACCGACCAAACGGTGTTCAATGCCCTCGGCCATTTGATAAACCTGACCCAGCTGCCCCAGTGTATCCGTCAAGAGCCGGTAACGCAGTAGGTCGAAGAAGGGTTGCTCAAAGCCCAGAGCAGTTGGCGCAGTGGCCAAAGCAGTCGCTGTGGCAGCCGGTACTACAGCCGCAATTTTTTCCTTTTTGCCCTTATGTAAAGCCAGGCGAATCGAAGAAGCAGAAGCAAAGGCCACGTCGGCCGCCACTTCCTGGTCATGATAGTTGGCAACCTGCCGGGCAATCGGCACTAGGTTCATGTCTGCTTCGAGTTCGAGTACTGCTTTAGCATAGGAGAAAGCCAAAATATCATTGGGTTCTTCTAGGCGGAAACCAGTCGCCGCTTCCAGCTGACTGGCATAAGCGGAGGCAAAGGTCTGAGAGCGGTTGGTAAATTCACCTTCGGTTTCAATGGCCCGGGCCGTTTTGGCCAAAGCCAAAAAATCGACTGTTGGATGCTCCGACCCAAAGACCAAATCAGAAACACCTAGCGCAGCCAGAATTTCGACCGCCCCACGGGCGAATAAGTGGCCTGGTTGCACCGCATAAAAAACAGGCAGTTCAATGACGAGGTCAGCGCCGGCAGCCAGCGCCAATTTGGTTCGTTCCCACTTATCCAAAATAGCTGGCTCCCCCCGTTGGACGAAGTTCCCAGACATGACCACCACGGCTACATCCGCCCCTGTCCGCCTTTTGGCTTCCGCCAAATGGTAGGCGTGACCGTTGTGGAAGGGGTTATATTCTGCAATAATGCCAACTGCTTTCATTCACTATCCTCTCTGAGCCTGGAAGAACCAGCGGTTATCCTGGTCATCGGCTTCCTTTCTGCCAAAATCAGCGCTCACGCGAATATCGGTAAAGCCAGCTTCTGCCAGCAAGGCGCGATAGGTTGCTAATGCATAAGTCTGTTCATGATGGACTTCCCTTACCAAGTGGAAGGCATCGATTTGTTCATCATACAGGAAAAACTTTAAATCATGATCAACGGCGTTTTCCTCGGCAGCGGGGAAAGACGTCCACATGAAAATTTTTTCAGGATCATCGTCATTGTTGTAGCAGAAATTATCATAACCGACATTTACCTGCTCGGGCGTAATCACATCAAATAAGAAGGTCCCATTAGGGCTGAGATGGTCATAGACCTGCCGAAAGCCAGCTAAGACATCATCCTGGTTGGGCAAGTAGTTGAAGGTATCCGCAAAGGAAACGATGAGGGGATACCGAGCTGTCCAGTCGGAGAAGTCACGAATATCCCCTTCCAGTAGAGAAACATCGACGCCGGCTGCACTGGCATGCGTCGCGGCTAGTGCCAGCATGGCCGGTGCTTGGTCCAATAAATCAACCTGGTAGCCGGCTTTTGCCAGCAAGACAGCCAGTCGGCCTGCGCCGCCCCCCAAATCTAAGACTGGACCGGGCTGGCTATTCGCTTGGACATAGTCTAACCAGTCTAAGTATAAGTCGCCATCAAAGAGCGCATCATAGAGACTGGCAAAAGTCTGAAAATTTGCTGTTGAATCGGTCATCGTATGTCCCTTCTTTCCTTATCAAAGAAAAAGACCTGGCCAAAGCCGGTCCTTTTCTACTGGCCCAACTGATCCGTCAGGTCTACGACTTTGGCATCATACCAAAGTCGTTCCAAATGGTAAAAATCCCGTGATTCTTCATCAAAAAGATGCACCATGACTTCGCCCAAGTCCAATAAAATCCACTGTGCTTTGTCGAAGCCTTCAATGTGATCAATCGGATAACCTGCTTCCGTCACAGCTTCTTTGACTTCCCGCGCAATCGCCTGTACCTGCCGGCTCGAGCCACCGGAAGCAATCACGAAATAGTCAGCTAACAAGGAAACGTTTTGCATATCTAGGGCTTCGATATCTTCACCGTGCTTGGCATCAATGGCCTTCACTACTGTTTGTAATAAATCATCTGTAGACTTCATCCAGACTCCTCTCTGTTTTAAGACCAAGTCGATTGGTTCAGCGCCCAATCGTTGTAGGCATCAAATGTTTTCGGGTAAATTGCTTTTTCCTGACTGGCCAAAAAGGAGAGTGTGTGGCTGAGCTGATAAAAAACGCCTTGATTAAGTGACTCGTCCGTAATGGTCCGTGCTTCTGCTACGCCAGGAAAAGTGCGACCGGCTTCCAAGTAGTCGGCCATGAAAATTATCTTGGACAAAGGCGCCATCTCATGGCCAGCCCCCGTGGTGTGTTCCGTCACCGCCCGCAAAATATCAGGGTCCGCAATTCCTAACTCTTCCTTGACAAAGTAAGCACCGACCACGCCGTGCCAGATTGGATTGCCCCAATTTTTCAAATCCGGGTCCAGTCCCTGCTGATCAATCATCGCCAAGAAATCGGCATCCGGTCGTTCTTTGGCATAGTCATGGACCAAAGCGGCCACAGCGGCCTGTTCTGGGTCGACCTCATTTTGTTCCGCTAAATAAACCGCATAGTCTTTGACCCGTAAACAGTGCTGAAAACGCTTATCCGATAATTTGGCGGCGACTTTATCTGCCAATGCTGCTAAATTTGCTTCAAAAACTGCCATCCCCTGCCTTCTTTCTACTATTAGCCCTGCCGTAACATTTTCGCTACTTCATCAGAGTAGCGGACATACTTTTCATCCGTTGCTGGCAAAAAGAGCACCAAGGTCCTACCAATCACCTGCACAACGGTAATAGCGGATTCCGCTTCAATAAAAGCAGCTAATTCCTTGGCCGTAGTTGTACTTGTCTGCTGTACATTGACCTTGACTAATTCCCGCTTAGCGAGCGCCTTTTCTACTTCGGTCAGCCAATCCAAGTCCGGACCAGCCTTTCCGACAGAAAAAATGGGCGAAAGGCCATTGGCTTCTGCGCGTAAATAACGTTTTACTTTTCCAGTTAATTGCATGATTAAATCATCGCCTTTCGTAAGAGTACCGTCACCCCTGCTGGTGCATAAGCCACAACAGCCAGGCCAGCCGGCAGCGTAATAAAGCCTAAGCCTGCGTAGACTAGGTCCACTTTTTCCTTTGTCTTAAAAGAATGGGCTACCAGGGCTGCCTCTTTTGCAACAGGCTGCAACAAGTCACCGCGATGACGGGCATAAAAATCATCCGCCCCCGCCAACTTCGTTCGGTGGAGATTCAAGTTGTTTTCAAAATAAGCCGTTACCGCCGTCTTCTCTCCTGCTGGTGTCGTGACCAAGTCAAAGCGTGCAAAGCCGCCAATAAAAAGCGTTTGCTCCGGATTTAGCTGGTAAGTGCGTGCTTTGATTTCATTCTTAGGCAGCAAATACTTCAACGTTTGTTCGTCCACAGCGTGGGCAAATTGATCTTCTTTGATAATCCCCGGTGTATCAATCAGTGACTGGCCATCGTCCAAAGGAATAGCAATCTGATCCAATGTCGTGCCTGGAAAACGGGAAGTAGTAATTAATTCTTGAATACCAGTTTTTGACTTGATCACCTGATTGATAAAAGTGGACTTCCCAACATTCGTTGTACCGACCACATAAACACTACGGCCAGCACGGAGGGTATCAATCTTAGTAAGAATGTCATCCAAATTTTTGGGATGGGCAGCTGTCATCAGTTCGACGGCAGCCGGTTGGATGCCTGCCTCCTTGAGACGACCGCGCACCCAGTCTTTGAGTTTATTTTCCTTTAAAGATCGTGGTAACAAATCCACCTTATTGGCTAAGACCAAAATTGGGTTGTCTGCCCCAACAAAACGCGGCAGACCCGGAATGGCTGATCCAGTAAAATCAAAAAGGTCCAACACGTAGACAACCAGAGCCCGTTCGTCTGAAACCTGGTGGAGTAAGCGAGCAAACTCACCATCATCTAGGGTAACGGGCTGAATTTCATTATAGTGACGGAGACGGAAACAGCGTTGGCAGAGGAGCTGTTCGCTGTTCAATGCTTTCTTCAATGCGCCCAGCGGTAGATAACCCGCTTCGTCTTTTGCACTGGTTTGCATCTTGGCCCCACAGCCAATACAGTACAATCCTTCTGCTAAGGCTTGCTGTACTGCTTCATCACTCGCAATCTGCGCTTCTTTTGAGAACGTTTCTTTTGTCATGCACTTTCTTTCTTATTCACTGTGATCCGCAGCCACTAACTCCTTTTGCCAAGGCAAATCAGTCGCCGACCCGTAAAAATGTTTTTTCACTTGCTTTTCAATCGCCCGATTGAGCCAGGTTTGCCAAAGATCCGATTCAACTAAGGGTTTTACCAGCACGGAACGAACGCCAGCCGAGTGAGCCGCCCAGACATCCGTTAGCATCTGATCGCCGACCATAATCACCTCTGCCGGATTGAGTTTTTGCTTGCGTAATACCTGATGAATGCCTCTTGGTAATGGTTTCAAGGACCAAGCGACATAGTCCACTGGCAAACCGGCTACGGCCTGCCCCACTCGCTTCCAAGTGTTATTAGACACCACGACCACCTCAATTTTGGCTGCATGCAGCTGCTTCAGCCATTCATGCAATTCCGGCGTGCCATCTGGATTGTGCCAGGCCAACAGGGTGTTATCTAAGTCTGTTAAGACCGTCGTAATCCCGTGGTCCTGCAATTCACTAGCGGACAGGTCATAAATGCTTTCAACTAAGTAAGTTGGTTTTAAAAAATTTAACACAGTGGGCGTTCCTCTCACTTTTAACTATCTTCATTATACAAAAGATAGGCCAATTAGGTGGCAACAATCCCAAGTTTCAAAGCAAGAAAAAAAGACCCGAAGGCCTTTATGTTTAATACCAACCGTTATTTTGGAAGTGGTTAATTGCCGTGTTCACATCACCGTAACGACCAGCGATGTAACCCTGCATGGCTTGTAGTTGGACATTGTAATTGCCAACGTAGTCTTGGCCACCCGAATATTGTGCATAGACGGAAGGTGACAATTGACCGATTCCGTAGAAGGAACCATTTGAAGCGTGGACATTACCGCCTGATTCACGTGAAATCAACCAGTTAATATCGCCATTTGAGCTTGACTGGCTAGCTGGCGCACTGGTCTTTTGGCTACTAGTCGTTGCGGCAGCTGCAGCCGGTGCCTGACTCTGGCTGCTAGTAGTCTGTTGTGCTGGCTGTTGAACCGTTTGCACCTGAGCTGCCGTATTATCCTGTGCGCTGTCATCTGCTGTAGCTGTTGTGTCGGCCGTGTCAGTAACTTGCGCACTATCATCAGTCGCTGCCGTGTTTTCCAAATTTTGCAAAGAAGCCAATGAATCCGTCGCAGTCTGTGCAACAGTCTTGGTTGAACCAGTGGTCGTCACCTTGGCTGCTTGGTCAGAAGTTGACTTGCCTTTATTCAATTGTTGATGTGTAGTCGTAAGCGCAATGCCCGCTACTGCTAAACCTGTAAATAAAACCTTATTAAATACCATATCTCAATTTTCCCAGTGCTAGATTACATGAAGATTAAAACAATCTCCAAACTGTTTCAGCGCATCAAAAACTTTGCTATCGTAATTGACTTTTAAACAACGAAAATTATTATACCTTATTTCTTTTTATTTTCCAAATACCAATAAAAAGGCAGCCCCAGTGCGACAATTACAAGGGAAATGAGCACCCCTTCCAAATCATTGGTGATTTCGGAAAGCTCCACGTAGATGGAACCCAAAATGGCAATCAGAGGCACCCAGGGATAGAATGGCGTCGAGAAGACCCGCTTTTCGCCCTGTGGATCCTGCTTGCGCAGCTTAAAGGCCCCCAGAAAAGCCAAAATGTAAAAGAGATAAGTGATAAAGACTGCATAATTGGTCAACTTGTCAGGATCCGTTACATTCATCATCAGATAAGCCACGACAATCATAAACCAGATGGCCGCATTGGGCGTCTTTGCCCGGTGATGAATCTTCGCGAATGTCTTGGCAAAAGGAAAATCTCCCTTATTTGCCATGGCATACAAGACCCGTGGGAAGGAAACGACCTTGCCGTTGAGTGTCCCTAACAGGGAGATGAGAATGCCCACGGACAGTGCCCGACCCCCGACCTCGCCAAAGGCATTGAGAGCCATCTGCAAAGTCGCGTTTTGGCCCAAGGCAACGACTTGGTCTGGCAACAAAGAGCGATAAGTCCCTAATGAAACACCCATGTAAGCCAAAATGACGATCACAATGCCATAAATAATCGCTTTAGGCAGTGTTTTTTGGGGATCTTTAATCTCCCCTGAAATATTAGCCAAGGTCACCCAGCCATCATAGGCAAAGAGGGTGGCCAGAATTGCGACGCCGAAACCGCCCCCTTGACCGGCTGTAACCGACGATACCGTTTCACCAAAGGCGTTTTGATGACCAAAAAATAATCCGTAAATAACTAACGCAACGATAGGTAAAAATTTAACGACCGTCGTGATGATTTGAAAACTAGCCGACACATGGTTTGGAATAGAGTTGACGACTGCCACCGCCCCCAATGCAATCATGCCAATTAAAATGGACCAGTGGTTACTAATATTGAACAGACCCGCAAAAAGGATACCAAAGTAAGCCGCAATGGCGCCCATCATCGCCGGTCCATAAAAAATAACCTGCATCCAACCAGCAAGATAGCCGATTGTTTTCCCATACAAATTCGTGAGATAAGTATAAATACCACCCGTCTCCGTCATTTGTGAGCCCACTTCTGCAACCGTCATCCCGGCCGTCAAAGTCAGCAAGCCACCGGCCAACCAGGCCAACATGGCCGTATTGGTAGAGCCAGCCGTTTGCAGTACCGAACCTTGTTTAAAAAAGATACCAGAACCAATGATGGTACCAACCACTAAGGATAGTGAGGCCATCAAACCAAAGCCGCGATTTAATTTCTCTTCAGCCATCTGTTACTCCCTCTATTGCGATTTTCCATATTAAATTATTCTAACATATGTGTCCGTAAAGTCCTAACAACCACTATTCATTTAACGTTTCTTCCAAACAAAAAGCGCCAACAATGAGTGGGCATTGTTGACGCTCGTTTCCATGGTGGGTTCATGGATTGAAATGAAGTGAAACAAAGGTGTGCAAGTCAAAGACGCTGTTGCTTAATCCTTTTTCTTGCGGGAAACATAACCAAAGCCGAGCGCACTCAGCGTTAGTCCCAGCAGTGAACTAGCTTGTGAATGATTCTTATCCATGCGCTTGCCCGTATTTGGCAGAGTGCCTGCCTCAGACTGTGTTGGTGCTGACTTTGGTTCTGCTTGTCCAGATTGGCCACTTGGCTGATCTGGCACAACCGGGCTTGGATTCTTGACGTAGTGAATCGTCGTATCCTTACCTGGTTGCGTAGGGTCGATTGGGTATTCGGCCCCAGGCATCAGCAGATGACCATTGCCATCCACCGGTGTATAACCTGGAATATTTGGAATAACCGGCATACCCGCTTGACTTGGGTTTACTGGATTATTCGGATAGATGATTGGGCTTTGACCCGGTACATCGGGTACCAAATGACCCATTGGCTGGTAAGTAACCGTGACCGTTTCATCTTGGTCACTAGGGTTGACCGTCTTACCTGGCACTTGTGCTTGGTCGGCGTAGTAGCCTGGCACAACGGGTGATGGTGCCCCCGCAAAGGTCGTTTGGCCATCCTTAGGCGTCCAGTCGGAGTAAGTTACCTGACCCGTAACCTGATCAATCGTCGCCGTCCGGTCATAAGTGACCGTTTCCGTCTTCGCTGGTACTAACTGCTTACCGTTGCCATCGACATAGTCAATGGTCCGTGTAATCGTCTTTTCCAGCGAGGACTTATCTGTTCCATTTGGATACTTTGGTCCGTCTGGGTTGTTCGGATCGATTGGCTGGCCTGGTTGACCAGGATTGTTTGGATCAACCGTCTTGTCCTTGTGCTTCAGAACAACCTGGTAGTCAGACTGTTGGCCTTCCTTCTGATAGTGCAGGCCATCGGCTGGGAAGTTGTCCGAGACCAGTTCGTAGCCTTGCTTCTCCAGAGAAGCAATTTGGTTAGCGGTCTTGTAGTCCGAGCTACCCTGATAAGGAACCGTCAAGCTGTCTTCGTGCAAGGTCTTGCCATCGTTTTGGTCGATATAAGTGACCTTAGCCTGCAAGTCCTTGACGTAATGAATTGGCATGTCCTTACCCGGTTGCTTAGGGTCAATTGGGTACTGCTCCCCTGGCTTGACCGGCTGACCATTACCATCCGTTGGCGTGTAGCCTGGGATGTTTGGGATTACTGGATTCGTAGGCTGCGTTGGATCAGATGGGTTATTGGGATAGATGACTGGATTGTTTCCCGGTACATCGGGTACCAAGTGACCCATTGCATGGTAAGTCACCGTGACCGTTTCGTCTTGGTCAGCAGGGTTAACCATCTTACCAGGTACTTGCGCTTGATCGGCGTAGTAACCTGATACAACGGGTGATGGGGTCCCAGCAAAGGAAGTTTGACCATCCTTGGCAGTCCAGTCGGAATAAGTAACCTTGCCGGTGACCTGATCAATCGTAGCGGTCCGATTGTAAGTAACCCTCTCTGTCTTCGATGGTGCTATTTGCTTGCCGTTACCGTCAACGTAATCAATCGTCCGCGTAATGGTCTTTTCCAAGGAGGACTTATCCGTACCGTTTGGGTACTTAGGCCCATCTGGGTTATTCGGATCGATTGGTTGACCTGGTTGACCAGGATTGCTTGGATCAACCGTCTTGTTCTTATGCTTCAAGACTACCTGGAATTCAGACTGCTGCCCTTCCTTCTGATAGTACAAACCATCAGCTGGGAAGTTGTCGGAAACTAGTTCGTAACCTTGGTTAGTTAAGGTCTTGATTTCATCCGCCGTCTTGTAGTCCGAGCTACCTTGATAAGGTACCGTCAATGCATCTTCGTGCAAAGTCTTGCCGTCGTTCTGGTCGATATAAGTGACCTTGGCTTGCAAGTCCTTCACATAATGGATTGGAGTATCCTTACCCGGCTGCTTAGGATCAATTGGGTACTGCTCACCTGGCTTTACCGGTTGACTGTTCCCATCCGTTGGCGTGTAACCTGGGATGTTTGGCACAACTGGGTTGCCGGGCTGACTTGGATTTGTTGGGTTGTTGGGATAGATGACCGGGTTATTGCCTGGTACATCGGGTACCAAATGACCCATTGCGTGGTAAGTCACCGTGACCGTTTCGTCTTGATCATCTGGGTTAACCGTCTTACCGGGTACCTGCGCTTGATCGGCGTAGTAACCTGGAATGATTGGTGATGGCGTACCAGCAAAGGATGTCTGACCGTCCTTCGGTGTCCAATCAGAGTAAGTAACCTTACCCGTGACCTGATCAATCGTAGCCGTTCGATCGTAAGTAACCGTTTCCGTCTTTGACGGCGCTACCTGCTTACCGTTGCCATCGACATAGTCGATGGCCCGAGTAATGGTCTTTTCCAAGGAAGACTTGTCCGTTCCATTTGGATACTTTGGTCCGTCTGGATTGTTCGGATCGATTGGCTGGCCTGGTTGTCCAGGATTGTTGGGATCGACCGTCTTGTCCTTGTGCTTCAAGACTACCTGGAAGTCTGGCTGCTGCCCTTCCTTCTGATAGTGCAAACCATCAGCTGGGAAGTTGTCCGATACCAGTTCATAACCTTGCTTTTCCAGGGCTGTGATTTGGCTAGCAGTCTTGTAATCCGAGCTACCCTGATAAGGAACAGTCAAGCTGTCTTCATGCAAGGTCTTGCCGTCGTTCTGGTCAATGTAGGTAACCTTAGCTTGCAAGTCCTTGACATAGTGAATTGGCGTATCCTTACCCGGTTGCTTTGGATCAATTGGATATTGATCACCTGGCTTGACCGGCTGACCACTACCATCCGTTGGCGTGTAGCCTGGGATACTTGGCACAACTGGATTCGTAGGCTGCGTTGGATCAGATGGATTGTTGGGATAGATGACGGGATTGTTTCCCGGTACATCGGGTACCAAATGGCCCATTGCATGGTAGGTCACCGTGACCGTTTCGTCTTGGTCATTCACACCAACTGTCTTACCATCGACCTGTTCTTGGTCGGCATAATAACCGTTGACCACTGGTGACTGAACCGTATTGTAGCTGTTCTGGCCCTCCTTAGCAGTCCAGTCAGAATACGTAACCTGGCCAGTTACTTCGTCTACAGTTGCGGTACGGTCGTAAGTAACCGTTTCGGTCTTAGGACTAGCAACTTCTTTGCCATTAGCATCAACATAGTTGATGGTCCGCGTAATGGTCTTTTCTAGAGAAGACTTATCCGTTCCATTTGGATACTTAGGTCCGTCTGGGTTGTTCGGATCGATTGGTTGACCTGGTTGACCCGGCGTATTGGGGTCAACCGTCTTGTCCTTGTGCTTCAAGACTACCTGGAAGTCAGACTGCTGCCCTTCCTTTTGATAGTGCAAACCATCAGCTGGGAAGTTGTCGGATACCAGTTCATAACCTTGCTTCTCAAGAGAAGCAATTTGGTTAGTGGTCTTGTAGTCCGAACTACCTTGATAAGGAACCGTCAAGCTGTCTTCGTGCAAGGTCTTGCCATCGTTCTGGTCAATGTAGGTAACCTTGGCCTGCAAGTCCTTCACATAGTGAATTGGCGTATCCTTACCCGGTTGCTTTGGATCAATTGGATATTGATCACCTGGCTTGACCGGCTGACCATTACCATCCGTTGGCGTGTAACCTGGGATGTTTGGCACAACTGGGTTGCCGGGTTGGCTTGGGTTCGTTGGGTTGTTGGGATAGATGACTGGGTTTTGACCCGGTACATCCGGTACCAAGTGTCCCATTGGTTGGTAAGTCACCTTGACCGTTTCGTCTTGGTCATCTGGGCTAACCGTCTTACCGGGCACTTGCGCTTGGTCAGCGTAATAGCCTGGCACAACGGGTGATGGCGTACCAGCAAAGGAAGTTTGACCATCCTTGGCAGTCCAGTCGGAGTACGTAACCTTGCCGGTTACTTCGTCTACAGTTGCCGTCCGGTCGTAGGTAACTGTTTCCGTCTTAGGACTAGCGACTTCTTTGCCATTAGCATCAACATAGTTGATGGTCCGAGTAATGGTCTTTTCTAAAGAAGACTTATCCGTACCGTTTGGATACTTAGGTCCATCTGGGTTGTTCGGATCGATTGGTTGACCTGGTTGACCCGGCGTATTGGGGTCGACCGTCTTGTCCTTGTGCTTCAGAACTACCTGGAATTCAGACTGTTGTCCTTCCTTCTGATAGTGCAAACCATCAGTTGGGAAGTTATCGGAAACGAGTTCGTAACCTTGCTTCTCCAGAGAAGCAATTTGGTTAGCGGTCTTGTAGTCGGAGCTACCTTGATAAGGAACCGTCAAACTGTCTTCATGCAAGGTCTTGCCATCGTTCTGGTCAGTGTAAGTAACCTTGGCTTGCAAATCCTTGACGTAGTGGATTGGCGTGTCCTTACCTGGTTGCTTTGGATCAATTGGATATTGATCACCTGGCTTGACCGGCTGACCACTACCATCCGTGGGCGTGTAACCTGGGATGCTTGGAACAACTGGGTTCGTAGGCTGCGTTGGATCAGATGGATTGTTGGGATAGACGACCGGATTGTTCCCTGGCACATCGGGTACCAAGTGGCCCATTGGCTGATAGGTCACCTTAACGGTTTCATCTGAATCATTTGGGTTCACCGTCTTGCCATCAACCTGATTCCGATCAGCATAATAACCATCCACGACTGGTGACTTGACTGTGTCGTAGCTGTTCTGGCCGTCCTTCGGCGTCCAGTCTGAATAAGTAACCTTACCAGTTACTTCATCAATCGTCGCCGTCCGATCGTAAGTAACCGTTTCAGTCTTAGGACTAGCGACTTCTTTTCCATTAGCATCAACATAGTTGATCGTCCGCGTAACTGTCTTTTCCAAGGAAGACTTGTCCGTTCCGTCTGGATACTTTGGCCCATCTGGATTGTTCGGATCGATTGGTTGACCTGGCTGACCCGGCGTATTTGGATCGACCGTCTTGTCCTTGTGCTTCAGAACAACCTGGTAGTCAGACTGTTGACCTTCCTTCTGATAGTGCAAACCATCAGCTGGGAAATTGTCGGATACCAGTTCATAACCTTGCTTTTCCAGGGCTGTGATTTGGTTGGCCGTCTTATAGCTAGACTGACCTTGGTAAGGAACCGTTACCGCATCTTCGTGCAAAGTCTTGCCGTCGTTCTGGTCAATGTAGGTAACCTTGGCCTGCAAGTCCTTCACATAGTGAATTGGCGTGTCCTTCCCCGGTTGCTTAGGATCAATTGGATATTGATCCCCCGGCTTGACCGGCTGACCGTTCCCATCCGTTGGTGTGTAACCTGGGATATTTGGGATGACCGGATTCGTAGGCTGCGTTGGATCAGCTGGATTGTTGGGATAGATAACTGGGTTTTGCCCCGGTACATCGGGTACCAAATGGCCCATCGGTTGGTAAGTGACCTTGACCGTTTCGTCTTGGTCATTCACACCAACCGTCTTGCCATCAACCTGGTTCTGATCGGCGTAATAGCCATTCACAACTGGTGACTGAACCGTACTGTAACTGTTCTGACCATCCTTAGCTGTCCAGTCCGAGTAAGTGACCTTACGCGTGACCTGATCAATCGTAGCCGTCCGGTCGTAAGTAACTGTTTCCGTCTTCGATGGGGCTACTTGCTTACCGTTGCCGTCAACGTAATCAATCGTCCGCGTAATGGTCTTTTCCAGGGAGGACTTATCCGTACCGTCTGGATACTTTGGTCCGTCTGGGTTGTTCGGATCGATTGGTTGACCTGGCTGACCCGGCGTATTTGGGTCGACCGTCTTATCCTTGTGCTTCAGAACTACCTGGAATTCGGACTGTTGTCCTTCCTTCTGATAGTGCAAACCATCAGCTGGGAAGTTATCGGAAACTAGTTCGTAACCTTGCTTCTCAAGAGAAGCAATTTGGTTAGCGGTCTTGTAGTCCGAGCTACCCTGATAAGGAACCGTCAAGCTGTCTTCGTGCAAAGTCTTGCCGTCGCTTTGATCGGTATAAGTGACCTTGGCCTGCAAGTCCTTCACATAATGGATTGGGGTATCCTTACCTGGTTGCTTTGGATCAATTGGATATTGATCCCCCGGCTTGACCGGCTGACCGTTCCCATCCGTTGGCGTGTAGCCTGGAATGTTTGGGATTACTGGATTGCTTGGCTGCGTTGAATCAGCTGGATTGTTGGGATAGATGACGGGATTGTTGCCTGGTACATCCGGTACCAAATGACCCATTGGCTGATAGGTCACCTTAACAGTTTCGTCCTGGTCATTCACACCAACTGTCTTACCGGCAACCTGGTTCTGATCAGCGTAATAACCATTCACAACTGGTGACTGAATCGTGCTGTAACTGTTTTGGCCGTCCTTAGGTGTCCAGTCGGAGTAAGTAACCTTACGCGTGACCTGATCAATCGTAGCCGTCCGGTCATAAGTAACCGTTTCAGTTTTAGGACTAGCGACTTCTTTGCCATTAGCATCAACATAGTTGATGGTCCGTGTAATCGTCTTTTCTAGGGCAGACTTGTCCGTACCATTTGGATACTTAGGTCCATCTGGGTTGTTCGGATCGATTGGTTGACCTGGTTGTCCAGGATTGTTTGGATCAACCGTCTTATCCTTGTGTTTCAAAACGACTTGGTAAGAAGCAGTGTTAGTATCTTGATGCCAAGCTAATCCTTGGGCAGGAAAACCATCAGAAACTAGTTCGTACCCTTGCTTTTCCAGCGTTTGAATTTCATCAGCCGTCTTGTAAGTAGAAGTTCCCTGATAAGGGACCGTTAAGTCATCTGCATGTAACGTTTGGCCTGTATTTTGGTCAAGGTAAGTGACATTGGCCTTTAGCGCATTAACATACTGAACTGGCTGAACACTAATTTTGCTCAGATCCGGTGCCGTTGGCTTAACAGCATTATCAGTTGGTGCCGTTGGTTCAGCCGGATATTGCTCATAATCAGGTTCCTGAGGACTCACTGGCACACCCGGATCATCAACAATGACTTCACTTTGTTCCCAATGATCGTGTTCGGGATCCTCCGTGTAAATTAATTTACGAGAGATCATATGGCCAATATCAAACTTACCATCGGACTGCTGCACAGCATTGTAAGCAGTATTGCTCTCATAATAATCTAGGCCGTCAGAAGTTTTACCAGCAGCTGCCGGTTGGATAATCGTTTGGTTAACGGAAGGTAAATTACCGTGGGTAACTAATAACCCTAAATCAGGGACCTGGTCTTTAATGTTGTTATAGACCTCGTCCCCGTTCATCGTGTTCAGACGATAATCTTGTTCGCTCCGCGTACCGCCTGGATAATAATCAGCTGGTAACTTTCCCTTAGGAGAACCAACATAGAAGCCATCCCAGAAACCACCACCAAAACGACTAGGTGCTTCATAGTGATAGACAAAGTAACGATTCGTTACAACAAAGGTTTTTTGGTCCTTATCCCAGTGATAGGTGAAGCGGTAGTCAACCTTCCCCTGCATAAAGCCACCATAAAGGGGGTTCAAGTCAATGGTTCCAGTAGCAGTACGACTGTCACCTACTCGAGCAATTGCTTCGTCTCGCTCTTTTACCTTTTCATCATAGGCTGCCTTCTTGGCCGCATTATCTGCATCAACTTGTTTGACTTTATTTGGATAGTCCGCCTTATCTTGGTTGTACTGATCCAACGCCTTTTGATAGTTTTCCTGATCCTGATTGTACTGCGCCAACTTCTGCTCATAGGCTGTCTTTTGGGCCTGCGCATCATCAATCTTCTTTTGCAAATCAGTCTTGTAGCTTGTTAAATCACTAACCGCAGTACTCGTGTCGACCTGTTTCGTGACAGGATTGTTATCATCGACAGTCAGACCTAAATCACGCGCCTGCTGGATCAGCGTTTTGATTTGATTTTGTAGATCAGTTACCTGCTGACTATCACTGCTGTCGTCGCCCATCTTATTTTGCAAAGCGCTGGCATCGGCATCAGCCGACTTTTGGCTTGTGCTTTGTGCATTTTGGGACTGACTACTTTGATCAGTGGTCGTACTTTTTGTTTGACTCTGACTCTGCGACTGGCTACTTTGTGCAGTCGCTGTGCTAGTAGCCGTTGTATTTGACTGCTGGCTTTTGTTCTCTGTCTGAGTTACTTGTGTTTCCTTCTGACTACTATCAGAACCTGTTTGTGATGATTGGCTAGTATTTGCTTGCTGATCATTGGCACTAGCCTGTCCCTGATACATTGGTGCAAAAAGGAAAACAGAAGCAATGGTTGCCGTTACCCATAATTTACCGGACTTATATAATTTTTTTCTAGCAATCTCTTGCTGTGGATGCTGTTTTGAAAACTTAGACATCTAAAAATCCTTTCCGACTATCTATTTCGTGTCTATTGTAAGCTTCACGTATTTAAAAATAGCATTTAAGTCACAAGGTGAGTAGTGACAGTTTTAAAAAATTGTTTTTGAAAAATTTCAAACCTTCTTGGTAAATCAGCTCCAGAAGAGACTTAAAACCCAGGACAGTTCACTTTCATTATGACCGTCTCCTTTGCCTAAAAAAATAAATTATATTGCTAAATACACATTTTTCTTCCTATTTAATAAGTTATTTTTAAAAAGCAAAAGCGCCAACAATGAGTGGGCATTGTTGGCGCTTGCTTCCATGGTGGGTTCATGGATTGAAATGAAGTGAAATGAAACGAGGTGTGCAAGGAAAAGGAAAGTTGCTTTTAATCCTTCTTCTTGCGGGAGAAATAACCAAGGCCAAGCGCACTCAACGTCAAGCCTAGTAGTGAACTGGCTTGTGGCTGATGCTTGTCCACCCGCTTGCCCGTGTCCGGCAAAGTGCCGGCTTCAGACTGCGTAGGTGCTGACTTTGGTGCTGGCTGGCTAGGTTGCGCACTTGGCTGACCTGGCTGGCCTGGCACAACTGGGCTTGGATCCTTAACGTAGTGAATCGTCGTGTCCTTACCCGGCTGCGTAGGGTCGATTGGGTATTCGGCCCCCGGCGTCAGTGGATGACCGTTGCCGTCCACTGGCGTGTAACCTGGAATATTTGGAATAACCGGGTTAGCTGGTTGTGTTGGATCGGTTGGGTTATTGGGATAGATGACTGGGTTGTTTCCCGGTACATCGGGTACCAAGTGACCCATTGCATGGTAAGTCAC
>JAQTHT010000013.1 GCA_029433265.1 Leuconostocaceae bacterium ESL0958 | reverse complement strand
CACTATTTTACGAGAAAGTTGATCAATGGATCTTTTTTTATTTATCAGGGGTGTTGCACTTCAATTGTAAATTCACCCAAAAAAAAAACGGCTGAACCGTTTTTTAAGCATGACCAACCGCTGCCAAAATGGCGGCATGAACGGCCTGCCGGAAGCCTTTTTCATCCAAAGCTAACAGCCCCCGTACCGTTGTGCCCCCTGGGGAGGTAATCTGTCCTTTCAAATCGGCAAAGGACAAGCTGGAATGTTGGGCTAACTGCGCCGTACCCGCCACAACCGAAGCAACTACTTGGCGCGCCTGGGCACGGTCCATCCCTTCAGCCACCGCCACATCTTCTAGGGCGTCCATAAAGACGTCAATATAGGCTGGTGAGCAACCGCCAATCGTACCCGCAATGGCAATCTGGTCAGCAGGCACCGTGATCACATCCCCCAAGCGGGCCAGCAGGGTCCGGGCCTGGACCAGCGCTTGCGCCGGTAACCCTTCGTCTTGAGCCAGGGCAATGGTGCCAGCGTTCACCGCCACAGGAATATTAGGAATGAAGGTCGTTAAGGCATGTTTGGGTGCCTGAAAACGAAGATCGGCATTCTTGATGGCAGCCGCCGCGGAGAGCACGAGCGTTTTCTCTGGTAAATCAGTCGCTACTAAATCAGCTAAGACCTGCGTGGTCACCTTGGCCGGCACCGTCAACAAGACCACATCCGGTGCCTGCGCGGCCAGTGCTGGCAGTTCTGTCACGGGCGTGAGCCCCAATGCTTGGGCCTTCTCTGCTTGAGAAGAATAACCCAAGAGCGTCAAATCTTCGGGCGCCCGCACTAGGCCCTTCGCCAGGGCCTGGCCCATGTGCCCCAAGCCAACAATTGCTACTTTCATTATCTACCTCCTACTATTCCCCTATTTTAGCACATTGACCACGTAAAAAAGCTGCCACACCCTGGTGTAGCAGCTCGGCTTTACTTTTTAAATTTGAAATAGGCGATGCCCGATAAGACCGCCAACCAAAGCAGGGACAAAACCGTGGTAAAGGTGGTTGTCTTTTGGAAGAGCAGCACCAGATAAATCATCAACAGAAAGGCAATCGTTAAGTAGTTTGTATAAGGGGCAAAAGGCAACTGGAAATGCTGGCTGGCCCCTTTGCTATCCCCGGCCTTCTTAAAGCGCACGTGCGTCAGCATCAGCGCCCCGTAAATAACCAGAAAGGCTGCCGAAGAGGTTGCCGAAATCAGGGCAAAGGCGTCGGAGGGATAAAGGTAGTTAATGACCACTGAGAAGGCCACAATCAGCGTGGAGAAGTTGATGGCCGTCCGTGGAATGGCCTGCTTGTTTAGGCGGCCAAAGCGGGACTTGGGTCCGGACAGTGAATAGAGCATCCGCCCCGTGGTAAAGAGGGCCGAGTTAATGGCCGAAGCTGCCGCCGTCAGGACAACAAAGTTAATCACACCAGCTGCAGATTTCAAACCGATACCAGAGAAGACGGCCACGAAAGGTGACTGGCCGGCATTGTAATTGGTCCAAGGTTGAATAATCATGATGGCCAAGAGTGCGCCAATATAAAAGATCAAAATACGAAAGACAATGGAATTAACCGCCTTTGGAATCGTCTGTAAGGGATCCTTCGTTTCCGCAGCCGTAATCCCGACAAATTCAACACCCAGAAAGGCGAAGAAGGCCATCTGGAAGGCCGATAGCAACTGACTGCCGTGGTGGGCGACTAAGCCGTGCGACCAGAGCGTACTAAACTGCGTCGTGCCCAGGTCCGTTTTCACCTGCCCAAGGGCCAAAATCAAGCCCGTCACAATCATGGCGATGATGGCAAAGATTTTAATCGTGGAGAACCAGAATTCGACTTCTCCAAAGGCCTTCACCGCGACGATGTTGACCAGATAGAGGACCAAGAGGAAGCCCAGCTCCCAAGGCCAAACCGGCCAGTCCGGAAACCAGAAGTGCATATAGTTGCCAATGGCCGTCAAATCGGTCATGGCGATGATAATCCAGCCAATCCAGTAGGTCCAGCCGAGGACGAAACCGGCCCGGTCGCCTAAGTACTGGGTCATAAATTCAATGAAAACCGGCTTGGACTCGTCGGAAACCAACATTTCGCCCAGGGCCCGCATCATGGCGAAGACGAAAAAACCAGTAATGATATAAATCAGTAAAATGGCTGGACCGGCCTTTTCAATGGAAGCACCCGCCCCCAAGAAGAGCCCGGTACCAATCGTTCCCCCTAGGGCGATCATTGACACGTGACGATGAGATAAATTCCGTTCAAAACCTTGCTTTGTTTCTGCCATGCAGCGTACTCCTTTGTTTTTCTACCTGTCTAGCTTATAATGTTGTACTAGATAAGTAAAACTAAAGTATTTCAATTTAAGATGAAGGTTCTTTATCTAGGGTAAGCCTTTGCTGCTGATTTTTGAAGCAAGGCCGCTATTGCGTCCTTTCTGACCGCGATCCATCAAAAAATAAGCCAATCAAAAAGCCCAGTAGCAGGTAACTGGGCTTACGATTACCGTTTATAAACATCACTGCGCTTACTAGTACGGACTACGACGACAATCAATTCATCATCAATCATTTCTGCAATCATTCAATATTTTCCCAGGCGGTAGCGCCAAAGTGTTTTAAACTTGCCTACCAATGGTTTTCCGAATTTTCGTGGGTTATCAGACTGCGCAATCATCGTATCTAACCATTGCAAAATACGAATTTGAACGGGTCTATCCAATTGACTAAATTCTTTTTCTGCTTTCTTATCAAAAGTCCACCGATACTTCATCTAAGATACTTTGCTTTCATTTCTTCAGCAGAAACATACGACCGATTGTTGGCGCGGATAACTGACATCGCCGCTTGATAATCCTGATCATCTTGACGAGCTTCTTCTATTAACTCGGCGAGCATTCGAGGGACCGAAACCCCCTTCAGATCGGCAGATTTCTTTGCCCATGTCATCGTCTCGTCCGTTAAACTGACCGTTTTCAAATTCATGGTGCGACTCCTTTTCGATTCTTCCTATACTTGTAGTATATAGGAGGGAAACTGGTCGTCAATACTTGATAGCAAAAAATGGCCATCATAAACAGACAGTTGCGCTAGCCGATTATCAATCCAACGCTAGCAATATTGCTGCCCCGTTCTTTGCTTTTCCCGCCTAGTCCCCTATCCTGCCAATACAGCTAACCCCGATTCAACCACTACCCAACCTACGAAAGGCCTGCCTGCTCTATGAAAACCTTTTCCTATCAAATTTTTGAAACAGTGGCCCAAACGGCGTCCTTTACCAAGGCCGCCAGCCAACTGAACATTACGCCTTCGGCCGTTTCCCACGGCATCAGTCAGTTGGAAACTGCGCTAGGTTTCCCCCTCCTGCTGCGCAATCGCTCGGCCATGCAACTAACGGCTGCGGGTCAGGCCCTGCTGCCCTTAGCGGCCCGCCTAGTCAATGATGAACGGCAACTGCTGGCCCTAGCCGCGAAAATGAAGGGCCTAGACACGGGGACCCTGCGGATTGGCGCTATTTCCTCTATCTGCATTGCCTGGCTGCCCACCATTATTCAACGCTTTGCCAAAAAGCATCCTGAGATTGAGATTTCCCTCATGCAGGGCTCCTTTGCAGAAATTGAAGAAGCCGTCTTTTTAGGAAAACTAGATTTGGGCTTTTCGGCCTTGCCGGCCCATGAACGGTTAGATACTATTTTTCTGCAGTCCGATCCGCTCAAATGCCTGACCCCAGCCAGTTACCAGCCAAAAAACGGCCGGTCTATCTCTGCTGCAGATTTGACCGACCAACATTTTATTTTACAAAAGGCAGATTACGACTCCGACACCAAGGCGGCCTTAGATGAACTGCAGGTCAAGCCCCAAGCAATCAACTATTCCATTGATGACCAGTCCATCCTCGCCATGGTCGAAGCCGGCTTAGGCTGGGGAATCCTGCCCGACTTAGCCTTAAAAAACATGAAGGGACAGGCAGTGGCTGCCTATCCCTTCGAAAAACCTTATGCCCGTCAGTTAGGGCTTGTTTTTAACCCCTCTGCCGCAGCCGACCCGCTTGTGAGCGCCATGAAAACAGAGATCTTAGCCTTCCTGGACCAACAGTGACCCGCGTCACTGTTTTTTATTTACAGCGGGTAAAAGAAGGGCCACTGGGCAATCCCGAAGATGAGCACTAACCAACAGAGCCCGATCCAGCGGAAAGGATAGCGCTGATAAACCGACCGCTGGGCCCCTTCCTGGAAGCCGTGACTGTTCATGGCCATGGCCAACGAGCGCGACCAGGTTAGCGCCTGAACCAGTGCTTTGAAATAGAGCGTGGGCTGCCAGAAATGAAGGGGCTGTCCCCGCATGTAGGCGGCCGCCTGAATCGTCAGGAAAGCCCGTTTAAAGCGGGGCGCAAAATTCAGGGCCGCCAGTAGGCCGTAGGTAAAGGTCGACGATAGCTTGAAATTTTGCTCCAAACTGGCCAAGAGTTCTGCCGCCGTGACCCTGCTTGTAAACCAGGCCCCTAAGTAAACAAAGGCAAAGAGGCGACTGGCCATCAGCAGGGCAAAATGGGCATTGCTGCTAGCCGAACCCTGCCCGTAGAGCAAGAAGGACCAGTAGGTCGCTAGCGCCGGCAGACTAGTGACGGCGGTTAACCAGGCTAATCTTTTCAGGCCGGTCCGCTGCCAGCAGAGCAGGAGCAAGCAAGCAAGCACCAAGCCAGTGTTAAAGGCCAAAGAAGTCGTCAGGGCAACTTCCACCGAGAGCAACAGCGCCAGCAGTAATCGTTGACTAGCATTCATAATCAAAGTCCTTCCGTTTGATAGCGAATCTGGCCCGATTGGTAGCAGAGCTGATAGTCTGCCACGGCCGCCAGTGCCTGCCGTTGGTGACTCACCACGAGGATTGTTAGTCCCAAGTCCTTTTTCAGGGCTAAGAAGAGCGCTAAGACCTGCTGAACGGCAGCAGCGTCCAAGCCGGTCAAAGGCTCGTCTGCTAGCAGTAGCTTGGGGGCCATGACAGCCATCAGCAAAATTTGCAGTTTTTTCTGCTGGCCACCCGACAGGGTGTAAACGGAACGGTCGGCCAGGCCCGTTAGTTGGAAGGCCTGTAGCCAAGACTGCAAGCGCTCCTGGGTCCAGTAAGCCCCTGCCTGCGTCTGGCGCAGCACCTGGTCCAACTCCTCTTGCACCGTCACCGCTAAGAATTGATCAGTGGCCTGCTGAAAGAGCAGCCCGACTTGCCGATAGTAGGCCTTTTTGCGGTAGGCCAGAATGGACCGACCGGCGTAGGTCAACTGGCCCTGATAAGGCTGCAGCCGGGCAATGGCCCGCAGCAATGTCGACTTCCCAACGCCATTGGGCCCGTTGAGCATGATTAGCTTTCCGGTGGGTAGAGTGAAGTTCGCCGCATCTAGCACTTTCACGTCCCCATTCAACAGCGTCAATTCCGCCGCTAGCAGCAGCGTTGGCGCCGCTGCATCTGGCAGTGGGAAGCGGCGCGGTTCGGCTTCGACTGCCAAAGCCTGGAAGTCACTAGCCGTCACTGGCTGAAGCGCCGCTTGGTCGATTCGATGGACAGCCGTCACCCGATCGGCATAGCCACTGGGGTCATGGTCGGCAATCAAAATGCCATAGCCCTCCTGGCTTAACTGGGCCAGCAGTTTTTGTAGACTAGCCCGACTGGTTGGATCAACGGCCGTGAAGGGTTCATCCAGCAGTAGGAGGCGGGCGCCCAGGGCTAGCACTTCGGCCAGGGCCACCTTTTGTAATTCGCCGCCAGACAGGGTACTGAGGGTCCGTTCTCGTAAGTCGGTGATGGCAACTTTGGCTAGGGCCCAGTCAATTCGCTGATCAATGGCAGCCGCGGACAAGCCCAAGTTTTCTAGGGCAAAAATCAGTTCCGCTGCCACCGTCGGCATGGCAAACTGTTGGTCTGGTTGCTGGAACAAAAAGGCTAACAGCTGCGCCCGTTCATTGGCTGGCCAATCCGCGACGGGCCGCCCATTCAAGCGCACCTGACCGGTGACTTGCCCGCCAAAGCGGGGCGCCAAGCCAGCCAAGGCCTTTAAGAAAGTCGATTTCCCAGCACCCGAGGGTCCCATCAGTAATTGAAAGTCTCCTGGCTGCAGGTGAAAGTCCCCCTGCGCTAAAATTGTGTGTTCTTGATAAGCCAAGTGCAGTCCTTGGCAGGACAAGCTGACCATATTAGTCCTCGTTTGTTAGTAAGTGCGCCCGGACCAGAAGCCGGTTGATCCAGTGCACGAGCAAGCCGCAGAAGAAGAAAAGCGACAGGTAGCGCACACAGAAGAGCAGCAGTAGAAAGCCGAAGGCGTAGTGGTCATAGCCGGACTTAACTAGGTCCCAACCAAAGGTTAGAACCGTTCCGGTCAATGTGGATAGCCACAGGCCCAATCGGTAGGACCGGTAGCCCGTCAACGTAAAGCCCAGTTCAGAGCCTAAGCCCTGGACAAAGCCGGAGAGCAGCGTCGAGAGCCCGTAGGCTCCCCCAAGAAACATTTCCCCTGCTGCCGCTAGCATTTCCGCCAAAAGGCCAGCACCAGCGCGACGGAGCAGTACCGCGGCCAGCGGTGCCGCCATCATCCAGCCACCGAGGGTCAGATCGTTGACAATGGGTTGCCAGCCCAAGACCCCGAGCAGGCCGTAAATCACGTTATAAATTGGCCCCATTACCCAGTAAAAGGCTGAGAAAATAATGGCCACCAGGGCCAAGAGAATCACATCTTGCAACGTCCACTTTTTCATTTTTCCTCCAAACGGGCCCATTTGGAAAAGAAAAGACCCCTTGCTCGGCTAAAAAAGCGCAGAAAACAAGCGGTCAAATGGATTGCTGACAGTGATAGCTTCCTTCGTCGGTCTTAGCCTAACAGGTTCAATGGGTCTAATCTCAACCTTACGGTACCCCAGATCACAGTAATTTAATTGTTCAAGTTGTAGCTACAAAAAATAGTGTAACCGTACTTGTGAGAAAATGCAAGTATAGTCACACTATTTCTTTATTTTAGGACTCTTGCGCTGCGGCTGCCATGGCAACAGAAGACAAGTAGTTAATTGGTTGGCTAAAGTTAGGCTGGAAGAAGAAGTCAGACAGGGCTAACTGATCAACCGTCATCTTGTTTTCGATGGCCAATGAAACGGCGTTGGCCGCTTGGGAAATATCGTGCTTAGCCATGAAGGCACCACCAATAATCCGCTTCGTGCCCTTTTCATAGGTCAACGCTGCCTTCACCTTCGTGGTCGTCAACATGAAGTCAGGACGGTAGTCCTCTTCGATGATGGCTGTTTCCGCTTCGATGCCCTTAGCTGCTGCGCCTTCCTTGGTCAAACCAGTACCGGCAAAGGCCCAGTCATAGAGTTCAACAGCAGAAGTAGCTTGCGTACCAGGGTAAGCCACCTTGGCTTCTTCAATGTTCTTACCCACCAGGAGTCCCTGACGAACGGCGTTCGTTGCCAAAGGAATGTAGTCCTGCTTTTGAGTGGGGTTGTAGAAGACCGTTGCGGCATCACCCGCAGCAAAGACACCTGGCACAGAAGATTCCATGTAAGGGTTCACTTCAATGGCACCGTTTGGCAACATGTCGACCTGGCCCGTAAAGAGATCAGTAGCTGGCTTGAAGCCCAAGCCCAAGATCGCAATATCCCCTTCATAAGTGCCCTGGTCTGTTTCGACCTGGATACCATCTGCTGTTTCCTTGAAGCCTTGAACCATTTGACCAAGGGCCAAGTTAACGCCGTGGTCCCGGTATTCTTGTTCAAAGATGGCCGAAAATTCTGGCGCCGTATTCTTCGCCAAAACACGGTCGAATCCATCAATCAACGTCACTTTTTGACCATTCAAAGACAACTGTTCTGCCAATTCAGCGCCGATGTAACCAGCACCGATGACCACAACCCGCTTCGTACCGGCCGTTACTTCCTTCAAGGTCTTGGCATCGTCCCAGGACTTGGACAAGTAAACCTTATCAGAATCAATGCCAGGAATTGGTGGCATGATGGCCTTGGAACCCGTCGTAATCACAATCTTGTCGTAGCTAGCGACAGTGCTTTCACCAGTCGTCAAGTCTTGACTGTGGACTTCCTTCTTGGCCAAGTCTGCCTTGGTGACTTCCGTCTTCATGTGCATGTTGATGCCTTGGGCCGTCAATGATTCAGGTGATTCATAGAACATCTTATCGGGTGATGAAACGTGATCCCCTAACCACAGTGCGATACCACAGGACAGGAAAGAAACCGTGTCCTTTCGTTCAAAAACGTCAATGCTAGCATCTGCTAGTTCTGCCTTGATTTGCTTAGCAGCAAAAACGCCCGCGTGGGTTGCACCAATCACAGCAACTTTCATGAGTAAACTCCTTTTTCTTGAGGACTTGTTAAATTACTAATTTAGATTATATCAGAAATCCATTAATGAGCAAGGGCTAGGTCAAAAAATATAAAAAAACACAGCCGAGGCTGTGTGTTCATTTACTTTACTTGATGGCATCCTTCAAGGCCTTACCAGGCTTGAATGCAGGTACCTTTGAAGCAGGGATTTCGATTTCTTCCTTCGTCTGTGGGTTGCGGCCCTTCCGAGCGGCACGTTCACGGACTTCGAAGTTACCAAAGCCAATCAATTGAACCTTTTCACCCTTCTTCAAAGCGTCTTCGATTGATGACAGGACAGCAGCCACTGCCTTATCTGCATCCTTCTTCGTTAAACCAGTCTTCATTGCAACTGATTCGATCAATTCTTGCTTGTTTGCCATTCCTTTTCTCCTCACAAAAAGTTTTGATAAATTCGATACTGTTGCCTGACAAGCGCTAACAGTCAAGGAACGTTACCGGAGCAACATTCATAAAATAAGGATAGCACATGTTTTTACAAAAGTGTAGGTAAAAGGGCGAATTTGCCCGTTAAATCAGGCTTTCTCCCCGATTTTCACCGCTGTATTACTTCCGCTGACGGATAATTAACTTCAACGGTGTCCCAGAAAAGTCAAAGGCCGCCCGGATTTGATTTTCTAAGAAGCGCTGATAAGAAAAGTGCATCAGCTCGACTTCGTTGACAAAGACCACGATGGTTGGTGGGGCGACCGCCACCTGGGTGGCGTAGTAGACCCGCAGCCGCTTGCCCTTGTCCGTTGGGGCTGGATTGGTGGCCAGGGCATCCATGACCACGTCGTTGAGTTTGGAAGAAGAAACCCGCTTTTCGTGGTTTTCGTTGACCGCCAAAATCAAATCCGGCAGCCGATCCAAGCGCTGCTTTGTCTTGGCCGAAACGAAGACAATGGGTGCGTAATCCAAAAACTTGAACTCTTGTCGAATCAAGTTTTCGAAATCGTGCATGGTATGGGTATCTTTTTCAATGGTATCCCACTTATTAACCACAATCACGACGGCCTTACCCCCTTCATGGGCGTAACCGGCAACGTGCTTATCCTGTTCTCGAATGCCTGTTTCGGCATCCAAGACCACCAGGACCACCTGGGAATCGTCAATGGCCTTCATGGCCCGCATAACAGAATACTTTTCTGTATTTTCGTAGACCTTGCCCCGCTTCCGGATGCCGGCCGTATCGACCATGACAAATTCATCGCCAGCCGGCGTGATGAAGCGGGTATCAATGGCATCGCGCGTGGTGCCTTCGACATCCGAGACAATCATCCGCTGTTCGCCTAAAATGGCATTCACAATGGACGACTTGCCCACGTTGGGCCGACCAATAATGGAAAAGCGAACGGCATCGTCCTCTTGGACGGCTGCCTCGTCTGGAAAATGCTGAACAACGGCATCGAGCACGTCCCCCAAACCAATCCCGTGCGAGGACGAAACCGGATAAGGATCGCCTAAGCCAAGCGAATAAAAGTCATAGATATCCGCCCGCATTTCAGGATTATCGACCTTATTAACGGCCAGGACGACCGGCTTGTTGGTGCCATAGAGTAAGTTGGCAACGGCCTGATCGTCATTGGTCATGCCTTCTGGGCCGGAAGCCACCATCAAAATGACATCCGCTTCATCCAAAGCCAGCTCGACTTGGTCTTTAATTTCCGTTAGAAAAGGTGCGTTCCCGGTTTCCAAGCCACCGGTATCAATGACCCGAAAGTCATAGTTCAACCATTCCGCCCGGGCATACAGGCGGTCCCGGGTCACCCCAGGCCGATCTTCGACAATGGCCAGTCGTTCTCCGACAATGCGGTTAAACAAAGTCGACTTACCTACATTTGGGCGGCCTACAACCGCTACGATGGGCGCTGCCATAGTGCCCTCCTTTCAATAAAAAAAGACTGGACAACCAGCCTTTCTTGACGCTTACAACTTGTCGCCGAAGATATCGCCGAGCGTTGCGCCGCCTTCATCTTCTTGTTGGAAAGCAGCCACATCAGCGCGGGAAGCAGCACGGTCATCGTGTTCTTCGTCGCGTTGGTTCGCTGGCTTTTCTTCCAATGCCTTCATGGACAATGAGATCCGTTCTTCGTCTGGCTTAACATCCAAGACTTGAACTTGCACCTTATCACCAGACTTCAAAACATCGGCTGGGTTTTCAACCCGCTTGTGTGAAATTTGTGATACGTGAACCAACCCTTCGATACCAGGGAAGATTTCGACGAAGGCACCGAAGTCCTTCACGCGCTTAACTGTTCCTTCCAGAACCGTACCAGCTGGGGCCTTTTCAGCCACTTCATCCCAAGGACCAGGTTGCGTTGCCTTGATGGACAAGGAAATACGACCACGTTCTGTATCCAAAGCCAAGATCTTAACTTGAACTTCTTCACCCTTGGACAATACGTCGGCTGGGTTCTTGACCCGGTCGTGGGAGATTTCGGAAACGTGAACCAAACCATCCACGCCGCCCAAGTCAACGAAGGCACCGAAGTCAGTCAAGCGGGCAACCTTACCAGTGACCACTTCGCCCACCGTCAAACGGTCAAAGGCTTCCTGCAACTTTTCAGCACGTTCTTGTGCGGCAACAGCCTTCCGGGACAAAATCAAGCGGGCCTTGGCTGGGTCAATTTCAATTACTTCTGCCTTGATGTCTTGACCCTTAAACTGGTTCAAGTCAGAGACAAAGCGTTCTGCCACCATGGAAGCTGGCACGAAACCGCGAATTCCAGCAACATCCACAATCAAACCACCGCGAACTGCGTTGATGACCTTTGCATCCACCACGTCGCCTTCGGCAAAGGACAAAGATTCCCAAGCCTTGCGGGCTTCCAAACGCTTCTTGGAAAGCAAGTAAGCAACGCCTTCCTTGTCGCTTGTCACGTTGGAAACCACAACCGTTTCAATTGTGTCGCCGACCTTCAGGTCGTCTGCCAAATTGACGCTGCGATCTTCAGAATACTCACGCGCTGGCACAACGCCTTCTTCTCCGGTATGCAAGCCGATGACTGCTTGGTTATCGTTATCGATGGCCAAGACTTCGCCGGTTACGACATCGCCTACCTTGATTTGGTCAGCACTTTCCAGAGCTGCTAGTAATTCGCTGTTAGTATCATTCATGACGTCAAACGTCCTCCTACATTTACACTTATAAAGCTATTTTAACAGAGCCAGCGGGCTTTGCCTAGCCCTTAGCAGATAAAAACTACAACGGGTCTTGTTAAGTCCATACTTTATTAGCCCTAGTGTACCTGATTTAGTGGCAAAACAAAAGACCAAGCCTTAGGCTTGGTCTTTTGTCTTTTCGGTAATAATCGTTTGAATCCGCGCCACGACCTGTTCAATCGACTGGCCGGTCGTATCCACGGTGATGGCGTCGTCTGCCTTCACCAAGGGGGAAACTGCCCGGTGGGAGTCCTTGTAATCGCGCGCTTCAATTTCTTTTTTGAGCGTGGCCAACTCAACCGTCATGCCCTTGGCCACGTTTTCACGGTAACGGCGTTCTGCCCGCTCAGCGACGGAAGCGACCAAAAAGATCTTGACTGGCGCTGCTGGCAGCACAGTGGTGCCAATATCGCGGCCATCCATGATGACGGAATGGGCAGCTGCCATGGCTCGCTGCCGGGCCACTAGGTCGGCTCGAACAGCCGGATTAGCTGCAATGGTCGAGACATTGTTCGTTACTTCAGTGGAACGAATGGCCTCGGTCACCTCTTCTTGGTTCAAGAACACGTGCTGGACAGGCTCGCCAGGTGCAAAGTCAATCTGTAACTGCGGTAAAAGCGCAGCGACTGCCTGCTCATCGTCATAGGCAATGCCTGCCTGTTGGGCCGCCAACGTGATGGCCCGGTACATGGCGCCCGTGTCCACGTAGACATAAGACAGTTGCTTGGCTAAGATTTTGGCAATGGTTGATTTGCCAGCCGAAGCCGGCCCGTCAATCGCTACTTGTACCCTTTTCTCTTCTGACATCGTTGCGCTACTTTCCTACCTAAACTTAATACTTTGACCAGCGTAACGGCTATAATTTTGCACCGTCATGCCTGGATTAGCTTTCAAAACGGCTTCCGTATTGGTGCCATGCGTTACGGCAAAATTATACAGCGTTTGGCCCGACTGAAGCGTTGCCGCACCAGCATTTTGTTCCTGTGCCGCTGCTTGCTGCTGCTTTTGTTCGTCGGTTGCACTGTTTTGCTGGTTATTGGCCGCATCCCCCTGGTCCGTCGCCTGACTGCTGTCCTGCTGACTTTGTGCCGCTTGGTCTGACTGGCTCATGGACTGGCCCGCCTGACTTTGCTGGGTCTGCTTGGACTGGCTGCTACTAGACGTGGACTGCTTGCGCTTAATATCGGAACTGGACTGACTGGACTGGCTACTCTTGGTTAAATCAGGTGCATTTTTAACCATGCCATAGACAGGTCCAGAAGCCAAAAGTAAAAGCGACAGGACAATAAGGGTGATGATTAACCCCCCATGCTTTTTTTGCTTACTTTTGTTATCGCTTGGTTGCTGTTGCCCCGCTGCTTTCTTCTGGCGGCGGGATAGCGTTTCGGTTGCTTGTTCGTTCATAGAAAGCCTCCCATTCATACTAGGGCTAGTCTACCACGGTTTTTCCAAGCCAAAAGATAACCTTTTCTTAAGATTGTAACCTTTTCTTAAAGGGTGCCAAGAGCTGGACAACTAGCATGGCGGCCACCCACCAAACGAGTCCTTCGACCAAGTTAAAGGGCACCACCATGGTCCAAAGATAAGGCTTAATGCCGATGTATTTGGCAATATCAAAATGAGCAAAGTCCGCATAGAGGGGAATGGCCCAAACAATATTGACAACATAGGCCACTAAAGTCATGCCGAGAATGGCCAACAGGGCTGCTAGCAACTTACGAGGCAAAGCGGCCTTCTCCCCCATGCCGAGGGCCAGCAGGCAGATGAAGGCGAGTGCGACCAGGAAGTTCACCGGCATCCCGATCACGGTATTGACCCCTTCGTTCATTAAAATCAGCTTTAAGAGCGTGCGGAGCACGAGGACCGCAATGGCCGCTGGTAGCCCCAGCCAGGATAAAGCCAGGACGATGGGCACAATCGAGAAATCAAGCTTCAAAAAGGAAGCCGATGGGATAATGACCAACTTTGGGAAAATCAGCAGGACAAAGGAGAGGACGGCTAATACCGCAACCACTGTGACCTGACGACTGTTATGCTTCATAATGTTCCTCCTTTTGGGCAGTAAAAAAGCCCTGCAAACGAACAGGGCATACAAAAAACAGTCCAAAAAGACTAACGATTGCACTTCTTTATACCCGACTGTACGGTCGGCTTTGGATTCAAACCAAATCAACTGCTTGCGCAGGTCGCGGGCTCGCCAGAATAACTGTTTCACCGCCGGTTAGGACTTTCACCTGACCCTGAAGTTTCATTTAATTTGTTACCAGTATAGCACAGGGAAATCGCCCTGGCAATTACTTTCGCCGTAAGAAACGGTAATCGCCCGCCTTTAACCGCTTCACTTCGTCATGCTTCAGCGGCCGGTAATCGCCTGCTGGCAGTGACTGCAAATCCAAAAAGGCATAGCGGTCCCGGGTTAACTTTTCCACGGGGAAGCCGACCTGGGCCAGCATTTCCTTGACTTGGTGGTGCCGTCCTTCATGAATGGTCAGGCGTACGTAGGAAACCTGTTTTTTGGTATCCACCTGTTCAACGGCCACTCGCGCTGGCGCCGTTCTTTTCCCGTGTAAAAGAATCCCTTTTTTCAAAGGGGCCAAGGCTGGCAACGTAGCCAAGCCCTTGACTTTGGCCGTATAAACCTTATCGACCTTGTGCTTGGGGTGCATGAGCTGGTTGGCCAGTTCCCCATCGTTGGTCAGTAACAAGGCACCGGTCGTGTCATAGTCCAAGCGACCCACCGGATAAACCCGGGCCGTCACTTCTTCTCCCAGCAGATCCAGCACTGTTTTGCGGCCCTTATCATCATGGCTGGTCGTCACAACGCCCCGGGGCTTATTGAGCAAGTAATAAACCGGCTTTTCCTGGCCATCCAGGGGCACGCCATCCACTGCCACTTCGTCCGTCTGGACCACTTTTGTCCCCAGCGCAGACACAACCTGGCCGTTAACGGTCACCCGGCCTTCTAAGATTAGCTGTTCGGCGGCCCGGCGGGACGCGACGCCCGCCTGGGCAATCACTTTTTGTAATCGTACTGCTTCTGCTGCCATGTTATGCTCCTTCATTGTGCGACTGCTGGTCGGCTGCTGTTACTGCGCTTTTCTGGTCAAAGAGGGCCAGTGCCGCCAACTGGTCCTCATTCAGCTTGGCCTCCGAGGGGTCCGGTAACGGTGGTAAGTCAGCCAGGTCGCTTAATCCAAAGTAGTCGAGGAAAGTGGCCGTCGTGCCATACAAAATCGGCCGACCCAGCTCTTCCTTCCGGCCCACGCTTTCAATTAGTTGGTGTAGCTGTAGTTTTTGTAAAGTAGCGGCGGAACGCACGCCCCGAATTTGGTCGATTTCTACCCGTGTAATCGGTTGCTGATAGGCAATAATCACCAGCGTTTCTAACTGAGGCTGGGTTAACTTGCCCTGGATGGGCAGCTGGGCATAAGCGCTCAGCAGTGGTCCGAAGACCGGACGAGTGACCAGTGCGTAATTTTCCTGGTTGCCCCGCACCATGAGGGCACTCTCACTTTGTTGATAGTGATTGGCGAGATCCTCAATCAGGCCGGGAATGGCCGCCTGATCATACTGCGTTAGCTTGGCTAAAGTAGCCGCCGACAGCCCTTCTTCCCCTGCAACGAACAGGAGTGCTTCAATTTGATTGATTGCCTTCATCTGCCATCCTTTTTTTGAGTAAGATTTCTCCCTGTTCCTGGGCCTGCCAGAGCGTTAGTTCATGGCCCTTGGCGAGTTCTAAAATGGCCAAAAAAGTCATGACGAGTTGTTCCCGCTGCCATTGCCCATCAAATACTTGACTGAAAGGCAGCGACTGCCCAGCCGCCAACTGGTCTAGTTGCCGACGGACAGCTTGTAGGCCATCCCCAATTGTAAAGGCAGCCACTTGCACCTGCCTGGCTTGGGGCGCCAAATCCCGTTTGCGGGCCAGCAGGGATTCGAAAGCGAGCTGCAAATCCACCAGGGTTAGCCCTGGGGCCAAGGGGGCCACCGGTTGATTGGCAGCGGCGAGACTACTGTCCGCTGGTTTGGCAAAGGACTGCTGGCCAGCCGCCTGCTGTTCAGCCAAAAAACCAGCTGCTTCTTGAAAGCGCTGGTAATTCAATAAACGATTCACGAGGGCTTCTTTTGGATCCAAGTCCTCTTCGTCTGCTCCTTCGTCCACGCTGACTGCTGGTTTTGGTAGCAAGTCCCGGGATTTGATTTGAATGAGTGAAGCTGCCATCACCAGGTATTCCGCCGCGATGTCTAAGCGGAGGGCCTGCTGCTCATGAAGGAAGTCGAGGTACTGGGCCGTCACAGCCGCAATCGGCAGATCAAAAATGTTCATCTCATGCTTTTTAATCAGATGCAGCAATAAATCTAAGGGGCCCTCGAAGTCCGTAATTTTAATGGTTAGGCTCGGACTGGACATGCTGCTTTCTCCACTGGTTAATCAGCGCTTTATTCGATAAGGTGCCCATGAGCGTCGCCGCTGGGTAGTAATTTTGCAAATCGGTTAACATTTGGTGGTAATTAGCCCGCTTCTGTGAGCCCGGCGTCAGAATTAACTGCCGCACAACAATCAGGTCCCGGGCGTATTGCTCACAGCCAATCAAACCGAGCACGGAATCCGTTTCGCCCTGCTGCCAAAAGAAGAGAGAGAAACCTTTTTGTTGGTAAAAAGCCAAGGCTTCCTTCAAGCGCTCGACTTTTTTGAATTCTGGCGTCAGTGAAAAGAGCCCCATCACTGTTTTTTCATCATCTGGTCTGGTTGGTACAAGCATGAATCCTCCTATGCACGCGGATGATAACGGTCATAGACCTGACTCAGCCGCTGCTTCGAAATGTGCGTATAGATTTGGGTCGTGGCGATGTCTGAATGCCCCAGTAACGCTTGAACCACCCGTAGATCCGCACCATTGTTTAAAATGTGCGTGGCAAAAGAGTGGCGCAGCGTGTGGGGGGAAACGTCCTTGTCAATGCCAGCCGAACGGACTAAGCCCTTGATTAGTAGCCAGACCCCTTGCCGCGTTAACGGCCGCCCATGGTCATTGACCAAGAGTGTTTCGGTCTTTTGCTGGCCCACCAAAAGCGGCCGAGCACTGTTTAAATAGCGGTCAATGGCATCAATCGCGACTTCGCCAATGGGAATGATTCGTTCCTTATCACCCTTCCCAATTGTTTGCACAAAGCCCAAGTCCAAGTGTAAGTCGGTTAACTTTAAGCCAATCAACTCAGATACGCGGAGCCCAGTCGCATAAAGGACTTCTAATAAGACCTGGTTCCGCAAACCCAGGGGCTGGCTTTGGTCTGGCACCTGCAGCAGCACTTCGACCTCTTCAGGAGACAGTACCGCTGGCAAGTGCTGCCTGCGCTTGGGCGGCTTAATATTGGCCATGGGATCGTGGGCCAACACTTTTTCTTGCAGTAAATAGGCAAAAAAACGGCGCAAGGCCGTTACTTGGCGGGCAATCGACGTCGTGGCTCGCCCAGCCAACCGCTGTTGATTTAAAAAATCCAAGACCAAGTGGTGGTCCACTTGCGCTAGGGCAAGCCCTTTTTTCGTTAAAAAAAGGCCGAAACTTTTTAAATCCTGGCGGTAAGCCGTAATCGTATTCTTGGATAAGCCCTTGGCTACTCTGAGCTCATTCAAATAATCGGCCACTTGATCAGTAAATTCCTGATTCATTAACCCTGCGCCTCAAGTCCTTTGTCGGTGAGCGCAATGCCCGCATCTACCTGTTCAATGAGCCGGTCCTTGTAGAGCCGACCCAAGGCCCGTTTAAACTGTCCCTTGGAAAAGCCAAACTGCGCCTTAATCGCTGCTGGTTCGGACTTATCGTTAAAGGGTAGGAAATGGTCCGCCTTGCGCTGCAACTGAATCAACAGGAATTTGGCGTCCTCGTCCATCATCTTGTAGGCCAATGGTAGCAGGGAGAAATTAATGACCCCATGCTCGTTGATGCCCAGCACCCGGGCCGTCAATACTTGCCCCAAGCGTGGTTCTTCCGGCCTTTGGGAAGGGGGAATGAAGCCCAGTTTGTAGTCATCAGTCATGACCAGGGTCCCTGCGAGCTTATCCCGGTACACGGTCACCTTCATGGTCTGCCCCTTCTTGATTGGACCCAACTTCGCTTGACGGGCGACCGCTTGGAAGATTTCTTGACTAGCCAGTTGGCCCCAAAGCCGGCCTTTGGCATCGACTTTGATAGCCAGCAAGAGCCGATCCCCTGGCTTTGGCCAAAGATTGCTCATCCTTGGCAGGTCATCCAGTGACAGCACTAAGTCCTTATTGGGCAGGCCGATGTCGACAAAGACCCCCAAATCATGGCGGCTCTTGACCACCTGCCCCCAGTCATACTGGTCCTGTTGGACCGTTGGCAGGTTCTTGGTGATTTGAAGGCGGTGGCTTTCATTTTCGTAGGCAAAGCCGGTCACAAAGCCCCCCAGTCGGAGGGGCTTCTTCAACTCAGCTTTGTCAATTTCATAGGTAAAACCATCTACCTGTGCATAAAAATACTGGTCATTTTCGTCAGTGACTTTGGCCTTGATCACTTGTCCCAGGCTTGCTTGCATGTTACTTCCTTTACTAGTTCGCGCAATGGGCGCAGGGTCCAGTGGACGGCCCTTTACTTTGACAACGCAGCTTTCACGGCAGCGGCAACTGCTTTGCCGTCTGCCCGGCCCTTCGTTTGACCGTTGACGATGCCCATGACCTTCCCCATATCCGCCATGGAGCTGGCACCAGTCTGCTCAATGGCTGCCGTAATAATATCGGACACTTCAGCTTCTGACAGCGGTTCTGGCAAATAACTGGCCAAAATATCTAATTCCTTTTGCGTGGCGGCCGCCAGATCTGTCCGATCAGCCGCCTTGAATTCTGCTAAGGAATCCTGGCGCTGCTTGACTTCTCGGGAGAGAACCGTCAATTCTTCCTCTTCTGTCAGGTCATGGCCCAAGTTAATCTGTTCGTTCATGACCGCCGACTTGATTTGGCGGACAACGGACAACTTTTCCTTGTCCTTGGCCTTCATGGCCGTTTTCATATCGTCTTGCACTGTTGTTAATAAGGACATCCTTCTTACTCCTTGCTTCATCTACTTTCTTTACTAGTCTACCACAGGCAGGTAAAGAAAAAACGCCAGAAAACTGGCGTTTTAGACCGAATTAACGGTTCTTCTTCTTTTTGTTGCGCTTTTGAGCAGCTTCAGACTTCAACTTCCGTTCTACTGAAGGCTTCGTATAGAATTCACGCTTCCGGTATTCTTGGAGAGTACCGTCCTTTGAAACACCACGCTTGAAGCGGCGCAATGCGTCGTCCAAAGATTCATTCTTGCGTACAATGACCTTGGCCATGTCGATCCCCTCCTTTCTTGCACTTTATTTCGTAAATAGACGATATGCATCAATAACCTGTTAATTATCTCAACAACCGGTCCCTTTGTCAATACTTTTTGCGATTGCTTATAGCTGCCGTTGTCGACGACGAATCAACAAGAGAAGGACCAGAGCCAGCAGGGCAAAGGCCGTCATCAACCAGGCATAGACCGTAATACCAGGATTCAATCCAGGCATATGGTCCAAATCATTTAATGCCGTGATAGTGGCTGGCGCCATGGCCGTTCCCACATTACAGCCGACCAAAAGGATGGAATTGCCCAGCGCATCTCGGTCCTGTGGCAAGTATTTATCCACCAAAGAAAAGAGAAAGGTGCCGGCCAGCGGAAAGGCACAGCCAATCACAATGGCGCCCAACGTTAACTGCCAAAGATTGTCGGCGCTGTTGACCGCCCAGGCCCCGATGGCCATCATGGCAGCACCAACGGCCAGCAAGAGACCGCCTAAACGATCTGCGAGTGCACCGAAGAGAAAGCCCATTGCCATGCCAGCGATGGTAAAGGCCGTAATAATCAGACTGGCCGTTGTGCCATCCCCCAGCCCCTTGTCGACGACAATATCTGGTGTTAACACGGAAATGATGGTCATCCCAATTGTGAAGCAAGCACAGGTAATGCCGGCAGTAACCAAGAAAGCAATGGCTTTGAGACCCAGCCCGGTTTTGTTAGCCGGATCCTGCTTTTCCAAGTGGTATTCCGGTACGACTTTCCAAAAACCAAAGAGTACAACAAAGATAACGGCATAAGCTAAGAAGGCAGCCTGCCAGGAAAAGTTGAGCAAGAAGCCAGCCAGCAGGTTGACAATGGACAGGCCAATGGGCTCAAAAGCCGACCGGTTCCCCAGCATCCGGGTCTGGTCGTCCCCACTATAGTAAAGGTCCACCAGCGTAATGGCCAGTGAGTTGGTCAGCCCAATCCCAATTCCAAAGACAATCCGGGCTGCTAAAATCAGCCACAAGCTGTGCAGCGCCGCTGGTAAGACCCCAGCAATGCCCATTAAGAGCATACCGACCCCGATTGTTTTCTTAATGCCAAAGCGACTCGCAATTTGGCTTGAAAACAAAAGCACAATAAAGGCGGGCACCTGTTGAATGGTGGCAACCATATTGACCAATGTGTTGGGTTCGTTGGCAAAATCTGCTTGCATCATCGGCAAGGCTGGCGAAATTGCGGTCCCCGAAGTAATAATCAACGATACTGCTAAAATCCAAAAACGATGAAGACCAGTTTTGGGATTAAAGGGGCTTTCCTTCTGCGCCATGACAATCCTCCACTTAATTTGTTCTATTTTTAACTAATTATAGCGCTTTCATCAAGTAAGATACAAGCTTTTTTAGAAATATTAAAAACAAAAAAGAGAATCCGTCTCGGATTCTCCGCTTAGATTGCTTTCGGTTAAGGTTCTGGCTCGTAGAAGTGACCGCCCGTATGCTCAACCTTCGTTTCAGAATAAAAGGCTTCGCAGTCGACTTCGTTAATCAAATGGCGGAGCTCGTCCAGCTCATACTGGGTCACGACCGTCAAAAGGACTGCCCGCTCCATGCCGGTATAACCGCCCCGGGCAGAATCGATGATAGTGACCCCCCGGTGCATCGTGTCTTGGATGTGGGAGACCATTTCGTCCGGCTTACTGGTGATGATAATTTCTTGAATTTGCTGCTGTTTGGTGTAGAAGAAATTAATCATATAGGAAGAAACCACCACCCCAATCATAGAATAGAGAGCGTATTGCCAACCATAAGTCAGACCAGCCCCAATCATAATCAGCGCGTTAAAGGCCAAGTTGATGGAGCCCATTTTCGTTCGAAAGCGCTGGTGCAAGACCATGCCAATGACGTCCAGGCCACCGGTCCCCAAGCCACAGGACAGGGCAGTGCCCACAGCCATGCCATTAATGCCCCCACCAAAGATGGCGTTAATTAAGGGGTCATCCGTCAACACGGTATGCGTCGACAGCAGCGGAATGAAAAGCGCCGACAACCCGACTGCCATGGCAGTGAAGACGGCGAAGCGCTTGGACAGCGTCAAAGCCGCCAGCAGCAACAGCGGCAAGTTAATCAAGGCTAAGGCCCACTGCACGGGCAGCGCCCCATGGGTCAGTGTCGCAATTAATTGGGCAAAGCCGGTAAAGCCGGATGAATAAATGTGGCCGGGCTGCCAAAAGTAATTTAACGCGATGGACACCATGAGTGCGTAGAACAGTGCGCCAGAAATCTGTCTCAAAAAATAGTGATTCAGGTATTGCCGAATTTGTCTGCGAGTCATTATTGTGCTTTGTTGGTCCGCTATTAGCGCCAACTAAAATGGCGATTGGATTCAGCCAGTTCTTAGGGTCATTACTCTGCTATATTTTACTGCTTTTTCGTTCCCTTTTCAAAATTTTTTAACAGAAAAAAGCAAGGCGACCCAACGGTCAGACCTTGCGAATGCTTGCTTACTGTTCTTCTGCTTGTACCTGAATCCCCAGTTCGGCCAGTTGGCTGGCTGCAACTGGTCCGGGTGCTTCGGTCATTGGTTCCGTTGCCTTGGAGTTCTTTGGGAAGGCAATCACCTCCCGGATGTTTTCCTGACCTGCCAACAGCATGGCCAAGCGGTCCAAGCCAAGGGCAATCCCACCCATTGGTGGGAAGCCGAATTCCATCCCCTTGAGCAGGAAGCCAAAGGCTGCTTCAGCTTGTTCATGGCTGAATCCCAGGGCTCGCAACATCTTTTCTTGAATGTCAGTCCGGTGGATACGGATAGAGCCTGAACCAAGTTCATAGCCATTTAATACGAGGTCATAGGACTGGGCATGCGCTTGGTGAGGATCCTCCCCTTCATCCAAGTAGTGCAGGTCCTCCTCATTTGGCATGGTGAAGGGATGGTGGGCGGCGATCCAACGGTCAAAGTCCTCGGAGTATTCAAAGAGTGGCCAGTCCACGATCCAAGCAAAGCGCCAAGGACGCTCTTGGTCAATCAAGTCCAGGTCCTGGGCCGTTTGCCGGCGCAGGGCATCCAAGGAAGCGGCGACAATGTCGGCCCGACCGGCACCGAAAAGGAGCAAATCGCCTGGCTGAGCAGCGGTTGCTGCTAGCAATTCGGCTGTCGCTGCGTCATCAAAGAACTTAGCAATGGGGCCATTGAGTCCCTCTGCTGTCACCTTTAACCAAGCCAAGCCCTTGGCACCGAAGCGCTCGATGTACTGACCCAGCTTGTCAATGTCTTTGCGAGAGTAGTGGTCGGCAGCACCTGGCACTACCAGTGCTTTGACCACACCACCGGCCTCAACGGCTTTGGCAAAGACACCAAAGGCCGAATCCTGGGCCCAGCCAGACAAGTCCTTGAGCTCATAAGGAATTCGAAGGTCTGGCTTATCGGTTCCAAAGCGGTCCATGGCTTCCTGCCAAGTCAGGCGGTCAATCTGTTCTGGATCGAGGTCGTAACCAACGACTTCCTTCATAATCGCCTGGATCCAGTGGTTAACCAAGTCTTGAATTTCAGCGGCTGACAGGAAGGACGTTTCCATGTCCAGCTGCGTAAATTCAGGTTGCCGATCCCCGCGCAAATCCTCATCCCGGAAACAACGGGCGATTTGGAAATAACGGTCGTAGCCGGCACCCATGAGTAACTGTTTAAAGAGCTGGGGAGATTGCGGCAGCGCATAGAAGGAACCAGGGTAGATGCGGGAAGGCACCAAGTAGTCCCGGGCCCCTTCTGGCGTCGACTTTGCCAAATAGGGCGTCTCAATATTTAAGAAGTCATGCTCGTCCATAAACTTAGTGGCCACGGCCATAATTTTGGAACGAACCCGCAGGTTCTTTTGCATCTGGGGCCGACGCAAGTCCAAGTAGCGGTATTCCAACTTCAATTCTTCGGAAGCATTCACGTCGTCGGCAATGTCAAAGACCGGCGTCTTGGATTCGGCCAGAATCTTGGCAGACGTCACCACCACTTCGACTTTACCAGAATGAATTTGGTCATTGACCTGGCTAGCTTGCCGGGCCACCACTTGGCCTTCGATTTGAATGACGTATTCGTTACGCATCTTTTGGGCGAGGTCCAACGCCTCCGGGTAATCGGCGGAAAAGGTCAATTGTAGCAAACCTTCCCGGTCCCGTAGGTCAACGAAGACCAAATCCCCAAAGTTACGACGCTTTTGCACCCAGCCGGCCAGCTGAACCGTCTGGCCAACATACTGTTCATCCACTAATCCTGCATAAGTTGTTCGCTTCATTTTGCTGTCTCCTCTGCTGCTAACTGCTGCAATACCGCTGGCATCTGCTGGGCGATTTCGGCTAGGGCCACTGGCTGTTCCGAACCGGATCGTAAGTCTTTGACATTGGCCTGACCCGACTGCACTTCCTGGTCCCCCAGGGTCAGCACATAGTGTGCATTTTTCTTATTGGCAGCCTTAAACTGGGCCTTCACTGATTTGCCACTGTAGTCCAAGTCAACGACATAACCCATGTCGCGCAAGGCTGTGGCCAGTACCAGGGCCTGATTAGCGACTTGATCATCGACCTGAACCAGATAGAAATCAACGGGTGCCGCTTGCCGGTCTGCCTGGCCTTCGGCCTGTAAGAGCGCCACCAACCGTTCTACCCCGATCGCAAAGCCAATCCCTGGCGTTGCCGGGCCGCCAAATTCTTCGACCAGACCAGCATAGCGGCCACCACCGGCAATGGTTGCCGCACCCTTCAGGCTTGGGTCCTGCGTCATCACTTCAAAAATCGTGTCGTTGTAGTAGTCCAAGCCACGGACCATGCGGTCGTCAATGACATAGTCAATGTTGAGCGCAGACAACCCAGCTTGCACCGCTTCAAAGTGAGCCCGGCTAGCGTCGGACAGGTAGTCAAAAATCGTGGGGGCCGCCTGCACGATGTCCTGGTCTTTTGGATCCTTCGAATCCAGCACCCGCAGTGGGTTCTTTTCCAGACGAGTCTGTGAATCGGCGGACAGTTGGTCTTGATAGGGCTTCAGGTAATCAATCAAAGCCTGGCGGTAAGCAGCCCGAGCCTCTGCATCGCCCAACGTGTTCAGCGCCACTTTGAGATTTTTCAGCCCCAATGAATCCAGGTACTTCACGACCATGGTGATGACTTCGACATCCAAACTAGGAGCCGTGGAGCCAAAAGCCTCGACCCCAATTTGATGGAACTGACGGAAGCGCCCAGCCTGTGGCCGTTCATAGCGGAACATCGGTCCCATGTAGTAAGTCTTGTAGGGCTGGCCGTGTTCGGGGCCGAAGAGCTTGTTTTCGACATAGGCGCGCACAACGCCAGCCGTCCCCTCTGGCCGCAGGGCCATGTGTCGGTCCCCTTTATCTTCAAAGTCATACATTTCCTTGGTGACCACATCGGACGTATCGCCAGCGGAGCGGGCAAACAAGTCAAAGGACTCAAATATAGGCGTCCGGATTTCGCCATAGCCGTAGCGGGCAAACACACGGCGGGCCTGTGCCTCTACTTGCTGCCACAGGTAGCTATTATCTTCATATAAGTCGGCCGTTCCTTTTGGCCGTTGAAATTTTGCTTTTGCCATCATCTATTCAACGCAGACTGCGTTGCCTCCCTCTCTGATTGTCTTTGCCAAAAAAAAGGCGCCCTTAACAACCTCCTGGTTGTTAAGGGCGCCTTCCTTGGCACGGTACCACCTTATCTTTCAAAGTTCTCCTGTGAACTTTGCTAGTATCCATAACGCGGATGAACGGCTGGTGGCCAGCTACCTCCTAGGTGTCGTGAAAAGGAACCTTGTCTGGTTTACACCACCACCAGATCGCTGTTGGACCAGTCCCTTTTCTTTCCCTACTCAATGGCTAATTGCTTTCATTTTAGCAAGTATGCTCAAAATGTCAAGTAGCGAGTCGAGATCGACTTATTTTTGCCGCTTCTTGTTCTTTGCCAGACCTAGCGTCAAAACCGTTGCAAGCATTGACAGGCTAGCAGTCAGCAAAGCGTTGGACTTACCTGCCTGCTGGCTCGTAGCTGGCAGAGCAGGTTGGGCAGTTGGTTGGGCAGTTTCAGCAGGTTGTACCGGCGTAGCTGGCTTTTGACCAGCGGCGAAGGCCTGCTTGAACTGATCCATTGCTTGTGCACTGTCCGTCATGGCTTGTGTTGCTGCCGCAGCAGACTGGGCTTGATCAATCGCTGTCAAACCTGCTTGCAGAAGGGCATCAATCTGTGCTACTGCTTGCGTCCGTTCTGCTGCTGAGAAGCCAGCCATTGCTTCAATAGCGGCCTTGACTTGGTTGGCATGGTTCGTCAACTGCGCCTTAGCTGCGACCTTGGCATTGGCTAAGGTTGCTGCCTGGTCTTGGCTGTCAGCATCTTGCTGAACCCGGTCAATGGCGGCCTTGCCGTCGTTGAAGGCTTGCTGAACAGCGCCCCGACTTTGACTAGCATCAATCTTAGCAATTGCCGCAGCTTCTGCTTGATCAATGGCTTGATCCAAGGCCTGCTTTTGATCAGCAGACAAGTTAGTCATCGCTGCAATAGCGGCCTTCACCTGGTTGGCATGGTCAGCCAACTGAGCCTTTGCGACCGTCTTTGCATCGGCCAAAGTGGTTGCCTGAGCTTGCGCTTGGGCTTCTTGCTGAATTTGGTCAATAGCTGCTTTCCCATCGTTGAAAGCTTGTTCTACGGCAGCTTGATCTTGACCGGCATCAATCTTGGCAGTGGCCGTTGCCGCTGCTTGATCAATGGCTTGGTCCAAGGCCTGCTTTTGATCAGCAGACAGGTTGGCCATGGCTGCGATGGCTGCCTTCGTCTGGTTGGCATGGTCAGCCAAGCGCTTCTTGGCATCAGCTTGGGCATGTTGAACCTGGGCGTTCGTCACGTCCTGATCCATCTTGTTAACCCCTGCCGTCTGCGCATTCGTGACCGCTGCCGTATCAGCGGCTGCGTTCACTTGCTGCCGGGCTGCTTGCCAATCAGCTTGGATGGCTTGCTTAGCGGCTTGCTTTTGATTGGCCGTCAAGTTTTGGTCTTGATCAACAGCAGTCAAGTCACGGCTGGCAGCGGTTGCCAGTGCTGCTTGCGCAGTCAACTTAGCCTTGGCCAAGTTCAACCCATTGGCGACTTGGTCGGCATTCTGACCATTGGCAATGGCCTGTTGACCAGCAGTTGCTGCTTGTGCGATGGCCTGGTTGGCTTGATTTTGATCAATACCAGCTTGACCTTGCACAGCAGCCTTGGCTGCCGCAACGGCTCCTTGCAAATCAGCTTGGGCAGCATCCTTGTTCAAAGTTTGGGCTGCTGCATCGGTTGCAGCTGTGATGGCTTGGCCATCCTTAGCAGCCTGCACTTGAGCAATGGCTTGATCCGCATCATGGTTAATCTGATCTTGAGCAGCTTGGCGTTCGCTAGCTGACAAGTGCTGATTTTGGTTAACCGCTTGGATTGCCTTTGCTGCGGCCGCGTTGATCTGGTTGACTGCATTGGCGCGGTTGCCTTGGTTGCTATCCTTTGGCTTAATTTGATCAACAGCCTGTTGTGCGTTGGCCAACTTGTCAGCCACAGCTGCTAAGGTCGTTTGCCGGTCAATGTTGCCTTGACCATTTTGAACGGCTGCATCAATGGCAGCTGCTGCTTGTTGCAAATCCTCGTCAGACAGGTTTTGGTACTGAGACAAGGCCTGCTTAGCACGGTCACCATAGGCGGTCAAACGGCTCTTGGCATCGTTCTTACCAGCATTCAATTGACCAGCTGTCACGACGTCGTTCATTGCTGAGCGACCATTCTGGAAGTCTTGGTTGACTGATCCAGCATCTTGATCTTGATCAATCTTAGCTGCTGCAGCGTCTGCCGCTTGTTGCACTTGCTTCTTCAAGTCATTACGCTGATCAGCTGTCAAAGCCTGCTGCTGATCCAAGGACGCATTAGCTGCTGCCTGGGCCTTCGCTAACAGGTCTTTGTTGCTTTGCCGCAAATCGTTCAAGCTTTGTTTTGCCTTAGCTGCTGCCTGGGCCTTCACTTGATCAATGGCCGTCTGACCATTATTCAAGGCTTGATTAACCCCAGCCAAATCCTTGGCTTGGCCAATCTTTTCACTAGCAGCATCCGCTGCGGCATCCACTTGCTTGTTCAAAGCTGCCTTGTCATCAGCTGACAAGTTTGGCAAGGCGTTGATGGCCGCCTTGGTAGCCGCCGCGTGATCAGCCAAACGCTTCTTGGCATCAGCCTGCGCATTTTGAACTTGGGCGTCCGTAACGTCCTGGTTCATCTTGTTCACACCGTTGCTTTGTGCTTGCTGAACCGCATCCTTGTTCGTCGCAGCGTTAACTGCCTTTGTCGCTGCCTGCAAGTCATTTTGAACAGCTTGCTTGGCAGCCTGCTTCTGATCATTGCTCAAGGCCTGGTTCTGGTCCACTGCCACCATGTCCTGGCTAGCAGCGGCTGCCAGTGCTTGTTGGGCTTGGGCCTTGGACTTTGCCAAGTCAAGCGCTTGTGCCACTTGGTCAGCGTTCTGACCATTGGCAATGGCCTTTTGACCGTCTGCTGCAGTCTGATCAATGGCCTGGTTGACCTGTCCTTGATCAATGCCGGACTGGTTCTTGACCGCTACCTTGGCGGCATTAACAGCCCCTTGCAAGTCGGCCTGTGCACCATCCTTGTCCAACTGGGCTACGCCAGCTTGTTGGGCATGGTCGATGGCCTGGTCATCTGCTGCAGATTGAACCTGAGCAGCTGCTTGGTTAGCGTCATCGCTAATCTGCTTTTGGGCTGCTTGCTTATCAGCTGCTGAGAGCTGCTGATTCTGGTTAACCTGATCGCTGGCCTTCTGGGCTGCTTGGTTCAAGGCAGCCAGTGCAGCAGAACGCTTAGCCAAGTGTTGGTCGGCTGGGTTGACCTTGTCAATGGCTGCTTCGGACTGGTCCAAAGCCGTCTTGACGCCTGGTACATCGCTTTGCCGGTCGATGTTGCCCTGGCCGTTGGCTACTTCCTGATCAATGGCCTCAGCGGCTTGATCTAATTGGTCCCCTGATACGTTTTGATAGTGGGACAGCCCCTTCTTGGCATCAGCACCATAGGCAGCCAAACGGTTCTTAGCATCCGTCTTCGCATTCGTCAGCTGGGCGTCCTTCACGCCAGTAGCCACCTGAGCCAAACCATTCTGCAAAGCTTGGTCGGTAGCCGCACCATCAGCTGCTTGGTTAACCGCTTGTTTAGCAGCACCTGCGGCTTGTTGGACCGCAGCCTTTGCTGCTTGCTTGTCCGCAGCGGACAATGGTTGCAAGCTGTCAATCCGTTGAGCAGCCGCTTGGGCAGCTTGATCCAGCTCTTGGTTAGCAGCCTGTTTGCGATCTGACAAAGGTTGCTGACTTTGATCAGCTCCCTGCGCCTTGACTTGATCCATCTTGGCAACGCCATCCGTGAAGGCCTGGTTGACATCGTTGAGATTATCAGCCTTGTTCACGTTTGCCTGTGCCTCCTGCTTAGCTGCTGCAACTGACTGCTTGAGCGCAGCCTTGTCAGCACTTGCTGGCAAGTTATCAATAGCAGCATCAACCTGTGCTTCATGGGCATCCAAACGAGCATTGGCATCACGCTTAGCATCTTCCACTTGGGCCTGACTAGCCATGTGGTTCAAGTCGGAGCGAACTGCTGCCTTCACCGCCAAAGCTTGTTCTGGGTTCTTCGCCTTGAAGATGTCATCCTTAGCAGCTTCTTGACGTTGACGAACCGCATTCTGACGCGCTTGCTTTTCAGCAGGCGTCAAGTTTGGTTGCTGGTCAATAGTCTGCAGATCGTGACTGGCGGCATCATCCAACGCTTCGTCGGCCGCAATTTTAACTTGGGCTTCCTTCAGTGCTTGTTGCGCAGCTGCCGTATCACCCCGGCGGTTGGCATCATCAATCTTAGCCTGTGCATCTTGGCGAACCTTTTCAACTGCAGATTGGGCCTTGTCCTTGTCAATGCCTGGTTGGCTACCAATTTCTTGGTTGGCCTGCTTAGCAGCTGCAGACAAAGCACCTTGATCCTGGTTGTTGTTTGTGGCGGCCTTGACATCGGATTGAATCTTTTGGATGCCTTGGTCCTTGGCCTGGTTCATCTTATTCTGGTCGTTGCCAGCGGCTTGAATCTGTTGAATAGCCTGACCAGCATCCGCCTGAATCTGATTCTTTTCCTTCTGCTTATCGGCTTCAGCCATTGGGTTCAATTGATTAACCGCTTGGCTAGCCTGTTGAGCGGCTTGGTTGACCGCAGCGATAGCTGACCGTTGTGCTGCTTGATTTTCATCACTCACGTTGACATTGTCAACGGCATGCTGACCATCTTGCAGGGACTGGTTGATACCCGCAGCATCATTCTGACGGTCGATAGCACCCTGGCCATTCGTCACGTCTTGATCAATGGCTGCTTGGGCCTTTGCCAAGTCTGCTGGGTCGACATTCTTAATGTTGGCAAGCGTTTGCTTACGATCTGACCCATAAGCCTGCAAACGATTCTTGGCATCGTTTTTAGCACCAGCAAGTTGGGCATCCTGAACTGCCTGGTTGATGTTTTGACCACCAGCACGGTAGTCCTTGTCCATCTGGTCCTTGCTGTTATCCTGGTCAATCTGATCCTTAGCAGCTTGGTTAGCTTCATCTACTTGCTTCTGGAAGGCTTGGCGGTCACCGTCAGACAAAGCACCCTGCTGGGCAATGCTGCTCTTTGCCTGTTGAGCGGCTTGGTCCAATTGCGCCTTGTTGGCTGCCTTTGCATCGGCCAAGTTTTGCTTACCATCCGCTTGGGCTTGTGCCTTGACTTGGTCAACAGCCGTTTGGCCATTGTTCAATGCCTGGTTAACAGCATTCAAATCCTTTGCTTGATCGATGCCCTTGGTCCCACCGTTGTGTTGGTCCCCATTCTGGGCTGCTTGGTCAACTTGGCCATCGTAGTCTTTATTCGTGTTTGGAATTTGCTTGATGGCTGCCTTGGTTTGACCAGCGTGAGCTAGCAGACGGTTCTTAGCGTCTTCCTTGGCACTGTTCAATTGTGCGGCGGACACGTCCTGGTTCATGTTTTGCAAACCAGCAGTCTTAGCCGCGGCAACGTCTTGGCTGTTCGTGGCCTTTTGAACGTTTTGCTTGGCTTCGTTTTGGTGCTGCTTAACAGCAGCCACTGCTGCTTGCTTCTTGTCGTTTGCTAATGGTTGTTGGGCATTGATAGCAGCCAAACTTTGGTCAGCTGCAGCATCCAAGGCCTTATCAGCAGCGATTTGATCCGTTGCTTGTTGGGCCTGTTGTTGAACAGCTGCACTGGACTGTGCTTGACCAATAGCCTTTTGGCCAGCTGCATTTTGTGCATCTAATTGCTGCTTAGCAGCATCTTGGTCGATACCCTGCTTCATTTGATCAACATCGCTCTTGGCAGCATTCGTTGCATCTTGCAATTGGGCCTGTGCTTGGTCCTTTTGCAACTGTTGCAAAGCTGCATCACGGTGTTGGCTCAAGCTGTCAGCATCACTGTCACCATCCAACTGCTTGTCAGCAGCCGCCTTGTCTGCCGCTACCTTTTGCTGGTAATCAGCCTTCTGTTCTGGCGTCAAGTGCGCCATCTTGTTCAAGGCATCATTGGACTGCTGTGCTTGCTGCTCAACAGCCTTCTTCGCTGCTGCTTGATCAGCTGGGTCACCCTTCGTAGTTGGGTTGGCCACCACTTGTTGCATCTGTTGAGCTGCCTGGTCCCGTTGCCCATCAATATGCTGGTCATCTGCTTGATCGATGGCTTGGTCGCCAGCAGCTTGTGCTTGGTCAATCTTTTTGTTCGTGGCCGCAACATCAATGTTTTGACTAGCCGCCTGCTTGGCAACTGCTTGCTTGGCTTGGGCTGCCTGGTCGGCTAATTCAGCCTTGGCCCGCGTCCGGTCAATATTGGTGTTGGCTGCCTGTTGATCAGCCGCCAGTTGATCCGAATTGTTTTCGGATTGAATCGTCTGGTTGGCCTGGCGCTGTTGCTGCTGAATGGTTTGAACAGCCTTGGCCCGATCATCATTGGACAAGTTCTGCTGTTGGTTGACCCGGTCAATGGCCTCTTGGGCATGATCGTTGACATTTTGGTTCGCCGTGAACTTATTCTTAGCATTGTTCAGGGCTTGATCAACCTTATCAACGCTATCCGTATCATCGCTGTTAATTGCAGCTTGTGCGGCTTGGCTAATGGCTTGGTTGGCCTGCTTGGCTGCATCTTGGTCGATGCTCTGGTTGTTGTTAGCCGTATGTTGGTCCGCCGCCTTTTGGGCGTCTGCCAACTGAGCTTGCGCACGAACCTTGTTGATGGCCGTTTGCCCCTTGGTTGCTACCTTGTTTTGGTCATCCCCACTGGCTGCCTGAATCTGCTGGTCATACTGAGGCTGCAAAGTCTTTTGGATTTGGTCCACATAGTTTTGCTGGTCAGTCTGACTGAGATTCTTAGACTGCTTGATTTGTGCAATCTGTTCCGTCGCTGCGTTATCAAAGTCCTTTTGGGCCTGACTGGTAACCTTCACGGATTTACTATTTTGCACGTAAATCTTGGTGATTGGGTTGTCGGTCCCCACCGTCATCGTCTTAGGCTGGTTGGCCTTCTGATCATACTGGCAGTTTTCCGGCATGGTCGTGGTCTTGTAGTAGTTATCAGTCCAATCAATCACATTGCCGTAGTTGGCCGTTACAGGTGCCTGTTGACTAACCGTCTTTGGTTGGATTTCATTGCCATTTTGATCTACGTAGACGTAAGGGACTGCTTCATCCTGACCATAGACATAGATGGTGTAGGTGTTGTCACGGCCGGTTGGCAAAATACCAACGTAGGCTTGACCCGTTGCATCCCCATCATCGTGGGTATCGGAAGGGTCACCGCCAGACTGCTTATCCTTCTTGGCGCTGGCAGGTACTTCCCCATCCAAGGCCCACTTGTAATTTTCCGGCATATTCGTATTGACCAAAGCCTGGGTCTTCAATGGTACGAACATTCCAATGAACGGTTTATCAGGCAAAGGTGCAGTAAAGATCTTTTGACCATCCTTGTTAGCGATGATGTTGCCGTACTGATCCTTATACTGGACATAGACATTGCGCTTGGAGGCTTCACGAGTTTGGATTTCCCGCGTACCAGCCTTAATCAGCAAAGAGTTAGCCTTTGTGACTTCTTCCCCACCGTGGGAAATGTAATCGGCGCCGCCCTTAATCGTCATGTTGTAGAATTCTTCGCTAGAATCCCCATCAACATTTTGATCAGACGTGTTGGTTCCGTTCCAGGAAACCAACTTGGAGTTGTTAATCTGCACCGTGCCGGCACCGCCAATCACACCGGCACCGTTGGCCATTGGCTTGCCAGTACCATCGGAAGTAGTCAAGTGCAAGGCCTTAGGTGAAATAAAGCGAACACTCGAACCAGAACCGCCCGTCGAAATGATGTTACCGGCCACCCACTGATTAATGGTCAAATCAGTGTTGGCGTTAAATTCAACGTACTGAGTACCCGTCAGCTTAATGGCATTAGGCTGGGTCGTCTTTGGCGCATTCAGGTAGAGACTCTGCCCAAAGATAAACTTGGCATCGCCCTTAGAACCCTGGGTACCGTTCAAGACATACTGGAAACCAGACTGTTCCCATCTGACGTTGTCTCCAACCGTCACGTTGTCAATGTTGTCATAGACGGCGGCATAGTCACCATTATTGTTACCGTAGAGCTTAAAACTCAAATCTGCGCCATCGCCGACGTTCAAGTTATTACCGTAACCAGTAGCTGTCTGACCAGGGTGGCGATTAAAGTAGAACATCGAGTTCTTGTAATCGTTACTCGTCCGCTGTACGTGCAACTTGGCCCCATCGGCAATATTAATGGAAGTTACACCACGGGTAATTTCGTTGGCGTTGGAAATGTTATTGTTCCCAGAGAAGGTAATCTTCGCATCGTTGGCGAAGGCCAGACGAACAGGGTTCATCTTATTGGAGCTAGGTTGCAAGGAAAAGTTATCGATGTTGATGGATAGGCGACTAGAGTCACCGCCGTACAGGAAAGTTAACCCTTCCGCATCGTCACCCGGTTGGCCTTCCTGGAAGTTAATGTTGGACAAGGTCACATTTTGGTTGTCCTTGTTCATGGCGCCCATCCGCAGGTTGTAATTCTTCATATCAATGGTGTGGCCATTTCCATTGACAATAATCGAAGCATTGGCTGGGCGAGCAGTCATCGCACTGTCAGCAGAGAAGTCGTTTTGCACATCAATGTAGTTGACCTTGCTGTCTGCCCAGGCCTTCTGGAAGCTGGCGTAGTCGTTAGCAGTGGCCAGCGTATTGTTCTTCTGGGCCTCTTCCTTGTACTGGTCAATGTTTTTTACTTGATCAGGGGTATCCACCGTATTGGAAGTTGGCGTCGTAATCGGCTTGTTTTGGGCAATATCGTCGTTAAACTTTTGACGATCCTTTTCAAAATCACGTTGTGGTGAGACATTCGCCGTCTTGCTATCACTAGACTGCTGGTTGGCGCTGTCCGTAGACTTCTGGTCCTTGTTATCAGTGTTGTCAGTAGCCTTTTGACCATCATTGTCCGTAGACTTTTGACTGTCACTGTCTGTGGCCTTTTGACCATTGTTATCAGTCGACTTTTGGGCTTGACTGTTGGCAGTACTGTCATCGCCTTCGCGGTTGGTCAACCCACTTTGACCAGCGCTCTCCTGCTTTTGACTTGTACTATCCGTCTTACTTGAATCAGTTGCTTGATTCTGACTGTTATCAGCCGCCTTAGTCGTCTGACCTTGGCTCGTCGTCTGCTGACTGTCAGCGGACTTGTTTGCATTAGCCCCGTTCTGACTGTCCGCCTGGCTAGCAGTCGTCTTGCTCGTCGACTGGCTTTGCTGTGGTTCACTGTCAGCGCTGACACGTTGACTAAGGGCGGCACCACCCATTCCCAAAGAAGCCACCACAATGGAAGCAAAGAGCCAGGACTTGCCGGCCTTATACATCTTGTAGTGTTCTTTTCGGTTCGTCACCAAATTATGATTCTGATTATCCAAATCAATCCACCTCATTTCTTAATTTCATTTAACATTCTAGCACTTTCCTAAAGTGTTCACAACAAATTTGCGACTAGACCAGTTTCCACTTTTACCATGAAAAAACGCTTCAGATAGCATGTTATCAAGACTATAAGTCATTTTTATTTCATTTTGTAATATTAGACTTATTGCGAGCCCCTTGTCAGACCTCCAAAATTATAGAAAAAATTCACTTGCCGGCACTGGCCCTAGTCCCGGCATTCCGGTAAACTAAAAGGATCATGAAAAAAACAGTTCAATTTGCCAAAGCGCACTGGCTCCTCCTGATGGCGAGTCTGCTCTCTTGCTACCTCCTGGCCAGTCAGCAGGTAGCCTTGACGGCCGTTAATTGGCCCACCATCCTGGCCCTGGCCACCCTACTTCTTTTAGTCCAACTCTACCAGTCCTGGCAGTTACTGACGGCGGTAGCCCACTGGTTAATTAATCACAGTCAGCACAGCCGACAACTTTTTGCACTAGCCATCGCGGCCAGCTTTTTGGGGGCCATGTTGGTCACCAATGACATTGCCATTCTCACCATGGTGCCGATTGTGCTCACCATGGCCGAGAAAGGCCAGTTACCTGCGATTCGTACGGTTACCTTCGTGACCCTAGCGGCCAACCTGGGCTCTGCACTGTCGCCTTTTGGTAATCCGCAAAACCTTTTTTTGTTTCAAACCGGCAGTCTCACGCTCCAACAGGCCTGGCCGAGCATGCTCTGGTTACTGCTACTCGGGCTGCTGAGCTTGTCCGCCGGCCTGTGGCTGATTCCAAAGGCAGCCACACCCGCACTGGCAGCAGTATCAATTTCCTTGAACAAAAAACAGGGACTATCCCTCCTAGTAACGACCCTGATTGCCATCGCCGCTTTACTCCAGCTGCTAGCACTCTGGCTGGCCCTGTTACTCGTTATCCTGGTCGTCGGCTATTGGCGTCCTAGACTTTTCGCCACTTTGGACTATGGGATTCTGCTCACTTTTTTGAACTTCTTTGTTTTGGTCGCCTACTGCAGCCAGTGGTCCTTCGTTCAGCAGGGCATCGCCACTTTACAGGGACAGCCGGCCAGTTTTTTGGCCAGCGTGGGCCTCAGCCAGGTCCTTTCCAATGTGCCGACAACCATTTTGCTCCAGTCTGCAGGCCTGCCCACGACCGCCCTCTACCTGGGCGCTTCTGTTGGCGGGTTCGGCAGCCTGCTGGCCTCACTAGCCAATCTCCTCGCCTTTCGCAGCTTCCAGGCTGCCAGGCCAGCAGAGATCCTGCCCTTTCTGAAAAGCTTTACCAGCTGGAACCTGCTCTTCCTCCTGATCTTTACCAGCCTGACCTACTGGTTCCTCCACTAAAAAAAGCCTGACGACGGTCAGGCTTTTTGCTTACTGTTGTAAAATGGTGGCAACCTTTTTTTGCAGGGCAGGCAGCACCTGGCTTTCAAACCAAGCATTTTTTGATAGCCAAATATTGTTCCGGGCAGAAGGATGGACTAAAGGCCAATATTTGGGCAAGTAGTCCTGGTAGTGGGCAACCGTTTCAGTCAGCGTTGCCGAGGCCTTTTCGTGCAGGTAATAATGTTGGGCGTAGGAACCGACTAAAATAATCAGTTCCAAATCAGGCATGGTGGCCAAAATTTTGGGATGCCAGCGTTCCGCAATGCCCCTCCGCGGTCCAACATCGCCCGATTTTGCCTTACCTGGGTAGTAAAAATCCATCGGTAACAGGGCAAAAGCCCCACTATCGTAAAAAGTAGCCCGGTCAACGCCCAGCCAAGTCCTCAGCCGGTCGCCCGAAGCATCCGCCCACATTTGCCCAGATTCCTGTACCCGCCAGCCCGGTGCCTGGCCAATAATTAAAATTTTAGCCGTCGACGGACAGTGTAATACGGGTGTCCAACCTGCCTTGGTAAAGGCTGCGTTGGCGGGGTCCGCCTTAATTTCCTCTACAATAGACATCTTATTCTCCTTCTACTACTGGGTCCTGGGCTGCTTGAGCAGCTGCTAGTGCACTCGGTTTAAAGTAGACCCGGTCCGCATTATCATGAAGCACAGCAGCTAATTCTGCCCTGGAAAGCATTTGACTCGCTTCTAGCCAGGTTGCTAACTGGCCGTAGTCATTGAAGGTCGCCGACCAGGGCGCATCACTGCCCCAAATTAGCCGGTCGGCCCCCAGTATATCCTTGGCTAAGCGCAGGACTGCTTGACTACGGGGATAGGGAAAATCAGTTTCCCCCAAAATGTCTTGGATGGCTGACAAATCCGTGTAAATATTTTCATGCGGCGCAAAGCAGGTCAGTTCCTGCCGCAGTCGGTCCAAGTGGGCGACCGCTGGGAAAGACAGATGGCAGACGACAAAGTCCAAGGCCGGATAGCGGGCTGCCAAATTAGCAATTGCCTCCGGCTGATGGGAAATTTGGTCCGCCGCCCCATAGTCCACAGTTACCGTAAAGCCAGGATAGTCGGCCAGGTAGTGAAAAATTTTACCCACTGCTGGATCGACATCCAAGTGGAAGGGTGCGTGATAGCCATGCAGGCCCCCACCAGCTGAAATTTCGAATTTAATAGCCCGAAAGCCAAGCGTCTCCACGTGCCGGCGGACAATCGCCATGGCATTGTCGGCAAAGGGATCGACCGCAAAAGCCCCGATAAAACGTTCTGGATAGCGCTTGATCATCTGGTAGCTGTAGTAATTTTGATAGCCGTTTAGCGAACCCTGCAGGAGCACCGCCTTTTCGACGCCGGCTGCCTGTAAGATGGGCCAGGCCCCCTCCGCCGTAAAGGATTGCTCGCCAGCAGCAGTTGGGATTAATTGGATCTTGGTCCCGTCATCCCAAATCGCTTGGCCGTCTCCCAGCGCATTCAGTCGGCCCTTGCCATTTAACCCAGCAATTTGCTGCACCAAGTGCAAGTGTCCATCAATTTTCTTCATCACTGACTCCTCTGAAAAAGTTTTCCTTCTTAACTTAACAAATTTTGAACCAGTCCTCGCTGTTTTTTCGCTAGCAATCATAGACCAATTAACGCTTTATTCCCCCTGTTTATTGACGATTTCTAACGAAGCCCTTATGCTTAGTATTGATAAAGGAGCTGAATACATGCAAATCATCATCGTGCTGCTGGGCATTACTGCCCTGATTGCAGCCATCACAAAATACAAACTAGACCCATTTTTATCGATTCTAACCGTATCCTTAGGCATTGGCCTCGCGTTAGGACAAAAACCAGATGTTGTTAGTAATGCCGTTATCGGTGGTATTGGCCAACTGCTGGGCGAGCTCTCCCTCGTCCTGGGCCTGGGCGCCATGCTGGGCGCTTTGTTTGAACACTCAGGCGCTGCACAGGTCATTGCGGAGACCTTAACGAAAAAATGTGGTGTCCGCGGGGCCCAGTGGGCCGTCCTGATTGCTGGTTGGGCCATCAGTTTTTCCCTTTTCTTTGACATCGCCTTTATTTTACTCATCCCAATCACCATCACCACGGCGAAAAAGATGAAACTACCAGCCATCTGGCTGGCCCTACCAGCAGGAATTGGCATTTTAACGGTACACAGTCTCTTTCCCCCTCAGCCCGGTCCGATCGCGCTGATTAACGAACTTCATAGTAATAGCGCTGCCGTGGTCCTACTCGGCCTAGTCGTTGCCTTTCCTGCCAGTGTTGCCGGGGGCATTTTACTAACCAAGGTCCGCTATCATCGGGCACTCGATCAGGTGACCGCCGCCGCCAGCTTGCCCCAGGAAAAGCAGCAGACTCCGGTCCCCTTTTACCAGGCCTTCCTGTTGCTGCTGCTACCAGTGCTACTAATTACGCTGCCCGCTTTGTTCACTAAAAGCGTCCACTGGCCACCCTTGGTCTGGCTCCTTAGCCTCGTTAGCAACCCGGTCATCGCCCTTTTAATCACGCTGTTGGCAGCCATGGTCCTACTGGGCCTCAAGCAAGGCGAAAAAATGACCGACCTGTCCAACTTGATGTCCAAATCCCTGGCGGGTATTGCCGGTGTCCTCTTAATTAACGGGGCGGCCGGGGGCCTGAAACAGGTTCTCAGCAATTCTGGCGTGACAGAAACCATCTCAACCTTTGCCGCCCAAGTACATCTGTCACCGCTGCTGGTGGGCTTTGTGACAGCCGCCTTTCTCCGGGTTACCCTCGGGACCAGTACCGTCGCCGCTATCACCTCAGCCGGCATTGTCAGCCCGATGATTGCCGGTCTACCCTATCCCAGCACTTTGGTCTTGCTGAGCGTAGGCGCAGGCAGTATCTTTGGTTCACACGTCAATGATCCAGGCTTCTGGCTGTTCAAGCAGTACTTGGACTTAGACCTAACAACCGTTTTTAAAACTTGGACACTGGCCACGATTGTCACCGCCTTGGTCGCTTTCGCGGTCATAGTCTTGTTGGCCATGGGCTTCACTGCTGTTCATGCAGCAGCCTAAACTGTTCTGCAAAAAATAAAAGCCCGCAATGACCTGTACCCCGAAAGTTGCATAAACTTTCGGGGTTTTTCTTATGACGAAATTTTCAAAAGCATATAAAGTACAG
>JAQTHT010000012.1 GCA_029433265.1 Leuconostocaceae bacterium ESL0958 | reverse complement strand
AAGTTAAGCTCTAGCACGCCGAAAGTAGTTGCCGGACCGCTGGCTGCGAGGATAGGACGACGCGATGCCTGTACATAGAAAGTAAGTAGAATATTTGGGAGAGGTGTCCGAGTCTGGCTTAAGGAGCACGCCTGGAAAGTGTGTAAGCGGCGAAAGTTGCTTCAGGGGTTCGAATCCCCTTCTCTCCATTTCTACGGACGCTTAGCTCAGCTGGGAGAGCACCTGCCTTACAAGCAGGGGGTCACAGGTTCGATCCCTGTAGCGTCCATTTTCTACTTGCTTTCAAGCATGGCTGTTTAGGGCCTTCGAAGTGCGAGTCTTCGACATGCTGTTTCAGCTTTGGCTGAGTATATAAATATGATAGGGATATAGTTTAATGGTAGAATAGCGGTCTCCAAAACCGTTGATGGGGGTTCGATTCCCTCTATCCCTGCCATGGCGGTAGTGGTGAAGTGGTTAACACACTGGTTTGTGGATCCAGCATGCGAGGGTTCGATCCCCTTCTACCGCCCTTATAAAGTGTAATACTTTATTTTGCCCTTGTGGCGGAATTGGCAGACGCGCTGGACTCAAAATCCAGTGGTGGCAACACCGTGTGGGTTCGACTCCCACCGAGGGCACTCCGTAACCGTTATCGTAATGATAGCGGTTTTTTTGTTGGCTGATGATTGCGGGCGCAGTTGATGTTAGCTTTTCTACCATGGTTCTGGCGGTTAACCGTAAAAACAAGTACAATGGGTAAGTATGGGCTAGTGACGTACTAGCTGTTTTTCTTTTGAAAAGTAAAACACGATGAACAAGGGAGCATTGTATTCATGGAAAAGAAGTTAAGTTGGCGCCAGAACTTATTGATGGTGTCGTTGATTTTTGGCATGTTTTTCGGTGCCGGTAATTTAATTTTTCCAGTGCACTTAGGGCAGATTGCGGGTGCTGCTTGGGGGAAGGCTACGTTTGGCTTTATTTTGTCAGCGGTCTTACTGCCATTGCTAGCACTAGTGGCGTTGGGTGTGACCAAGTCGCGCTCTGTTTTTGACTTAATCAAGCCGCTAAGTGATCGTGTCTCGCTGATTTTCGTGGTGGTCCTGCACTTTTGCCTGGGCCCACTAGTAGTTGCCCCCCGAACGGCGACGGTGGCCTATTCCTTTTCCTTAGAAAACTGGATTCCGAGTCAGTGGAACGAGTTAGGCCTGCTGCTATTTTCTCTAGTATATTTTATTTTAGTCTACTGGGCTTGCTTGCATGCCGGATCGATGACCGATATTATTGGGAAGTATCTGAATCCAGCTTTCTTGGTCTTACTCGCCGTTGTCTTCGTTTTGGCGCTTTTCTGGCCGATGGGGCACCTGCACCAGCCAGTGACAGCAGCTTACCAATCGAGCCCGGTGCTATCCTCAGCCATTGAAGGGTATAACACGGTCGATGCACTGGCTTCCTTAGTGCTTGGTGTGGCCATTGTCCATGCCATTGAAAACATGGGTTACAAAAAGCCAGCTAATGTGGCCAAGGTAATTATTAAGACCGGAACGGTCGCTTTGGTCGGGCTTTCCTTGGTCTACGTGGGCTTGATTCTATTAGGAACGAGTTCGTTGGGTAAGGTCAACCCTTCTGTGAACGGGGCCATTGCATTAACGCAAATTATGACTAATTACTTTGGTTCCTTTGGAAAGGTTTTCTTGGCTGTGATGGGACCGATTGCGGTTTTCACGACGGCGATGGGGGAATCCTCTTCTTTGGCCCATGACTTTCACCGGGCCTTTCCCAAGGTTTCCTATGAGAAATGGCTGGCCATGGCAGTCATCATTGCCTTCTTAGTCGCTCTCTTGGGCTTGGACAAGATTATTGAATGGGCTTCACCTGTGCTGGTCATGATGTACCCTGTGGCCATCATCTTAGTCTTGCTGAACCTTTTGTCACCGTGGATTGGTCGGACACGGGTGCTCTTTAATTGGGGCCTTGGTTTAACGTTAATTGGGTCGATCTTTGATGGTTTGAGTCAGGTACCCTTTGCTAAGGCGCTCGGTGGCTTTGTTTCCTACACGGAAAACGGGCTGGTGCATACCGGTTGGTATCAGGCCCATGTTTGGCTGAGCAATGACGGCTTTTCTTGGGTATTCTATGCAATGGTCGGATTAGCCATTGGGGCGATTTTACAAATCGTACAAAAGCCAGCTTCCGTTGATCAGCAAGCTGGTTAATAAATTGAAAAAAATCCTAGTAGTGTGCAGATACTACTAGGATTTTTTTTAAACAGGAGTCAACCTAGCGAGGGACTTGGCTTCTTTTTTGTCGATTGCGACCTCAATTAAAGTATTACCAGCTACAAAGTTAGGTGTTGACCTAAAAAGGTGCCAAGCATCGTCGTCGAAATGATGTGCACCTTTTCTGTTAGTGAGTTTTAAAAGCTGTGCAAGGAGTCTTTGAACGACGTCAGCCTGGTAATGGTGCTCAGAAAAGCTGTGAGCGCTTTTTAATTGTTTGAGTACTTTCCTACTGCTAGTCATTAAAAGGCAGCAAAAAAGCCTGCTAGCATGGCTAGCAGGCTGAAGTGCTTTAGATGACTTCCTTCATTTCGGATTTCTTACCGATGAAGAAGAGTATAATGCCGACAACGACGTAGGTAATCAAAACCCAGAGCGCTTCTGTAGCACCCTTGCCATCGAAGAAGGCGAAGCTACGGAGCAGGGAGCCGGTTGCGCCAGGTGGCAGCAACTGACCCAAAGCGCCCCAGAACTTAGGCAGCATTTCCGGCGCAGAAGAGAGGCCGGACAGTGGGTTTCCCAATAGGATGAGCATGACGGCGGCGATACCCAAGCCGGCATTGCCCATGACTTCGAGCAAGCCGAGGACAAAGAAGGCAGTGGCCGCAATCCCCAGCATAGCGCCGAGAGAGGTCAAGAAGTAGTTGCCATCGAAGGTGCCGATACCGTATTGGATGACGGCGGTCAAGCCCAAGCCACCAACAACGGCGAAGGCCAAGGCGGTGAGGAACTTTTCTCGCTTACCTTTAATGGCGTTAGCAATCGCCACGGCACCAATCCAACCACCGAGGGCCAAAGGTAGGGCACCGGCTGCTAAGCCAGTTCCCTTCGGATCAGCCTTCGGGAAGGACTTCAATTCAACGACCTTCAAAGAGCGGGCATCAATGGCTTGGCTCTTTTCCTGCAGCTGCTTGACCATGTTGATGTCTTGGCTTTGCGCAATCATTGGCGCGAGCTGTTGCTTAGCAGCTGCCTTTTGTTGGGTCACAATGCCCTGACCAACTTGGTTCAGCAATTGGCTAACGGCAGTAGAAGCAGCGCTGGCCTGATAGAAGGTCATTTCTCCTTGGCTGGAGAATTCATAAGCGCCGTAAATTTTACGGTTGTTAATGGCATCTTTAATGGCTGCTTCACTCTTGTACTGCTTGACCTTGAAGCCCTTTTCGTCCAAGGCTTTGGACAGTTTGTCGTTGGTTTGCTTGTTTTCAGCAACTAAACCAACGGGGACGTTGTTGACACCGGATTTGACCGCTGGCAAAGAGAAAGCAGTCATCATGATTGCCAAGATAACTGTTAAGCCAACGACCAAAGCGGTGATCATTTTGTATGATGATCTCATTTGGTGCATCTCTCCATTTCTTATTGATACTAGCATTATCCCGGTCAGACAAAAGAAAAACAACCGACAATTGAAAGCCGGTTGTTGCTTTAAGTTTAAGAAGGTTGGACGCGGATGACTTTTTCAAGGACCGGGGGAATGACCTTTTCAATAATAGTCGCAAACTCTTCAGGGGATTCTTGAAAACCAGAACGCACCCAAGTAATAATCAAATTAATGACAGTACCGGTTAGGACCATGAGTGCATAATTTTTTGGAATCGATAGCTTTTGATCAGTCGTGGCGTTATAAAAGATTGTTCTTGCTCGCGCACTCAGATTACTTTCGAATGAGTGGCCCGCCTGCTCAGATAGGAGCAAGGCGACTAAGTCCCGATTGCGGTAAAAGTGATCAACGAGGGCTTGGACCCGAGTGTCGACCAAGTTGGCATCTGTCACGTTGTTCCAGGAAATGGGGGGGATTTGCGCCACCATGCCGTCTAGGAGATCATTTTGGACGGCTTCCATGAGGTCCTCTTTGTCCAAAAAATGGGCATAAAAGGTGGAGCGGTTAATGCCCGCCCGGTGAATGATTTCCTGGACCGAAATGTGCTGGTAGGTGTCCTTTTTCAACAGGTCTAGGAAGGCAGTGCGGATGGCTTTTTCAGTTTTTACAAAACGAGCATCAGTTTTCATGATTATGGTTTTTGAAATTCATCCCGGAAGAGGCCCATTAAATAAGAATCGTGGTACTGCCCTTCGGCATAATAGTGCTGGCGGAGGCGGCCCTCTTCTTGGAAGCCAAGTTTTTGATAGATGTGAATGGCCGCCGCATTTTCAACGTCAACATAGAGATAGATTTTGTGGAGATTGAGCACATCGAGGGCGTATTCCAGTCCAGCCGCCATGCCGGCCTGAGCTAAGCCTTTTCCCTGGAAATTAGGATCGATAATAATTTGAATTTCACAGTGGCGGTGAATGGTATTGATATCGACTAGCTCAACCACACCAGCGAATGCGTTCTCCTCCTCAATGACAAAACGGCGTTCACTTTGATCTAAAATGTGCCGATCGTAGAGCAGGGATAGTTCATCATACGATGTATAGGGTTCCTCAAACCAGAGGGCCATGACGGATCTGGAATTTTTTTGTTGGTAAATGTGAGGTAGGTCAGCCTTGGCCAACGGACGAATATTCACGAGGAACTCCTTTGTGTAATAGTGGGATAGTTGTTAGTAATAAGATAACATAAAAGGCGGTCTCAGCAAAGTGAGACCGCCTTTATCAATTGCCCCTGCTGGATTCGAACCAGCGCATAATGGCACCAGAAGCCACCGCCTTACCGCTTGGCTAAGGGGCAATTACTTAATCTATATTACCGACCGAACGGCTAAAATGCAAGCCTTTTTTGCAAAAAATTTAGATTTTAGCCGTAAAAAAGTTGTCATTTTTGTCGCATTTGAAATATAGAGCTAGACCAATTATAATAAAAGTTGATTAAATAAATTAGTAGTGAATATGACCAATCAGGAAAGGAGCAATGAATGACCATACCACGTTATATTGAAATTCATAATGAAATTCGGCAACGGATTGCAGCAGGAGAGTGGGGCGTCAATAAGCGTCTGCCAGCGGAACGGGAATTAGCAGAATCCTTTCACGTGTCCCGGATGACCCTCCGGCAGGCGATTCAAACGCTAGTCGATGAAGGCATTTTAGAGCGCCGGGTTGGTTCTGGGACCTATGTGGCTGAAAAAAAGGTTTCGGAACGGGCCCTCGGTGTCACCTCCTTTACAGAATTAATGAAAAAAGCAGGGCGGGAAGCCCAAACGGTGACGGTGTCGTACAAGATTACTTCACCCTCCGTCTCTGAGATGGAACACTTGCAGCTACAACCCGAAGACGAGGTGTTAGTCATGGAACGGTTACGGTTGGGGGATGAGGAGCCCATCTTATTGGAACAGACGACGTTGCCGGTTAAATTAGTCAATGATTTTACCCGCTCTGATCTAACGGAGTCCCTCTATGCGACGTTAATCGCTGCTGGTATCCAGCCCGGTCGAGCAGAGCAGCGAGTGACTGCTACCTTGGCCACAGAGCGACAGGCGGCCTTCCTGCAGATTAAGCGGGGGGACCCAGTACTCTCGGTGCGGCAACTGTCCTATGATCAGGAGGACCGGCCCTTTGAATATGTGCGTTCTTTCTACGCAGGCGAACGCTTTGAATTTGAATTGATTCGCTAGTAAAAAAGCTGCCAGCTGGCAGCTTTTTTACTTATTTATGGCTGTAATGCTTGGCTAAGAAATCGCCGACTACTTGGACTAGGAGCACGAAGACCAGAACCAAGAGGGTGGCAATCAGGGTCACATCATTGGCAAAACGGTTGTAACCGTAAGCAATGGCCATGTTCCCCAGACCACCGGCACCGATGGCGCCAGCCATGGCGGTGAGACCAATCAATGAAATCAGGGTTACGGTTGAGACGCGAATGAGTTCAGCGCGCCCTTCCAATAGGTAGACGCCGAAGACAATATCCCAGAAAGTAGCACCTGAGGCCTGGGCTGCTTCCACAATGCCGTCGTCGACTTCACTGAGGGCCACTTGTACCTGACGGGCATAGAAGGGGAAAACACCCAAAGACAGGGGGACCAGCGCAGCAGTGGTCCCAATCTGAGTCCCTGCGACAGCTTTGGTAAAGGGCGCGATGACCGCTAAGAGAATAATAAAGGGTACGGCGCGGAAGATTGACACAATTTTATCCAGGCACCAGTAGATGACCTTGTTTTGCGCAATGCCACCTTTAGCCGTAACGACCAGGCCAAAGCCGAAGATGAGACCGAGGACGCCCCCAAAAATGGCCGCCCAGTAGGTCATAAAGATCGTTTGGGTGATAGCGGTCCACCAACCGGTATCGCCGGTCCACCCTTGGTAGACGACGTTGGGAAACGTGTGGTTAAACCATTCGTTCATGTTACTTACCCTCCTTCAAAATGGTGACGGTAACACCTTGTTCTTTCAAGTTAGCGAGTGCCGCTGCTTGCTTGTCTTGATCACCGGAAAGGACAACCAAGAGGGCCCCGACTTCACTCCCCTGCAGAATTTCCACATTGCCATATAAGATGTTGGCCTGTACTTCATATTTTTTGTAGAGACTCGTAATCAGTGGTTCGTTGGTATTGTTGCCGGAATAGGCCAGGCGAACAAAGCGTTGGCCGGCCCCTAAGGCGGTGATGGCAGGGGACTGGCTGATAGTGGCGATCGCTTCGTCCTCGTTCGTGGCCGTTTCAATAAATTCCTGGGTCAACTTTTCCTGAGGATGGGTAAAGATGGCCAAAGTGCTGCCTTCTTCCAGTACTTGCCCGTTCTGCATGACAGCAACTTTGTTGGCAATTTCTTTGACGGCATCCATTTCGTGGGTGATGAGGACGATGGTTAGGCCGTATTCCTGATTCAAGCGCTTTAAGAGTTGCAAAATTTGCTTGGTGGTTTTGGGATCCAAGGCAGAGGTGGCCTCATCTGAAATCAAGATTTCAGGATCATTGGCAAGGGCCCGGGCAATCGCGACCCGTTGTTTTTGGCCACCGGATAGTTGGCTCGGGTACTGCTTGGCCCGGTCGGTCAAATCGACCAATTCCAGCAGTTCATGGACCTTGGCTTCCTTTTCTTTTTGCTTCAATTTGGCGTGGTTCAGAGCAAAGAGCACGTTGTCGAAGACGGTCCGTTCGTTTTGTAAATTAAAATGCTGGAAGATCATGCCAATTTTTTGCCGCTTCAAGCGGAGTTCTTTGGCGCTGATTTGCTGTGGACGGGCATTTTGGTCCTTTTTTTCAAACAGGGTCTGCCCGTTGACGGTAATCTTACCGCTGGTAGGAACTTGTAAGAGATTGAGCGTGCGGACCAGGGTTGATTTCCCGGCACCGGAATAACCGACGATTCCAAAGATATCGCCCTGGTCAATGTCAAGGGAGACGTTTTGAACGGCCTGAATGGTCCGTTTTTTCTGTTGAAAGGCAACAGAAACGTTTTGAAATGAAATAAATGGCTTTGTCATAGCACTTCCTGCAAAGCAGGTCCTTTCTATTTTGATTCATAAGAGCCGATGAGCGCTTTGATTAAGCGGACATGGTTGCGATAATCCGCTAGACGGATGTGTTCGTTGGGCGCGTGATCCTGGTTATCAAAGTAACCAATGCCAACCGCAGCAATTGGTGCTTGGAGTGCTTGAGCAACGGTTGCCATCGGACCCGTGCCGGCAGAGGAAGGATAGCACTTGGGTGCTTGGCCGTAGACGGCCGAGATGACTTCCTTTAGGCGGGTCACAGCTGGCGCCGACAAATCGGACCGGTAACCGGGCTGACCGAGGGTTTTGCGGACTTGAACTTTTTCGGCCAAACCGGCGTTTCTTAGCTGCTGGCGGATGAGGGCGAGCACTTGGTCGGGCACTAAGCCTGGGGTAAGCCGGATTTCTGCTTTGGCAGTAGCGACAGCAGGCAGGACCGTTTTCACGCCTGGTCCCTGATAACCGGCTGTTATGCCGGCCACGTTCAGGGTTGGTTCCAGGTAGAGCGCTTCCTTGAGTGCTTGGTCGGATTCATTCAGCAATGCCTGAGGTTGAATACCATTTGCTTGACGAAAGGCAGTGCGGTCAAAGGGAAGGGCCGCGACCATCTCTTTTTCTTTCGGACTAGGAACCGTTGCGGCTGCTTTGACCTGTGTCAGTAGGTCCCCTTGACCGTAGTCTGTTTGCAGGGCGGTAATGGCAGCGGCTAAGTCAAAGGGTGCGCCTTGCACAACGGCTGCTAGGGAGGAGTGCAAATCGTGCTCACCGCTGGTAGCTGTCAGGTCAAAGGTCAGAATACCTTTGTTACCACCAACCAGTTCCACCTGACCGGTGGCATCGACAGATCCTGATTCCCAAATGACTAAGTCTGCTTTCAGTTCCGGATGGGCTGCCAAGTAGTCTGGCAAATACTGGGAAGCGGATTCTTCCGCTCCTTCGACTAGAAAGGTCAGGTTGACTGCTAGACCATCTGGCTGTGTGGCGAGATAGTCGGCCACGGCATTCAACCGGGCCGTGAAGTTGCCCTTATCATCATTGACGCCGCGACCATACAGGCAATCCCCTTTTTGCGTCAGCGTGAAGGGATCCGTGTCCCAAGCTGCAAAGGGTTCCGCTGGCTGCACATCGTAATGGTTATAAAAGAGAATAGTTTTTGCTGTTGGTTTTGCAGCCTGAATGTGGCCGATGACGAGGGGCGCAAAGTAGGTCCGATCAACGGTCACGCTGGCCCCAAGCGCTGTTAGTGCCTGGGCGATTAAGTCTGCCGTTTCTGGCAAGGCCTCCTGCTTGGCGGGCAAGCTTGGTTGCGCAACCAGTTCTTTTAATAAATGAAGGTAAGTTGCTTCCGTTGTCATCGTGATGACCTCCTAACGGCCCTTTAGAACAGGTTATTTTTTATAATCCCAAACGGTAATTTCTGCACCCTTATACTCTTGATCAACTAGTTGCTTGGTCTTTTCCGTTTGCAGGGATTTCACCACTTCTTGGTACTTTTTGTTGTGCTTATCCTTGCCGTTGGCTGCGATAAAGTTGAAGAAGCGTGTCGTTTGATCGTTGAGGCCTTCCACATAGATGGCGCTGTTGTAGTCAATTTTGGCTGACTTTGCAAAGTTGGTGTTAATCACTGCGCCGCCAAACTTTGGATCGCGGAGGGAACTAGCCGTTTGCGAAGCATCAACCGGTACAATCTTCAAATTCTTTGGATTGGCCGTAATGTCTTGTGGCGTGGCCTTCTTTGTTTGCTTCAGTTGAATGAGGCCCGCTGCTTCTAACAGGTGGAGGGCTCGGTCTTCATTGGCTGTATCGTTGGCGATGGCAATTTGATCCCCATCCTGGAACTGATCAGGGCTCTTGTACTTGGAAGAGTATAAGCGCAGGGGGGTTGTCCAGGTATCGCCAATGGACACAATGTCCGTTTTGTTTGATTCGTTCCAGTTTTCCAAGAAGTTATAGGACTGGTAGGCATTGATATCAATGTCGCCATTGGTTAAGGCCTTGTTGGGCTGTGAGTAATCAGTGAACTTAACGGTCTTTAAGTCAATGTCATATTTATTTTTTGCTGTTTGTGCCACTTCTTGCCAGATTTTATCTTCTGCTTGATCACCTGCCATAATACCAATCTTGACGGTGTTTTGGCTTTCCTTCGGGTGATTGAAGAAGGAGAAATAGGCACTGACGCCGATGCCGGCTACAATTAAGGCTGAAACAATGATTCCTTTTGCTCGCATGGGTTTGCTCCTTTAGGGTAGATTGATTTGGAGGCAACAAAAAAAGTCGCTTCTATCTCCTCGAGTTAAGACAGAAGCGACTAATCGCGTTACCATTCTGAGTTCTAGTGGGCCGTTACCGGGCCACTACTCACTAACCATCGGGCCCCGGAGAATGATCCTAGCCGAATGGTGTGCCTGTGTAACGAAGGCCAATCCGTCAGCTGCTAACGGTAAACCGAGTGACAGCTGCCAATCACAGGTCATTTTCAAAGGATGATTTTGCTTACCTCGCACCAACCGGTAAGTCTCTTGTCAAAAGCATCGATTTACTTTCCTGATCAACTTGTTTTTAATATGCCTTTCATAATAAACGGGATGCTGCCCGCTGTCAAGGCCAACTTGTAAAAAAAGAACCATCTAGCAATAGATGGTTCGGTTGACCCAAACTGCCCCGGCTGGACTCGAACCAGCGACCTACGCATTAACAGTGCGGTGTTCTACCACTGAACTACAGAGCAATGTTTTTTGATGATGGTCTTATCTTAACAAGACGAGACAGGCTCGTCAAGGATTTTTATGAAAAAAACTTTATTATTTCATTTTTTTATTATAAAAATGGTTTAGATTAGATATGTTTTAATTGATGGACTTAGCTACCAATAATTAGGTTATGATGGTTGCTTAACGCTAACTTAGAAAAGACTCCTTGGACTTAAGTTTGTCCCGTTAAATACTAACTGTGGATAAAAGTATGTCCGATGAGCAATCGAAAGTCTTCTCGCAAAATGATATAGTCCGTTGCTTAAAAAAATCATCGACAGACTAGTATTCGCCAGCTTTTTTGTTATACTAGAGTCATAGCTAGTTTCTGAGGGAGTAACTGACGAAATGTTCGTAGCTGAATCGTCAAAGCAAAACAGGAATGTTTTATATCGCGCCGGTTTTTTGGGCGCCGGTTCAGCTTTAAACAGTGAGACTCATGACGGCACAATGAAATTGTGCTGCCATGGGTCTTTTTGCTTTCTTAGCACTAGCAAACAGTAAAAGGAGAGAAAAAGTGGGACAAAAGAAGCAGTATCAAATTGATCCAGCGACGCTGGCCCAGGAAATGGGGACAGATGTTCAGCAGGGGCTGTCCAAGTCAGTCGCTGCCCAGCGTTTAGCTGAAAATGGCCCCAATGCCCTCGAAGCAAAGGGTGGCCGCTCAATTTTCATGAAGTTTGTTGATCAGTTTAAAGATCTAATGATTGGCATTTTGCTGGCAGCCGCCTTGGTTGCCGCCTTAACGGGTGAGCAAACGGATGCCCTCTTTATTTTGGCCATTGTCTTGATTAACGCGATTTTTGGTGTTTTTCAGGAACAAAAGGCAGAAGGGGCTATTGCGGCCTTAAAGGAAATGACGACCCCAACGGCTCGTGTTCGGCGTGATGGCCAAGAAATGGTCGTCGACGCGCCCGATCTGGTCGAAGGCGATTTGGTCTTTTTAGAGGCGGGGGATGTTGTGCCGGCCGACTTGCGGCTGGTCACGGTTTCGAACCTGCAAATCGAAGAAGCAACGCTGACGGGAGAATCGGTACCGGTGGCCAAGGTGGCTGATACGCTGGCCGATCAAGACGACTTGGCCCTGGGGGACCAGGCTAACTTGGCTTTCATGAACACTAATGTGACTTATGGAACTGGTTTGGGTCTGGTAGTCGCTACGGGGATGCAGACCGAAGTGGGCCAGATTGCCCAGGCCTTGCAGCAACAGGATGAAACGAAAACGCCGTTGCAAGAAAACTTAAAGCAGTTGGGAAAGGTCTTAACTTACCTCATCTTAATTATTGCGGCCTTAACCTTTGCAATTGGGCTCTTTACGCAAGACCAGCCAATTTTGGACTTGCTACTGACAGCCATTTCTTTGGCCGTTGCCGCCATTCCAGAAGGGCTTCCAGCCATCGTGACGATTACGTTGGCGCTGGGGACGGCTCGGATGGCCAAGCAGCACGCCATTGTCCGTCGTTTACCCGCTGTGGAAACGCTTGGTTCTACTGATATTATTGGTTCCGACAAGACGGGTACTTTGACCCAGAACAAGATGACGGTTGAAAAGTTAGTCTTGGACGGTCAAGTGGTTGATCTGGCTAGCGAAAATCCTTTTGAGCAAGAAGACCAGCGGTTAGCCGCAACACGTTTGGCTGATTTGATGGCCTTTAACAACGATACGCAAGAAATTGACGGCCAATTAGTGGGGGATCCGACTGAAACGGCCTTGATTGCCTTTAACCAACAGTATCGGCCCGACTACCGCCGCCTCTTAACGGACCAGCCCCGTTTGGCTGATTTGCCCTTTGATTCCGAGCGGAAGTTGATGACGACCATTCAGCCTGAGAGTGAAACGACCAGGTTGATGACCGTCAAAGGTGCACCGGATGCAATCTTTGAACGGGTCACGAAGGTAGTCGATCACGGTCAGGTCCGTGATTTCACGGCTGATGATTTGGCCCACTACCAGGCACTCAACGGCCAATTGGCCGACCAAGCCCTTCGTGTGCTGGCCTTTGCCTACCGCCAATTGTCTGTGGAAGCAGCTGACCAAATTAGCTTTGATGACGAGCAGGAACTGGTCTTGGCGGGATTAGTGGCCATGATTGATCCAGAGCGGCCCGAAGTACGGGATGCAGTGGCGCAAGCCAAAGAAGCTGGTATTAAGCCAATCATGATTACGGGAGATCACCCCCAGACTGCGGCTGCCATCGCCAAGCGTTTAGGTATCTTAAGCGACGATGCGCAGGAGAAGCAGCAAGTTCTAACGGGGCAGGCATTGGATGGCCTGAGTGATGAAGAATTACAGGTGGCCGTGCAAAAGACCAGTGTCTATGCCCGCGTTGCCCCTGCCCATAAGGTCCGGATTGTGCAGGCCTGGCAGGCACAGAACAAGATTGTGGCCATGACCGGGGACGGTGTTAACGATGCGCCGGCCTTGAAGAAGGCGGACATCGGGGTTGCCATGGGAATCACCGGGACCGAAGTCTCCAAGGAAGCAGCCGACATGGTGCTGTCGGATGATAACTTCGCCACCATCGTGACGGCTGTCCGGGCCGGCCGCAAAGTCTTCCAGAACATCCAAAAGGCCTTGCAGTACTTGCTGGCTTCCAACTTGGCGGAAGTCATCGCCATCTTCATGATGACTTTGCTAGGCTGGGAGGTCTTGGCCCCTGTGATGATTTTGTGGATTAATTTGGTCACTGATACTTTGCCAGCCTTGGCCTTGGGGGTTGAAAAGGACCAACCTGGCATTATGAAAGCGGCACCAAGAGGCAAGTCTGCCAGCTTCCTATCCGCTGGTGTTGGACCGGCCGTTATCTGGCAAGGTATCTTACAGGCCGTCATTGTCTTAACGGTTTATGGATTAGCCTTAGCCTTCCCTGAACACCAGGCAGCAGATTTGGCCCACGGGGATGCCTTGACGATGGCCTTCATGACGCTGGGCTTGATGCAGTTGGTAAATGCCTTTAACGTCAAGTCTGTTTATGGTTCCGTCTTTAATAAGGCTTCCTTCAGTAATCTCTACTTCAACGGTGCATTGCTCTTCTCCTTATTGGCAATGGCCGCCGTGGTCTTCATCGAGCCACTGAATCCAGTCTTCCACGTAACTCATTTGGACGCTTACCAATGGACCATCGTGGCCCTAGCAGCCCTTTCTATCATTTTCATTGTGGAACTGGTAAAATGGATCCAACGAGTAGTATTTAAAAAAGGATAAAGACCGTGGCAAAATTTAACCCCAAGCAAACGGCGTTTTACTTACAAACGCTGCAGGACATTCTACAGGAAACGCAAAATACGGCGGATCAGGCTTCGCCTTTCTTCGTTAAGATTGATGAAGCGAAGCAGGCGCAAGCAGTTGGCGATATGGCTAGCGCTGATTTTGCTGAAATCAAGGCAGAATTTGATGACGCAGTGGCCAATTACCAGTCCTTGGCAGCCCGTTTAGCCAGCTTGTCGACGCCAGTGTGCTACTTGGGTGTCCAGAAGATTTTGGTCAAGGCTTATCAAGACTATGCCCAGGCAACTGCCCTGATGGCTGCTTCCTTGACCTTGTCACCGCAGGCGGTTGACAATGCGAAATTTGAGCAGTCCGAAGAGGACCAAGCCCTTTATCTTAGTAAGATTCAGGGCCAGGTAGCTAAGATTTTTGGCGCCTAATTGCGGTCAATGAAAAAAGCCGAGTACCTGATTGGTACTCGGCTTTTTTTGTGCATTGAATTAGTGGGCAAAGGCGGCTTGAACAGCTGCCAGCATGGCCTTGGTGTAAGCACCCTGACTGATTTTCTTCTGAAAAGCTTGGGCATTTGCTTGGAAAGATTGGTAATTCGTCTCGTTCACGGCTTGCACTGCTTCTGGCAAGTCGGCCAAGCTGTTAATGACCAGACCCAACTGTTCTTGCTGAACGAGTGCTGCTAAGGCCGACTGGGACCAAACGATGAGGGGCAGGCCGGCTTTGAGGTAGAGGGAAGCTTTATGGGGCGCATTGACCTTGGTATAGGATTGATAGTAGCGCTGATCAAAGTCGGCATCCCAGACCAAGCCGTAGCCGGCCTGGAAAGCGTTCGTAATTGCAAGTGGGTCAAAAGCGCCCTGCCAGTGAACAGTAGCGGGCAGTGCAACGTCCCGCCATTTTTTTGGCCGATTACCGAATAAGGCCAGTGGTGGCCCTTGATAGCTTTGCAGCCAGGGGGCCTTTTGCCAAGTGCCCGCATAGTTGACAACCGGGCGGAAAGCCGGGCTTTGGGTTGGTATCGGTCCTAAGTAGTCAAAAAGGGTCATCGTGACGGTCGGCGTCTCGACACCAGCTGTTTGAAAAGCCCTTGCCATGGCTGGTGAGTGGCCTATCAATAAATCAGCATTGGCTGCTAGTTGCCATTCAAAGGGGTCCGTCCGCTGAACGCGCAGGGGTTCAAAGTCATGAGTGAGCAAGGCAAAGCGGGCCTGCTTGGCTTGCACAGCCTGGGCAAAGGCCAGTTCAAAAGTGCCGGACATGTAGGTAGGAAACTGATGCAGGACAATATCACCAGCTTGGACCGGTGCCAGCCATTCTTCAATTTTGGCCGCTCGAACGCTGTCTTCAAAACGCTGATCATTGTAGCGGGCTAAGGCTAGTTCTTGCCAACCAACGCTAACCGCAATGTCGGCTAAGTCAGCTTTCGCTTTGAGGGCACCGGCGGGCATCCAGGGTTCGATTGTGTGCGTAATCCAGTTTGTCATAGCTTTTATTATAGCAAATAGGACAGGTTGGCCTAGACAGCCATTGTTAGAAAAGGTAACATGAATTCATCCATCATATCAGCCCTTTGTTAAACTAAATTAAAATTTGGAAAGAGGTTGATATGAGGAAAATAAAGCTAATTTGGGCACTGCCCGCCCTGGTTGCGCTGGTCCTGCTCTGCTTACCAAAGCCGTCGGCAGCAGCTGCGGACAAACACTACGTGATTGCTTCTGATGCCACCTATGCGCCTTATGACTTTCAAGATAAACATGGCGACTACGTTGGGATTGATCAAGATTTGTTAGCAGCCATTGCAAAAAAAGAAGGCTTCACTTACACGATGAAGCCCATGACCTTTAATGCAGCGACACAGTCCGTTTCATCTGGTCAAGCAGATGGTGTCATTGCCGGGATGACGATTACCGATGAGCGGAAGCAAGTCTTTGATTTTGCGGATCCCTACTATCAAACGGGCATCGCTTGGGCCACGGCCAGTGGCAGCCGGATTCACTCTTTAGAACAGCTGAAGGGTAAGACGGTAGCCTTAAAAACTGGGACTTCTGGGGCCGAGTATGCGGAGTCAATTCGGAACCAGTACGGTTTTAACATTAAGTACTTCTCTGATTCAGATACGGTGTATCGGGATGTAATCAACGGCAATTCCGTCGCCACTTTTGGAGACATGCCGGTCATTCAATACGCCATTAAAAATGGCTTGAAGTTAAGTATTGTCAATCAAAAAGACCCCTTCGAAGCGGGCGACAATGGCTTTGCCGTGAAGAAGGGGGCTAATCCGGCCCTAATCGCTGCCTTCAATCGAGGCTTAGCAGCCATCAAAGCAGACGGTACTTATGATAAAATTATTGCGAAATATTTAAATGCCAAGCAATCTACTTTTGTTGGGGACAAAAGCAATAACACTTCTGTTTGGGGCATTTTGAAGTCGAACCGCCAGGCCTTCCTGGATGGCTTGCTCCAGACACTCTACCTGACCGTGGTTGGGATTGTGCTGGCCTCTCTCTTTGGCTTAGTACTTGGTGTACTGGGTGTTATGCGCCATCCCTTTTTCCGAGGACTGTCCACGACCATCATCTATTTCTTCCGGGGCATGCCCATGCTGGTGCTGGCCTTCTTCATTTACATCGGTTTGCCGTCTGTCTTGGACGTGAAAATTCCTGCCTTTGTGGCCGGTGTGCTGACCTTGGTCTTAAATGAAGGCGCATACACGGGCGCCTTTGTTCGGGGTGGTTTTGCTGCGGTCGATAGTGGGCAAATGGAAGCGGCCCGTTCCCTGGGGCTGTCACACGGCCAGGCACTTCGACGGGTGATTATTCCGCAAGGACTGAAATTGATGGTGCCTTCGTTTATCAATCAATTTATCATTACGCTCAAGGATACATCCTTGCTTTCGGCAATTGGTATTTTGGAATTGACACAGACGGGGACGTTGATTGTCACGAGAAATTCACAAGGTTTCCGAGTGTGGGCAATTATTGCTGTGATATACTTGGTAGTAATTACGTTGTTAACGTTGCTTAGCAACTGGGTTGAAAAAAGGACACGTGCATGAGTGAAGAAAAGCAAGTAAAAGTACACGTTGACAAAGTCAACAAATCGTATGGAGATAACCACGTTTTGCGGGATATTTCCTTAGACGTGAACCAGAACGAAGTGGTCGTCATGATCGGCCCTTCTGGTTCTGGAAAATCAACGTTTTTGCGGATGTTAAACCAGTTGGAAAAGCCAGATTCTGGTGTTATCCAGGTGGATAAGTACGATATTTCTGATCCCAAAACGGATATTAATAAGGTCCGGGAGAATATCGGCATGGTCTTCCAGAACTTTAATCTCTTTAATAACTACACGGTTCTGGAAAACATTACCCTGGCCCCCGTTCAGTTGGGCAAGATGAGTAAGGAAGAGGCCAAGAAAAAGGCCCATGAACTACTAGAAATGGTTGGTTTGCCTGATAAGGCTGACGTTTCTGTTAATTCTTTGTCCGGTGGGCAGAAGCAGCGAATCGCCATTGCGCGCGCACTGGCGATGAATCCTGACGTCATGCTCTTCGATGAGCCAACTTCTGCTTTGGACCCCGAAGTGGTTGGGGATGTCTTGGACGTCATGAAGAATTTGGCCCAGTCTGGGATGACGATGATTATCGTGACCCACGAAATGGGCTTTGCCAAGCAGGTCGCCGACCGGGTGGTCTTCTTTGAATCCGGTAAAATCCAAGAATCTGGTAGTCCAGAACAAATTTTTAACGCACCAAAGAACGCCCGCTTGCAGTCCTTCTTATCCAAGGTGATGGAAGCATAAAGGCGGTTTTGAAAGGAAAGAAAATGGTCAAGAAAAAATTGATGACGCTGCTAACCGCCGTCACTGCCCTCTTTTTGATGGCGGTCGGCGGGGCCAGCGCCAGCGCAGATAAACCCAACTACGTGATTTCGACGGATGCCACCTATGCACCCTTTGATTTTCAGAATAAGAATAATCAGTACGTTGGGATTGACCTAGATATCCTCAAAGAAATCGCTAAGCGGGAAGGCTTCACCTATACGTTGAAGCCAATGGATTTTTCTTCTGCTGCTCAGATGGTCGCCAACGGTCAGGCCGATGGTATTATTGCCGGCATGGCCATTACTGATGAACGAAAGAACGGTCCGGTCTACGATGTGTCAGACCCTTATTATCAAACTGGCGTGGCTTGGATTACCAAGAAGGGGTCGAAAATTAAGTCACTGGATGACCTGCGCGGCAAGACCGTGGCCTTGAAGACAGGAACGGCGGCCGCCAATTACGGCCAGTCCCTTCAAGCAAAGTACGGTTTTAAGATTAAGACCTTCAAGGACACGGATACCATGTACAGCGATGTTGAAAATGGGAACTCCGCAGCGACCTTTGAAGATATGCCCGTCATCCAGTATGCGATTAAGAACGGTCGGCAACTGGAAATCAAGAACCCTAATAACCTAGGGAACGCCGGAGGCTGTGGCTTCTTCGTCCAAAAGGGGAAGAATGCCGCCCTCCTGGCTGCCTTTAACAAGGGTTTGAAGGAAATTAAGGCAGATGGTACTTATCAAAAGATTGTCGATAAGTATTTGAATTCCAAACAGGAAGACTTTGTCGGATCGAGGGCGGATAACAACTCTGTTTGGGGCATTTTGAAGACCAACAAGCAGGCCTTCTGGGATGGGATGGTTGAAACGCTGTACCTGACCGTGCTGGCCATTGTGCTCGCTTCGCTTTGGGGCTTGCTCCTTGGGGTCATGGGCATTTCCCAAAAGCTCTGGATTCGAGGTCTATCGACGACAATCATTTATATTTTCCGTGGCTTGCCACTGATGGTCTTGGCCTTCTTTATTTACATTGGCCTACCTGGTGCCATCGGCACGAAGATTCCTGCTACAACAGCTGGTCTGCTTACGTTGATTCTAAACGAAGGGGCCTACACCGGGGCATTTGTCCGTGGTGGTTTTGAGGCGGTTGATGCAGGGCAGATGGAAGCGGCCCGTTCCCTTGGGTTGAGCCGGGGTCAGTCCTTACGTAAGGTCGTGATTCCACAAGGGCTCAAGATTATGGTGCCATCCTTTGTTAACCAGTTCATTATCACGCTCAAGGATACGTCGATTCTCTCTGCTATCGGGCTGCTGGAATTGACTCAGACAGGAACGCTGATTGTGGCCCGTAACTCACAAGGTTTCCGAGTTTGGGCAATCATTGCGGTGATCTACCTCATCATCATCACGCTCTTGACTTGGCTTTCTAATTGGCTAAAGAAGCGTCTACGTTAATCATCATGATTATAAGTAACACCCCGTTCGTTGGATGAACGGGGTGTTTTTTGATGTTAATTGCGGTAGACGAAAAAAAGGACTATTGGCCGGCAAACCTGGCTAGAAAAGGCCGGACTTATTATTGCCCCGGCTGCCGACGGCAGGTGCAGTTACGGCGGGGCCCGCAGCTGGTGGCTCACTTTGCCCATCTTAAAAAGGCGGGTTGTCAAAGTCTAGCCGAAGGGGAAAGTGCCGACCATTTAGCAGGAAAAATGCGACTCGCTAAAGAGCTGGCGGTCTTTGGACCCGTCCAAGTGGAACCTTATTTGGCAGCCATTCAGCAGCGACCTGACTTGGTCGTCACCGTGTCTGATCAAAAGTGGGCCATTGAATACCAGTGCTCGCCTTTGTCCAGTGAGCGCTTGGCGGCACGAAATGCGGGTTACGCCCGCTTGGGTTATGCCGTTTGCTGGATTTTAGGTCCGGCTTACTGTGGGCGCCGTTTACAAGCGGCTTTGATTTGTCGCTTCTTAGATGCCCAGGGTCGATTGTTCTCTTTCTTGCCGGCAACGGACCGTTTTCTCTGTCAAGATAATTTTACCCAGGCTGATTTTCAAAAATATCACTGCCGACAACGGGCTGGTTGGCACCAGTTGGCCGCGGTTTTTCAGCCAGGACAGCCCAATTTGGGCCTGGCCACAGTAACGGCGGGGCAACAAATACGGGCACGTTTAAAAATTAGACAGCTCATGCAGCAACGTCGGGTTGATCCAAAGGTCATTGGCTACCTCTATGAGCGGGGTTGGCGTTTAGACCAGCTGCCGGCATGGTGCCTGCAAGGGACCGCTTTTGGCCTATTAGTGCCGAACTGGCAGGTCCGTCTGGTTTTTTATCTGCGCTTGCAACAGCAGCCACTTGGTCTGGGCCAGCCTTTGTCCCACTGGGAGCAGCGCTTAGCCCGCTATTGGCGACCGACTTATCCGCTGCAAAAACAGGCGCAATTTACTTTGTACCAATCGGCGGTTCAGGCCGGCCTCTGTGTACTGCAGTCAGAGAAAATCTATCGTTTGCGCTGACCTGGTCATGTGGACCGCTTTGGCTTGTGTTAAAATGATAAAAAAATGAAAAGGAGTGGCGGCTGTACCGCTGAGATAACCATTATGGGACAAATTACCAGAGAAGAAGTACCACAGGCCTTAACTTGGGATCTCGAAAAGATTTTTAAGGATGATCAGGCTTTTGAAGCAGCTTTTGCTGCGTTGCAGGACCGCCTACCAGCGATGCAACAGTACCAGGGCCACCTGGCTGATTCGGCGGAGACTTTGTTAGCTGCTTTGGAGACCGAATTAAGCATTGAACGGGACTGGGAAAAGTTATTTGTTTACAGTCATCAACGCTTTGACCAGGATACCAGTAATAACTATTACGCTGGCTTAAATGCCCGTGTCCAGGATTTGATGGCGCAGCTAAACGAGCAGCTGGCCTTTTTCCAGCCAGAAGTGCTGGCCATGGATGAGGACCGTTTGCAGGCCTACCTGGCCACGGACGGTCTTAAGCCCTACGCCCATTTCTTTGCGGTGCTGTTGCAGCAAAAGCCGCACACGCTTCCTGCAGCCGAAGAAGCGCTGTTAGCCGGTGCTAGTACGGTATTGTCTTCAGCAGAACAGACTTTTTCCGTTTTGGATAATGCCGACTTAGATTTTGGCGATATTGTCGATGAAGACGGCCAGGTTCAGGAATTGACCAATGGCCTTTATAGCATCATGCTGCGTTCCACGAAGCCAGCCATTCGCCAATCCGCTTTCGAAGCACTGTACGATGCCTACATGGCTTTCCAAAACACCTTTGCTTCGACCCTGTCGGCTACAGTTAAAAAGCATAACTACCTGGCCAAGGTTCGCCACTATCAATCTGCCAAGGAAGCAGCAGTGACGAGCAATGAGATTCCAACGGCCGTTTATGACCGTTTGCAAGAAAGCGTGGAAAAGAATCTGCCGCTCTTGCACCGCTATATCAGTCTTCGCAAAGAATTGTTGCACCTGCCAGCAGTCCACTCTTATGACCAATACGTGTCCCTGGTAGATGAGCCTGATTTACCCGTCACATACGAAAAGGCGCAAGAAATTGCTTTGAAGGCCTTGGCACCCTTGGGGGAAGACTACTTAGCCATCGTCAAGAAGGCCTTTGCCGAACGTTGGATTGATGTGGTTGAAAATAAGGGCAAGCGGTCGGGCGCCTATTCAGGCGGGGCCTATGATACGGACCCATATATTTTGCTCAACTGGCAGGATACACTGGATAACGTCTACACACTGGTCCATGAAATGGGCCACACCGTGCACTCCTATTTGACCCGGCACAACCAGCCCTACCACTATGGGGACTACCCAATTTTCTTAGCAGAAATTGCGTCGACGACCAATGAGGAACTGCTAACAGATTACTTATTGCAGCAGTATCTGGACCCAGCTATTCAGGCCTATCTTCTCAATCAGTATTTGGACGGCTTTAAAGCGACGGTCTACCGGCAGACGCAGTTTGCCGACTTTGAAGCTTGGATTCATGAACAAGATGCGGCAGGACAGCCATTGACCGCCGATAGTATGGCCACCTATTATGGTGATTTGAATGCGCATTACTACGGCCCTGATTTGGCCCGTGATCCACAAATTGCTTATGAATGGGCACGGATTCCCCATTTCTACTACAACTTTTACGTTTACCAGTATGCAACGGGAAAGGCGGCGGCCACGACGCTGGCACAGCATATTTTGGCCGGCGATGCTGACCGTTATAAGAACTACCTCAAGGCGGGCTCTTCTGCCAGTCCAATGGCCGTCATTCAGCAGGCGGGCGTCGACATGAATCAGACCGATTACCTGGACCAGGCTTTTGCGGTCTTTGAGGAACGGTTGCAGCAATTTGAACAATTAGTGAAATAAAGAAAGGAACGAATGATGCAAAAGATTTTAGTTTTTGATGGGATTGATCGTCAGGCACTGGCACCCTTGGAGGCTGCCGGTTATACGGTTGAATCCAACCCACAGGCTAGCGCCAAGGATTTCCAAAAAGATGACACGGTCGTTGGTATGATTGTGTTGACTTATCCAATCGGCCCTGCCGAAATGGACTGCTATCCCAACCTCAAGATTATTGCCCGGCATGGGGTTGGCTATGACAGCGTTGATTTGCAGGCGGCCACGGATCGCCACATTGTGGTCACCAACACGCCCGGCGCCAATGCCACGGCGGTAGCGGAAACGGCGGTGACGTTGATGTTGATGGCGGGCCGTCTGATGAATACCCGTCGCGAAGGTATTTTTGACCCAGCTGCCAAGGCCTTTATGGCTAAGCGACCTGGCATGCAGGTGTCTCAGAAGACAGTTGGCATCCTTGGCTTTGGCAATATCGGTCGGAACATTGCCGAATTATTAACTGGTTTTGATGTTGATGTGCTGGCCTATGCCCGGCACGACAAAGAAGTACCCAATGGTCGGATGGCTTCTTTGGATGAGATTTATCAAGAAGCTGACTTTGTCGTGCTGGCTTTGCCTGGCTCAGCCTCAACGGAGCACCTGGTGGATGCCGCGGCACTAAAGAAAATGAAAAAGAGTGCAGTCTTGGTCAACGTTGGTCGGGGTACGGTCGTAGACGAAAGCGCCTTGATTACAGCGCTGAAAGAAAATGACATCGCAGCTGCTGGCCTAGACGTTGTGACACAGGAGCCAATTAGTCCGGACAATGAGTTGCTAAAGTTGAAGAACGCCTATGTTTTGCCACACATTGGTTCTGACTCAGCGGAAGCGAAAGAACGATTGGCTGCAATGGCTGGTCAGGAAATTTTGAAGGTTCTGGCCGGACAACCAGCTGACTCACAAGTAAATTAAGTGTCAGTGATTAGTATTGGTCTATTTGAATAATTTGACTGATACTTTTTTTCGTGAGATACTTTTCATCGTAGAAAAGGAAACAGAAGGAGTGCTTATGCAAGGAATGAATTACGGAAGCAAAATGGCTGTGACGGCTTTAGCAGCTGCCGGTTTATTGACTGCTACCGGTGTCACGCGCGCACATGCGGATGACATGGCTGGCATGAATATGAGTAACCAGTCCACTCAGACGAACAGCAATAACGCTGATCAAAACAAGCAAAATACTGACAGCAATATGGCTGGTATGAACATGGACAATCAGTCCAAGCAGGCGAACAGCAATAACGCTGATCAAAACAAGCAAAATACTGACAGCAATATGGCTGGTATGAACATGGACAATCAGTCCAAGCAGGCGAACAGCAATAACGCTGATCAAAACAAGCAAAATACTGACAGCAATATGGCTGGCATGAACATGGACAATCAGTCCAAGCAGGCGAACAGCAATAATGCTGATCAAAACAAGCAAAATACTGATAGCAATATGGCTGATATGAACATGTCCGGTATGGACATGAGCCAGATGCACATGGCTATGCCAACCAACTTGCCGAAGGCAGAAAATCCCAAGTTCAAGCCTGGTCAGAATGTGACGGTTGAAGCCACTCACTTGCCCGGCATGCACGGTGCCAGTGGTCAAGTCGTAGCTGCCTATCAGACCACGCTTTATCAGGTGGACTACCAACCAAGTAATGGTGGTGCCAAAGTAACGGGCCACAAGTGGATTACCAAGGATGACTGGGCAGATAAGCAGGACCATCAAATTGGGGATCAGGTGACCTTGACGATGAACCACATGCCCGGTATGTACGGCGCTAAGGCCACGGTTACTGGTATGCAGACTGGCACGGCCTATGTCATTAACTACCAGCCAACCAACGGTCAGCCAGAGGTCAAGAACCACATGTATGTGACGGATGATGAATTGGCCGCCGCACCAGCTGCTACCGATCAGAACATGTCCGGGATGGCGATGAATCAGCAGCATGCTGGCCAGTCGAGCGCTGGAACGAGTCAGCAGATGCAGCAGGCAATGGGTCAAAATACTACACCGGCTGCTAGTGCTGCCAACCAGCAGTCCAGCAGTAGTGCGAACACGGCCAAGCAGGTAGGAGCTTTGCCTAATACGGCGCACCAGGCCGACCGGCAGCAAGCCAATGCTAGTGCCGCTTTGGCCGCTGGTAGCCTCGTCTTTGCACTCGGGGCAGGTACTTTTGCCGTTTACCGCAAGCAACAATAAAGAACAGGAGCTGGCTTCGGCCAGCTTTTTTTCTTGGCCGAAACAGGGCTATTCTGCTATACTAGCAGTACGTAGAAGGATCTAGTAAAATGATGTTAGCAAGTCAGCGAGCGGTGTTAGTGAGAGGCCGTTTGGTAACCATTTGAATTTCAGTCCCGAGTGTTTGACTTAACCGTCAACGTAAGCCGTCGATACCGGTCAACGAAGCGCTAGTAACAGCTAGAATCTGGGTGGTACCGCGGCAGAGTCCCTGACGTCCCTTATTATCATGGTGATAATAAGGGACTTTTTGATTGCAATTAAAGGAGACGGCACATGACGCTGATTGAAGAATTACAGGCTTTAGCGAAGCAAGCGCGGGCTGATTTAAAGGAAAAAAGGGCGGAAAACCTGGATCAGATCCGGGTGGCTTATTTAGGTAAAAAAGGAAAAGTGACGGCAGCCTTAAAGGCAATGAAAGACGTTGACCCGGCCGACCGAAAGACAGTTGGTCAAGTGGGGAACCAGGTTCGTCAAGAGATTCAGGGCCTGATTGAAGAACAAAAGCAGGCCCAGGCTGAAAAGGCACTGGCAAAGCAGTTAGCTGCTGAGACGGTCGATGTAACGCTGCCTGGTGCTAAGCCAAGGCTGGGGAACCGCCATGTCTTACAGCAAATTATGGATGAAATTGAGGGTCATTTCTTGGGTTTGGGCTACCAGGTCATTGATGACCCAATCGACTCGCCAGAAATTGAAACGGATGAATATAATTTCGAGCGGGAAAACCTGCCCAAGGACCATCCGGCACGGGACATGCAGGATACCTTTTATGTGACTCCTGAAATTTTATTGCGGACGCAAACGTCTCCCGTCCAGTCCCGCGTATTGGAAAAGCATGATTTTTCCAAGGGGCCGCTGAAAATGATTGCGCCGGGAAAGGTTTACCGTCGGGATACCGATGATGCCACCCACTCCCACCAGTTCCACCAAGTGGAAGGACTCGTGGTCGGTAAAAATATCACGATGGCTGACTTGAAGGGAACCTTACTGTCGATCATGCAGGAGCTCTTTGGAGAGAAGCACCAAATTCGCTTACGACCTTCTTACTTTCCCTTTACGGAACCTTCCGTTGAAGTGGACGTGTCCTGGGATGAAGTGACGGCAGATACGAAGCCCGAAGACATCCGCTGGATTGAAGTGTTGGGCGCGGGGATGACCCATCCCAACGTGTTGAAGATGGATGGCGTCGATCCCGAAGAGTATGCTGCCTTTGCCTTTGGCTTAGGCCCGGACCGCTTTGCCATGTTGAAATACGGGGTAGAAGATATCCGTCAGTTCTACCTGAATGACATGCGTTTCTTAGATCAATTTAACGAGCGAGGCAACTAATGAAAACTAATTTGAAATGGGTCAACCAGTATTTAAACGAACCATTGCCCTTAACGGAACAGGCGGTCCTAGACTTAGCCAACCAAGTTGAAAAAACGAGTGTCGAGCTGGAATCAGTGGGCAATGGGGCTCACGGGCAGTCTGGCTTGGTTGTTGTTCGGGTGAAGACGGTTGAAGACCATCCGGATTCTGATCACTTGCACATCGTGCAGGTCAATGATGGGCAGGCTGATATTCAGGTCGTCACGGGTGCGCCCAATGTGGCCGTTGGCCAGTTGGTCATTTTGGCCCGTGTTGGGGCAAAAATTTACAATCAGGAGAGCCAGTCCTTGCAGACGCTGGCAGCGGTCAAGTTACGCGGGGTAGATTCCGCTGGCATGTTGGTGGCCTTGCAGGAAATCGGGGTTCCTGATCAGGTCTGTCCCCATGAGTTGGCTGCCGGCATCCACGTATTTGCCGAGCAGGATGAACTACAACCAGGGGATGATGCCTTAGCGGCGTTGGGCCTCTTGGATCCTATTGTTGACACGGATTTGACCCCAAACCGGGCGGATTTGTTGTCCATTCGGGGAATGGCCTACGAACTGGCAGCAATGACTGGACGAAAGGTGCATTGGCAAAAGCAAGCACTGGTGGAAAGTGCAGCCGCGACGGACCAAGTTATTTCGTTGACCATCGAGCATGGCTTGGCGACGGGTTTGGCTGCAAGAGTGGTCGAGCAAAAGCAGATTGGGGAATCGCCCCGTTGGTTGCAGGCATTGTTGATGACTGCTGGTTACCAGCCGGTTAACCGGGCGGTGGATGCTGCCCACTACGAGATGATCAAAAGCGGCCAGCCCATTGCTGCTTACGACTTGGACCAATTGGCTAGTCAGGAATTGACGGTCCGCTTGGCCCGAGAAAAGGAAGTGTTGGTTCAGGGGCAGGAGCAGATTGAACTGCGGGCTGGGCAGGACATGGTCCTGGCGGCGGGGGATCAGGTAGTGGCCCTGGCCGGTGTAGCCAGTGATAGTCAGTTGGCAGTGACCAAGGAAACGAAGCGGGTTCTATTGATTGCCGGTCAGTATCAGCCAACCAAGGTTCGGCAGGCGGCTCGTCAACTTAACCTCTCTTCTGAAGCGTCCTTCCGCTTTGAACGGGGCATTGATTTGGGCATGACCCAGCCTGCTTTAGATGACGCAGCAGCGCTTTTGGCCTCCTTGACGGCAGGACAGGTGCTGGCAGGGCAGGTCACCGCTGGCTTTGATCAGACGTTAGCACGGACTATTCCCATTACGACGGCGCGGATTAATCAAATTTTGGGCACAGCTCTGAGTGACCAGGAGGTCGCCACTTTCTTCGACCGCCTGGCGCTGCCTTATGACTTGGCCGATGGACAATTCACGGTGCACGTACCTAGCCGGCGGAATGACTTGGCCATTCCGGCTGATTTGATTGAGGAAGTTGGTCGCCTCTACGGTTACGACAATTTACCGACGGCTTTGATTGATGGGCAGAGTACAGCTGGTGATTTGACGCTCCGGCAGAAGAAAATTCGGGCCAGTCGGGCCCTTTTGGAAAGCTTGGGCTTCAATCAAGCGATTTCCTACGCCCTGACTACGCCGGAAAAGGCGGTCCGGTTCAATCTGGCGGGATCCCAACCGGTCGTGACCTTGGATTACCCAATGTCCTCGGATAAAACCACAGCTCGGCAAAACTTGCTTTCTGGCCTGCTCGATGATGTGGCTTACAATGCGGCCCGGTCTGTTGCGACCATTGCCCTCTACGAACAAGGCCGGGTTTTCTTATCCCGGGACCAAGACCAGCAGCCAGAGGAACGGGAACATTTGGCGGGCATTTACGTTGGTCAAATTAGTGAATCCACCTGGCAAGCTGGTCAAAAAGATCGACCAATGGATTTCTTTGCGATGAAGGGCCGGGTCGAAACTTATTTGGCTGAAATCGGCGTCACAGACGTGACCTTCGAGGCCAGCCAAAGTCCAGCTGCCATGCATCCCGGTCAAAATGCGGCGATTTATGCAGGCGGCACCTATCTTGGCTATGTTGGCCAGGTCCACCCAGCCTTGCTCGCAAAGGAAAAGCTGCCAACTGTCTTTGCTTTTGAGTTGGACTTAGAAAGCATCCTGACTTTGGCCAAAAGAGACCACCACTACCAGCCGGTCACTCGTTATCCAAAGATTACGCGTGATTTGGCGGTGCTGGTTGATGCAGCATTGCCAGAACAAACGGTGGCAGAAAAAATCTGGGCAGAGGGTGGCCCTTACCTGCAAGCAGTCACTTTCTTTGATTTGTATACGGGGCAGGGCACAGCAGAAAACAAGAAGTCGTTGGCTTACCAGTTAACCTATCAAAACCCGGCGGATACGCTGGTTGAGGCAGAAGTAACCGCTGACTTTGATCAAATTTGCATGGCCTTGACGGCTGCTTTTGACGCTGAAATCCGATAGCTGTTTGTTTTCACTCTAAAAACAAGCTATAATTTATCTGTTGAAATTAAAATGATTAGGATACGCCCTTATGGCAAATATTATTATTAATGGTGGTCGTAAAGTTGCTGGTTCAGTAACCATTGGCGGCGCCAAAAATTCTACCGTCGCCTTGATTCCAGCAGCGATTTTGGCTGATACACCGGTCTCTTTTGACAATGTACCGCAGATTTTGGATGTGAAAAACCTACAGTATTTGTTGGCGGCGATGAACGTACATTCGAACTTCGACCAGGGGAACCTGTCGATCGATCCAACGACAATTGAAGAGTCTGAGTTACCCGCATCGGCCATTAAGTCCCTGCGGGCTTCCTACTACTTTATGGGCGCTCTGTTAGGTCGCTTTGGCCGGGCTACGGTTACTTTTCCGGGTGGGGATAACTTAGGGGCTCGGCCCATTGATCAGCACATCAAGGGCTTTGAAGCCCTGGGTGCAGTCATTACGGAAAAAGATGATGTCATCACCATTGATGCCAGTGCCCACGGTTTGCGAGGTGCTCGAATCGCCTTGGACACCGTCTCGGTGGGGGCAACGATGAACATCATGTTGGCTGCCGTCAAAGCTGAGGGCCAAACGGTCATCGAAAATGTGGCCAAGGAGCCTGAAATCATCGACATGGCCACGTTCCTCAATAACATGGGGGCCAGCGTGCGCGGTGCCGGGACCGACACCATCCGGATTACGGGCGTGTCTTCTTTGCGTGCGCAAAACACCCATACGGTGATTCCTGATCGCATTGAAGCGGGTACGTACATGTCACTGGCGGCCGCTTTTGGCGATGGGGTGATGATTCAAAATGTCATTCCGGAACACCTGGAATCGTATACTTCCAAGCTTTTAGAGATGGGCGTTGATTTGAAAATTGGGGATGACCAAATTTATGTTGGCCCAAGCAAGCCCCTGCAGCCGGTGGCCATTAAGACGATGCCTTACCCTGGCTTTGCGACGGACTTGCAGCAGCCGATTACCCCTTTGCTCTTCCTTGCTGAGGGGGAAAGTACCATTTTGGACACGATTTATCCCCAACGGATTCGCCACGTTGCTGAATTACGACGGATGGGTGCGGAGATTTCTTCCCTAAACCCTGGCGAAATTAAGATTAACCATTCGGACCGCTTGGTGGGGACGAATGTCGAGGCCGCGGAAATCCGCGCTGGTGCCGCCTTGATCATCGCAGCAGTCATGGCGGACGGACAGACCATCATTGGTAATGCTTCCCATATTTTGCGTGGTTACGACCGCCTGTATGAAAAGCTGAGCGGACTAGGCGTGGACGTCACGATTGAAGGCGTCAATTTAATTAACTTAATGCCCTAATCCCTTGTTCCCAGGCTTGGCCTATGGTAAACTATGTAAGTTAAATAACTGACTCTGGTAATCTTTACTAGGGCGCTAAGGAGATTTATTCATGAAAAAAGATATCCATCCAGAATACCGTGACGTTGTCTTCATCGATGCCGCTACCGGTAAGAAGTTCTTGTCTGCTTCCACTGCAGAAACAACGGATACGACTGACTTTGAAGGTCAAGAATATCCAGCAATCCGTATGGAAATCACTTCTGATTCCCACCCATTCTATACTGGTAAGCAGAAGTTTACGCAGGCTGATGGTGCGGTTGACAAGTTCAACAAGAAGTTTGCTAACTTTGGTTTCAAGAACAACTAAGTTTGCTGTTCCAAAACGTCCACTGCGGTGGACGTTTTTTCTTTACAGATGATCTTTTTTAGGAGGGGCTATGGCGCGGACGAAGTTGCCAGTGACATTAGGAGAGCGGTTGGTCGTTACGGTTGACCATTTGCTACAATCGGCCATGGGCGTAGCCTATGTTAATGAAGCGGCAGATTATCCCATTTACTTGGCAGACGCCATGGTCGGGGAAGAAGTCGATATTGAAATTATTCAAGTTGATAAACATTCTGCCTATGGCCGTATTCGCTCTTGGTTACAACCGGCAGCCGGTCGGGTTGACCAGGGTCGGCCGGAGTTGATCGCAGCGGGCACAGCACCGCTCGTCAATTGGGCTTATCCGGAACAGGTGGCCTTCAAAAAGCAGGAAGTGGCCCGGCTCTTTGCTGCAGCCGGCTTGTCGGTTCAGGTGGCGGATCCAATCACCATGGACGATGCCCCCACTTACTACCGGAACAAAACAGTCGTACCTTTAAAGTGGCAGGATGGACAATTGCTATCTGGCTTTTATAAGCGGGGGACCAGCCATGAACTGGTGCCGATGACCGATTATTATGTCAATGATCGCCGCTTGGATGAAGTGATTGTGACAGTACGCGACGTTTTGGCGAAGCATGCCATCACGGCCTTTGATCAAGACAGGGGGCAGGGGGCCATCCGCTATGTCATGGTACGCCGGGGCTATTACTCACAGGAATTAATGGTGGTTTTGGTTAGTAATGAGCCGGCCCTGCCAGAAGAGGATGCCGTCGTCGCCGACATTGTGGCGGCCTTGCCTGATATCACATCTTTGATTTTTAATTATGCGCCCAAAAAAGACTATGTGCTGCTTTCCGCTGACAATCGTACGCTCTATGGACAATCAGCCATTCACGACCAGCTGCTCGGCCGGGACTTCTTGATTGGGCCTAATTCTTTTTATCAAGTCAACCCGCCGATGACGGAAAAGCTCTACCAGACAGCGGCTGAGTTAGCTGAGTTGAAAAAAACAGATGTTGTGGTCGATGCCTATGCTGGCATTGGTACCATCGGCATCACGGTAGCAGATCGTGTGAAAGAGGTGCTGGGCGTAGAAGTGGTACCTGGCGCTGTGGCGGATGCTCGTTTAAACGTAGCAGCCAATCAACTGGAAAATGCGACCTATTGGGCCGCCGATGCGCCCGCTCAATTTGTTGCTTGGGCGGCGGAAGGCCTGCGACCGGATGTTGTCTTTGTGGACCCACCCCGGCGGGGCTTAACGGCCGAACTAATTGCGCAAACGGTCCTCATGGGCCCTGACCGCTTGGTTTACATTTCCTGTAATCCGAAAACGGCCGCGCGGGATGTGGCACTGTTCACAGCAAAGGGCTACCGGATTAAGGGCCCCGTTGTGCCAGTCGATCAGTTCCCACAGACCGCCCATATTGAAACAATTACAGTCTTAGAACGGGACCACTAAAGCGTCCGCAAGGAGAGGGAAAGAGATGCGCTATTCGTTACATGACATTGCGAACATCACGAACGGCCAGGTGCTGGGCGAGAGCTCACAGCCAGCGACTGGGATTGCCTTTGATTCTAGGCAAGTGCAACCAGGTGATTTGTTTGTGGCTTTGGTTGGACAGCAAGATGGCCACCGTTTTATTCCAGCAGCTTTGGCGAAGGGGGCAGTGGCTGTTCTGGCTACTGCGGGTCATGACCTACCAGCTGGCACACCAGCCGTTCTAGTACCGGATTCATTATTAGCCATGCAGCAAGTTGCCCAGGCTTATTTAAAAAGAGTGGCGCCGAAGGTCGTGGCCATTACTGGTTCAAATGGCAAGACGACGACCAAGGACATGGTTGCTGCTGTCTTAAGCACACGCTTCCGGACATTTAAAACACCAGCGAATTTTAATAATGAGATTGGCCTACCCGTGACCATTTTGCGTATGCCAGCAGACACCGAGGTCTTGGTCTTGGAACTGGGCATGGACCGTCCTGGCCAGCTAACTGCGCTGTCGCAATTAGTACAGCCAGACCTGGCGGTCATTACCATGATTGGGGAAGCCCATATTGAATTTTTCAAAACGCGGGCGAAGATTGCCCAAGCCAAGCTAGAGATTACGGCTGGCTTAGCCCCTGCTGCCACCTTATTATTGCCGGCTAATGAGCCGCTGCTGACAGCTGCTTGGTCCCTGCCGCTGACCGTACAGACTTTTGGGCCGGCTCCTGACGACTATCAAGAGCAGGGGCAGGATACCTTTTTTGTCGATCAGGGCCAGCGGTTTGCAATTCCGCTGTTGGGTCGCTATAATATTAGGAATGCACAAGCGGCCATTCGGGTCGGACAATACTTTGCAATCCCACTGCTGCTGATTGCCCAGGCCCTAGCTCACTTTCAGCTGACCGCCAATCGGACTGAGCACTTAACGGCAGAACCATCAGGGGCGCATCTGATTTCTGATGTCTACAATGCCAACCCCACTGCGGTGAAAGAAGTGTTACAGACGGTTCAAAACCGCTATGGGGCTGGCGCTATCTACGTCTTAGGCGATATGTTGGAATTAGGCGAACAGGGGCCAGCATTGCATGCTGGCTTACTGGAAGACATCCTAGCTGGCCAGCCCAAGGCGGTGTATTTGTTAGGACCGTTGATGAGCGAACAGCTGGCTGCCCCTTTGCGGGCGGCACTTGGTGACGATAAAGTGAATTGCTACACGGTGGATCAGTTGACCACCTTGACCAATGATTTGGCAAGAAAGCTGTTGCCCACCGATGTTGTCCTGTTAAAGGGCAGTCACGGCGTTCATTTGGAACGGGTTGTCGAGGAACTGACGCATGCGCAATAGGCAGACAGCAACTTTCGAGCAGGCGACCAGTCGGGTGGCCCGTTATCCTGCCAAGGAGCGGGGCTACTGGTGTGCCCATCACCGTTTATTGTTAACGATTGCTACACTAGGCTGTTTACTGCTACTGCTGATTGGGCTTTATGGCTATTTTCATGCCCGAAAACAGTCGCGCCGGCAGGGGGAACAGTCGGCTCTCCTTGCTCAAAAACCGGCTAATTTGAAAAAAACGGTGACTGCCGGCAGTGAACGTTACCGTCAGATTGACCAGCAGTTAAAAGAGGCGCATTTTAATGGGACAGCTTTGCTCGTTAAAAACGGCCAGATTGTGTTACACCAGGGTTATGGCTTTGCTAATTCCGCCAAGGAGTGGGACAATGGACCACAGACCGTTTTTCATTTAGCCTCAGTTGGCAAGGAACTAACAGCCGTGCTAGTGGCGCAGGAGGTGGCAGCAAAGAAGCTGTCCTATGACGACCGACTAGACCGGTTTTATCCCAACGTACCGGCGGCTAACCAAATCACCGTGCGGGACTTGTTGACCATGACGTCTGGTTTAAAGCAAGCGCTGCAACCCAGCAGCTTTGAATCAGAACAAGATAATGTTCAATTTTCCGCTGACCATGCCAGCTTAGAAAATCAACCAGGTCAGGGTAGTGGTTGGACCTACCAACCGGTCAATTACCGCTTACTGGCAGGGATTTTGATGCAGGTAAGCGGTAAAAGTTACCGTCAGTTAGTGCAAGACCAGCTGTTGAAACCCTATCAACTTGACTTTGACGACTACGAAGCTTTTCATCAAGATAACAAAGCTGCAAAGGGTTACCGGGAAGATTTGCAACAACCAGTTGATGTTAGTCAAGTCGAATATCAACGAGAAACTGGTACAGGTAACTATGCGGCCACTAGCGGTCAACTCTACCGCTTCTACTGGCTGCTCCTGCATGGTAAAATCGTCAAGCAGGAACAGACCTTGCTGGCCCAACATTTACCAGCCCATTACACGGCCGGCTTTTATAAATACGGGCAAAAACTAACCGCTCATGGCATCTTTTCTGGCTATGAACCGTCCGTTGTGCTCAGCGAAAACGGGAACAATGCGGTGATTTTACTGGCTAATCAATATTACCGGGGCCATAGCTTTGAACCGTTGGCCACCAAGCTCTATGACCAGATGCTGGCGCCAGCGGCTAAGCAATCAGAGAAACACAAAACAGACAGTCAGCCCAGCTAGACTATAAACTGCTTGGCCATTTTGACGTGCCATTGGTGCGTTTTGTATTTTTTGACCATTTTGGTCTGGGCGTGCTTTTGGCACGCAAGAAGGAGAAAATTTTGAAATTTAGTGAATTAGGATTATCTGACGCAATTTTGCAGTCTATCCAAGCCCATGGCTACGAAGAAGCAACGCCGATTCAGGAAAAGACGATTCCGCTCACGTTGGCTGGCCGGGATGTCATCGGCCAAGCCCAAACGGGAACCGGTAAAACGGCTGCTTTCGGTTTGCCTATCTTGGAAAAAATTGATTTAGATGACCAGAATATTCAAGCGGTGATTATTTCACCTACGCGTGAATTAGCGATTCAGACGGCTGACGAATTGAAAAAGTTGGGCTCTGATAAGCATGTCAACGTGCAGGTGGTCTTTGGCGGAGCGGATATCCGCCAGCAGATCCGCGGTTTGAAGTCAAAGCCACAAATCTTAGTCGGTACGCCTGGCCGTTTGTTAGACCACATTAATCGCAAAACCGCTAAGTTAGGGAACGTCCGCACCTTGGTCTTGGATGAAGCCGATGAAATGTTGAACATGGGCTTCTTGGATGACATCGAAGCCATCATTGCAGCGGTTCCTGATCAACGGCAAACACTGCTCTTCTCCGCAACGATGCCAGCCGGCATCAAGCGGATTGGGGTTCAGTTTATGACGAACCCAGAACACGTACAAATTGCGGCTAAGCAGTTGACGACGGACTTGGTTGATCAATACTTTATCAAGGTTCGCCACGAAGAGAAGTTCGATGCTTTGACTCGGACAATCGATATTCAAAACCCATCCTTGGGGATTGTCTTTGGTCGCACGAAGCGCCGTGTCGAAGAAGTGGCCCGTGGGTTAGAAGCCCGGGGTTATAAGGCGGCCGGTTTGCATGGCGATTTGACCCAGCAAATGCGTTCCCGGGTTTTGGCTCAGTTCAAATCTCATGAAATTAACTTATTGGTCGCAACGGATGTTGCTGCCCGTGGGTTGGATGTGAAAGATGTTTCCCACGTCTATAACTTTGATATTCCGCAAGATCCTGAGTCTTACGTCCACCGGATTGGTCGGACGGGTCGCGCTGGTGCCCACGGTACTTCGGTTACCTTGGTTGCGCCAAATGAAATGGATTACTTGCGGGCCATTGAAGAGTTGACCAAGAAGCGGATGACGCCCATGCAGCCAGCCACTTTGCAGGAAGCACGCTTAGGTCGGATTAACGCTTCCTTGAAGGAAGCCGTGGCCACGATGCAGGATGTGAATCCAGCGGACTTGAAGAGCCAGGTTGCTTCCTTAACGGCGCAATTCTCTGCAGAAGAATTGGCTGCTGGCTTGCTGGCTAGCGTTGCTGGTTTGGACAAGCAGAATGCACCGGTTCAATTGTCCCGTGAACGACCATTGCCTCGCCGTAAGGGCAAGGGTGGTGGCCGTGGCCATGGTGGCGGTGGCTACCGTGGTAAGGGTCGCAACAACTATCGCGGTAATGGCAACCGTTCCGCTGGCCGTGATGGCCGCAATGGTGATCGCCGTCGCAGCAACAGTGACCACCGCGATCAAGCTGGTCGCCGGCAAAATGGTGGCAAGCCCCGTGCTGGTCGGCGCGACTTTACTGTCCGTGAAAAGTCATAATCGTCATAGATGACAAAAACGGGCACACCCAATTGGGTGCGCCCGTTTTTGTGTGAGGAGGAATCATGGCCGTAACAGCACTAGATCAAGCCATTCGCTGGCTACATCAACGGCCCAAACGGGGGCAAAGAGACAGCCTGGCGCCCTTGGAAGCGCTGCTTGAGCAGCTGGGTCAGCCGGAACGGCGGCTCCCCAAGGTCATCCATATTACAGGTACGAATGGGAAGGGATCAACGGCGACGATGATTGCCGCCATGGCGCAAGCAGCAGGACTACGAACGGGCCTTTTTATTTCGCCCTATGTGGTTGATTTCCGCGAGCGCATTCAGATTGACGGTCAACCATTACCGGCAGCTGACTTATTGGCTGCTTTAACGGCGGTGCAAGCGGCGGTGCAAGAAGTAGAAAGGACTAGTGCGGGGGCGACTCGTCCAGCTGAGTTTGAAGTATTAACGGCGGCTATGTACGATGCCTTTGCTCGAGCAGACTTAGACCTGGCCATCATTGAGGTGGGCATTGGCGGTTTGTACGATTCTACCAATGTGTTACCCGGGCCTAGCACTGCTGTCGTGACGTCGATTGCACTCGACCATCAGGCACTTCTTGGCCGCGATTTAGCAGCCATTACACGGCAAAAGGCGGGCATTATCAAGGCCGGTGGCCAGCTGGTGCTCGGGCCTGACTTGCCAGCTGTAGCGGAGCGAATCCTTGTGGAACGGGCCCAGGAAAAAGGGGCGATGGTGGTTGCTGCAAAAGACTATCTCCAGCGCTACCCAGCCGGTTTGCCAGGCCACTATCAACAGGCCAATACGGCAACGGCCGTTGCGGCATTCCGGACGGCCTGGCCTGCAGTTTCTGACAGCGTCATCAAGGCCGGCTTGGCAGCCGCTCATTTTCCAGGCCGCTTTGAGCAAATAAAGCCTGGGATTTATCTGGATGGGGCCCACAATGCGGCTGGGTTAACGGCGCTATTGACGACGATTAAAGCAGCCATCCATGGCCCTGTTACCTTGATTTTGGCTTCCCTAGCTGATAAAAATATAAAGAAGGTTTTTCGACAAATTATAGCGGATCCGTCTTTTACCTTGGTACTGGTACGTTTTACAGGTCCAGATCAACGGCCAGGGCTTGGTCCAACTGACTTGGCCGGCTTGGCAGATCTACCTTGGTATGATGATTTTCAGGCGGCCTTGGCGGATCAAGCGCCAGATCAGACCGTGGTCTTGGCCGGCTCGCTATATTTTGTGAGTGAAGTAAGGAGTGCATTATGCAAAAAAAGTTAAGCCTACGCTTAATTCTGAGTATTCTAGCCATTGCCCTGTTGGGCTTTACCAATATTATGTTGGAAACGGCGTTGAATGTTTCTTTTCCAGAGTTGATGTCTGATTTGAACGTGAATTCTGCGACTGTACAGTGGTTGACTTCTGGGGTGATTTTACTGACGGCGATGGTCATCATTTTGTCCCCCTGGCTAAAGGCCCGTTTTACTAATCGAACGCAATTTATGGTTGCTGGGGCCATTTCACTGATTGGTATTTTAATTGATGCGACCGCTAACCAGTTCGGCTTGATTCTCTTTGGTCGCTTCCTACAGGGAATTGGCGCCGGGGTTGGACTGCCATTGATGAACAACGTGGTCTTTGAACAAGTACCAGAAGAGCGCCGGGGGACGATGGTGGGCCTGGCTTCCCTGATTGTTGCTTTTTCACCGGCCTTAGGCCCTGCCTTCGGTGGGCTGTTAACGTCGCTCTTTGGTTGGCACATGATTTTCTGGGTGGTCCTACCGATCCAGGTTTTCGCGCTGATCTTGGGCTGGTTTACCATCATGCAAATTGATGAAGTCGATAAGAAAAAGCCCCTTGACTGGATTGGTTGGCTCCTGCTATCTTCCTTTTTCATTGGTTTGTTGATGACGATTGATCGGCTGTCAACGGAAGGACTCTTGAATCCAGTTAGTCTCTTCTTTGCGCTTTTGACGATTGCTGGGATTGTTGGTTACTACTTTTATGCCAAGCGGACGACGGACCCTTTGTTGACGCCGGAAATTTTCTCCAACAAATTGTTCCGCCGGGCCGTTATCGCAGCTACCTTAGTGCAAATGAACAACCTGACTTACAACTACGCCATCCCAATGGGCCTGCAGTTGGTGCTGGGCAAAGATGCCTTGGTCGCTGGTCTTTCCCTCTTTCCCGGGGCCGTTTGCTTTGCCCTTATGTCCATTTTGTCAGGAAACCTTTACGACCGCTATGGGGCCAAGTTACCCAACACGATTGGGATTGTCTTCCTGTCCGTTGGGGTCATTTGGATGTTAGTCCTGCCTTTCGAGGTTTGGACCATGACTGTCGGCTTTATTCTGACGCAAATTGGCGGTGGTTTCTGGGTTGGTAGCAATATGACCAATGCCATTTCCCACTTGCAACCCATCCATTACAATGCTGGTAACTCCGTCTTTGCGACGACGCAAAACTATTCTGCCTCAGTGGGGATTGCCATTGCAGCAGCGATTGTTTCCGTCTTCCAGCAGGGTGCCCAGCACATGGGGAGCGCTACGTTAACAGGGATTGAATGGGCTTACCGCTTGGCCCTCTTGATGATGGTGGGAGCCGTTTGGTTGTCCTATCTGATTTTGAAGTCATTGAAACGAGAAGCTTAAGATAAGTATTGAAACCTGATGGTTCGTATCCTGCCTTATGAGGTGGTTGAGATGAACGATAATCAGGTTTTTTCTTTTTATCAAGTATTAGGGCTGGATGCAAAAGCGGCAGCAAGCCGCTTTGCGCTTTTCTTTCCCGAACGCTTTGACTTCTTAGAATTAGATGAAGAAACACGGGCCGACTTTATTGCCGGTAATCCTGCCAACGAAGCGCTGTTAATTGGAATGGCCCTGGGCTACCGGTTTTCAAAGATGAGCCGGCCCATCCTTTTGTCCACGCAGCGATCGACTGATTTCGCAGCTTTCCTGCAAGGGCAGATTGGGGATTCCAAACAGGAACAACTCCTACTTGCCTTAGTCAACAGCCGGTTAGACTTGATCGGTTTTGAAGTGGTCTTTGTGGGCACATTAACAGAAGTATCTGCTTCACCCCGGGAAATTTTTCAACGGGCATTAAAAGCCAATGCCTATGCAATGATGATTGCGCATAATCATCCCTCGGGCCGACCCAATCCTTCGCAGCAGGATCGGCGTTTTTCACAGCAGCTCTACCAACTGGGACAGGCACTCCGTTTGCCTTTGTTGGATTCCTTTATCGTGACGAAAGACCAGTACTGGTCCTTTCAAGAGCATGGTCAATTCGGTTGTTAAGCGGTCGGCCAATCCCGAAGCTGTACCACGCTCAATCTCAAAAAGCATGGTAAAATGGATAGGGTTTAGAAAGCGAAAGGCCGTTTTATGACAAAAAAAATTGTGATGATTGGCGGAGGCTCTGGCCTGCCCGTCATTGTTGCGCCATTAATTAAAAAAGACTTGGCTTTGTCAGCCATTGTGACGGTCGCCGATGACGGTGGCTCTTCAGGTTTATTGCGCGATTCCGTTCAGATTGTGCCCCCTGGGGATATCCGTAACTTATTGGCTGTCATGGCCCAAGTGGATCAGTCGATTATTGACCTCTTTCAATACCGTTTCCAGGATCAGGACCAGTTTTTGGCTAAACACGCGGTGGGCAATCTCTTAATTGCCGCTTTGACTGAGAAAACGGGGGATATCTCGACGGCAGTGGCCCAGTTATCCACTTATTTGAAGACGAAAGGCCAAGTTTTCCCAGTAGCCAAAGAGGCGCTGGTGCTACAAGCACAAACGAAGCAGGGCGAGCTTTTGACAGGGGAGGCTGCCATTACAGCTGCCCATCAATCCTTGGCGGCCGTGTCGGTGCTGCCTAATCAAAGCAATCATGTCGTACAGGCCAATCCAGATGCGTTGGCCGCCATTGCGGCAGCTGATTTGATTGTCTATGGCCCAGGTTCACTCTTTACGTCCGTCTTACCGAATATTGTGGTGCCTGGGATGCGGCAGGCTTTGCAAGCAAGTCAGGCCAAGCAAGTTTACATTGCCAACATCATGACCCAAAAAGGGGAAACCGATGCCTACACTGATGCGGAACACTTAAAGGTGTTGAACGAGCATCTCGGGGGCCCCTTTGTTGATTATGTGCTGACGAATGAGCGGGCTGTGCCCACTGACTTTGTTGATTACCAGCGCTGGGGCGAATTGTCTACGCAGGTCTTACAGGATCCGGCTGGCATTCGTGCACAGGGCGCCGAACCAATATCTGCTGATTTTTTGGCCTTGCGGGATGCGGGTGCCTTTCACGATGGGGCGAAGGTCGCAGATGTGTTGAACGATTTGTTGGGAGCAGCCCATGTCCTACGCAGCGGAAGTTAAAAAAGAATTAACCGGAAAAATTGTTTCCGATGAAGCGGCTAAGTCTGAACTGGCCGCTCTTTTGCAAATGAACGGGGTTGTTACCTTAGGGACGGCTTTTCAAGAGCTACGGGTTAAAACAGAAAATCCGGCCATTGCTCGGCGCATTTTCACGTTAATCCGGCAAAGTTACCCCCAGCAAGAGGTGGAGGTGGCCGTTCAACAACAGCCCAATATCAATGCTAAAAATAATTTAGTCGTTGTCCTCCACGAAGGGGTGGCGGCTGTACTTGATGATTTAGGGGTCGATCCCTTTGGGATTGATCAAACCGTCCCCATCCGTCTGATTAACAATAGTGAAAAACAGCAGGCCTTTTTGCGAGGCGCCTTTTTGGCTGCGGGTTCTGTCAACGCACCAGAAAAAAGTAACTATCATCTCGAAATTACGACGGGCCACGAGGGACTAGCGGAGCAAATTGCCCAACTCATTATGAATTTTGATTTACCGGTTAAGATGGTGGCCCGGGGTGGCCGTTACGTGCTCTATCTCAAGCGGTCCGATAAAATTGTGGAACTGTTGAAAGTGATTGGGGCGACGCAAATGATGTTGCGTTTTGAAGATCTGCGTTTGGTCCGGGATATGCGGAATTCAGCCAACCGCCTGGTCAATGCTGACAATGCCAATATGCAAAAGGTGGCCGACGCAGCCAATAATCAGGTGCAGGCGATTCTCACAATTCAAGCAGAAATTGGCGACTTAGATTTACTACCAGGCAAGCTGGCAGACTTTGCGCAGACCAGATTGGACCACCCCTCTGTTTCATTAACTGAGATTGGCGCTTACTTGGAAATTTCTAAGTCTGGGGCCAACCACCGGATGCGCAAATTAAAAGCTTTGGCTGAAAAAATCGAATCAGGGGATGAAATTGACCTAGACCAGTTGTAAAGATAGACTGGTCTTCTTTGGTTTTATTCCAAAGTGCGTTATAATAGAATACTAGAAAAGATTAAAAGGAGTACTGTTATGTGGCCAGGAGTCATTGAACAAACAGCAAACGGACGGGAGTCATACGACTTACCTTCCCGCTTGCTGAAGGACCGGATTATCTTGGTCCAAGGACCAGTTGAGGATGGCATGGCAACGTCCATCGCCGCTCAACTCCTCTTCTTGGAAGCCCAAGATCCGGATAAAGAAATTTCCATGTACATTAATTCACCGGGCGGTTCGGTGACGGCTGGTTTGTCGATTACGGACACGATGAACTTTATTAAGGCCCCAGTCACGACGATTGTGATGGGCTTGGCCGCTTCCATGGGGACAATTATTGCGGCCTCTGGTGAAAAGGGTCATCGCTACATGTTGCCAAATGCGGAATATTTGATTCACCAACCAATGGGTGGTGCCGCTGGTGGCACGCAACAGACCGATATGGCTATTATTGCCGATCAATTGACGAAGACGCGGCATAAGTTGAATAAGATTTTGGCGGATGCTTCTGGCAAGGACATCGAAGAAATCGCCAAGGATACGGAACGGGACTACTGGATGTCCGCCGAGGAAACATTGGACTACGGGCTCATCGACGGCATTATGGAAAAGGCTGGTCAAGAACCAATCAAGCGGGTCAAGAAGAAGTAAAGTGCCCATCGCTGGCCTAGATACGTTATAATGTAGTTAGTAATGATAAATGGAGGAACACATGAAAGTATTTGCATACGGAATCCGCGAAGATGAAAAGCCAGCTTTGAAGGATTGGGAAGAAAAGCACCCAGAAGTAGAGGTTGCCTACACGGCTGAATTGTTGACGCCTGAAACTGCTAAGATGGCAGAAGGGGCTGATTCAGCTGTTGTTTACCAGCAATTGGACTACACTAAGGAAACGTTGGAAGCACTTGTTGCGGTTGGCGTGAAGAACATGTCCTTGCGTAACGTTGGTACGGACAACATTGATTTTGATGCTGCCAAGGCATTGGGCATGAACATTTCCAATGTGCCAGTTTACTCACCAAACGCCATTGCGGAGCACTCCATGATTCAGTTGTCCCGCTTGTTGCGTCGCACGAAGCCAATGGACGAGAAGGTTGCCAAGCATGATTTGCGTTGGGCACCAACCATCGGTCGTGAAATGCGCATGCAAACGGTTGGGGTTATCGGTACTGGTAACATTGGTCGCAAGGCCATCAACATCTTGAAGGGCTTTGGCGCTAAGGTCATTGCTTATGACAAGTTCCCCAACAAGGAATTGCAAGAAGAAGGCTTGTACGTTGATTCTTTGGATGACTTGTACGCACAGGCGGATGCTATTTCCTTGTATGTGCCTGGTGTGCCTGAAAACGACCACATGATCAACAAGGATTCCATCGCGAAGATGAAGGATGGCGTGGTCCTCGTCAACGTTTCCCGCGGAAACTTGATGGACATCGATGCTGTGATTGATGGTTTGAACTCTGGTAAGATTTCAGACTTCGCCATGGATGTTTATGAACACGAAGTTGGTCTCTTCAACGAAGACTGGTCCAACAAGGAATTCCCTGATCCAAAGATTGCTGATTTGATTGCACGGGACAACGTCTTGGTTACGCCACACATCGCCTTCTACACAACGAAGGCTGTTGATGAAATGGTGCACCAGTCATTTGATGCAGCTGTTTCCTTCGCTAAGGGTGAAACACCTGCCATCGCTGTTAAGTTCTAATTTGATGCATTCTTGGGAAACCCCAGCTACTGCCTGGGGTTTTCTTTTGAGCAGAAAGGAAGATAAAAATGTCACAAGATGTTTTGTTTTCAGGTAAACAACCGCTAAAAATCAAGGATTTTTTCTTTAAAGTATTGTCGGGCTCTGCGACCGGGATTTTGATTGGCGTCTTGCCGATGGCCGTCATGAAGTATGTGGTGCAGTTCACCGGATTGGATAAAACGAGTACGGGCGCAGATTTCTATGCGATTCTGACCCTTTTCTCTTCTTTGATTCCCTTCTTGATTGGTATGGCCGTGGCCATTAACTTTAAGATGAAGACGCTGGATGTGGGCGTGATTGCCATTGCCACGATGGCGGCGTCGAACTCTATCAAGTGGGCTATGGTGCCCGCTGGGACCACTCATCCTCTGACAGGGAAATTACTGACGGCACCGACTCGGATGTACGTGGCAGCTGGTGCCGGTGATGTGATTAACGCTATGATTGTGGCCGGTTTGGGCGTATTAGCCGTTTGGTTGATTGACCGTTACCTAGCTGGCTTCGGTTCTGTGGCTATTATTTTGTCACCCATTGTTGTGGGGGGCGGTGTCGGCCTAATTGGAAAATTGATTGCGCCTTCTGTCGGTCAGTTGACGACTTGGATTGGTGATGGGGTTGAATCCTTTACCAAGTTAGCACCCTTGCCCATGGCCATTTTGATTGCCATGGCCTTTGCGGTCATCATTGTTACGCCGATTTCGACAGTTGGGATTGCGTTGGCTATTAACTTGCACGGCCTGGCTTCCGGGGCCGCTGCGGTCGGTATTGTTGCAACGACGATTGTCTTGCTGATTAATTCCTGGCAGGTAAACTCGAAGGGCACTACGATTGCCATTTTCCTTGGTGCCATGAAGGGCATGATGCCGGCTGTCTTTAAAAAGCCGATCACCTTGGTTTCCTTTATGGTAGCAGCTGCAATTGCCGCAATTGGGGTACCGATTTTTAATGTGCAGGGCACGCCAGTTTCCGCTGGTTTTGGTTACATTGGTCTAGCATCACCTTTGCAATCCATGATTCATGATTCGGCAGTGGCCTCCAGTGTGATGGACCACTACCTGTCGCCATTAGCAGCCCTGATGGCTTGGGTGGTTATCCCGATTATTGGGGGTATCATCGCTCATTATCTCTGCTCCCGTGTTTTGAAATTATATACGCCAAACGATTTCAAGATGGAATTGTAAATTTTTAATATACTTTTTGACCTAACCATTGTTCTCAGTGGTTAGGTTTTTTTATTGTAAAAAAGTACAAAAATAAGCGGATATTTATAGCAGAATAGTATACATTTAGCAGAAAGTTGTTTATTGCATTTACTTAGAATGCTGTTATCATATTGACTTATACCAAACAGCTCTTTGTGAGGGGAGAAAATTTTTCAGTGATAACACCACAAAAATTAACAAACACACAGCAAAAGATTCTAGATACTGCTTTGGACCTACTGGCCACGGTGCCTTTTTCAAAATTATCGGTGACGCAACTTTGTAAGGCGGCGCAAATTGGCCGGATTACTTTTTATAAGCAGTTCGACGATAAGTATGATGTCCTGCAAAGGCTTTTAATTGAAGTGGTTAGTGAAAATCTCACTGTCCTTAACATGGAATATTTTCACAATCATCCTTTTGAAGCCTTTATCAAGACGCATTTTGGCAAACGGTTGATTACTTTCCAGTTTACTGACTTGGAATTCCGAGCTCATTTGAATAAACACATTTATCGCATTATCTATGATTTAACAGAGGACGATCGATTAGTTTGGCTCGTGTTTGAAGTGATTAGTATTGCGGACTGGTATGCTTCGCAAGACCGGCGCTTCAACACTAAGCGGGACTTTCCGATGCTGGATACCATTATTCGGACGCGCTCTTTTCAACCAACATTTTCATAATTTGGAATATAAAATCCTTTCTCGGCAATAAACAAAATTTTTAAACTGTCACTGTTGGCACTAGATATTAAATGCTATTTTTATCTAGGGCTTGCATGAACTTTAAAAATGACACAGCCGGAAAGGATTTTTTCGATGCTTAAGCATTTAAATCAACATCATTCTCAAGAGATTGCTAGAAAAAAGTTATATAAGTCTGGCAAATTGTGGGTGACAGCGACGATCGCGTCGTTCTTCTTGATTGCGCCAATGCAACGGGCCAATGCTGACCAGAATACGGATCAGTCACAAAATCAGAAGACCGCTACGACTAGTCAACAGACGTCAACGCAAACTGCAAGGACTGATCAAGCAGCTGCTAAGACGACTGACGCACAGAGTACGAGTGAAAACCAGAATAACAGCCAGCAAACAGCAGCAACAACTGGCACGAACCAAACGACGCAAACGGCGCAGTCTGGTCAAAGTACTCAGGATAGCCAGAACCAAAATAAGACGACGAATAGTCAAAATGTCTTGTCTAACCGAGTTGGCGATGACAACAGTCAAAGCAGTGATAGCCAAAGTGCCATTCGGACTGACATCAATAATTTGCAAACTGACATTCATCAATTAGTCCAGGAAGCACAGCAGTTGGGCTTGTCTGCGACTGAACAGCCAGTCCAAGAAGCCTCTGCCTTTGATGCGGAAAAAATCCGGACTGATTTGACGAATACCAAACAACAGTTACAAGATCAGATTGCCAAAAAGAAGGCCTACAACGACCAACAGGCACAGTACCAGTCTGACTTGACCAAGTACAACCAGGAAAAGGAAGCGGTTGATGCACGCAACGCTGCTGCCCAACAAACTTATAACGAGCAAGTAGCGGCCCGTGAACAGGCCATTGCTAATGCTGCTGGTGAACACCATGCCAAGCAGACCTTTAACCTCGATGTAAAGGGTGGTCCTTGGATTTTCGGAAACTACTGGCACGGCACGGTTGATTATGATATCACCTATCATTGGGATAATGACAAGCGCACGTTCATTATCACTAACCGAGCTTTCAAGTACAATCCAGTAGCTGATACCAGTGAACAGGCGCAGGGAACTGGCTTTGCCGATGCCTTCTATGTCGGTTCCCCGACGGCGCAAAAGCCTGCTGACTGGACACCAAGTACGAGTGACCGCGGTCAGCAAGATCTGATTTTGAATACGATTAGTGGCCAAGACGTCTACAACCGCATTAAAAATCAAGTACCATACTTGGGTGTTTACATTGCCCATAACAACAAAACCTATGATACTTTCATGAGTCCACAGCCTGCTGCAGACGGCTGGATTCATGAAGACTTGTCCAGCGATCCTTATGAAGCGGTACAGCAGGCTGATGGGAAATATGACATTGCCCACATTATGACCCGTAAGTTGGATTTCGTCGATTACCCAGAACACGATTACTGGGATTTGGCAAAGACGCTGATTGACGATCCAGGGATTCCAGTGACCCCTACGGAACCAACTAAGGAGCAGTATCCAGCTGCACCAACGGCACCAACGGCGCCAACTTTCACAGCTGTGAACTACCAGCCTGTTCAATTTAATGATTTGACGGTTGGTCCAAATAATCCACAAACGCCAGGGCAACCCATTGATCCAAATAATCCAAACGGACCCAAGTGGCCGGCGGAAGCGGGTCAAGATGCGGTTCGTAAGACTATTCAACGAACTGTTGAGTACCAGGATGCTAAGAGTCAACAGTCAATCGCTCCAACGGTCACGCAGTCTGTCATTTACGGTCGGACGGTGGTCATTGACAAGGCGACTGGTCGGGTAGAAGGCTATTCCAAGGACGGTGGTAGCCAGGTTGATTACAGCCCAGAACAGGGTGACCAAGCTTGGCAAAGTGATCACCCCCAGTGGGATGCTGTCACCTCACCAGATTTGACCCAAAAGGGTTATGGTCAACCAGACCGTGCCACCGTGGCAGCAGAACAGGTGGCTGTTACAACAGCGGATGACCATCAGGTGGTTCGTTATAACCACGCAACAACACCAGTTAATCCCGATAACCCACAAACTCCTGGTCAACCGATTAACCCGAATAATCCCAATGGTCCTAAGTGGCCGGCAGAAGCTGGTCAAAGCGCTGTACAAAAGACCATCACGCGGACCATTGACTATGTAAATGGTCAAAATGGTGCACAGATGGCGCAACCTGTCCAGCAACAGGTAGTCTACGGTCGAACAGTCATTATCGATAAGGCGACAGGCCAGGCACTGGGCTACGATACGAATGGGGATGGCCAAGTTGATTTGAGCTTGAGTCAAGGCGACCAGGCTTGGACGAGCCAAAATAACCAATACGGCGCTGTGCAATCACCCGTTATTAACGGTTACTATGCCGACCAAGCTACGGTAGCAGCCGAAACGGTTGCCGCCAACGACTCGGATAAAACGGTTAAGGTGACTTACCTTCCAATGGGCCACTTGGTGCCCGATGTACCGGGAAACAATCCCGTCATCTATCCCAACAACCCAACGGATCCAACGCAGCCAACTAATCCAGTAATCCCCAACATCCCAGGCTACACACCAACGAATGGGAACGGTCAGCCGGTCAAGCCAGGCGATCAATATCCAATTGATCCAAAGCAACCAGGTAAGGATACGCCAATTCACTATGTCAAGGACTTGCAGGCCAAAGTTACTTACATCGACCAAAATGATGGCAAAACTTTGCATGAAGATGCATTGACGGTTCCTTATCAAGGTAGCTCGGATTACAAGACCGCTAACCAAATTGCTTCTCTTGAGAAGCAAGGTTACGAACTGGTATCGGACAACTTCCCAGCTGATGGTTTGCACTACCAGAAGCAAGGCCAACAGTCTGACTACCAGGTTGTTCTGAAGCACAAGGACAAGACGGTTGATCCAAACAATCCTGGTCAACCAGGCCAGCCAATCGATCCGAACAACCCAGACGGACCAAAGTATCCAGATGGAACGGACAAGTCCTCGCTGGAAAAGACCATTACGCGCACCATCGACTATGTCGATGGCAACGGTAAGCAGGTAGCGCCATCGAAAACCGAGACGGTTACCTATGACCGCACTGCAACCGTCGACGAAGTAACGGGTAAGGTTACTTACTCTGATTGGACGCCGAAGGACGGCCAGAACAGCTACAGCACGGTCAAGTCACCCGTCGTGAATGGCTACTATGCTGATCGGAATCAGGTTGATGGCAAGACGGTTGGTGTGAATGACCAAGACGAAACGGTCAAGGTCACTTACCAACCGATGGGCCACTTGGTACCCGATGTACCGGGAAACAATCCCGTCATTTATCCCAACAATCCATCTGATCCAACGCAACCAGGTAACCCGGTTATTCCAAATATTCCAGCTTACACACCAACGGATGGCAATGGCCAACCGGTCAAGCCAGGCGACCAATATCCAATTGACCCTAAGCAACCGGGTAAGGACACGCCAATCCATTACGTCAAGGACTTGCAAGCCAAGGTTACCTACATTGACCAGAACGACGGCAAGACCTTGCATGAAGACAGCTTGACTGTTCCTTATCAGGGTAGCTC
>JAQTHT010000011.1 GCA_029433265.1 Leuconostocaceae bacterium ESL0958 | reverse complement strand
CAACAACTTTTTTGATTGAGTTTTTCGCCCTCAGCCGAAGCATCCTTGCCTCGCTGAGAACAATATCTAATATACCAACCTCCCCTTTCCTTGGCAAGCTTTTTTTGCCATCTTTTTAGACAAATTGCGTTTTGCTATATTTCAGAATTATTTCAATTGAAATGTTCGTTTTTTACCGACTTGAGACTCTTAAAGATACTCGACCGTTTGTCCCTCTGCCGTGTCACGTACTAAAATACCCGCCTCTGCTAACTGATCGCGGATTGCATCCGACCGAACATAATCTTTTGCTGCTCGAGCAGTTGCACGCTCTGCCAACAGTTCCTGTTGCGTTGTGGTGAGCGCTACCTCTTGCCAGTTCGCCACACCAAAAATGGCCAGCCATTCTTCTAACAAAGAACGGGCTGCTTGAACATCCACTTGGGCATAGTCGCTACTATCTAACAACTTGTTACCCATTGTCGCTAAATCAAAAAGGACCGTTAGTGCATTTTCTGTGTTTAAGTCATCGTCCATTGCCGCTTCAAAGCGCTGCTGCAACAGCGCTAGCTGTTCTTGGAAAGCTACTGAACCGCTTTCCTGATTTCCTTTGGCCGCAGCTAAGGAACGGGCCGTCCGCAGTAAGCGCTCTAGTTCCCGACCTGCTTGGTCCAAATGTTCTTGACTATAAGAAAGCGGCCGCCGGTAATGCGTTTTGGACAAGAAATAACGGAGCACGAGCGGATCTTGCCCCGCTGTTAATAAGTCGTGGACCGTGACGAAGTTATCCAAAGACTTGGACATTTTTTCATCATTGATGTTCACGAAACCATTGTGCAACCAGTAGCGCACGAAGGGCCGATTATAGCGGCTCTCCGACTGGGCCCGTTCGTTTGTGTGGTGGGGGAAGGTCAAGTCGACACCACCAGCATGGATATCGATGGTTTGACCGAACAGCTCGTCAATCATGACCGAGCATTCCAAATGCCAGCCAGGTCGCCCAGGTCCCCAGGGGGAAGGCCAAGCCTGCACACCCGGTCGTTCTTCTTTTTTCCACAAAGCAAAATCAGCGGCGTCCCGCTTTTCATCCTGCTCCTGATTTTGCAAACGACCGGCAGCATTTTCTGTTAGCGCTGCGAGATTTTGATGAGCCAACCCGCCGTAATCCGGAAATTCCTTGGTTTTGAAATAGACATTACCATTGACTTCGTAGGCCATCCCCCGGTCCAACAAAGCCGCAACAAAAGTCACCATCGGCGCCATGTAGGAACTGGCCCGTGGCCGTTCATCTGCAGGCAAAATATTGAGTTTCGCCGTGTCTGCCGCGAAAGCTTGGGCATATTTTTCGGCTAATGCCGCTTCCGTTAATTCTTCCTTGGCTGCCTGCTGTAGTACTTTATCGCCTAAGTCCGTAAAGTTAGAAACAAAGTGCACTTGATAACCCCGGTACTGGAAGTAGCGGCGGGCAGTATCAAAAGCCGCCGCTGAGCGGGCGTTCCCGATATGAATGTAGTTATAGACCGTAGGCCCACAGAGGTACATCGTGATTTGCCCTGGTTGTGCTGGTTCAAAAGGCTCTTTTTGTTGGCTGTATGTATTGTAGAGGGTTAGCATCATCAGTCCCTTTTCGTGTTTTTCTTAATTATAACAAAAAAGACGATCCAATCGGATCGTCTTCCAGACTAGGACTGCGATTAGTTCGCGTCCGTTAAGTATTGGGCCTTGACGGCGGCCATGGTCTTGAGCACTTCGTCTTTGTTCAACAAGACCAACATTTCAGGCAGATTTGGCCCTTGAATCTGGTGGGTTGTCGCAATGCGGATTGGGTTCCACAATGGCCGGCCCTTAATTTCCAGATCGTTTTGGATAGCCCGAATCGTCGCCATGTAAGTAGCCGCGTCGGCATCGTCCGGTAAGTCTTGGTAAGCCTTTTCCCAAGCAGCAAAGACCTGTCGGCCTTTAGGAGAAGTCAGGTAGTCGACCATTTCGTCTGTGATGGTGCCCAACTGGAAGAAGGGTTCCCGAACCAAATCAACAATTTGATGCGTGTAGGACAGCCCATCCACACCGGCGACTTCGATGACTTCCTTCAACCAATCGGCTTTTTGGTCCGCTTCTTCCTGGCTGATTAAGCCTGCCTTTACCAGTTCAGCAATGAACTGGGGCATGATGCGTTCCTTATCCTTACGGATCCACTGGTTATTAATCCACTCCAACTTCTTTTGATCGAACTTGGCATTGGCCTTGGTCAAGCGCTTTTCGTCAAACATTTCCTTGAACTGCTCCAGCGAGAAGATCTCGTCTTCTCCCTTTGGTGACCAGCCCAACAAGCCGATGAAGTTATCCATGGCTTCTGGTTGGTAACCCAGTTCACGGTACTGTTCTACGAACTGAAGGATGTCGTTATCCCGCTTTGACAACTTCTTCCCCGTCGCTGCGTTAATAATCAAGGCCATGTGGCCGAACTGTGGTGCCGTCCAACCTAGGGCATCATAGACCATCATTTGCTTGGGCGTATTCGAGACGTGGTCATCCCCCCGAAGGACGTGCGAAATCTTCATCAAGTGGTCATCGACCACCACGGCAAAGTTATAGGTAGGCATGCCGTCAGCCTTTTGGATGACCCAATCGCCACCAACTTCCTTGGCGCCAATCTTGATTGGTCCCTTAACGATGTCATCCCAGGCATAAACTTCGTCTTCTGGCACGCGCAAACGAACCACCGGCTTCAAGCCCTGGGCTTCCTTCTTTGCGTAGTCGGCTTCCCGCTCTTCATCGGTCATGCCCGCATACTCGTAGACATAGTGCGGCGCCTGCTTGGCTGCCTTTTGAGCTGCCCGTTCTGCCGCTAATTCTTCGGAAGTCTTGTAAGACTTGTAAGCCAAGCCGCGGGCCAAGAGATCGTCAATGTAAGGCTGGTAAATGCCTTGCGCTGCCCGCTCTGACTGACGATATGGGCCATACTGACCAGGGTTGGCTGGGGATTCATCCCAATCCAAACCTAACCAAGCCAAGTTTTCCAACTGGGAAACTTCCCCATTGTCAACATTGCGGGCCGAGTCAGTATCTTCAATCCGAATGACAAAGGTGCCATTGTAATGGCGGGCGTAGAGCCAGTTAAAAAGCGCTGTCCGAGCGTTACCAATGTGCAAATAACCCGTTGGGGAAGGGGCATAGCGCACGCGAACATCATCAGTCATGTGAGAATCTCTCCTATATTCAATCCAATTTAAAAAATTTTTCTCTCCCAGTATACAACAAAGCCAGCCTGCTTGCAGTCTTCTCGCAGCTGTCGTCTTAGTCGCCCGAAAGCGCCAATTCGAGCGCTTCCTTCAAGGTGGCCACCCCTAAGACACGGAGGCCCTTGGGTAAGGTCATGCCCTGTAAATTATTTTTAGGAACAATGGCCCGGGCAAAGCCTAACTTGGCCGCCTCTTTCAAACGGCTAGCCAAATCGGCCACCGAACGGATTTCACCCGTTAAGCCAATTTCACCGATGAATACATCGTCTGGGCGCGTGCCTTTGTTTTGGTAAGAAGAAGCGATGGCGACCGCGACCGCCAGGTCAATGGCCGGTTCATCTAGCTTGACGCCACCCGCCGCTTTCAAATAAGCATCCTGATTCTGGAGGAGCAGCTGCGTCCGCTTTTCTAATACGGCCATGATGAGGGAAACTCGGTTCCGATCCAGGCCCGTCGCCGTCCGCTGGGCATTGCCAAAGACTGAAGGCGTGACCAGCGCCTGTAGTTCGACCAGGATGGGCCGGGATCCTTCTAGCGCAGCCACGATGGCCGAACCGGTCGCGCCCGACAAACGTTCCTCTAGGAAAATTTCAGAGGGGTTGGCTACTTCGTGCAGGCCCTGGTCCCGCATTTCAAAAATACCCAATTCATTGGTAGCGCCGAAACGATTTTTCACCGCCCGCAAAATCCGGTACTGGTAGTGCTGATCACCCTCAAAATACAAGACCGTATCCACCATGTGCTCCAAAATCTTGGGCCCTGCAATGACGCCTCCCTTGGTAACATGGCCCACGATGAAGATGGAAATATTATTCGTTTTGGCAATTTGCATGAGGTCCGCCGTGACTTCCCGAATTTGCGCCACAGAACCAATGGGCGAGGTCAAGTCCGGCTCCTGCATCGTTTGGACGGAATCAATAATTAAGTAGTCGGGTTTGAGCTGGGCCACTTGTTCTTTAATAGCCCCCATGTCCGTTTCCGGATAAAGGTAGAAATCATCGCCACCGACTTGCAGCCGGTCGGCTCGAATCTTAACCTGCGAGGCCGACTCTTCCCCGGTGACATAAAGGACCTTCCCATGCTTGGACAGCTGACCCGAGACTTGTAGGAGCAGCGTCGATTTACCAATCCCAGGATCGCCGCCAATTAAAATCAACGTCCCGGCAACAACACCCCCACCAAGCACCCGGTTCAATTCCTGGAGGCCAGTGGCCACCTTCGGGGTCTCTTCCAGCGAAACGCTATTAATTGCTTCGACCTTGGCACTTTTGCCATCCATGCCCACCCGGGCTTTCCGGTTGGCGTTATCCGGTTGGATTTTCTCCTCGACAAAGGTGCCCCATTCCCCGCAATTGGGACAACGGCCCAAGTAACGGGCGGAGTTAAAGCCACAGTTGGAACAGATAAATTGTGTTTTTGCCTTCGCCATTAGGACTGCCCCGTGGAACCAAAGCCACCAGCCCGTTCCGTCTTGCTATCAGCAGCATCCCCATCCGCTAAGAGATAGGGCAGAAAGATCGCCTGACCAATCCGCTCCCCCTTTGCAATGGTGACAGGGGCTTCACTAAAGTTCAAAAACTGAAAGAAAATTTCGCCCTCATTACCAGCATTGTTATAGTAGTCGGCATCCACAATACCCACAGCATTAGGCATCACTAATTTTTTCTTCTTGGGCGTCGAAGACCGCGCCACCAACTGCAGGTACTCCTGCTCCTGCATGTAGGCTTTCATGCCGGTAGGCACAAGGGTTGGCTGCTGGCCGGCAGCCGTTTGTAACGGTGGAACCGTCACTTCGGTTGCCGCCCGAAAATCATAGCCTGCCGCCGCTGCCGTCGATCGGGCTGGCAGTTGCAAGTCTTCGTCTCGATACTTTTCAACAATTTCAAATCCACGTAAGCGCATGGGCTACCTCATTCTTTAACATTTTATTTATCTAGTATACGTTATTTTTCCCGGTAAATAAAAAAGCCCACCCGAGGGTGCGCATTTTCATTAGTCTTTTGCGGAAATCACAACGTGACCGTCCACCATGTTGGCCTGCAAAGCCTTCTGGTCTGGGTTGTCCAAGTAGAAATCAGTGACCTGGTCACGGATTTGCTGCTCAATGACCCGCCGGAGTGGCCGAGCACCAAGCGCTTCATCGTAGCCATCTTCAATCAAGTGGTCCTTGACTTCATCGGAAACGGACAGCGTTAAGTCCTTCTTGGCCAACGTCCGATCAACATCTGCCAGCATGAGGTCGACAATTTGCTTCAAGTCTTCCTTGCTCAAGGCGGAGAATTCAACCACGCCGTTAAAGCGGTTCAAGAACTCTGGGCGGAAGAAGTTGGATAGGCGCTTCATCAAGTCCTGGTCTTCGTCTTCGGCGCCGTTACCAAAGCCGGCGTTCGACGTGGCAATGACGACCGTGTTCTTGAAGTTGACCACGTTCCCCTGGCCATCCGTCAGACGACCATCGTCGAGGACCTGCAACAAGAGCGTCAGCACTTGTGGGTTGGCCTTTTCGATTTCATCTAACAGGACGATGGAATAAGGGTTGCGACGAACTTTTTCCGTCAAAGTGTTCTGATTGTCATCATAACCGACATAACCGGCAGTTGCCCCAATCAACTTGGAAACAGCGGTCAAATCAGAGTATTCGGACATATCCAAACGGATGATGGATTCCTTGGAACCAAAGAGGTCCTGCGCTAATTGCTTAGCCAATTCGGTCTTACCAACACCGGTTGGACCGACGAAGAGGAAGGAACCGATTGGCCGATTACCTTCATCGAAGCCAGCACGGTTCCGCCGGATTGCCCGGGCCACCGCATTAACTGCTTCATCTTGGCCGATAACCTTACCAGCCAACCGCTGGTCAATCTTCTTCAGGCGTTCGATGTCGGAAGCGCCCATTTGGGCAACCGGGATACCCGTCAAGCGTTCAACCGCTTCGGCCACATCGTTTGGCGTCGCTTGCACTTTGGCCGACTCGACTGCCTGGTCGATCTTTTCTTGAACATCCTTGATTTGATTTTTCAGGTTCAAGGCCTTTTCGAAGTCTTCCTTCGCTGCTGCCTCTTCCTGCTGGTCCTTCAACTCAGCCAGTTGCTTTTCCAAGGCAACCTTATCCGTTGCCTTGTTTTGTGCGGACAAGTGGGCCGCCGTCATATCAATTAAGTCAATCGCCTTGTCAGGCAAAGACCGTTGTGGAATGTACTGAACAGAGTAATCCACCGCTGCTTGCAAGACAGCTTCTGGCAGGGCCACGCCGTGATGCTTTTCATACAAAGGAGCGATACCTTCCAAAATCTTCAACGTGTCCTGAGCAGATGGGGCATTGACCGTCACTTCGTTGAAACGGCGGGCCAAGGCTGCGTTCTTCAAAATCGTGTTGCGGTACTCGTCCTGTGTTGTGGCACCGATAACGGACAATTCACCGCGGGAAAGTGCTGGCTTCAAAATATCAGCCAAGCCCTTGCCACCATCTTCGCCACCAGTGGAACCGGCACCGAGAATTTGGTGAATTTCATCAAAGAAGAGGACCACGTTACCAGCTTGCTTGACTTCTTCTAGTAACTTTTGGACGTTCTCTTCAAAAGCGCCCCGGTACTGGGTACCAGCTTCCAGTGCAGAGATGTCAATGGAATAAATCTGCTTGTCTTTGATGGAGGCAGGCACGTCACCTGCCACGATGGCCTGTGCTAAGCCTTCGACAACAGCCGTCTTACCAACACCAGCATCCCCAACGAGCACTGGGTTGTTCTTGGTCCGCCGACTGAGAATTTCGGCTGCTTCTTGAATTTCCTTGTTCCGGCCAATGACTGGGTCTAGCAGACCATCTTTGGCCTCGGCCGTCAAGTTCCGGCCTAACTTAGCTAACTGGCCGTCTTCTTTGACTTGGCCAGGCTTCATCTGCTTGGTCCGGCCGTTACTAGTTGCTTGCTGACCAGCATTGCCGCCAGGCAACTGGCCCGTTTGCCGGTACTGGGCGAACTCTTCGGGGGTGACTTCACGGCCGTTAATCAGGTAACGACGGTTTTCAGAATTCATGCCGCCGAGATTACCCATCATGTTATTAAAAATGTTATCCATATCGGATGAGAAATTGTTGTTAAAAGGATCGTTTTGGTATGCCATATTAATGATCAACCTTTCTATTAGTAGTAATTTATCAATTGAGGGTAGGTTGGCCGACTGCTATCAGCAGTGAAACCTACTAGCAAAGAAACTAGCGGCTATAGCCCTCTTCCAGTTCTTTTAAGACTTGCCACATGGCTTTTTCTTGCGCACGGGCTAAGGCATCCAGGTCGCGCACATTCAAGGACGTGGCCTGACTTTGTTCCTTATTGAAAGAACGGTGGATAGTGGTATAACCATAACCAGATTGTTTGGACACCTGGTAAATCGTCAAGGAGCGGTCAGCAAGGTAAGCTTTAATGTTAAAGCGAACCATCCTGGACAGGCTCCTTCCATACGTTATCTATGTTCATTGTTCTTTGCCTCCTCATGACTCTATTATAGCAGATATCTGATATAACACAAGTGTGATATATCTATTTTTTTGATTTTTTATTAAAATAAGGAGGAATCGGGTCCAGCGTTCCCTGGTAAAGCGGGCGTTGGGCTTTTTTATACTGACGAATGAAGAAAAAGAGGTTGCGATGACCAAGCGCTATTCCATTGACCTACCAGAGGAAGTGGTTCAAAAACTCTCCTTACAAGCCGACCAAACAGTGCACCTGACGGTCAACAAAGGCACGATTAACCTGCAACCAGACCAGGGCCAACGGACTAGCCAGGACTTTTCCATCCGGACTTTCCTCGTCCCCTCCCTCCTGGCCACCATCGCCTTTATGTTTGCCGTCCTCTGGCAGCCCAATAGTCATATTCAACTAACTGGCAACAAGTCGATTGCCACAGCGGTCATCCTCTTGGGCGAATTAACCGGAATGTTTTCTTTTATTCGGCTGCACCTACAACAGATCAAAAAAGAACAAAACCCAGGGCGCAAACAGGTCCAAAAAAGATTAGCCCCCACGCTCTTCCTCTCCTTTGCCGTCATCCAGGCTTTTGCCACCACGGCGCTCTTTGCAGCCATCGGCTATCTTTTTCAAGAAGCAGCCTTTGACCGTCTAACGGCGACGATGCTCTTCTTTGTCTTCATCGCCATGATTAACTACCTGATGATTTATGCAACCACCATCATTTCCCCCTCCTTTATTATGATGGTGCTCATTTTTACCATCGTGGGGGGCGTGTTGGTGGCCATGGTCACCAACTCCTCTTTGCTCTGGTGGCAGCATAACTTTTCCTTTTTGGGCACCAACCAGGCCAACGCCTTCTGGACTTTTAATGCCACGTTGATGGTCTCGGGCCTGCTCTGGGCTACGCTGATTGACTATCTCTTTGTGCCCATCCAGCACAAGCAACCCAAGAGTTTTCGCTTATGGGCATTGCGCATCTTTTTGACCTACGATGCGGCCTGCCTTTTTGCCATCGGGGCCGTGCCCAATAACCCAGGCTGGCTGCACGTAGCCCACGATACAGTGGCCAACCTGCTGATTATTGGCACCGGCCTCCCCATGCTCTTAATTTACTTCTTACTGCCTCAGGCAACCAAGGAATTTCGGATTTATTCAGCTGCCAGTGCCGGCGTGATGGCGCTGGCCGCCGCCCTTTTCTATGGTATCCGCTACCTATCCCTGACAGCCTTTGAAATCATCGTCTTAACCAGTGGTATTTCCTGGTTACTCTTATTAATGCAAAATATTCACCAGCTGTATCAAAATAAGGTAGAGAGCGACCAAGTCCAAATCAAGGTGGCAGAAACAGGAGAAGCATAATGGCCGAAAAACAACAGCAACGCAATAACCATCGCACGCCCTCGCAAAAAAAGCAGGGTGCTGAAGACGTCAAAGTGGGACAAAAATTTCCACTCACTATTAAAAGACTCGGCATTAACGGTGAAGGGATTGGCTATTTTAAGAAGAAAATCGTCTTCATTCCTGGTGCACTTCCCGGCGAAGTTGTGACCGCCAAAGTAACCGAAATTACCCCCAAGTACTTAACTGCTAAAGTCGTCACCATTCGGGAAAAAAGCGAGGACCGCATCCAGCCCAAAGAAGAAAAGGCAGACCAGGTCGGGGGCTTTGAATTGGCCCACCTCAATTACGAAGCGCAACTGGCCTTCAAGGATGACCTGATTCGCCAAGCCCTCGAAAAATTCACCCCCAAAGGCTATCGCAAGTATGACATTCGCCCCACGTTAGGCATGGTCCGCCCCTTCCACTATCGGAACAAGGCAACCTTCCCCATCCGCCAAGCAGGCTCGGCAGTGGCCATGGGACTGTACGAACGGGGCAGCCATCAGCTGGTCAATCTAAAAAAAATTGCCACCCAGGACCAGGTCTCCATGGCCATTGCCAACCGGGTCCGGGATGTCTTGGTCGACCAAGGCGTGTCGCTCTACCATGAAAAGAAGAAGTTTGGCCTGATTAAGACCATTATTGTCCGGGCCAATCAAGCCGGCCAAGGCCAGCTGACTTTGGTGACCAACCAAGCTGATTTTCCCGCCGTTGACCAGGTCGTGGCCGCGTTACGGGCAAAAATTCCGGCCTTGATCGGGATTTTCCAGAACATTAATCCTGGCGAAAGCAGTGCTGTTTGGGGCAATGAAACGAAAAAACTTTGGGGAGCCGATTATCTGGATGAAGAAATCATGGGATTGACCTTCTCCTTCTCCCCACGGGCCTTTCTTCAACTCAACTATGAACAGATGTTGGCTACCTACGAAACAGCCATCGCGGCGCTCGACCCAAAACCAGATGACCGCCTGGTGGATGCCTACGCCGGCGTTGGCACCTTAGGCCTGACGATGGCCTTTGCCGTCCAAGAAGTCCGCGGCATGGAAATTATTCCGGAGGCGGTCGCAGATGCCAAGCGGAACGCCGCCCAAAACGACATTCACAACGCCCAGTACGAAGTTGGGGCAGCCGAAACAGTCTTCCCCAAGTGGGCCAGAGCCGGCTTCCAGCCGACTGCCCTCGTCGTCGACCCCCCTCGACCTGGTTTAGATCCTGCCTTTAAAAAAGCCCTGGTGAAAGCCCGGCCAGAAAAATTCGTGTACATTTCCTGTAATCCGTCCACCCTAGCCCGTGACTTACGGGACTTACAGGACAGTTACCGGGTCGATTGGATTCAGCCAATCGACATGTTCCCCCAAACGCCCCGTTGGGAAGGGGTTGTCAAACTTTCCCGTAAATAATGCCTAAGATACCCACCAGCATAAGGAGGCCCCATGTTTGAAGAGAATGGTCGCTATTTTGAATTAAGTCTTCGGCAAATTGCCTTTTACTTTATTTTGTCCTTGACGATGGACGCCCTCGGGAATGGCCTGTCCATCGCTACCAATTTAGGTTCCGCCCCTTGGACGGCTAGCGCCGCCAACGTGGCCCATGTCACCGGCCTCCCGATTGCCCTCTTCCTGGCCATTACGACCGTACTGGTCGCCACGGCCAATGTCTTTTTTGCTAAAAAATTCATCTGGAAGCGCTACTTCGGCAACATCGCCTTTGGCCTCGCCTTCTCCTTTATGGCTGGCCTCTTCAATTCCTGGTTCTTAGCTCTGGGTGTCGGTACTTGGCCCGTTTGGCTGAAAATCCCAACAGACCTGCTTGCACTGTCGATTATTGGCGCCGGTATTTCCATTTACCAACGGGTCAACTTCATCATGCACCCCATCGATGATTTGACCAACATTCTTCGTTTCTCCTACTTCAAGGGGTCCGCGCCGAAAGCTCAAATCTCCAACTTTATTGTCGCCATCTTGATTTCGATCACTTGCCTGCTGCTGTCTGGCTCAGTCGTTGCCTTGAACATTGGCACCGCCTTCGCCTTCTTCTGCCAGGGCTTCATCATCGCCTGGTCTGATCAGCATATTTTCGGCCACCTGGTCCACGGCAATATGGCCGCCACCCACAAAGATTTACCCAAACAGTAAGATTTTGAAAAAGAGCAGCGCCCTTCAATTGAAGGGCGCTGCTCTTTTCTCTTATCGTGGCCAGACCTGACGGTCCATGCGCTGCACGAAATGACTATTTAATAACCAGTAAGTTAAGACGGTTTGAATGGGAAAAAAGATAAGGGACTTGAGCAAGCGGGGGCCTGCCAGCATGGTCAGAAAGACCGACCAGGATTTTACCTGGGAAAACATGACCATCAATGCAAAGGTATTGATGACCATGTTAATCACGAGGGTGATCAACAGCGTCACCAACAGTACCCGGCGCCAACTGGGCCGGGCGACCTGATAATAGCCCCAGCCATAGATTAGGCCAGCGAGACCCACCCCTGCGGCCATAATCGGCGACCAGAGCCCCGTGCCAGACAGCAGGACTGCCTTAACAAAGTCTAGTAACACGCCAATCAGCAAACCCCATACCGGCCCATAGTAGCGGGCGATGAGAACGGTCACCAAAAAGACAAAGGAAATCCGCAACGTACCGACGGTAATCGAGAGTCGGCCGATGGCCAGCGAAGCGGCCATTAACACCGCCAGTAGGCCCAGTTGCGGGACAGTGAGTTTGGGCAATGCCCAGTATTTGTGCTTGTTCATGTATGAACCTCCTAAAGGAGTGTTCACCAAAAAAGAAAAATGGTGAATGCGAAACTTGCACCGCACATTCCTGTTTCGTCGCTGGCCCACATTCCGTTTCCAGCGCACTTAACGCGCAAGTTCCTACCCCGAATTTTTTATCAACTCCGCAGAGCGACAACTTATTATACCATTGCCGACCTTTCGCCATGAAAAAAACAGCAGGGTTGCCTGCTGTTTCAACTTACATTTTTGCTTCGAGCTCTACGTCTGGGTACTTATCCGCAAACCAATTTAAGGCGAATTGATTTTCGAAGAGAAAAACCGGGCGGTCGTAGCGATCCTTGACCAAAAGATTCCGCGTAGAGGCCATCTTTGGATCCACCTGATCAGCTGGCACCCAGCGGGCCACCTTGGAGCCAATCGGCTCAAATTGAATCGCCACATTGTATTCATTTTCCATCCGGAATTTGAAGACTTCAAACTGCAGGTTTCCAACTGCCCCTAGGATGTACTCATTGGCATTCCAGGACTTGTAAAGCTGGATGGTCCCCTCTTGTACCAGTTGGGTAATCCCCTTGTGGTAGGACTTCTGCTTCATGACATCCTTGGCAATGACCTTGTTGAAATACTCCGGCGTAAAGGTTGGCAAATCCGGGAAGGTTATTTTTTTCTTACCGGCATAAATGGTGTCCCCGATTTGGAAATTGCCCGTATCGTAGACCCCGATAATATCGCCGGGGACGGCCCCCTGAACGTTCTCCCGTTCTTCCGCCATGAACTGGGTCACATTGGCCAAACGTAATTTCTTGCCGGTCCGGGCGAGGGTCACATCCATCCCCCGTTCGAAAGCACCCGACACAATCCGCACAAAGGCAATCCGGTCCCGGTGTCTAGGATCCATGTTCGCTTGAATTTTAAAGACGAAGCCGGAAAACTGCGGATTGTCTGGTTCGATGACTTGGTCATCGACCGTCTCTACGGCTGCTGGCCCAGGTGCATACTGCAAATACTGTTGCAGGAACTCAGTCACGCCAAAATTAGCCAGTGCTGAGCCAAAGAAGACGGGGGTCAAGCGACCGTGTGCGACCGCTTCTTCGTCAAAGTCATTGCCCGCATCTTTGAGCAGTTCGACTTCATCCATGCCTTCAGCCAGTACCCCTGGCTCTTCGGTCGCATTCTTGAAGGGCACGAGTTCGTCGGCTTTCAAATCATAGATGCCCTGTAAAATCTGGCCAGAACCAATCGGCCAGTTCATCGGAATGGCTTGGATGCCAAGCGTTTCCTCTAGCTCGTCTACCAATTCCAAGGGCGCCCGAGCATCCCGGTCGATTTTGTTAAAGAAGGTAAAGACGGGGATGCCCCGCTTGGAAACAATCTCAAAAAGCTTCTTCGTCTGGGGCTCGATTCCTTTGGCGGCATCGACCACCATGACCACAGAATCAACCGCCATCAACGTCCGGTAGGTGTCTTCCGAAAAGTCTTCGTGACCTGGGGTATCCAAAATGTTAATCCGCTTGCCGTCGTAATCAAACTGCAAAACGGAGGAAGTAACCGAAATCCCACGCTGCTGTTCAATGGCCATCCAGTCGGAAGAGGCCAACTTCTTCGCACCCCGGCCCTTTACAGTTCCGGCTTCTCGAATCACGCCCCCATGCAGGAGCAACTGCTCCGTCAGCGTCGTTTTACCGGCATCGGGGTGGGAAATAATGGCGAAGGTCCGCCTTGTCTTTAATGCTGTTTCAAAGTCTGTCATCATGTCCTTTATTTTACCTAAAAAAAGCGACAAGGACCAGTCAGATTCTGGTCCTGTCGCAATGATCGTTACTTATGCTTGTTCACTTTGATAGCGCTTGGCTTCCGCTTCCGTCGCTAGGACGAAGTGGCCCTCCTCAACGGCCACCATCGTTCTCGGCTGGCCATCTTGCTCAAAACTAGCATCATAGGGTTGAATATGGTGAGCTTTTTCCTTGACTGGATCCGGCTCCGGTACAGCGGACAGCAAGGACTTCGTGTAGGGATGCAAGGGATGGTGGTAAACCTGGTCGGCCGTGCCGAGTTCAACCAACTTGCCCCAGTGCAGGACACCAATGCGGTCTGACAAATATTTCACCATCGCCAAATCGTGGGCGATAAAGAGATAAGTCAACTGCTGTTCTTTTTGTAACTTGGCTAAGAGATTGACCACCTGAGCTTGGACCGAAACGTCCAAAGCGGAAATCGGTTCATCCGCAATGATGAATTTGGGCTCGACCGCGAGCGCCCGGGCAATCCCAATCCGCTGCTTTTGACCGCCCGAAAATTCATGGGGGTAGCGGCTGGCATGGTCTTCATTTAAGCCGACCAAGTCCAGCAAATCCAAGACCTTTTGCCGCCTTTTCTGCTTATCCTTGGGAAAGCCGGCTTCGTCCAAACCTTCCTCCAAGATACTGGCCACCGTTAAACGCCCATCCAAGGAAGCCTGGGGATCTTGAAAAATCATCTGCGCGTCCTGCCTGAACTGCGCCAATTCCTTTTTCTTCATCGCCGTGACGTCTTGCCCGTCAAAGAGAATCTGTCCTTGGTCTGGTTGATAAAGTTTCAGCAGGGTGCGACCCAACGTCGTTTTTCCGGAACCCGATTCGCCGACCAAGCCGAAGGTTTCCCCTTCATAGATGTCAAAAGAAACGTGATCGAGGGCCACTTTGGCATTTTTCTTGCCTTGATTAAAGGTCAACGTCAGGTCCTGAAGAGCGACCTGTTTTTTTGCGTGCGCGTCTACCATTTACCCCTCCTGCACAAAATGTTCTTGCCAAAAAGCTTGTCGTTGTTGAATGGCTAGCGGTGGCGTCACCGCTGGTGCCCGTGAATCTAAGAGCCAGCTAGCCGCTGCGTGTGTGTTCGAAATGTTAAAGAATGGTGGCTCTAGTTCATGGTCAATGGCTAAGGCATAAGCATTGCGATTGGCAAAGGCATCCCCCTTAGGCGGATGGAGCAAGTCTGGCGGCGTCCCGGGGATAGCTTGCAAGGTCCCCAGTGCAGTCGACGTCGTTGGCATCGAAGCCAGCAGGCCCCAGGTATAGGGGTGCTTAGGGTTATAGAAAATTTCATTCACTAACCCTTTTTCCACAATTTTGCCAGCATACATCACCGCCACCCGGTCCGCCACGTCTGCCACAACACCGAGGTCATGGGTGATAAAAATCATCGCCATGCCCCGCTTTTTTTGTTCTTCCTTCAGAACATTCAAAATCTGAGCCTGGATGGTCACGTCCAAGGCCGTAGTTGGTTCATCCGCAATTAAAATATCCGGTTCTGCCGCTAAGGCAATGGCGATAACCGCCCGCTGGCGCATGCCCCCTGACCACTGGTGGGGGTAATCATGCAGGTGCTCGGCCGCATCCGGAATCCCCACACCTTCCATCAAAGCGAGGGCACTTTCTTGCGCCGCCTTAGCTGACTTACCCAAATGTTTGACCATGGGCTCCGCAATCTGCTGCCCAATGGTCATGGTTGGGTCCAAGGAAGTCATCGGGTCCTGAAAGACCATGGCAATCTTGGCCCCGCGCACTTGGTCCCAGGCCCCCGCTTTCAATTGGGTTAAGTCCTGATCGCCGAATAAGATCTGACTACTATCCGCCACCGTCGCATTGGGTGCGTTCAAACCCAATAAGGTTTTGGTGGTTACCGATTTGCCAGAACCGGATTCGCCCACAATGGCTAACGTTTCGCCAGCCATTAGATCAAAACTAACGCCCCGAATTGCGGACACCACGCCGGCATAGGTTTGAAAAGAAACGGCTAACTCTTTCACTTGTAAAATTGGTGCTGCCATCACGCGCTCCTATTCGTCTAACATTTTCGGATCAAAGGCATCCCGGAGTCCATCGCCCAAGAGAATAAAGGCTAAGGACACGAATACCAAGACAAAAGCTGGTAAGAGAATTTGGTAAGGATAATATTCGAGCATGGACTGAGAATCCGCAATTAACGTTCCTAGGGAAGCAGTCGGTGCTTTCACCCCTAAGTTAATCGCTGACAATACTGCTTCAAACATAATCGCTGCCGGAATCGTCATCATCACTTGCACAATGATGGTCCCGGCCATGTTTGGTACCAGGTGTCGGTAAGCAATTTTTGGTCCAGAACTACCCAAGGTCTTCGCCGCCAGAACAAAATCACGTTCCTTCAAGGTCAACGTTTGATTGCGGACTTGGCGAGCCATCGCCACCCAGTTGGTCATGGCAATGGCCAGGATAATCGAGCCAATCCCAGAACCGAATAAGAGCGCCAGCAAGGTGACCACCACCAGCGTAGGAATAGCCGAAATAATTTCGATGATTCGTTGCATGACGGTATCGATCCAGCCACCAAACCAACCAGAAACCAATCCGTAAGTCACCCCGAAGAGGAGGTCAATAAAAGTAGCGGCTAGGGCCACAAAGAGGGAAATGCGCAGGCCAACGGTAATCCGCTTGGCTAACGAACGGCCTAGGTTATCCGTCCCCAGAATGAACTTTTGACTGACATCGCGGGCTTCATACAAATCCGTCCGGTCCACAGCCCCTGCTTCCTTGCCGGTCCCGTTCCAATAAGGAATCGGTAAACCGGACTTTGGTGGCAGGTTCTTATACTTGCTAGCTTGGTTGGTATTAAATTGATTAGCTGCATTTTGGGACAAAACAGCCGTTGAGCCCAGGGCAAAAATGCCGATTGCAATTAAAAAGTAAAGCGAAAGCACCGCTAATTTATTTTTCTTGAGCCGGTGCCAAACAGACTGCCAAAAAGTTAACGCAGGTTTGTTAATCGTTTCCGTGGCGGCTTCATTTTGAATGCCCACCAATGTAAAGTCTTGACTTGCTGCCATGCTGCGCCTCCTAATTCAAGCGAACCCGTGGATCAACCAGGGCAGTGCAAATATCGGTAATCAGAATCATCACCATCAGCATTAGGGCGTAGACAATGGTCGTACCCATAATGACCGGATAGTCTTTCGTCGGAATCGAACTCACAAACTGTTGGCCAATGCCTGGAATGGAGAAAATATTTTCAACCAGCGTTGAGCCGGTCAAGAGGTTGGCGGTCATCGGCCCCATCAACGTTAAAATCGGAATCATCGAATTCCGGTAGGCGTGCTTGCGAATGACCTGGTCCTCCCCAATGCCCTTGGCCCGCGCTAATTGAATGTAATCAGAATGGAGGACATCAATCATTTCCGAGCGGACAAACCGGGTGGTAATGGCCGCCGGTCCAACCGCGAGTGCCAACGTCGGCAAAATCGTCTGGGAAAAAGAATCACCCCAGCCCGACACGGGCAGCCAACCCAAGTCGTAGCCAAAGAGGAAAAGCAGCATAATGGCTAAGATAAAGGAAGGCGTTGAAATACCTAGCGTAGAGAGAACCCCTAAGAAGCCATCTAATTTCTGATTTTGATGGCGGGCAGAGAGGGCCCCGAACCAAAGGCCGACCAAAACGCCAACCACCAAGGCTTGCAGCCCGAGCTGGGCTGAAACGGGCAAGCGCTGTCCGATCAAAGTACTAACCGACTGGTTCTGATACTGAAAGGAAGTGCCAAAATCCCCGTGTAAGAGATTCAGCAGGTAATCCCCGTATTGCACGAGGACTGGCTTATCCAGGCCGTAACTGCTATTGAGTTGAGCGATGGCCGACGCGGATAATTTCGGATTATTGTAAGGCGTTCCTGGCAAAACCTGCATCAGGAAGAAGGTCGCTGTCACAACGATCCAAAGCGTCACAATCAAAATCAACAAACGTTTTAAAATATAACGGGCCATGGCCTGTACTCCTTTTCTTCTATTGCTATGTATGGAACGGCTCACGCCGTTCCTTGTGTCACACCCTTACTTGCGGTAAGCGTGGGTCAAATCCATTGATAAGCCGACGGGATTGTTGACTACCCCGGCTACGTTGGAACGAACCAGTGCCGTGTTCTTCCAAGAGAAGATTGGGTTGATGTTGGCGTCGTCCATCAGAGCCTTTTCAGCTGTCTTAAAGTCCTGCTCGCGTTCTGCCGGTTGGTTGGCATCCTGCGTGTTGGCCTTTTTGATGGCTGCCTGGTAAGTTGGGTTATCAAAGTGACCGAAGTTAAAGCCACTATCCGTTGTAGCGAAGAGATCGTAGAAAGTGGCACCATCTTGGTAGTCCCCTGTCCAATTCGTCACCATAATATCGAAGTCACCCGCTTGGGCATCCTTCAAACGTTGCTTGAACGGTACGATCTTTTCGGTAATTTGAAGATCATTACCGAAGGTTGACTCGTAGGCCTGCTTGAGATAATCAGCTGTTGACTTGGAAATTGGGGCATCGGCATCCGTTTCCAAGGTGACCTTCATCTTGCCCTGGTTGACTTCTGCTAATCCTTCCTTAAAGAGCCGCTGTGCTTCCTGTTTGTCGTAGCGGTAACCCGGCTTAACGTAGTTGGACAAATCTTCTCCCTGACTGGTCTTAACCAAGCCCCTTGATACTAAGGACTGGGCAGCGTCACGGGAACCACCCGTTGCCTGCTGGTTCAAATCTTTCCGATTTGTTGCTAGGTTCAAAGCCTGCCGGATTTTCTTATTCTTCAGGAAGACATTGTCTTTCTGGTTATAGTCCAGGTAAGTGGCAGCAGCAACCGGTACTGACTGGGCCGCCTTGTTGTTCTTGTTGGCTTGGTACATTTCGGCTGAATTGGAAACCGATGCCCGATCGATTTTACCTTGCTTATAGAGCTTGATGGCAGTTTCTGGGTTTTTCACGACTTGCCAGTCAATCTGCTCTGTCTTGACGTTCTTAGCATCCCAGTAGTGCTCGTTCTTCACCATCTTGAATTCATTATTCGTGCCATTCCAGCCTTCCAGCTTATAGGCGCCAGAATAAATTTGCTTAGCAGAAGTTGTACCGTATTTGCCACCCTGCTTGGCCACATAAGACTGCTTCTGCGGTGCTAACGTGCCAAAGGTAAGCAGGTACTTAAATTGTGGGGTAGGAGCCGTCAGATGGAAGGTAATTGTATTGCCGTCCGCATTAACGCCTAATTCACTGGCTGGCTTCTGCCCATCCGCAATTTCCTTGGCATTTTGGACATTACTAATTAATTCTGCATACTGGGAACCCGTCTTCGGATCAGCCAGGCGCTGCCAGGAGTAAACGACATCTTGCGCCGTCAAAGCGGAGCCATCCGACCATTTCAAGCCGGAACGCAGCGTCACGGTATAGGTCAACCCATCATCTGATACGTGGTAGGACTTAGCTAAGTCGGGGACCGGATCGCCCTTGGCATCCGTCCGCAACAGATTGGATTCTGTATTACCGGCAATCAATGCAGAATACTGATCGGTTATCTTAGAAGTATCTAATGTTTGAATTTCCGTTGGCAAAGCCATATGCAACGTTTTCTTATTCGAATCGGAGCTTTTGCCCCACCAGCCAGCGGCTTTGCCGCCGCCAGCAATCGCAGCAACCACTACAATGGCTGCTGTCCATTTCTGCCATCTTTTCATCTCGCAATCCTCCGCGTCCTTTAATGTTGAATTAATACTAACAGCATGACTCATCATTTTCAAATCTTTTTCTAATTTTTTATGGGAATGTACCTTTTTTGGGGCTAATTGTTTATCAATCAGGAGCAATCCGCAAATTTTCCCCATCAAAAAAACCCGAAAGTATCGTAAACTTTCGGGTTCGCATCACTGAACAGTGTGCCCTTTATGCTTCTGTATTTTCCTGGTGGGACAGTGCCGCCACATTCAACGTCTGATCCGCTAAGTCCTTGGTAAAGGAAACTTCGTGGGAAACGATAATGGCATTGCCTGGGAAGGCTTGAATAGCCCGATACAAGGCCTGCTTCGTTTCTTCATCCAAGTGGTTGGTGGGCTCATCCAAAATAAGGAAGTTTGCCGGTTTCATTTCCATGATGGCCAGCTTCACTTTGGTCTGTTCCCCCCCGGACAACTGGAAAAGGGGCTTCTGCGCATTCTCAGCGTTAATGCCGGCGGCTGCCAGGCGCTGGCGCAGTTCCTTGGGGGCCGTTGTTGGGAAGAGGTCCTGCATGGCCTGGAGCGGCGTCTGCTGGTCATTGTCCCAATCTAAATCCTGGTCAAAATAATTGACAATGGCGGAAGGCGAAAATGCCGCCTCACCACCTAACGGCTGAAGCTCGCCTAAAATCGACTTGATCAGCGTGGACTTTCCCGCCCCGTTAAAGCCGGCAAAGACCAATTTTTCCCCAGCTGTCATCGAGAAGGAGACGGGGTCCAGAATTGGCTGCTCGTAGCCCACTGATAGATTTTTAACGGACAGGGCTTCCGCAGATTTTGATTCGGTATAAGGGAAGGCAAAGTGCGACTGCAGATTTTCGGCAGGTGGCTCGACTCTAGTCATGCGGGCCAGCTTCTTTTCCCGCGAACGGGCCTGCTTGGAGGTTGAAGCACGGGCCTTGTTCTTCGCAATGAACTTTTCAGCCTTCGCAATCTCTTCTTGCTGCTTCTCATACTGCCGAATCTGCTGATCCGCCCGCTCTTCCTTTTGCCGCATGGCCTTCTGGAAGGAACCCCGGTATTTGGTAATCTTACCAAAGGAAATATCCGCAATCGCATTCGTGACTTGATCCAAGAAATCGAAGTCGTGGGAAATAATCATCGCGGCGCCTTGGAAATCCTGCAAATACGATTCCAGCCACTCGATGTGCGCAACATCCAGATAGTTGGTGGGCTCATCCAAGATAATCACGTCATCATTTTCCAGCAAAAGCTTGGCCAAAATGACCTTAGCACGCTGCCCACCGGACATCTGTTCCAGCTCCCGGTCGCGGCCAATCGCTTCCAGGCCCAAACCAGCAATGACTCGTTCAATCTCCGTATCAACCTCATAAAAGCCGGCAGCATCCAATTCCTCTTGCAAGCGGCCAGCCCGTTCTAGGAGCTTGTCATCCGCCGTCGCTGCATACTGCTCGTAGAGTTCCGTGGCGCGGTCCTGCTTATCATAGAGATCCTGATAGGCCGTATGGAGGAAATTCACCAGCGTCAAACCAGCAGGAATTTCCGCATACTGGTCCAAATAGCCAATCCGGAGGCCCTTAGCCCAATCAATCCGACCTGCTAGGGGCAGAATTTGACCCGTTAGAATTCGAATCAAGGTCGACTTGCCGGCGCCGTTCTGGCCCACAATGCCCATGTGCTCACCAGCTTGCAATTCTAGGTCAGCTTGATCATATAAAGTTTTGTCTGCGTAGGCCATTGACAGGCCCGTTACTTCTAGTAATGCCATAAGGTTCAGTTTACCACATTTTTAACCAGTTGGCATTGACCGACCGGCAGCATTTTGTGGTAGGATACAAGAAAAAGGAAAGGCCCTCAGCCCGCATGAAAGTCCGTAAACTTGATCATAAAACTATCCCCTGCCAGGACCCCAACCGCGCTTTTCGTTTTTGGCGAGATTGTTTTGACCTGCCTCAGGCGGGTCCCGCTAGTCAACGACAGCTTCTGGTAGATGGCCAACCGTTGACCTTTGTGGCCGGACAGCCCGGCCAGGCCTTTGAACTACTGGTGCGCGATCACGAGCAAGCATTGCAAGCTCACTTGGCCAACTGCTTTATCCCTGTCCTGACTCGTGAAGAACGCCCCCAGCACAAACTAGCCTTAACCGTCCATGATTCAGAGGGCAATGTTGTTGTGATTGAGGGCAATCAGGATTAACCAAAAATTTCAAAAAAGGCTTGCCCAAAGTCCCAAAGGATGGTAAGATAATATTTGTTGTTTGAGACATGGTTAGTTAGCTCAGTTGGTAGAGCAACGGACTCTTAATCCGTGGGTCCAGGGTTCGAGCCCCTGACTGACCATCCTAAACCGTTCGGTTCGCCGAACGGTTTTCTTTTGTCCTTATTCATCAGCACAGTAAAAAAGCCTGCTAGCGTTGCTAGCAGGCTTTTTTGTGTTACTGACGATAAACATAATAGTCCAGATGACCATTCGTTTGTTGGCTCGTTACATTATAAGCGTTTTGGTAATTCCACTCGGAGGAAGCCGCCCCAACTTGGTCCCCGTGGGCATAGTTCACGGAGAAGGCGCGGTCAGGACTCGTCATGATTTGTACGTGACCAGCAGAGCCAGCCGAATTACCCTGGGTACCCCAAATGACAATGTCCCCCCGTTGGGCCTGCCATGGTTGGTTTTCAGCAATCAAATGGTACCCATTTTGCTGCAAGTAACCATGGAGCGAGTCCGTATTGTACAGGTAAGCAGGCTTCGAAGCGCCGGCTTCATACAAAGCCTGCGTCATCGCACCGGAGCAATCAGCGGTGCCGTCGTCCCCGTTGCGGGAACCAGACATGCTATAAGTCAATTGTCCTTGGTGGTGATAGAACCAAGACAGCACTTTTTCAGTATCGACACCCTGCTGACTAGCTGGCTGACTCACAGCGGAATCAGCAGTCGGCGTCACTTGGGCGCTTTGATCTTGCTGTGCAGTCAAATCGGTCAACTGAGATTGGTTACTCTGACTAGGGGCCGCAGAAGTAGCAACTGGCTGTGCAGCTGCTTGGGAGCCCTGATTAACGGCGCTAGCAGGAGTCCCACTTTGGCTAGCTGCCTGTGACGGTTGCAGCGCCGTTTGCGAAGCAGCTTGACTATCGTTCGTCGCACTCGTCTGTTCAGCCGCTTGGCTTTGGCCAGCCGGTGCTTGGCTAACGGCAGATTGACTGCCAGCCTGAGCACTAGCCGTTGCAGATTGGCTGTTCACTTGAGACCCTGTTACGGCCGTAGCAGACTGACTGACTTGGCTAGCTGCTTGGGCGCCAGCTACTGCCGTTGCAGACTGGCTGGCTTGAGAAGCAGTTTCGGCTGTCGTCGATTGGCTAGCTTGACTGTTGGCCTGGCTAGCTGCACTTTGCTGGGCCGTTGCCAGGGACTGCTGCCGTTGCATGGCGGCAGATTGACTGGCGGCCAACGAAGCCGCTTGAGAACTAGCCGCTGCTTGGGAGGCCTGCTGGGCAACCGACTGGCTGGCCGTGGCAGAGCCGACTTGACCATTCACTGCCTGAGTGGCCTCACTGCTAGGCGTTTCCGTAGTGGTTGGAATGCCCTGCTGTACCATCAACAAGTCTGGGCGTTGTGCTGATTGTGCCTGACCCGCCGTCTGCGTTGCCTGACTTTGTGGCTGAGTTGGCAACGTTTGGACAGCCGCCGCCCCCGTCAAATAGCCGGCCTGGTGCAGGTTAGCGATAACCTTCGCCTGTTCCTGCATCTGATAGCCGACCAATAAGAGATCTTGGTCTTGCAGACCCAAGCGGTTGGCCAAGTCATCCGGTGCAAGCCGGTAAGCCGCTGCAATCCCCGTCAAGGTATCGCCCCACTGTGGGACATAGCCATTCACGTCGTCACGCTTGCCCTGTTTTGCAATGGCCTGCTCAATCTGCTCTACCGAATTGGCCTGCCAATGGTCGGCCGTGAGCTGTTCTGATTTTTGAGTATCGGCGGCTGCTTGATGGGCGGGATTCATCATCGCCGCACCAAAGACCGCCCCCGTGGCAGCCAGCGTCGTCGCCCCGGCCGTCCACATCGTCTGCTTTGCTGTCATGGTTTTACCTCCACATAAATGCACATCTAGGCCCTATTGTATCAGAAAAACAAAGCGTCCAATAGGTAAAACAGAACATCGTTCACCAATTCGTCTCATATCGAGCAATTCACTAATCCTAGCCCAAATCCAGCGCAGAAGAATGCCCGGGGCCACCCCGGTCTGGATCGAAGAAAGCCACCGCGGCGTTGACAGCGCTTGGTCCCTGGCCAAAGGCCGTCGCAATTAAATCTACGTGACCGCCGTAATCACTGACATCCCCAATGGCATAGAGTCCGGGAATATTGGTAGCCACTTGATCGGTAACCAACACCCCCCGGTCGGTCCGCGTTAGTGGAAGGGCCCAAGCTTGCAAGGTCTGGTCCTTTGACAAAAAGCCAAATTGCACGATGAGTTGATCTACCAGCAACTGTTCCTGAACAGTGTCTGCCCGGTCTTTGGCCGCTGCTAAATCCAATGCTAACTGCTGGTTCACTGGTTGCGCAGCAACAATTTTCGCCGCCAGCTTTTGAATGACTCGACTCTGCTGTAAGGCCTTCACTGTGCTTTCCAAAGCGCGAAACTGCACTCGACGGTGAATCAAATAGACCTGGTCAGCCTTTTCTGCCAAGGTCAGCGCCAGATCCAAGGCGGAATCGCCGCCACCGAGCACGGCAACCCGTTGGCCAGCAAAGGCAGCCGGATTGGGCGCAAAGTAAGTTAATCCTTGGCCAGTCAGTGCCACTTCATTGGCTAGCTGCAAGCGCCTGGGTTCAAAGGCCCCATGGCCAGTTGCCACAATCACGGTTTTACTACGATAGTGCGCTTGGCCATCATTGACCGTTAATTCAAAGCCCTGGTCGCCGCTGACTAAATCGGTGACCTTACTATCCGTGACAATATCAACCGGAAAACGGGTCAGTTGTGCTTCGAGTGCTTGCACCAAATCGCGGGCCCTGACCCCCACCTGACCTGGTACATCCCAAATCTTTTTTTCAGGATAAAGAGTGGCTGGCTGCCCACCCAGCGCCGGTAGGGCTTCCAACAGGAGCACCCGACAGTTCCGTAAAGCCGCATAAAAAGCAGCAAAAAGGCCGGCAGGCCCACCGCCAATGACGGTAATATCGTACATTTCTTCCATTTTAATCTGATTCCTTCGTTTTTTTAATTCTTTTTTTGATAAAATAAGGGCAAGAATTAAAGGAGAGATTGCCCCATGCCCCGCAAAAAAATGATTTTAGATGTTGACACTGGTATCGATGATGCTTTGGCCATTGCCTACGCCCTTGGTCACGCCGAAGAGGTGGACCTGATTGGGGTCATCGCCACCTATGGGAATGCCCTGAGTGAACAGACGGCCAAAAATTCCCTGGAACTACTAGCGCTACTCGGTCGACCCGATATTCCCGTTTTCATCGGTGAACGGCACGCTTTGGCAGCCAGTGATTTTGAAGTGATGCCCATTTCAGCTGCCATCCACGGTCAAAACGGTGTCGGTGACGTGGCCTTGCCAGCAGCCAGCCGCTCTGTTGAAGCACAGAACGGGGTGGATTTTCTAATTGACGCCGCCCACCGCTACCAGGCCGACTTAATCTATCTGCCAACCGGCCCCTTGACGAACCTAGCCAAGGCCTTACAAAAAGATCCCGCTGTTGCAGAACTCATCGGTCAAACCACCTTGATGGGTGGGGCGCTCACGGTCCCTGGCAATGTCACGCCCTTCACGGAGGCCAACATTAACCAGGATCCCGAAGCGGCCAACCTGGTCTTTCAACAGCAGCAAGGCCTCACCATGGTGGGCCTAGACGTGACCTTGCGCACCCTCTTAACTAAGGCAGAAACCAAAGAATGGCGGGCCCTGGGCACCAAGCAGGCTAGCGACTACGCCGACATCATGGACTATTACATTGATGCCTATTATAACCTAGACATTGACCAAAAGGGGGCTGCTTTGCATGATCCCCTAGCGGTGGCGGTGGCCTTACAGCCCACACTGGTTTCCCTCTTTGCCATCAACATGATGGTCACCACCGATCACAAGACGGGCGACTACGGTCGGACCATTGGCGATCCCGCCCGCCTCAAGGACAAAGAGACCAACGCACAGGCGGCGCTTTCCGTTGCGGTTGACCGCTTCTTAGCGGACTTCCAAGCAACCATGCTCAAGGTTCTTCAGTAACAATCAAAAAACCGGCTGCAGACGCAGCCGGTTTTTAATTGCTTTACTTTTGGGCAGCAAGCGCCTGATCAATCTGGGCCAGCACTTCTTTTCTAGCCGTTTCGTCTGCAACAAAATCATAGCGGTCGCCATCAATTTGTAATTTTGGCGAACGGTCGTAGTCCGCAAAAAACTGATCATAGCGGGCATTCAAAGCTTGATAGTACTCGTATAGCGCTGGATCCTGGTCCACCTGCTCAAAGGGCCGGCCTCGCTTTTGAATCCGGGCCAACATGGTCTCCAAGGACACCCGGACGTGAATCAACAAGTCCGGTGTCTTCTTGGCTTCGGCCACGTTGGTCTCCGCTAACATGTTATCCACCAGCGACTTGTGGATGTCCACTTCGGTCTGCGTGGCCCGACCTAGGTCTGCATTGAGCTGGAAGAGCAGCGCATCTTCAAAGATCGAGCGGTCAATGACCGCCTGAGGCTTTTCTTGGGCGGCCAGAATTTGATCCAGGCGGCTATTCAAAAAGTAAATTTGGAGCAAGAAACCGTACTTCTGCGGGTCCTGGTAAAAGAGTGGCAAAATGGGATTATCCGCCACCTGCTCGTAATAGGCTTCACTGCCTAAGTGTTCTGCCAATAAAGTCGTTAGACTCGTCTTCCCCGCACCAATGGTGCCCGCTAATACAATCATCTACTTGCTCCTTTTTTCTCTCTTTAACTAGTATAGCAAAGCTGCGCCAGTCCCCACAAAGGCAAAAGAAAAGTCGGTCTAGGACCGACTTTCCCTTAGTTTTTCAGGCTTTGATTCAATTTCACCGTCACGGTCTTCTTGGTGCTGCCGTGGTAGTAGGTCAACTTCGTCTTATCCCCCACTTGGTGGCGGTAAAGCTGCTCGCGCAGGTCAGCTTGTGTATTGACCGTTTCCCCATCAATACCAACAATGACATCATACTTCTGCAAACCGGCCCGGGCTGCTGGTGAGTCCTGGTTGACCTTGTAAAGCACCACGCCACCGCTAACGCTATCTGGCACCTTCAGGTTGGCCTTTTGCTCTTCAGCAGGGACCTGAGTCAGATTGACCATCTCAATGCCCAAAGCAGGGCGGGTGATGTGGCCATTCTTGACCAACTTATTGACGATGTCCACCACTTGGTCAGAAGGAATAGCAAAACCAATCCCTTCTACTGCCGACCCATCGCTGCCGGTCGACAGCTTCATGGAGTTAATCCCGACTACCTGGCCAGCCAAGTTAATCAATGGTCCCCCCGAGTTCCCGGGATTGATAGCTGCATCCGTTTGGATGACGGTCGACCCACCATAATTTTGGTTGGTCGTCGTATCTGATTGCACCAAGCGCTTCGTTGCGGAAATAATGCCTTCCGTTACAGAAGAGGCATACTGGGAACCAAGCGGCGAGCCAATGGCCAAGACCTTTTGACCGACAGCAATCTGATCGGAGTCGCCAAAGTTAGCCGTTGCCGGTAGGGCCTTTTCATCCACCTTCAACACAGCCAAGTCGGTCAGCTCATCTTTGCCGACCAGATCGGCAATGACCGTCTTATGGTCGTTCGTAATCACCTGGAGGCGGTCGGCATTGTCAATCACATGGTTATTGGTCACAATAAAGGCCGTGCCATTCGCTTTCTTATAAGCAAAGCCGGACCCTTCCGCTGCCTCAGTGTAGTTACCGCCCTGCTTTTTAAAGTTAATCACGGAAACCACGGCCGGTGCCACTTTGTCATAAGCCGTTGAACTCGTATTTTTACTATTCATGGCTTTCGTTTGCACGGACTTGGTCCGCACCGTTTGGTGCGTCGACTCGTAGTTATTATAAACTTCTCGACCGGCCAACACGGCGCCACCGCCGACAATACCAGCAAGGCCGGCAGCGACCAGCAAATTGGTCATATTCTTTTGCATACTTGTCTTCCCTTCTTGCCGAACGCCGGCCGGTGCAGCAGCGCCTATTCATCGTCCCAATCGCGTTCTTCTAAGAGTAATTCATCTTTGACATACGTCAACGAAATCCAAAAAGTGGACCCTTGGCCGTAGGTTGATTCTACCCAAATCCGACCGCCCAGACAGCCAATAATTTCCTTGGCAATGGCTAGTCCGAGACCCGTTCCGCCCTGTCGGCGGGAACGAGATTTATCAACCCGGAAAAAGCGGGTAAAGACCTTGTCTAGGTCTTCTTTAGGAATCCCGAGGCCTTGGTCAGCAATGCCCAGCAAAACTTGGTCGCCCTGCTGACGCAAGGAAACCGTGATTGCACCGCCATCTGGCGAATACTTGATTGCATTGTTGAGCAAATTGTCCAAGACACGCATCAATTTATCATGATCTGTGTCGACCCAGACATCAACGGGCGTTTGAATGTCCCTCCGAATGACTAAGTTACCATTTTGTTGGTCATTCAACAACATCATATCGAAGCGATTCAAAATAAAGATTAAGAGATGGTTGAGATTGATCAATTCGTTGTGCACATCCATGGTCCCCTGGTCGATGCGCGACAGTTCCAACAATTCGCCAATCATGCGGGCCATTCGGTCCGTTTCGTTTTGGATAACCTGAATAAACTGCTGGGCCGTTTGCTCGTCCGCTAAGGCCCCATCATTGAGCGCCTCAATATAAGAACGGACGGAAGTCAGCGGCGTTCGTAGTTCGTGGGAAACATTGGAAACGAAGAGCCGTCGCTCCTCTTCTAGCCGTTCTTGATCGGTAATGTCGTGCAAGATAAGCACTAGGCCGGTTAGCGCGCCCGTATCCGTTTGAATCAAGGAGGGTCTTACTTCCAGCGTCCGGCCGCCGAGTTTCAAGGAAAAGGCCGTCCCTTCTGGTTCTTTAATTAAATCCCGGAGACTTTGCTGTTCTGGTAGTGCTAGCAAGTCCAGAACAGAGCGACCTAACGCCTGGTCCAAATCAACCGAAAGAAAGTCCAAGGCGGCTTGATTCAAAATCGTGAGATAGCCATTGCGGTCCGTCAGTAAGACCCCGTCGGCCATGTGCTGCAAAATTGATTGCAGGCGGTTCCGTTCAGCACTCAGCGTTTCCGTCGAGCGCTCAATCCGCCTGGACAACGTGTTCACCGATTGCGCCAACCGACCTAGTTCATCCGAGCGACGGATGTCATTAAAGACGGAATAATCGCCTTTAGCAATCTGAGCCGTTTGCTTGCCGATGATACGGAGGGGCTGGGTCACTGTGCGGGCCAAAGAAATGGACAGATAGACGGCCGCCAGTACCACAAGAAGGCCCCCTAGGAAGTAGACATAAAGCAACTGCTGGCTGTTATCGTAGACTTCCTTCAGTGAAGCGTTCACCACGGCCACCCCGACAATCTGCTGTTGATCTGCTGCCCCGTTGCCCTGCTCACCAAAAATGGGCGTAATCAAGTTGGTCTTGTGTTCACTGGCCGCCCCGACTCGTTGACTGCTGCGAAATTTTTGGCCAGCCAAAGCGGCCCGTTCGTTGGCCGTCAAAGCTTTCTGCCGGCCGGCCCCAGTTGTTGCCCGGACTTGCCCCTGCTGATCGTAAACCGTCATGCCTTCAATGGAAGACAACGCTGCAAAATCCGTCACAATATCCTGAAGCTGCTGATTTTCCCCAACCGGCGTGCTGGCCAGCGCCGTACTAATTCGCCGATTGAGATAAGTTGGAATGGTCATACGCCGTTCTGAATCAGCGACACTTCGTCGCTGTGCCTGGTTAATTAAAAGCAAGCCCAGCAACTCAATGGCCACGACCAAGAAAATCACAAAAGAAATCACAATGCGAAAACGCAGTGATTGTATTGATTGTAAATATTTTTTCATAACGTGCGGCCAATCCGAAAGGGACCAAAAATACTACTGTCCGTTGGACAGGTAGTAACCAACCCCACGTCGGGTGCCCAGCCATTTCGGATGGCTCGGCACGTCTTCAATTTTTTCCCGTAAACGCCGGACGGTCACATCCACTGCCCGAACATCGCCAAAGTAATCATAGCCCCAAACCTGATGGAGCAAATCCTCTCGCTTCAAGACTTCGCCCACATGCTTGGCCATGTAGGACAAGAGTTCGAACTCTCGGTGGGTCAGTTCGATATCCTGGCCCCGCTTGGTCACAATATAGGACTTGGTGTGGATGGTTAAGTCCCCCAGCTGAATATCATCTTTGTTTTCCGCCTCTTGGTTAGCAGCCGTTGCCAGGCCACGGTGCCGCAAGTTCGCCTTGACCCGGGCTACTAATTCCCGGTTCGAAAAAGGTTTGGTAACATAGTCATCCGCCCCCATTTCTAGGCCAATCACTTTATCAATTTCGGAATCCTTTGCCGTGACCATAATGACCGGGGTTTGGTCGGTAGCCCGAATCTGACGGAGTACTTCAATGCCCTCGACCTCCGGGAGCATTTGATCTAATAGCACCAAGTCAGGTCGCTCCTGCTGATAGATTGTCAGGGCGGTTGCGCCATTGTCCGCGGTGACCACTTCATAACCCTCTTTGGTCAAATTGAACTTGATGATATCGGAAATTGGTTGCTCATCGTCAACGACTAAGATTTTATGCATAGTGTTCTCCGTAAAATATTTCTCTTAATTAAACAATATTGTAACATAACTGACGCAATCTTTTGATTGCAGAACAGTTTCAAAGATTTAAATAAAAAAAATGACCTGACGGTCATTTTACAAAAATATCTATTGATTACGGCGGCGGAAGCGGTGCTTGAACATGGGGCTAATGGCCTCATTTTGAGAGACCCGTCGAATGGCTTCGCCGACCAGTTCCCCGATGGAAACGATTTCTAATTTATCAAACTTCTTTGAATCAGGTAGATTAATGGAATCCGTCACGATCACCTTAGTAAAGACGGAATTCTGCAGCCGTTCCAAAGCCGGGCCAGAGAAAACCGCGTGGGAAGCAGCTACATAAACTTCCTTGGCCCCGTGCTCCAAGATCAGCTGGGCCCCCTGCGTAATCGTGCCAGCGGTATCAATCATGTCATCGACCATGATGGCCGTCTTACCGGCCACGTCCCCGACAATGGAGCCGACTTCGGCCACATTGGGCTTAGGCCGGCGCTTGTCGATGACCGCCACGGGAGAATCTAAGCCCAGCATATTGTTCAAGTTGCGGGCCCGAGTCATGCCCCCATGATCGGGGGAAACAACCACGGCCTGCTCCTTATCAGCAATGCCAGTCTCAATCAGATAATCGGCCAAGAGCGGTGCCCCCTGCAGGTGATCCATTGGTAAGTCAAAGAATCCCTGAATTTGGGCGGCGTGCAGGTCCAAAGCCATCACCCGAGTGGCACCAGCTCGTTCAATCATGTTGGCCACCAGCTTAGCGGTGATGGGTTCGCGAGAACGGGCCTTCCGGTCCTGACGGGCATAACCATAATAAGGCATCACCACGTTAATTTGTTCAGCCGAAGCCCGCTTGAGCGCATCAATCATAATCAACAACTCCATCAAGTTGTCGTTGACTGGCTGGGAAGTAGACTGAATGACAAACACATTGGCACCACGCACAGATTCTTCAATATTGATCTGCACTTCCCCATCGGCAAAGCGGTTCACTGAAATATCACTAAGCGGCAGACCAACTTCGGCTGCCACCTTTTCCGCCAGCGGACGGTTTGAGGACAGGGAAAATAACTTTAAATTCGACTTAGGCATAACGGACTCCAAGAAATTCAATCGGACAATTCAACTTTATTATAGCAATAATTTAACGAGAAAAGCAGGGTTTTCTGACTAATCCAGGGCGGACAAAACGTAACGGTCAAGGGCTTTGGCGACACCGTCATGGTTGTTATCGGCCGTTTCAACATCAGCAACCGCCTTCACGTCTGGGACAGCATTTCCCATCGCCACACCAAGCCCAGCCGCTTCAAGCATGGTCAAGTCATTTTCTTGATCGCCAATGGCCATGGTTGCCGCCGGCTCGATGTCCAGCTTAGCGGCCAAAGCTAACATTGCTTGCCCCTTCGAAGCGGATAAGTTCATAAATTCTAAATTGTTGGGCGTCGACCGCACAACATTGGCCGCAGCAGCTAACGAAGCCGGTACTGCTGCTTGCACCGCATCCATCTGTTTTTCATCGCCAATCGCCAGTGCTTTAACAAAACCGCCAGCCTCAATGGCGGCTACGTCGTCAACCACTCGTAGGGGCAAGCGGACGACGTCATTTTCCTGACTGGCCCAAACGTTAATGGCCCGGTCCAAGGTCTGCGCCGTCTGGTCTGACTCTGCCTGAATATAAACTCCTTGTTCTTTGGCAAAGGCAAAGGCCTGCTCTAGGGCGGGCAATGGCAAGCGTTCCTGATAGACCGTTTCTTGCCCATCGGTACGGGCAACTAACGCCCCATTATGCGTGATGACATAGTGCGAACCCGTCATCAAGTCAAGTTGCTGTAAGACCTCTAGCACGCCGGTTCTGGGCCGACCAGTCGTAATGACCACGTAGACGCCTGCTGCTACCGCTGCTTGGACTGCCGCCTTAACAGCGGGCGTAATGACTCGCTGATCATTGAGTAACGTACCATCGATATCGATAGAAACCAATTTAATCTGACGATTTTGCATGTATTTGCCCCTTTTTTCGAATACCCTTATTATAACAAACTGTTTTTGCTCCCCGCAAAAGCGACCAAGAAAAAAAGGGACAGCACCACCTGGTGCTGTCCCTTCAAATAAAAAAACCGCCAAAGCGGTTTTTCCGTAGGCTGGATTACTTCAAAGCAGTCCAGTTCCACTTAGTAAATTCTTCAATATCATGACCTTCTTCACGGGTAACCTTGAAGTGCTTTGCCAAGATATCGTCCATCTTTGCGATGAAGGTATCAGCAGCAGCTTGGTCGATTACGCCACGGCCTGACAATACGGTAACAGCTTCCTTAGCTTGGTGGAAGCGGTCCAACTTGGAGTAAACCCGCATGTCATAAGTCGTCGTGATGTCACCATCTTCACGGTAACCGTGAACGTAAACATCACCGCGGAACTTACGTTCGAAGAAGAAGGATTCAACCAAGTCTTCGTAACCGTGGAAGCCGAAGATAACTGGCGTGTCAGCCTGGAAGAACTTGTTGAAGTCTTCATCAGACAATTCACGTTCGTCGTTACCAGCAGCTTCAGACTTCTTCTGCAAACGCAGCAATTCAACTACGTTGACATAACGGAACTTAACTTCTGGGAATTCTTGGTTAACCAACCACAAAGCGGCCAACGTTTCGATCGTAGGTTCCGTACCAGCAGATGCAAAAGTAATGTCAACATCACCGTTCATTGCAGTAGAAGCCCATTCGATCGTCTTCAAACCTTCGCTAGCCAATTCTTCGGCTTCTTCAGCCGTGAACCATTGCTGACGTGGTTGCTTGGAGATAACCATGTGGTTAACCTTGGAGTGCTCTGAGAAGGCACGGTCCATCACAGCGAGCGTTGCGTTACCATCGGCAGGCAAGTATTCGCGGATGAAGTTTGACTTCTTTTCGGCCAAGTGCGTCAACATACCAGGGTCCTGGTGTGTGTAACCGTTGTGGTCCTGCTGGAAGGCAGTTGAAGTAGAAATCAAGTTCAATGATGGATAGTCATTCCGCCATGCTTGTTCAGAAGCGTGACGCAACCACTTGAAGTGCTGCGTGATCATGGAGTCCACGACGCGCAAGAATGATTCGTAGGAAGCAAAGATACCAACACGACCAGTCAACGTGTATCCTTCAAGCCAACCTTCTGCTTGGTGTTCAGACAACTGAGCATCCAAGATTCGGCCTTCTGGTCCTTCATATTGGTCGTTAGGATTCTTGACTTCTTCCATCCATTGACGGTTTGTCGTATCAAAGAGTGACCACAAACGGTTGGACATCGTTTCATCAGGTCCAAAGACACGGAAGGACTTAGGGTTCATCTGCATGACCTTTTCCAGGTAAGCAGACAGGGTGAACATGTCCATGTTCTTGTTGGCTTCTGGCAACAACGTACCACGGTTGTCGTTGTTGATCTTGTTCGTGTAATCGTGCCAGTCTGGCAAGTCGAGGTCCTTCAAGTCTTCCCCGCGCTTGCGACCACCGTTCGTCAATGGGTTCGCGGACATCCGCTTGTCACCCTTTGGTGCGATGGCCTTCAATTCGTCCTTCAAAGAACCATCTGCATTAAACAGTTCTTCAGGCTTGTAGGAGTTCATCCATTCTTCGAATTGTGGCAACGTTTCCAAGTTGTGCTGACCAAGAGGCAATGGCACTTGGTGGGCACGGAAGGAATCTTCGATTGGCATACCCTTTTGGTCGTGCGTAGGACCGCCCCAGCCCTTTGGCAAGCGAGCGATGATTACAGGCCATGCAGGAATCGTACCATCTTCGTACTTACCGTTTTCACGGGCATCCTTTTGGATGGCCTGAATGTCTTCGATTGCTTGATCCATGATCTTAGCAGTCTTTTCGTGGTAAGCCATGTAGTCATGGATGTCGTCGTTTTCGATGAAACGAGCAGAGTAACCAAGACCCTTGAAGAAGTTTGAGATTTCTTCATCTGACATCCGGGAGAAGACAGTTGGGTTAGAAATCTTAAAGCCGTTCAAGTCCAAGATTGGCAAAACAGCACCGTCGTTCTTGGCGTTCAAGAACTTGATGGAGTGCCATGACGTCATGGATGGACCAGTTTCCGCTTCGCCATCACCAACAACGGCAAAGGCAATTTGGTCTGGGTTATCCAAAACGGCACCGAAGGCGTGGGACAATGAGTAACCCAATTCGCCACCTTCGTGCAAGGAACCTGGTGTTTGGGCAGTCATGTGGGAACCAATACCACCTGGGAATGAGAAGCGCTTGAACAACGTTGACATACCCTTCAAGTCTTGCGTAACTTCTGGGTAATCTTCCGTATATTCGCCATCGAGGTAAGCGTTGGTAACCATTACCTGGCCACCGTGACCTGGGCCACCGATGTAGAACATGTTCAAGTCATACTTGTTGATCAGACGGTTTGCGTGTGCGTACAAGAAAGTTTGACCAGAGATCGTTCCCCAGTGCCCAATTGGCTTAACCTTCACGTCTTCCGCTTGAATTGGCGTCTTCGTAACTGAGAACAATGGGTTAGACTTCAAGAAAATCATACCCGCTGACAAATAGTTGGTAGCACGCCACCACTTGTCAACTAGTTCCAAGTACTCTTTTGAGTTGTAATCAACCATGTAAATAGTACTCCTTTTTCTTTCCACAGGCTTCGGTTGCCCCAAAGCCGGGTTAATATTTACAAGTACTAGTATAAGGGTTGTCTACTTTGCTTTCAAGACAAAAAGACGATTGGGCCCAACTTTTTCGATTTAGGTTGCATTTTAAAAAGAATTGGACCGGTCCAATTCTTTTATTCAGCGGCCAACGAGACAAAGGCGTTGTAGCGTAAGTATTGATAATGGAGGCGCATCGTGGAGTATTCCAGGGGCGTCCCATCGTCCATAAAGAAAATGCCTTCCATAATCCCCACGGGCTCATTGGCCCGTAACTTCAGCAGGGCTTGCTCTTCCTTAGTTGACGGTTCTGCCATGATTGTCATGAAGGACCGAGTCACCGTCCGTGATTTTTCCTTTTCCACATATTCGTAGATGGACTTGGAAACAGTTTCCTTATTGAGGCCCGGCAACAAGGCGATGGGCACATAGCCGTACTCAATCATGAAGGGCTTGCCATCTAGCTTCCGCAAGCGCTTAATTTCGTAGACAAAATCTCCTTCCTTTAGGAAGAGGGCCTGCTGCTGTTCTTTAGTGGCGGGGATCACCCGAAAGTCGAGCAACTCAATGCTGGGCGCCTGTCCGTTGATGCGGAAAGAGTCCGAGACACCCAAGTTATTGCCCTCGTGCTGGAAAATCGCCTGATTTTTTAAATAAAGCGGATTAACAAAGGTGCCCGAGCCCCTTTTTTTGAAAATAATCCCCTGTTGGACTAACACATTGAGGGCCCGCTTAATCGAGGACCGGGAGACAGCGTAAGTCGCCGCTAAGGTCCGCTCATCGGGTAATTTTAAATCAGGGTAAGCACCCTGGTAAATCTTGGCTTTAATATCGGCTTGTACCGTTACATAAACTGCATCTGACATAGTACTTGCATTTTACCACAAATTGGTCAGACCAGGGCGGCCATTGGTTGCCCATACCGACCCCAGCCTATCTTGTGCTAAAATAAAAGCATGGCTAAGAAAAAACACGAGAAAAAAACGCTCCCAGAGCAAGTATTAGAAAAGCACGGCGTTGCCTATGAACCGGTGGTTATCAACGCCCTGACCGAAGACGAAGCAGCCCGGCAGGCGCAATTTGACGAACTAGGCATAAAAGCCAGTGATATTTACAAGACGCTGGCAGTCAAAGGGGATAAGACTGGTCCCCTCGTAGCGGTTGTGCCGTTGACCAGCCGGCTAGATATGAAGAAATTGGCCGCCGTCTCGGGCAACAAAAAGGCCCATATGCTTGCTTTAAAGGAACTGGAAGGCACCACCGGTTACGTCCACGGTGCGAACAATCCTGTTGGTATTTGGCAGAACAAGGGTTTTCCCATTTACCTGGCCGAGGAAGCGGCCACTGCACCCTTCATCATCGTATCAGCCGGTGAATTAGGACGCTCGGACAAGATCAATCCACAGGACCTGGCCCAATTAGTGGCTGCTCCCTTCGAAGCGCTAACGGAAGATTAACGCAATGGCTGTCTCTTGAGACGGCCGTTTTTTCTTTGACACCAAAAGAAAACGCGAAAGACAGCTAACCAATCAAAAAAGCGCCGAAATTTGTACAAGCAAATTTCGGCGCTTTTGTCTTACCAGCCAGTGGACATGTCCGGTGTTGGCATGGGTCCTGGATCCCCCTGCGAACGATATTCCGGTGCCCTTGGCGAAAATTTAAAGGTCGGCTTGTTAAACATCAACGTCGCCGTCCCCCGGGCCCCCGCCCGGTTTTTTTCTAGAATGACATCAATGGGCACTGCATCCTGCTCGGCTTGTGCGGGCCCCATCTCGTCCTCACCTTCCGTTCGGTAGTAATCCTCCCGGTACAAAAAGGCCACGATATCGGCATCCTGTTCAATCGAACCAGATTCCCGCAAATCAGACAGCACCGGCCGCTTATCCTGCCGCTGTTCAACGCCACGGGATAGCTGAGCCAGCGCCATAATCGGTGTGTGTAATTCCTTGGCCAGCTTTTTGATGGACCGGGAAATTTCGGACACCGCCTGCTGCCGGCTTTCCGTATTTGTCGATTCAATCAAACCCAGGTAGTCAATGACAACCAGGCCGAGCGGATGCGGATTGGCATCCCGCTCCTCCTCCGTCATTTTGGCCAAGAGGTCCTTTTCGAGCTTGCGCAGTTTAGCTGAAATCTGGGCCATGCGGATGCCCGGCGTGTCATCCAGATAAATCTGCATTTGACGCAGGGACTGCAGGGCCACCGTGAGCGCTGCCCAGTCGTCGCTAGTCATTTGACCCGTCGTGAGGTGGTTGGAATCAATCCCGCCTTCCGCTGCAACAAGTCGGGTCACTAAGTCCACCGCCCCCATTTCCAGAGAAAAGACGACCACAGGCAGCTTTTCGGACTTGGCCGCATTTTTGGCGACATTCAAGACAAAGGCCGTTTTTCCGACCGCCGGCCGGGCCCCAACCACAATCATTTGGTCTTCGCGAAAGCCATGGGTCAAGTGGTCAAATTCAGGGTATCCGGTCGCTAAGCCGATGACATCGGAGTCATTTTGGTTGGCCGCCTCCAGGTTTTCCTGGAAGTCAACAATGACATCCTTGATGGCCCGCAGGTCGTCGTCCCCCTTGTTTTCAGCCAGCTGATCGAGTTGGTGGGACAGCCCTTCCAGCAACTCCGTGGATTCTTCCCGACCTTCGTAGGCGACCGACATCGCATCGGTCAAGGTCTCAATCGTCCGCCGAAGCACCGCCTTTTCGTGAATGATTTCAACATAGTAGCGCAGGTTAGCGGACGAGGCCACCGTTTGCGTTAGTTCGGACAAATAAGCAACGCCCCCAACGTTTTCCAACTGTTGGTGGGCGTTCAAACGGTCCTGGACTGTCAACGGTTCAATGGGCCTTTGGTCGGCCACCAAAGATTGCATCGCCCGGAAAATTTCTTGATGGGCCTGCCGGTAAAAATCTTTGGGGCCAAGGACGGCTTCCGCCGTCGCCATAGCTGCTTCAGCGTTTGGATCAAAGAAAATCGCCCCTAAAGCAGCCCGCTCGGCCTCGAGGTCATGGGGCGCTTGTCGATATTCATGGGCAATGGCAGCATCCACCATGTTAGCCCTCGCTGACGTGAACGCGGATGTTGGCCGTTACTTCCCGGTGCAATTTTACGGGTACATCGGTGTAGCCCATCGATTGGATTGGATGGTCAAGCAGTACCTTGCGCTTATCCACTTTAACATCGTACTGGTCAGCCAAAGCCTTGATGATTTGCTTGGAAGAAACGGCGCCGAAGAGACGACCGTCTTTCCCAGACTTTTCCTTGACTTCCACAACCGTCTGATCATCTTCAAAGAAGGCAGCCAGGCGCTTAGCATCGGCCAGTTCTTCTGCCGCCTGCTTTTCAGCTGCCTTTTGCCGGCCTTTCACAGCGCCCAGGTTCTTACCTGTGGCTGCTTCAGCTTTTTTGTTCTTAATCAAGAAGTTGTTGGCATAGCCATCTGGTACGTCCTTGATCTCACCTTTTTTGCCCCGTCCCTTGACGTCTTCTAAGAATACAACTTTCATGTCAGCCTCCTTTTTTGGTAACTACAATCTTTATTCGTTTATTTCAGCAACCTGGTTATCAATGGCTTGAATCAACTGCTCTGATGCCTCATCAGTCGTCACATCCGCCATTTGCGTGGCCGCGTTGGACAAGTGGCCACCGCCACCCAGGTCTTCCATTACTGTCTGAACGTTAAATTCACCGGTAGATCGAGCGGAAATCCCAACCCGACCATCCTGCCGTTTGGTAATCACAAAGGACGCCTTGACGCCTGCAATCTGTAGGAGCTCATCAGCGGCCTGGGCCGTGATCACGCCCCCGTAGACCTGCTCATTGTCACCGACAGAAATGGCTACGCTATTTCGGACCGTCGCCAAGTTAATTAATTCGGTCCGGGCCTTAAAGTCCGAGAACTTTTCCTTGAGGAAGGATTGAATCAATTCATTATCGGCGCCGTTAGCACGCAGGTAGGAAGCGGCGTCAAAGGTTCTGGACCCTGTTCGGAGCACAAAGTTCTTTGTGTCAACTTGAATACCACCCAACATAGCGGTCGCTTCAATCGGTTGGATGGGCGCATCCTTTTGGTTTTGGTATTGCAACAATTCCGTCAGCAATTCCGACGTCGAAGAAGCATAGGGCTCAATGTAACTGAGCAGCGGCTTCTCCTCCAGAGCGTTTTCCGTCAAGCGGTGGTGGTCAATGACCACCAGCCGGTTAGCCAACGTTTGTAATAGTTCAGGTGCCCCCGTCAACCGTTCTTGGGCGTGATCGACCAAAACCAAAAGGGTCTTTGGTGTTGCTAGCGACAACGCCTGCTTTTCATCGATAATAGAAGCGCCCAGGTTCGTACCGGGTTGGGCATCCTCGCCTTCTTCTTGCCGCACTGTTTTCAGCAAGGCTTGAATGTCGGAGTAAATGTTATCTTCGTCGACCACGACATAGGCTGGTTTGTGATTGGTTTGGGCGAAACGCCAAATCCCCATGGCCGAGCCAACGGCATCCAAATCAGGATTTTTATGCCCAACAGCAATCACCTGGTCAGCCTGGTTCATCAATTCGGCAATCGTCTGCGAAATCACACGGGCCCGCACACGGGTCCGCTTTTCCATTGGATTGGTTGTACCGCCATAGAAGCGAGCGGAATCGTCTTCCGCTTTGACGACCACCTGATCACCACCACGGCCCAGGGCCAGATCCAAATTGGTTTGCGCCAGTTGTACCAGAGCGTTAATATCCTGCTGGCCGTAGGCAATCCCCATCGAGAGGGTCAAAGGAGAGTTCTTCTGCGCAGTGCCTTCCCGAATCGCTTTCACGATGGAAAACTTGTCCTCCTCAGCCTTTACCAAGTTTTGTTGGTAACCCAACAACAGATAAGTCACGGGTGATAAGCGCCGTACGTAGAGACGGTAGCGTAGCGCCCAATCCGTCAACTGAGCCGTGACTTCTGTCCGCAGCTTCGACGTTTCCGAGTCCGGCATTCCTTCGGTCACTTCTTCATAGTTATCCACAGAAATGAGCCCCGTGACTAATCGGTGATTGTCAAACTCCTTTTGAATGGCCACGTTTTCGGTCACGTCCAACAAGTAGAGCGCACCCAGTTCTTGTTGGTAAGCCAAAGAAAAAGTCCGATCCAACCAGTGCAAGTGGTTCTCCTGCTCATCCGAAAAGTTCTTAACAGCAAAGGCCAAATCGTGATCGGCATCCGCTAAGGACTGGCCAATCAAGTCCGCCCCCTGCAGCAATTCCTGCAGATAGGGATTGACCCAGGCAATCCGGTCTTCCTTTCCTAAGAGGATAATCCCCATCGGCATCTCTAAAATCGCTTCCTGCTGGCCCGATCGAACGCGATAGGTCAATTCCTCTAGATAGGACTCGTTGTCCTCACTGGAACGAATCAGCGCCCGTAGCAAAAAGTAAGCAATCAGGACCAGGCCAATCAACCAGACCAGGCCAAAAATCCAGGAAACATAGGTCACGGCAATCAGGGAGACGATGGCTAAAATGAGCATCAGCCAGCCTGACAAGACCACCGCTTGATTTTGTTGATAGCGGGACAAAGCCCGCCAGTTCTTAAAAGTTTTCATGCAATCCTCATTAACTTCATCTTGATACCTTCCATTTTAACATATCCGGCTGGAATTATTCGTTGACTGAAAGCCTGGCCCTTTGCCGGGCTGCTAGACAGCTAGCCCTGCTACAACGAAGAAGCCCCACCTACAAGACAAGTCCGCTGGCTTTTTTGCTGATAAAAAAACCAAGACCGCAGTCTTGGTTTTTCTAACTTAATCTTCTGTGACGAATGGCAACAAAGCCATAATCCGTGCACGCTTGATGGCTGCCGTCACCTTACGTTGGTTCTTAGCAGAAGTACCCGTCACGCGCCGTGGCAAAATCTTGCCTCGTTCAGAGATGAAACGTTCCAACAATTCCGTGTCCTTGTAGTCCACGTATTCGATGTGGTTGGCTGCAATGTAGTCAACCTTCCGACGACGACGTGGGCCGCCTTGTGGGCGACGACGTTGTGGCCGTGAGTTTTGTTCAGGCATAGTAGTGCTCCTTTCTCATATTTGATAAATGCTTTAGAATGGCAGGTCGTCATCTGAAATATCAATCTCAGAGTTATTGTTCGCCGCAAAGGGGTTCGAACTGGCCTGGTTCATTCCTGATTGACTGTTATTGTTTTGCTGGCTAGCAAAAGGATCGGCTGGTCCGTTATAGCTCTGGCTTTGATTACTAAAGCCTTGGTTACCAGCAGCTGGTGCTTGACTACCATTTTGCGCACGGCGCCGTTCACTATCCGCCTTTGACTCTAACAGTGAGAAGTTATCAACGACCACTTCTGTGACGTAGACCCGCTGCCCCTGATTATTTTCATAATTACGGGTTTGCAACCGGCCTTCAATCGCAACCTGGGCACCCTTACCAGTAAAATTGGCAAAGTTCTCGGCTGCTTTCCGCCAAATCACGGCGTTGATAAAATCAGCTTCCCGGTCCCCATTGGCATTGGTAAAGTTCCGGTTCACGGCTAGCGTGAAAGAACCCACCGCAACGCCTGACTGGGTGTAACGGAGTTCAACATCACGGGTCAACCGCCCAATTAACACGACTCGATTAATCATTTCTTAGGGTCCTCCCGCTGTTTGCTCCGTTATTTCTTGTCCATCTTGACGATCATGTGACGCAAGATGTCTGGTGAAATCTTAGCCAAACGGTCAAATTCGTTTGCTGCGTCGTTAACGTCCGCAGTAAATTCAACCACGTGGTAAGTACCTTCACGGTAACCAGCGATTTCGTATGCGAAACGACGCGTTGACCAATCAGCAGACTTCTCAATGTTGGCCCCGTTGTCAGTCAAGATGTTGTCAAAACGCTCTACAAGCGCCTTCTTCGCATCGGCTTCCATGTCAGGACGAACAATATAAGTTAATTCGTATGATGTTGCCATGTCTTTTTCCTCCTTTTGGACTTTGGCAGCCAGCTGGCTGCAAGGAGTGCTTGCACTGCGTGCACTCACATCTACTTACTATACTAGACCCAACCAGGAGACGCAAGCCATCCTGACTTTTCTTTCATCTCTTCTTGTAACGAAAACGGGGCCCAAAAAATGGCCCCGTTTCATCTTTTTTTATGATTGATCTTGGCTGGCTTGCCGTAAACCGACACCCGTCAGCGCCGACAACAAGGACAGTAATGGTGATAACAGTGCCACAAAGGTAAAGGGCACAAAGGACAGCACCGGCACGTTCAGTGTCTGGCTGGCAAAAGCCCCCGCCACACCCCAAGGAACCAAGTAGTTGGCAATGGCCCCGGAATCTTCCATGGCTCGCGACAATGCTAGGGGTGACAGCCCGAAACGCTGATATTCGCTTTTAAACATTTGCCCTGGCAGCATCGTGGACAAGTATTGTTCGCCCACTAAGAAATTGGCTGCAATCCCCGTCAACAGCGTCGATAGGACCAAGGTCTTCTGCGAATGCAGGCGGCGAATCAAGGGCGCCATGACCGTTTTTAAAATACCGGTTTCGGACAAGAGGCCACCTAAGCCCAAGGCCAACATGATTAACATGATGGTGTCCATCATGGCCACCATGCCGCCGCGGTTCAGTAAGGCCTGGAGCGCCGGATCGCCCGCCTTCGTATGAAAGCCCTGCACGACCAATTCAGACCAGCTCTTCAATCCATGGCCCTGGAGTAAATAGTAGCCGGAACAAATGACGATGTTAATCAGCAAAGCTGGAATTGCTGGCACTTGGAGAATTGCCGTAACCAAAATCAACAGCACGGGCACCAGCGCCCACCAAGTGGGACTTAACTGAGCGGCCAAGTGAGCCGTTTTGGCAGTGGCGGAGGCGGAACTCGTATGACCAAAGCCAAAGATAAAAGACAGCAGCAAGGTAATCAACAGGGCCGGTAAGGTCGTCCACATCAAATTCCGCAAGTGGGCAAAGAGATCGGTTTCAGAAACAGCAGCGGCCAGGTTCGTCGAATCAGACAGTGGAGAAGACTTGTCTCCAAAAATTGCACCGGAAATAATCATCCCCGCTACCAACGCCGGATGAAAACCTAGTGTGGTCCCGATGCCCATCAAGGCAACGCCGACTGTCGACAACGTCGTGAAGGCAGAGCCAATCATGGTTCCGACCAAAGCCGACGTCAGCAAAGCAGTGGGCAAAAACCAGGTCGGATTAATCATCTTAAAGCCGGCCCAGATCATCGTTGGAATTACCCCGGTCGCCAGCCAGAGGGCAATCATCGCCCCGATTAACAGGAACAAAAAGAGGGGCGCGATACCCGCTTCAATCCCCTTAATCAAGGCCCCTTGGGCTTCTTTGAGCGAAAGTCCCGTCATAGTCAAGCCCAGCACAACCACGGCAATCGCGACCAGTAGCGGGGCAATGGGTGCTAGTCCCAAGCCAATAATGCCGCCGGCCAATACCAAAATGACGACAAGCAAGATGGCTGTGGCCAGCGCAAAATGTTGCTTTTTTTCCATAATTCGTACTCCTTGTTTACAAAGAACGTGCTGGCTTGGTCCGGGTCATCCAAAAGAGACCCAGGTTCACGACCAGCATAAAGGCGAAAACGGAGAGGAAGAGCAGGTTAAAGAGCCCCCGGTCCAGTAGTAGGCCGCCATAGAGCGGGCCGACCATCCGCCCCAGTGAGATCATCATCCCCACGAAGCCCTGTGCTTGACCAGAGACCTCCTTGGGTGTGATTTGCGAAATCCAAGCCGGCACCTGCGGGGAGGCCAGCATTTCTCCTAGGGTTAATAGTTCGAAGACAATGACAATTTGCCAGAACTGATTGACGAAAAGCATTAAGAAGAAGGAAGAGGCAAAAATCAGCCCCCCCGTAATCACCGACAAACGGTAAGGATGCTTGTTGGCCCAGTTTGAAATCATTTTTTGGAAAATGATAATGGTCAGGCCATTCATGACCCACAGATCCGCATAGTGCCGGGTGGGAATGCCCAGCGACCGCATGTGCGGCGCCATGACGGTTTCCCAAAGCATGTAGGACAGATAAGTCACAAAGAGGAAGCAGGCAATCCAGAAAATCAGTGTCGTTATCCGAAACACTGGCCGCCCCTCTTTTGTCGCCCGTAAGGAAGCCGCCTCTGGTGCGGTTAATGGCCGACCGCCAACCACCTGGTCAGGACCAGTTACCGCCAGCTCCTCCGTTTCGGCCGACCCATTGTCAACCGCACTGGTTGCTGCCGCTGCCGGCTGCGTCGGTACGTTAAAGAGCGTCAACACTAGGACCAGAAGCAGAAGGTAGAGTAACGTGGCCAAATCCATCAGCCAGAAAAAGCCGTAGTCAAAGAGATAACCAACCGCTAAGGTCCCCAATACAACGCCGACATTGAGCACAATGTACATATTGTTAAAGATCACCCGCGTATTTTTTCCTTGCACGGTTGTTGCATAGGCGTTTAATAGGGTTTGAATGGCGCCAATTCCAAAGGAGGCCGTCCAAATCAGCAGGGCAAAAATAGGCCAGCTGTTCCAGTGGATGAGTGCGGCCACTGAGGTCAGGGCAATCAACACTGCCACTAACAGCGAAGGATAAGGCCGCCAACGGTCAAAGAGCTTCCCAGCCACAAAGGACCCTAAAATATTCATTAAAGCAGCCCCGAGCAAAACAACCCCCGAAGCCGTCAGCGACTGGCCCAGTGAGACCGTAATATGCAGGGTGGTCACTGGCCAGACCATGGAGTGGGCGGTGTTGGCCGCTAAATTGCCAGCCAGTAGCCCCTTTTCAGATAGACTATTCCTTTTATGTACGAACATAGGTCCTCCCATAATTTTTTAGTATAGCATGCCAGCAGTCCGTACAGGACGGAACCTGGCAAATCAGCGCGGCCACATTTTTGTAACCGCTCTCATTTTCCTGATTTTTTAGTGTGAATCGTTTATAATGAAGGGGCAATGTAAATTAATAAAGGGGATTCTTATGGTAGCAGAACAACAAACCTTAGTGACTTTCTTTGGCGCAACTGGTGACTTAGCCAAGCGCCTCCTCTATCCTTCTGTCTTTAACCTCTACAAAAAGGGGTTCCTGCAGGAGCACTTTGCCATCGTCGGCACGGCGCGCCAAGAAATTAGCACCGCCGAGTACCGAGACATGGTCTACACCGCCATTGAGGGTGACCAGGACAAAGAACGGGCGGCCGCCTTCATTGAGCACTTCTCCTACTGTGCTTCCGATGTGACCGAAGCAGCTGGTTACCATGCTCTCCGTGAAGCAATCGAAGCGGCCAGCGCCAAATTTGGCGTTCAAGGCAACCGGATTTTCTATATGTCCGTGGCCCCTCGCTTCTTCGGTACCATTGCCCAATACTTGAAGTCAGAAGGCCTCTTGGCTGACCAGGGTTACAACCGGATTATGATTGAGAAGCCATTTGGTACTTCCTATGATACCGCAGCTGCCCTGCAAAACGAATTAGAAAACGCCTTTGATGAAAACCAACTTTACCGCATCGATCACTTCTTAGGGAAGGAAATGGTGCTTAACATCGCGCCCATCCGTTTTGGTAACCCACTCTTGAAGGCCGCTTGGAACAAGGACTACATCAAGAACGTGCAGGTTACCCTGGCTGAAACGCTGGGTGTCGAAGAACGCGCTGGTTACTATGATACGGCCGGTGCCCTTTTGGACATGTTCCAAAATCACGCCATGCAAATCGTTGGCTGGTTGGCCATGGAAGAACCAAGCAGCTTTACCGATACCGCCATCCGCGAAGCAAAGAATGCCGCCTTCAACGCTTTGCAGGTCTACACACCTGAAGAAGTGGCCCGTTACTTTGTCCGGGGTCAGTACGGTCCCGGCAAGGAAGCCGGACACGTGGCCTACACCGAAGAACCAGATGTGCCAGCTGATTCCAAGACCAACACCTACATCGCTGGGGAATTGCACTTTGATACGCCACGTTGGGCCGGTGTTCCCTTCTACGTCCGTTCCGGTAAGCGCCTAGAAAAGAAGACGACCCGGATTGATGTTGTATTCAAGGCCGGCAGCTTTGACTTTGGCAATGGCCAAAAGTCAGCAGAGACGGTTTTGACCATCGAAGTGTCTCCTGAAGAAAAGGTGACCCTGTCCTTGAACGCCAAAGCAGTGGCCGATGACTTCGAAACGCGGACCATTGACTTGGGTTGGACGCCATCTGCCAGCGAAAAGGCTGCTATTCCAGCGCCTTACGAGCGGATGCTCCACGACGCTATGGACGGCGATGGGTCAAACTTCGCTGACTGGAACGGCGTAGCCACGGCCTGGAAGGTCACGGATGCTGTTTCTCAAACCTATGCCGCCGATCAGGCACCCCTTGAAATCTACGAATCCGATACGATGGGGCCAAAGGCCGCTGATGACCTGCTCGCCAAGAACGGCGACACTTGGGTCTTCCGTGGTTAATCATAAGCAACCGCCGTTAGGCGGTTTTTTGTTTGACTAGTAGGGTGTGTGTGAGAAGGGACGCCCACTAAAAAAGCACGACCCGCCCAGAAAAGCGGGTCGTGCTTTTTTACACTTAATTTTCACGTCCATGCCACTGGCCGAACAAAAGGCGTTACAGAAAGACACCGGAAGCGGGCAGACCGAGCGCCACGAGGTAGACGGTCACGGCCCAAAGCAAGTAGCCAGCCAAGGAAAGGCCCTGTTCTAGGATGGGCCGGCGCCAAAAGGGCCGCTGAATGCGTAACAGTGGGTACAGCACCCATTCAAAGCAAAGGAAGACCAGCAGACCGTAAAGGCTGCCCTGTCCGCGGGTAATTTGCCCATCAAAATTGGCCCAGAAAATGAAGAAGAGGGCAAAAAAGATGGAAAAGAGATAGTGGAGCAGGACGGGTAAAAAGCGTTGCCAGTCGGACCGGTCGGGCTGAACCGTTACCCCCAGTTCTTTCAGTAACCGTTCTTTTACTCCAGTAGTGGACTGTCCCACCGTCACCGACCAACCGGTCTTGGTAAGACCTGCCAATAAACCGGCCAAAAAGCCCACCCAAACAACATTGATCACTACTACCTGCCCCATCGGATACTCCCTTCCAAATAACTTTCTTATCATAACACGGTCGGCCCTCTTTTTTCCGAAAAGTCCATCAAAGCAGGCTAGCGCTGCTTTTGTTATAATAGTGACTTAGCCTATACTTTCGTTGGTCGGTCTGCCAAATCTTAAAAAAGACCAAAGATTTAACAAAAAAAGGCGCTGGCCTTTTCCACTAGGCCCAAGACTGTCTATAATAAGATTGTTAACGTTTGGAGGAATGGACTGTTGAAAGTTAAACGCACCGATATGAAAGACTACTATACCTTTAACTCGACGACCGAGCTCACCCTCTTTTTGGGCATCGACCGGGAGACACTCTTTGCACGTGCAAAGAGCCATGGCATTGAGTTAAATGGGACCTATACGGAAGAAGAGCTGTCTGCACTGAAGCCGGCCCAAAATTCCGCCCTCGCTGATTTAAATACCGAAGCGGATGACCCAGCTGCCCAAGTGGATCTGTTAAAGATGAAGCTACAAATGTTGGAATCCCAGCTGGGCTATAAAGAGCAGCAGCTCGACGACCGCCAGGCCCACATCGCGACTTTGAAGTCCAGCTTGGAAAAGGCCGAACAGAATTTAGATAAGACCCAGACCGCCGTGGATCAACAGCAAAAGTTGCAAATGGCGACGCTGAGCCAGCTCGACCGCGCGACATCCCGTGTTGAACGCTTAGACCTAAAAGAACAGGCTGAAAAAAAGCAGCACTGGTGGTCCTTCGGTAAAAAGAAACAAGAAAAAGACTAAAAAAATCCCTGTCACGAATAGTGACAGGGATTTTTTTACTGGGCTTAAGCAAAGAAGTGATTGCGTTCCCGGTTAACATTGCTTTTGACAGTGTCGCTATACCAGAAAGGGACAATGACCCGGCCCACCACGTGGTCCGCATCAACGAAGCCAAAGTATCGGCCATCATTCGATACGGAACGGTGATCTCCGAGGACGAAGTAGCTCCCGGCCGGGACCTTACTCTTGTGCCGATCTTTGTCCTGCCAGAGGTTATTGTTTGACAAACTTTCTAGAGACCAGGATGAGCCAAACTGCCCCTGTGTCCCGGACAGCTGTTCCTCTTGGCTGATAAAGTGTTGATCCACCTTTTTGCCATTCACTAGCAACTCACCATCCCGGTATTCGACCGTATCGCCGGCCACCGCAATGACCCGCTTGACGTAATCTTTCTTACCGGGTTGAATCCGCGGGTCCTCTTTGCGGGCGTCGAAGACGACCACATCGCCTCGTTTCACCGAATGCGTTTTTCTCACCACGACTTGCTGCGCATTCAGCAAGTTCGGCGTCATGGAATCGCCACTAATCGTAACCGTGCTAATCCAAAAGGTCGTCACGGCCCAAAAGACTAGAAAACCAAAGGCAATCGGGGCGACCCAATTCCATAAAAATCTGAATGTTTTTTTCATTTGTCTTCCTCTTCCTGATCAACGAGCCCTTAGGCACGAATGGTATTCAACTTTACCTCGTAGGTCTGACCGCCCTGCCCCTGGCAGGTAAAAGACACGATGCCATGGGCGAGCTGCAGCTGCTGGATCTGATCATCCGTCAGCAGGCCCGGAATTAAATCCGTTGGATTTGGTCCTGGATAGGCCGAATCCCAGGCAAGCACGAGATGATCTTCAAAGGAAAAGGCGGGCAGTCGGTAGTCCAAGACTTCCGCTGGCGCTGCGCCTTCCTCTGCTGTTTGTGCTTGCAGGGACAGCCAGTAATCCCGTCGTTTAATCTGTAAATCGCGAATGCGCATCCCCAGCCTCCTATTGAATTTTTGGTAATTCTGCTAAAACAGCTTGTTCCTGCGGAATCGACGGTAGTGCCCCGGCAGCAGCCACCGTCAACGAGGATGCGGCAACTGCATAACGAATGGCCCCCTCAATGTTTTCAAAGCTAGGGGCTAAGCGGGACAGCAGTGCGCCGATAAAGGTATCACCCGCGGCTGTGGTATCGATGGCCGTCGTCTTCAGAGCCGCAATCTGCACTTCTTTGCCCGAACGATCGGCATAAAAGGCGCCCCGGTCGCCCAGTGTAATCAAGACATGGTCGATCCCCAATTGGAAGAAAAATGCGGCATTGGCCAGTAGCGAATCATGGTCCGTCACAGTAATACCAGACAGCAAGGCGGCCTCGTGCTCGTTTGGAATAATGAAATCCACCTGATCAAAGAAATCTTTGGGTAGATCCTCTAAATCTGGCACGGGGGCCGGATTCAGGACCGTGCAAATCTGCTGGCTGGCAGCTTCCTTAAAAGCAGCCGACACTGTTTCCAGCGGAATCTCCAACTGGGCCAAGCAGAAGTCCGCCCCAGTAAAGGCAGCCCGCTGCTGCCAAACGTCCTGGGCCCGTAGCTCAGCATTAGCCCCGTCATAGACGTAGATAATGTTGTCACCGGTCGCTTTCGACACCGTAATATAGGCCTGTCCGGTCTCCGACTGATCCGTCGTTAGTAAGTAATCTAAATTTAAATTTGGTTCATCCAACTGATCGGCCAGCGAGAAACCCTGGCCCACCTTGGTAATGAAATTGACTTTGGTTTGAGAACGGGCCACGGCCACGGCCTGGTTCAAGCCCTTGCCCCCCAACACTTCTTCTTGGTGCTGGGGCGTGGAAAGTGTTTCCCCACTTTTCGCCAAACGCGGCACGCGCGTCACCCGGTCTAAATTCGTAGAACCAATTATTGTCACTTTTTGTGCCATCGTGCTGCTGGTCCTTTCCCGTGCTGCAATTAAAAAACTTTTTCTACCATATTTTACTAGTTACCGTTCACAAAAGACAGCCTTCTACCCGAATTATCAAATTTAAGCCCCCTTTTTATCTGCTATAATGGTAGTAGTAAATTTTTCGGGGATTGTGAGGTCAACCTTGTGAACGAAGATAAAGTAAGGGCCGCTCAAATGGCCGTTGAACGAATTCCCAACCAGGCCATCGTTGGTCTGGGCTCCGGATCAACCGCTTCTATTTTCATTGACTTGCTCGCCAAACGGGCACAGGACGAAGCGATGGACATTACCTGTGTCGCCACCTCCGTTCAGACCCAGCAACTGGCGCTCGGCTTTGGCCTCAAGGTCGTTGATATTGACGCCGTAGACCGGATTGATGTGACCGTCGACGGGGCCGATGAAGTCGATGGCGACTTAAACGGCATCAAAGGGGGTGGCGCCGCCCTTCTCTTTGAGAAAATTGTGGCGGTCAATTCCAGCAAAAACATTTGGGTGGTTGATTCTTCTAAACAACACCCCCGCCTTGGTTCTTATAAACTGCCGGTGGAAGTTGTGAAATTTGGGGTGCACCACGTCTTTAACCTATTGAAAAGCTGGGGGCTAAGCCCAGTATACCGGCAGCAAGAAGACGGGAATTACCTTACCACTGATTCTGGTAATTACATTATTGACGTCGATATTCGCGACTTTACGGACCTGCCCAAGTTGGCCAAAGATTTGAAGGCGCTGACCGGCGTTGTGGAACACGGCCTCTTCATTGGGATTTGTGACGAACTCCTAGTGGGCAATACCGGCCAAGCTTACCGGCGGCCCGACCAACAGCAACAATAGGCTGCAACACCGCTGATGCGGTGTTTTTCTTTGCCCTGAAAGCGCCGGCATTGCTTGAAAAAAGCCGGTCGCAAGCCTATCATTGGATAGGAATATTTCTTTTGAATAGCCATGCTCATTTGGAACTGCGAGAGGTTTTATGACCAAAAATAACCAAGAAGCTGCCCTCCGGGACAGCAAGCATCCAGCTCACTTACACCATCACATGTCCATTGCCTGGGAAAAGGTAATTGCCAATGAAAAAAACAGCGCTCGGGATTCTTCCCTCCCCATCCGGGCCTCCATTGTCGGCCGGGTCGGCATTCTGCTGCTCTCCTGTGGCACCGGGGCTTGGCGGGTCCGGGAGGCCATGAATCGGATTGCCTATTCACTCGGGGTCACTTGTTCGGCCGATATTGGCTTTACGACCCTGACCTTTACCTGCTATGACGGCGTCAACGCGCATTCTCAAACCTTGGCCTTACCCACTTCCGGGGTTAACACCACGAAGTTAGCCACTTTAGAGCACTTTATCGCAGACTTCCCAACCAAGTATGCCAGTGCTAAGCCCAGCGAGCTCCATCAGCGACTCGATGCCATTAAAAACCAGCCTTCGGCCTATCCCGCTAGCATCGTTGGTCTGGCAGCAGGTCTCGCCTGTGCCGGCTTTATCTTTTTGCTAGGGGGCGGCCCCATCGAAATGCTGGGCTGCTTTTGCGGCGCCGCGGCTGGCAACTATAGTCGTAAAAAACTTGGCCAGCAGCACTGGACTGGCGTCGCCACCACGGCCATGGGTGTCGCCATGGCTGCCCTGGTCTACTTCCTCGTCTTTCACTTGCTCAATGCAACGGCAGGCGTTTCCCGAGCCCACGAAGCGGGTTACATCGGCGCGATGCTCTTTGTCATTCCCGGCTTCCCCTTCATCACATCCATTCTCGATATCACCAAAAACGACATGCGGTCGGGCTTAGAGCGGCTAACCTCAGCCGTGCTCACCATCACCACCGCCACCTTGGTCGGCTGGCTACTGGCCCTCATTTTTAACTTTCAGCCACAAAACTTCCTGCCACAAGGACTAGCGCTGGTGCCACTGATTGGCTGCCGGCTGCTAGCTTCCTTCGCCGGCGTCCTCGGCTTTTCCATCATGTTTAATTCGAAATTCAGCATGGCGGTGACCGCCGGCTTAATCGGTGCCGTCGCCAATACCAGCCGACTGGAACTGGTCGATTTGGGCCACTTACCACCAGCCGCAGCAGCGCTCATTGGCGCTTTAATTGCCGGCCTGATTGCTTCAGCCATTAATCACAAGACCCACTACCCCCGGATTTCCCTGACGGTCCCCGCTATCGTCATCATGGTCCCTGGCCTCTACATCTACCGGGGCATCTACAACCTAGGGCTCAATCACATCCCCACCGCTGCCATCTGGCTCAGTGAGGCTGCTCTGATTATGCTCGCGCTCCCCTTTGGCCTCTACATCGCCCGCTTCCTCCTGGATGAAAGGTGGCGGAAGGTTGACTAGCCAATGGGCGGACCGCTTTACAGGACAGACAAAACCATCAATGATCAACAAAAGGCACTCGACGGAGTGCCTTTTTTGCGTAGATAGCAACGCCTGTTTTTCATCAGCGGCTACTGCCCTGTAATCAATCATGACCTAAGGGAGGCCCTGATTATCAGCTTCTAAGTGGCGTTGCCATCCCTTTTTCAGCGGTGAATTGTCAATTCAAGTGCAACAGTTTTTCCTGATAAACCTGGTTGGATGATTGCCAACCAAATATTTTTCTG
>JAQTHT010000010.1 GCA_029433265.1 Leuconostocaceae bacterium ESL0958 | reverse complement strand
AACTCATTTATCATACCGTGTTGACAACTTCTTGTCAACAACTTTTTTGATTGAGTTTTTCGCCCTCAGCCGAAGCATCCTTGCCTCGCTGAGAACAATATCTAATATACCAGGGGAAATTGTTTTGGTCAACAACTTTTTTATTTTTTTTACTGGATTGACCAAAACCACCTATTAGCAGCCTATCTTTTCTTTATTGTACAAACGATAGGGGTTTTGTCCTGTTTTATTTGACATTTTTAAAAATATCGTCTCTTATTATCAAAATAACTGAATTAAGTTTTTTCTTTTCGTATAATTAGGCAAGTACTCATACTGAATGGAGTTCGTGATGAGCTATTATGTCCTGGCCGATCAACTAGAGGATCGGCGTCTTTTAAATCGAATCCTGACCAACCCTATCTTTTGTAAAAGTCCCCAGGCCTTACTGGCCGCTTTAAAGAAGGATCGGCGGGGTCAAATCGTCATTTTAAATCTAGCCATTAAAGGTTATCCGGAAGCAGGCTTTCAAACCGCTCGCTTAGTGCGACTATTTGACCCAGATGCCCAACTCATTTTACTAACACATGATGAACAGTTGGGGCATTTCTGTTTTGAATATCAACTCAGTGCCATTGATTTTATTTTGAAAAGCAATGATCTCCGCTACCAAGAGCGGCTGCACCGGGCTATCAAGCAGGCCTACCGGAATTTACAACAAATCCGACTATTACGACCCCTGCCGATTCATTTTCCAAATGGCCAGCATCAGGAACTGGTTGACCTAGCCCAATTAATTTATATCGCGAGTGAAAAGGGGACGCATCATCTTTTGCTCCATGAGGCCAACCGCACGCGTAAAATTCGAGCCAACCTAAAGGATATGGCCCCTTACCATGACTGCCTCTGCCAAATTCATGCTGCTTACTGCATTAACCTCAACTATTTAGAAGAGTACATCCCCAGTCAACAGCTTGTGCTGCTAACCAACGGCGTCCAATTACCAGTTTCCAGACGTTATGCCAAAAATGTAAGACCTTACGGTCGTTGGACCCGCGCGACTGATCCCGAACTCGAATAGGGCACTGACTTGTCTTTTTGGACTGAGCGGTTTACAATTTACTTGTATTTTTAAAAATTACAGGAACGCAGGAGGCTACTATGTCAGCATTTACCAACCTACAAAAAGAACGTCGTTCAATTTATGCCTTGGGCAAGCACGTAACCCAAGACGACGACAGTCTTTTCGAGACCATCAAGGATACCATCAAGGAAACTCCTTCTCCCTTTAACTCACAGTCTGTGCAAGCGGTAGTCCTAACGGGGGCCGCCCACGAAAAGCTTTGGGACATCACCCTGGACGCCCTACGGGCAGTCGTCAAAGATGATGAGGCCTTTGCGCAAACTAAGCAAAAAGTGGACCATGCCTTTAAGGCTGGTTACGGTACGGTCCTTTATTATACGGATCAAAAGATTGTGGACGGCTTAAAAGAAGCCTTCCCAAGCTATGCCGCTAACTTTGACAGTTGGGCCGAAGAATCCATCGGAATTGCCCTTTATGCCGTTTGGTTGCGCTTACGAGAAGAGGGATTGGGCGCTTCCTTGCAGCACTATAACCCATTGATTGACGAAGCTGTTCGGGCAGCATTTGACTTGCCTGAAAGTTGGGTCTTGCGTGGTGAAATGCCATTCGGTTCCATCGAAGCCCCTGCCGCTGACAAGGACTTCTTGCCAGACGAAACCCGTTTCCGTCACTTCAACTAATCACGAACCAACAAAAAGCCTGCCGGTTGCAGAAACAACCGGCAGGCTTTTTTTATCTATTAGGATTCACGATTATCTTCGTCTTCATCCAGATCAGCGACCGCTGCCAATTTCGTCAGCGTGGCCACCTTGCTACCATCTTCTAGACGAATCAGGCGCACGCCCTGGGTGGCGCGACCAGTTTGACTGACCGTGTCCACGCCAAAGCGGATCATGACGCCTTGGTCCGTCGTGACCATAATGTCTTCATGGCCATCCACGGTCAACATCCCGGCGACGGGTCCGTTCTTTTCCGTCACGGTCGCCGTCTTGATGCCTTTACCGCCACGGCCCTTGACTGGGTATTCGGCGGCAGGGGTCTGCTTGCCATAACCATTTTCGGTAATGACAAAGACCTTGGTCCGTTCTCCTAAGAGGCCAGCACCAACTGCTTGATCGCCTGCCCGCAGGTTCACACCCCGGACACCGGCGGCTGTCCGACCCATGAGTCGGACCTCCTGCTCAGAGAAGGTGACGGAGTAGCCAGTCCGCGTTGCAATGGTAACAACGTCATCCCCATGGGTCACCAAAACCTTGAGAATCTCATCGCCTTCGCGCAAGGTTAACGCCTTCAAACCAGAAGTTCGAATATTGGCGAAGTCTTGCACTTCCGTTCGCTTGACAACCCCGTTTTGGGTCACAAAGAAGAGTTTCTCGTCGCTCTCGGCCGGATTCCCCTGGACCGTCAGCAGGGACTGAATGGCTTCATCCTGATCAAAGTTCAACAGGTTGATCACGGGAATTCCCTTGGCTTGCCGACCGTATTCAGGAATTTCATAACCCTTCATCCGGTAGACCTTGCCCTTATTCGTAAAGAAGAAGAGGGAATCATGGGTCGACGTGTAAACAAGTTGGTCAACAAAATCCTCGTCGTTCAAGTTCATGCCTTGCACGCCACGGCCACCACGATTTTGCGCCTTAAACTCATTGGCTGGCACCCGCTTGATGTAGCCGTTATGAGTCAAGGTCACGATGACGTCTTCTTGCTCAATCAGATCTTCGTCTTCGATGCTGGTCAAATCCCCAACCTGCAATTCAGTCCGACGTTCATCCCCAAAACGGTGCTGAATCTCCAACAATTCGTCATAAATCAGTTGGTCAATCCGTTCCTCATGCGCCAGAATATCACGTAAGTCGGCAATCAAGGCCACCAGCTTTTGGTACTCATCCTCGAGCTTGTCCCGCTCTAATCCAGTCAACCGGACCAAGCGCATGTCCAAGATGGCCTGTGACTGCTTGTCCGACAGGTCATAATCAGCAATTAACCGTCCCTTCGCTTCTTCCGAAGTCTTGGAAGAACGAATAATTTTGATAATAGCATCAATGTGATCGAGCGCAATCCGCAGCCCTTCTAAGATGTGGGCCCGTGCTTCCGCCTTTTTCAAATCAAAGCTAGTCCGCCGACGGATGACCGAACGCTGGTGCACTAGGTAGGCTTGCAGGATTTCCTTCAAGTTCATCGTCTTCGGCGCACCGTGGTCGATGGCCAACATGTTAAAGGCAAAGGAAGTCTGCAGGAGGGTCTGCTTGTAGAGGTTATTTAAAATCACCGAAGCGGAGGCATCCCGCCGAACATCGATCGCAATTCGTAGGCCTTCTCGGTCAGATTCATCCCGGATGGCTGTAATGCCGTCCAGTTTCTTGTCCCGGACGAGCTCTGAAATGCGTTCAATCAAGCGGGCTTTATTAACGGCGTAGGGGAGTTCGGTCACGATGATTTGTTCCCGACCATTGGCCGAGCTGTCAATGTCGACCTTGGCCCGAACCGTAATCGTGCCGCGGCCCGTTTCATAAGCCTTACGAATGCCCGCCTTGCCCATGACAATCCCACCAGTAGGGAAGTCGGGACCGGGCAGTGCCTCCATCAGGTCAGCAGTTGTCGCTGCCGGATTATTCATCAGGATGTGTAGAGCGGAAATCACTTCTCCCAGGTTGTGGGTCGGGATGTTAGTGGTCATGCCGACCGCAATCCCCGTCGCACCGTTCACTAGTAGGTTCGGAATCCGGGCGGGTAAGACGTCTGGTTCCCGTTCTTCGCCATCATAGTTTGGCACGAAATCAACGGTGTCCTTATTCAGGTCCCGAACCATTTCCATGGCTACCTTGGAAAGCCGGGCCTCCGTATAACGCATCGCCGCAGCGCCATCTCCATCGACCGAACCAAAATTGCCGTGACCATCGGCCAGCATGTAGCGGTAAGAGAAATCCTGGGCCATCCGCACCATGGATTCATAAATGGCTGAATCCCCGTGGGGGTGGTACTTTCCCATGACATCCCCCACAATGCGGGCTGATTTCTTATGGGGCTTGTCGGGCGTGTTGCCCTGTTCAATCATCGAATACAAAATCCGCCGATGAACCGGCTTCAATCCATCTCGGACATCTGGCAAGGCCCGGGCCACGATGACAGACATCGCATAAGAGAGGAAGGAGGTCTTCATCTGGTCGGAAAGATGGGTATTTTGAATGCGACTGCCTTGTTCTTCTGGCATTTACTTACTCCTCGAAAAGTACAGTAACGCGACTTAAACGTCTAGGTCTTTGACAAAGACGGCGTTGTCCTCGATAAATTTACGACGGGGTGGCACATCGCCACCCATCAACATATCAATCACAGCATCAGCCTGCTCTGCATCAACTGGGTCGACCCGCAGGAGGCGGCGGTTAGCCGGATCCATCGTCGTATCTGCTAGTTGGTCATAGTCCATTTCACCAAGTCCCTTGTAGCGCTGCACTTTTGGCTTGGCATTGGCAGGTAACTGGGCCAAATACTGGGCCAATTCGTCATCAGAATCGACATAGTGCATGGATTTGGCATTCCCAAGCGAGACCCCATACAGTGGTGGCTGGGCAATGTAAATATAACCGGCATCGACCATTGGCCGCATGTAGCGGTAGAAGAGGGTGAGCAGGAGGGTCCGAATGTGGGCACCATCGACATCGGCATCCGTCATAATGATGATCTTGTGATAGTTGGCCTTATTGATGTCAAACTCTTCGCCAAAGCCAGAACCCATGGCGGTAAAGAGGGAACGAATTTCCTCATTGGCCAACACGCGGTCCAAAGAAGCCTTACCCACATTGAGAATCTTCCCTCGAATGGGCAAGATGGCCTGGGTCAACCGGTTCCGGCCTTGCTTAGCAGAACCACCGGCTGAATCACCCTCGACAATGAAGAGCTCCGAAATAGCCGGGTCTTTAGAGGTATTGTCCGCCAATTTACCCGGTAAGTTCGAGATTTCCAAGCCGGACTGCTTCCGGGTCATTTCCCGAGCTCTTTTAGCTGATAGCCGCGCCTTCTGGGCTAAGATGCCCTTGTCCACGATCTGTCGGGCAACAGCTGGATTTTCCAGCATAAAGCGGGCAAAGGTGTCCGAAAACATCCGATCGACCGCCTGCCGGGCATCCGAATTGCCTAACTTTGTCTTAGTCTGCCCCTCGAACTGGGGGTCGGGATGCTTGATGGAAACAATGGCGGTCATGCCTTCCCGGACATCTTCTCCGGTCAAGGAGTCCGCATTTTCCTTGAGTAAGCCCTGCTTCCGAGCGTAATCATTAATCACCCGGGTTAAGGCCGTTTTAAAGCCGGTCTCGTGGGTGCCACCTTCATAAGTGCTGATGTTATTGGTAAAGGTCTTCAGATTCTCTTTGACTTCCGTGGTGTACTGCAGTGCCACTTCGGCCACAATGCCATTTTCTTCGCCTTCCACATAGACTGGTTCATCAAAGAGAACTTCTTTTTCTGCATCCAGGTAAGCAACGTATTCCTTGATACCACCTTCAAAGTGGAAGGACTCCTCGACTGGTTCGGCTGGTCGGTTATCACGAATGGAAATCCGCAATCCTTTGTTCAAAAAGGCCAGTTCCCGGACCCGAGTCAACAAAGTCTGGTAGTTAAAAACCGTCGTTTCCTGGAAAATGTCGGGATCTGGCTTAAAGTGGACAATCGTCCCTCGGTCAATCGGGGCCTCTTGATCCAAAATCTCCATCGCTGTGCGCACCCGGCCGTGAACGAAATCCATATAGTAGACACGGCCGTCCCGTACCACGCGGACGTCTAATTCCGTTGACAGGGCGTTCACAACCGAGGCCCCGACGCCGTGCAGGCCACCGGAAACCTTGTATCCGCCACCACCGAACTTCCCGCCAGCGTGCAAAATGGTAAAGACTGTTTCCAAGGCCGGTTTCCCGGTCTTGTTTTGGATGTCGACGGGAATTCCCCGGCCGTCATCTGAAACCGTAATGGAATCATCGGCCTCAATCGTGACCTTGATGTGTGAGGCGAAGCCAGCAAGGGCTTCATCGATGCCGTTATCCACGATTTCCCAAACCAGGTGGTGGAGGCCCTGGGCCGTCGTCGTCCCAATGTACATCCCGGGCCGCTTACGAACAGCTTCTAGCCCCTCTAATACCTGAATTTGGTCAGCATTATAAGCGTCGGCCGCGCCGCCAACGTGACTTTCTTCTGCCAGTTCCGCTGCGGTCTTGATGGTTAACGCTGGTTCTTCTTGGTCTGCCATAATACTCCTCTTTTCGGATTAGGCGGGGGCGTTGTCCGTAACTTGCCCTGCCTGCACATTGAAAATCTTTGGTTCATGAATTAACTGTCGGGCGACCTCACTCAGCGAGGGCGCCGTGAGAAATGTTTGCACCCGGTCTTGAATCGCTAACAGGAGGTGGGTTTGCCGTTCGGCATCCAACTCACTGAGCACATCATCGAGTAGAAGGATGGGATACTCGCCCGTTTCCTGGTACATCAGGTCAATCTCCGCTAGCTTGATGGATAGCGCAGCTGTCCGCTGCTGCCCCTGTGAACCAAAATCTGCGACATCCCGGTCGTTAATGATGATCTGAACGTCATCCCGATGGGGCCCCACCAAGGTGGTTTGCCGCAGTCGTTCTTGCTTGGCCTGTTTCTCAAAAGCTGCTGCCAGTGCTGCTTTTACTGCTTCTTCGCTACTATCCGGATTAACCTCAAAGACCGTCTGGTAGTGTAAGGTCAATTTTTCCTGTCCCTTGGTGATTTGGTCATGGATTGGCTGAGCAGCTTGCGCTAAGTCAGCCAAAAAACGAGCCCGGGCGAGCATCACTTTGGCAGCGGCCTCAATGAGCTGCTCCGTTAGAATCTGCAAAAAGACCTCATCGCTTTGCTGCCGGTTGGCGAGCTGTTTCAGATACGTATTCCGCTCTTTTAAAATTTTGCGATACTGGGCCGACTGTTGCAAGTAGCGCTGGTTCATTTGGCCGAGCTCCACATCAATGAAGCGCCGGCGAACAGTCGGTGCGCCCTTCACGAGGTCTAGGTCTTCTGGTGCAAATAAAATCACATTCAACTGACCCACATAGGTGGAGAGGCGAGGTTGGTCGAGATGGTTGACGCGCGCCTTTTTCCCGCTAGCCGACCAGGACAGCGAGAGGGGTGTTTGCCCAAAGCGATTTTGGACACGGCCACTAATGCGGGCTTCTTTCTGCCCCCATTCGATTAAATCCTTATCATTTTTGGTGCGGTGGGACCGGGCCAGCGCGAGCGCATAAATGGCTTCCAAGAGGTTCGTCTTCCCTTGGGCATTTTGTCCCAAGAATACATTGACCCCGGGCTGGAAGGTGAGGACCGCCTGGTCATAATTCCGGAAATGGCGCAAGGCCAACTGCGTTAGTTCCACGAACCTGGTCCACTCGGTTTCTTATTGGCCGGCTGGCGCGTCTGCTGTGTTTTTTTCTGAAAGCGGGCCAGGATGGCTGCCTGCTCCGCTGCTTCGGCTCGGTCTGCCGCAGACATGTGGGCTAGGACAAAGTCCTGCCCAGCTACGCTGACACGATCTCCGGGATAGAGCTTTTTGCCCCGCCTTTGCTCCCTTTCCTGGTTGACCAAGACGGGCTCTGATGCCAAAAAAGCTTTGGCTTGGCCCCCGGTTGCAATGAGGTCGGCTAACTTCAACAACTGGGCCAAGGTAATGTAGTCCGTTTTAATGGTGATGCGCTCCGCCATGAGTCCCCCTTCATTCCTGGTTGTCCATACCCTAATATTGTAACACATTTGCTTTAAAAGCCCCTTATTCCCCGTTCTTGCCTCTTTTATTTTATGACAGGGGCCAGCGTCTGCTCTGGTCGGATTTTGCCTGAGCGCACGAAAAAAGCCTGATTTGCATCAGGCTGTTCGTTAAAAAGTTCGCACGGGCGTAATGAGCTGCAGTTGCTTATTGTCGGTTTCACCTTCGGGAATAATGACAAAGGGCTTGAGGTTGGTCGTGAACTTTAGTTCGACCTTTTGCCCCTGCAGTACTCGTAGGGCATCCCGAACGTAATCTGGGTTAAAGGAAATTTCCAAATTTTCGCCAACGATCGCATCAGGGGCCAAGACTTCCTTGACTTGACCGACTTCCTGAGAATTACCAGATAGTTGGGCCTGGCCATCCGCAATCGTGAGCAAGACTACGTTATTGCGGGACTCATGGGAGAGCAGACTGGCCCGATCAATAGCGCCGGACAGCGTGCCAGCATCAATCTTGATTTCCGTTGTGGCTTCACTAGGAATTAAACGGTCCGTGGCCGGGTAGTTCCCTTCTAGAATTCTGGAATAGAAAGTGGTTTGACCGAAGGAGAAGACTGCCTGATTAGCTGACAACTTCAGTTCGACTCGGTTTTCGCCTTCCAAAAGTGACTGCAATTCATTAAAGGCCTTGGCTGGAATAATAACGGCCGCATCGGCAGCGGTATCCGTGCCAATCAGCGTGACGATTCGTTGGGATAAGCGGTGAGAATCAGTGGTCACCGCTTTAATTTGATTCCCTTTTAGTACCAAATGAATCCCCGTCAAGATTGGCCGACTTTCCTGAGTGGAGGCGGAAATCTTAGTTTGGGCAATGATATCAACTAACTGAGCGGCAGAAATTTTTAAGGACTGTTCCTCTTCGAGTTCAGGCAACTTGGGATAGGAAGAAACGGGTTGCCCGTTGATCTTAAAGGAAGCCGTGCCAGAGGTAATGACAGCTTGCAGCCCTTCCACAGTCAAATGCAGTTCATTGGCAGGCAGATGTTTCACAATATTGATAAAGAAGGTGGCCGGCAAGGTAATGCCGCCAGTACTTTCAATTATCAATTCGTTATCGGGGTCTGCCTTGTCCAAGGTGATTTGAATGGAGATATCTGCATTGGACCCCGTTAACGTTAACTGCTCATCACTAAGTTCTAATTTAACATTGGTCAAAATGGGAATTGTGGTACGAGAAGAAATTGCGCGTGCTACATCATTCAATGCTTTAACAAATGCTTGTCGATTAATCGTAAAGTTCATAACAAAAGCCTCCTCTATTTGGCTGCTGGTTGTACTGAATAAATAGTAAAAAATAACTTAGTAGTAGTAGTAGGGCCTGTGGATTCTTTGAAAGCTAGGTTCAAGCCTAGGGAATGGCCTATTTTGCCTGTGGATAACTTGGGTCCAACCGGTCGGAAAAAGTGCCAACTTATCCACAGGGGCCTTACTGCCCACTTTTAATTTCTTCTGCTAAATCATTGATGAGTTCCTTCATTTTGTAGTCCGCTTCAACTTTATCAGCGATTTTATTATAGCCGTGCGAAATCGACGAATGGTCACGGCCCCCAAAGAGTTCCCCTAGGGCGGGCAGGGATTTATCAGTCATGGTCCGACTTAGGTAAATGGCGACGTGCCGGGCGTAAGCAATCTCAGATTTACGGGACTTGCCCCGCATTTCCTCCACTGTCTGGGCGTAGTAGCCGGCCACCACTTCTTGAATCCGTTCTACCGTGACTTCCTGCTTTTCGTTTTGGTTCATCTCTTCCAAAATCCTATTGGCGGTCGCCAGATCAGCGGGCTGATTCATATAACGAATCCGGGCCTCAAACTTATGATAGGCTCCGGTTAGCGTTCGCACATTGCTATCCGTGCGTTCTGCAATTAAGTCCAGGACCTCATTTGGCATGTCGAGCTCATCGAGCTCATTCTGGTCGCGCAGGTTGCGCAGGATTGCTACTCGCGTTGGTAAGTCTGGTTTTTGAATGTCCTGACTAATCCCGACTTCGAAGCGGGAAGTTAAGCGGTCCAAAAGGTCCGGGATCTGAGTGGGGTAGCGGTCAGAGGTCATGACAATTTGTTTATTGGCCTTGTCTAACGTATTGAAGGTATTAAAAAATTCTTCCTGACTCTTATGCTTACCTGTCCAGAACTGGATGTCATCAATCAGGAGCATATCGAGCGTGCGATATTTTGCCCTGAATTCGGCAGTGGCAGAAGAATTCCCTCCATTTCTGAGGGATTCCGTGTAGTCATTCATGAAATCTTCGGCCGTCGCATATTTAATCTTGGCGCCGGGATTACTTTTAGCATAGGCGTTCCCGATTGCCTGCATGAGGTGGGTCTTGCCGAGGCCGACGCCACCATAAATGACATAGGGGTTGTAGACTTGACCTGGGCCTTCTGCTACGGCTTGGGCAATCGCCAGAGCATTTTCATTACCTGAACCAGAAACGAACGTCTCAAAGGAAAAGTGTGGGTCCAGTCCCTCTGTTTTGTCAAAGGCGAGGGCATCTGTGGCCTGCTGTGGATTGGGTGTTTCTGTTGTCTGGCTTGGACTGGTTGTTGTCGACGGCTTATCTGCAATAATTTCTGGTTTGATGAAAGAGCCCGTCAGGTTCATGGCTTCTTCTACGAAGGTCATGGCGAGCCGGTCCCGCCACTCCGTCTCGATGGGTTCGACCATGTCGACCGGCACGGCTAAAGTCATCTTAGCTTCTTCTAAAGCCACCGGTGTAATGGGATCAACGAAGGATTCGTAGGAAACAGTGCCTAATTTTTTGAAAAAACGGGCCTGGAGCTGGTTCCAGAGTTGATCTTTTGTGATGTCCACCATGAGGAAATCTCCCTTGTCAAAATACTAGACTTCATTATAGCAAAAAGAAGAAGTTATCCACAGAAAAAGTTCAAAGCGATTAGTTGCTAACAGGGCTGGGAAAAAAAGCGGATTTTATCCAAAGGAATGGGGAAAATAAAAAGCAGGGGGAAATTTATCCGCTGACAATCCACAAGGCCTGGGCATAGCAGGGCACTTTCAAAGGACTTATCCACGTTATCCCCAGAAATAGACAAACAGGTTGTGGATATGTGGATAACTTTTGGATTAGTCTTGGAAAAGTGCGCGTTCTTTCTCTTTTTTCCCAAGCCCGGGTATTTTTGGGGGATAAATCTGGGGAGGACTGGGTCAAATCGGTTTTGCCTTTCCGGCAGACTTCGTCTATAATAGCTAAGGGAAATTACTTGCTTTTCTTGCTTGCCGCGGGGAACCATGGTATGATTAACAGCGAATTGCAAGATTTTGACAATAAAATTTTGATGGAGGATTCTTCTAATGAAGCGTACATTTCAACCTAAGAAGCGTCATCGCGCACGCGTTCACGGTTTCCGTAAGCGTATGAGCACGAGCAACGGTCGCAAGGTATTGGCTCGTCGCCGTGCGAAGGGCCGCAAGGTATTATCTGCCTAAACAGGTCGCTGCATGCAGTGGCCTTTTTATTTTCTAAATTTCATCTAAAAAGCGCCACTTCGTACATATAATAGGAAAGTTTTGATAGGCAAACACAATGCGAAAAACCTTTCGAATTAAAAAGCCAGCGGAGTTTCAAACTGTCTTTGACCACCACCAATCGGTGGCCAACAAATACTTTGTGCTCTATCAGCTGCAAAAAAAAGACCAAAAGCACTTTCGCTTAGGACTGTCAGTCGGTAAGCGAGTAGGGAAGGCCCATGACCGGGTGCACGTCAAGCGGCGAATCCGCCAATCGATGTTAGAACTCAAACCGATTTTGCCAAAAGACCGGGATTTTTTGATTATTGCCCGACCAGCCGTTGCGCACCAATCCCAGGCGTTTATTAAGCAGCAAATTACGCATGTTTTAACGCTTGCTAAGATCATAAAGGAATAATTTACTCATGCAGACCTTAAATAAATGGTATAAAACAATCGGCCTTGGCCCGCTCTTGATTGCAATGGCGGCCATTCTCGTCATCATGGCCGCTGACTTAAGTTATTTAGAACCAGTTGCTGGTTCCGGCCTTTGGGGGGGCTTCGTGGCTTTTTTCGTCCGATCCATCCTTGGCGTATCCGGCTGGTTTGGTAACTCCTATGGTTGGGGCATTGTCGTCTTCACCATTTTGATCCGCTTTGTCATTCTGCCTTTGATGGTCTACCAGGTGGATTCCATGCAAAAAATGCAGAGCATCCAGGCGGACTTAAAGGCCTTACAAGCCAAGTATCCTGGAAAGGATACAGAAAGTCGGCAACTCTTGGCTGGCGCGCAACAGGCCCTGTATAAGGAGCATGGCGTGTCGCCCTTTGCCTCCATGCTGCCGCTCTTGGTACAGATGCCCGTTTTGATTGCGCTCTACCAGGGGATTCAGCATTCCCATATCTTGCGGTCCGGTTCCTTTTTCTGGTTGAACTTAGGACAGCGGGATCCTTACTTTATTTTGCCGATTTTGGCGGCACTCTTTACCTTTATTTCTTCCTGGTTGTCGACGCAAGCGAATCCACAGCAGACGACCATGACCAAGGTGATGCCTTATCTCTTTCCTTTCGTCATCTTCTTTACGGCAGTTGCGGTACCAGCCGCTATTTCTGTTTACCTAGTGGTTGGTAATATTTTCCAGACTTTTCAGACCTTCTACCTGCAAAATCCATTCCGGATGCGGCGGGAGCGGGAAGCAGCTCGTCAATTGGAAAAGGAGATGGCTCGGAAGGTTAAGAAGGCACAACGGGGCAAGAAAAAGAAGAAGCGGTAAATTCAGCTGCCAGGTAGTTTAGGAGAGGTGGCCGACCATGATTGAAATGTTAAAACATACGGAGGCCTTCCGCTGGTTTCACGTTTCGGACATGACACCAGCTGATCAAGAGGTCTTGATTAATGACCATGGCTTGACTGAACGCATGATTGGGTATGCGGCCGACCATAATGAAAGTGTTCGCGTGGAATATGATCCGGATGCGGATGAATCCTTAATCATTATTGACGTCATTTCTGCGCAACCGGAACCAGTGTTGACGCGACCAATTGGGATTGTTTTTATTCACGGGGATTTATTTACCTTTACGCATCGCGCCACGGATTATATCAAAAAGGAACTGTTGGCCCGGGAAGCGAAAACAGCGGTTGGCGACCAGTCAGCCTTCCAATTTCTGATCAGTGGGCTTTATCCACTCATGACTATGTATGGGGATCAGATTACGGAAATCAACCGGCAACGACGGGCCATTCAGGCGCAGTTCGGCGATCGTAAGATGTTGACCAAGCAAACCAATGATTTGTTGCATTTGCAAATTCAAATGATTTATTTGCAGAACTCATTAGCCAACAATCTGATTATGTTTGAACAAATTGCCCGGAATGATGGCCATAAAATGTCGGAAGAAGACGAAGACTTGCTCGAAGCAGTGCGGGTTGAGGTCGATCAAGCGAAAGACATGGCAGGCCTAGCGATGGAAGTGATTAATGCTGTTTCTGATGCGACAGGCTCCTTGGGAAACCGAGACCTAAACTGGACCATGAAAGTGCTGACCGTTTATTCGATTGTCTTTACCATTCCGACGATGGTTTCCGGCTTTTACGGAGAAAACGTGGACTATCTCCCTTTTGCTGCGCATCAATCGGGTTGGTGGGTGACCATCATCATTATGATTTTATCGATGGCAGGGGCAACTTATTTGTTCCACCGCTACGGCTTTTTGAAAAAATAAGGGATAACAGAGGGTACAATTTGGTGCCCTCTTTTTTATTTTGTTTTCTTGCGAACTGTCGTATAATAAGTTTTGTGACGATTCATTTATTGGAGGAAAAGGTATGCCAAAAGATAAGCATCAAGCCAGCTTGAAGTCGCACGGCGAAGCCCTTTGGAAAAAATCAAATAACGGTTGGACGGCTTTCCGTCGCTTTATTTTTGCGCCCAATTTGCTGACTTTTGTTATTTCGGTGGTGGTCGGTAATGCTTTCGGGGGAACGGTTAAGGACTTAGTCACTTTCATTTCCCGTCTTTTTTATGCCATTTGGCGCTGGCTATTTACTGCTGGCCATCCAGCGAACTTTACGGCAACGCAAAACGCCTTCGAGACCTTCCTGGACTCGACATTAACGCTGATCTTTATTGCACTTGCTGTCTTCTACACCATTCAGTTCATCAACAATTGGCTGATTGGGAATAAGGAAGAAATGTGGGGTTATGATGAAGCGCATGTGGACATGATGAATCTACAGGCGATTCAAAAAGAAAACAACCGCCTCGTCGCTGAAAACAATCGCCTTCAGGGCGAAGTGCTGACTGCTCTGCAGCAACAAAAGGAGAAGGACTCATGAAAAAATCAACGGTAACCATTTCAATTACGGCTTTAGTACTAATGTTTCTGTCTTTGACGACTTGGATTCTCAAGGCGGAAGACTTGGCTTTGATCTTTGCTAATCTTGGTACGGTCATTTTGTTGGTTGTTTACCTTTGGGGGAATCGCCAAAACGACGAAGAAAATTAAGGAAAAGTAAAGGACGAGCAATTAAGAGGACTGACCTTAATACTTTTAAACTTTCTTAAAATGTTCCACGTGGAACATTTTTTATTAGCTAGCAGTTGTGTTCCACGTGGAACATTGAGGAGGCGTTATGTTATTTAAAGATGCGCAAGTGACAATTGAAGCAGCTACGATTCCGGATACGGTTGCTGAACGAGTACTAGACCAGCCTTACGGTCCTGCAAACCACCAGCGTTATGATCTTTACTTGCCAGCTGGTGCTGGTCCTTTCCCTGTTATTCTTGATTTGCAGGGTGGGGGGTTGCTTCGTGGTGTCAAATCTTCCTTTAAATTAAATCCAAGTTTGAAATTGGTGGCTGATGGCTATGCCATCGTTTCGATGAATTATCAACTGGTTCGTAGTGATGACTATTCTTTCCCAAATCAAATTGCAGAAATCAGAGCAGTCTTGGCTAACTTGAAGAGTCGGGCGGGCGAACTAAAAGTCGACATGGAAGATGTCACCTTATCTGGTGAATCCTCCGGTGCGCAGTTGGTCATGCTAGCTGCCGCTTCGATTACTGCTGGCGTGCGCTTGGGTCATATTGCAGCGGATGATGCGCTGGCAAGTTTACCAACCATCCGGCGGGTGATTGCCAATTATGGTCCTTACGAATTTGACCGTTTTGCCAATCAGTTTGCGGCAAACGGTATTCAACCCAAGTATGCAGAATCCGGCCAAGCGATTTCTTTTGAGGGTTTGGCTTTAGCCGGTCAAGCAGTCAATGCAGATCCGGTCGGCGTGTCCTTTGCCAACCCGGCCAATTATTTAACGCCAGCAATGCCACCCGTCTTTCTTTTGGCGGGATCAGCTGATCAGGTAGTGCCAGTTCAGCAAAGCGAGGATATGGCTGCACGTTATCAACGGCTGGTTGGTCGTCCTGCTAAACAGTACTGGCTAGCAGGTGGGCATCACGGTATTTTTGATTTTGACAATGATGAAGTGTTGACAGAGAAAAAAGCTTTCTTGGCGGAATAGGCAAGGGAACCTGATTTCTGCTATAATAAAGGCATCATTTTCTGGCAAAGGTTTTGAGCATTGGTGTTTCAGAGAGTCTGCGTTGGCTGTGAGCAGATCCCAACAAAACTGAGTTACACAGAAGAACAAGATGACGTGGGCCGCGATAAGGCTGAACAGTGGCAAGGTAACTTGCAAGTTAGGTGGTACCGCGGAAAGCATTCGCCCTAATCAGAGATGATTAGGGCTTTTTTATTTAAAGGAGGAAAACATGAATTTTATTGAAGATTTGAACTGGCGAGGCGCCTTGAACCAGGTCACTGATGAGGAAGGGTTGTTGGAAGCGATGGCAGCCGGACAAATTGGGGCTTATGTCGGCGCTGACCCAACGGCGCCTTCCCTTCATTTGGGCCACTTAATTCCCTTTATGGTGTTGAAACGTTTTCAACGAGCGGGTGGTAAGGCAGTCATTATTGTTGGGGGCGCCACGGGCTCCATTGGGGATCCACGACCAACCACAGAACGAAAGCTACTATCTGATGAAACACTGGCTTATAATGAAGAAAAAATTGCCAAGCAAGTGACCAAGCTCTTTGGTTCTGATGGGACGCGCATTGTCAATAACAACGATTGGTTGGGTAGCTTAACTTTGCCAACTTTCCTGCGGGACTATGGAAAGTTGTTCTCCATTAATGTCATGTTGAAGAAGGAAATTATTGCTTCCCGTTTGGAAAGCGGCATCTCCTTTACCGAATTCACGTATCAAATCCTCCAAGCAATTGATTTTCTCCACCTTTATCAAGAAGAACATGTTCGTTTAGAAATTGGTGGTTCTGACCAATGGGGAAATATTACAGCGGGCATTGATTTGATTCATGCAGTCGAAGGGAATGATGCACAGGCCTACGGTTTGACCATCCCACTAATGACCGATGCCAGTGGTAAAAAGTTTGGTAAATCAGAAGGAAATGCCATTTGGTTGGATCCAGAAATGACATCGCCTTACACGTTCTACCAGTTCTGGTATAACCAGGCGGATGCCGATGTGGTCAAGTACTTGAAGTACTTTACCTTCCTAGACCAGGATGAAATTGCCGCCTTGGAAAAGGAGGTCGCTGAAAATCCAGGCGGCCGCTTGGGACAGAAACGATTGGCAGAAGAAGTGACCGCCTTTGTTCATGGACAGGACGCTGTGGCCGAAGCGGAGAAGTTATCCCAAATGCTCTTTTCGGGAGACGTAGCAGCCCTGTCCGTTCGTGAAATCGAAGATGTTTTTGCGGGTGTTCCTGGCTTCGAAACAACGGCTTCTAGTCAAAATATCATTGACTTCCTCGTGGCCGCTGGTATCGAAAAGTCCAAGCGGCAGGCAAGGGAAGACGTTCAAAACGGCGCCATTACTATTAACGGACAGAAGGAAACAGCCGTCGACACGGTGATTGAACCAAGTAGTCAGTATGAAGGGCGCTATGTATTGGTCCGCCGGGGTAAGAAGAAGTACTTCTTGGGGACGGTTGTTAAATAAACAACTGTTGTTTAATCTTAATTTAACAAAATAAGCGTAATTTAGTGGTCATAGGCAAATGCCTCATACCTTGTCCGACATTCCGGCATATCGATAAATACTTCTCTCTAAACCTAACTTTATACCTTCTCTCCCATGCCGGGATGGATGTGACAAGTAAGCCCCAGTTTTGGGGCTTTTTTGTTTCGTCTAGAATAATTTGAAAAAGCAGGGCAACTATCATACAATGAGAGTGTTCTGACACCATTGGCCCAACTAAGCCATAATGGGTGTAATCGTAGACAAATAAAGGAGACATGGACGATGTCATTATTAGAACTCCGCGACGTATCCAAGAACTTCGGTTCGTATAAAGCCATGGATGACGTGTCATTTCAAGTGGAACCCGGCCGCATTGTTGGGCTGATTGGACCAAACGGGGCTGGAAAGTCCACCACGATGCGGGCCATAACCGGCTTGATGAGCTACTCAGCCGGGGAAGTTCGCTTTGATGGTAAAAAAGTGAGCCTATCTCATCACAGTTCTTTGAATGAGATGGGAAACTTGATTGAATATCCTTCCATTTACCCAAATTTCACTGCCCGTGATCACATGAAGTACTTTGCCATGGACGTCGACAATCCCGCCGACATCGATGAAATCATGCACATGACGGAAATCGACGGAGAAAAGTTTGGTAAGCGAAAGGCCAAGCATTTTTCCTTGGGGATGAAGCAGCGTTTGGGCATTGCCATTGCTTTGGTGCGCAACCCAAAGTTGGTGGTCTTGGATGAGCCGATGAACGGCTTGGATCCACAGTCTGTTCGAGACATCCGTGCGTTGATCTCTAACTTGGCAGAAAAGAAGGGGGTTTCCTTCCTGATTTCTTCCCATCTGTTGGATGAATTGCAGCGTCTGGCGGACGATGTGGTGATTGTCAACAAAGGCCGGATCATTCGAAAGAGTACAATGGCGGATTTCCTGGCAGAAGATAAGGCTCAGATTCAAGTCACGACCAATGACCACCAAAAGATGCTGGATTTGGCCAAGGAAAATGGCTGGACTGCGCATGAATTTAATAACCGAGTGGCCATTACGGTCGACGGCGATGTAACGGCGCAGCTCGTTTTGCAAAAGGCAACGACGGCTGGATTGACCATTGATGATATTCAAACGACACAGACGAACCTGGAAGACCACCTGCTGGAAGTCTTGCAGTCGGATAATCAATAAGCCAACACGATAAAGGAGATATGATGTTAACGCTATTAAAACAAGAAGCGATGAAAGCGCATAAGCAAAATCGTGTTTGGATTTGGGCTTTGCTAACTTTCTTAATCCCTGTGATTGTCTTGCCCACCTTTGTTAAGGAGGCTTCACAACCAGATGCCTACCTGGCTTATGGTGGTGCGTCAATCGTCATCTCAGTGGCGGCTATCGTCTTAGGCGCCCTGACTTTCACGCAAGAATTTACCTTCGGGACCATTCGACCTTTGCTGTCCCGGCAATACTCCCGTTTGCAGGTTTTCCTGGCCAAGCTGATGACGGTCTTCTTAGAATTCATTGTCATTGAAGCAGCAGCCATTGTCGGCATGTTGGTTGGCCGTGGGCTCTACATTGCGACAAAGGGCAGTGAGAATACGAATTTGGACTGGCACAGCCTTTGGGTTGGGGTTGGCTCCGATATTGTGGCAGCCGTCTACACGATTGCCTTGGTGATTTTAATTTCAAATATCGCTAAGTCTTCTGGTGCGGCCATTGCCTTGGGCATTGTCGTCTCAGTTGGAAACGGCCTACTGTCCTCTTTGTCTTCTATCCTGGTGGCTTTCTGGAGCCCCTTGAAGTGGAACCCCTTCAACCTTTATCAATCCGTCCTGGCCTATGATGGTTCTAAGGTCGCAGACACCATTGTCCGGGCTGACTATGGCACAGACGCTTGGGTGATCTGGGTTGTCCTCCTCGGCTACATTGTGGTGATGTACTGGTTGTCCTACTTCATCTTCAACCGCCGCTCCGTTTAATGGCAACGGTGGCAAGCGCTATTCCTTGGAATGGCGCTTTTTTTTGAGCAAGCAGTCGCGGGGAAAGGGATAGCTTGTTCTGTACTGCTTTGCTACAATAACTGTAGGAGAAAGCACATGCCTCAAAAAAAAGTTGCCTACAATGATAAAGAACGGATTCTGCGGCTCTATTCGATTCTGATTTCCAAGCAAGCGCTCTCGGTCGATCAGATTGAGGATATGTTTTTTGTGGGGCGAAAAACGGTCCAGCGGGATATTAAAGCAATCCGTGATTTTTTGGCAGATATGCAGGCTGGGGAACGCATTCAATCAGAGATTGTGTTTAATCGGACGGATAAAAAATACCATTTGACAGAAAGAGAGCATCTTTTTGAAGTCTTTGACCGGATTAATGAAGAAGGAGGCTTCTTCTAATCACAAGAAAAGGCAGCTAGTGTTGGTACACTAGCTGCCTTTTTGTTTGCTGTTAATTGACGAAGTAGGACAGTGCTTCCTGCTCAGTCAGGGCTTTCTTAGCTTCGTCGCGGACATCGAGAACAATCTTACCGGCATTTAAAATGAGGAGCCGATTACCATACTGGAGGGCATCCTTCAAATTATGGGTAATCATCAGCGCGGTAAGCTGGTTCTCCGTGACTTGCTGGTTGGTGGCATGGAGAAGTTGGGCCGCCGTTTTCGGATCAAGGGCGGCCGTGTGCTCATCTAAGAGCAGTAGTTCCGGTTTGACTTGAATGGACATGAGGAAGGAGAGTGCTTGGCGCTGTCCCCCGGAGAGCGCACCAGCAGCAGTCTGCAGCCGGTCCTCTAGGTTGTTGCCCATTTGCTTGGTCATGTCATAGTACTGGGCTAGTTTGTTGGCCGTTAAATGCCGGTTTCTGAGCGTGCGCCGCTGGCCGCGCTTTTCAGCTAGGAGCAAGTTTTCGGCTACGGTCATTCTCGGTGCCGTGCCCATCTTGGGGTCCTGAAAAACGCGGGCGATAAAGCGCGTTCTTTTAACGGCCGGGACCTGCGTAATGTCGCGGTCATGGTGCAAGATCTGACCGGAGGACAGGGTCAAATCACCTGAAATGCTGTTGAAAAGGGTCGATTTACCAGCGCCGTTCGTACCCAGAATCGTAATGAAGTCCCCCGGATAAATGTCCAGGTCGACCTGCTTCAAAATATCAGTGTTTTGGCCAACCGTCACGGTGGCCTGCTTTAAGGCAATCACTGGATTAGTCATGTGCGTTACCTCCTCGGGAAAGAATACCGTCGAGTTTCAGATAGTGCCGGGCTTGAGGCAAAATCATGGCGATAGCCAAAATAATGGAAGAAATCAAGTTGAGGTCGTTGGTTGAGAAACCGAGCTGCAAGACCGCGAGCAAGACCAAGCGGTAGATAATGGAGCCGACCACGATGGCCACGAGCCGCTGGTTGAGGGAGAGCTCCCCGAAGCAAACCTCCCCAATAATGATAGAGGCCAGCGCGATGACGACAATGCCAATGCCCATGTTGATGTCGGCAAAACCGTTGTTTTGGGCAATCACGGCGCCCCCAAAGGCGATGAGGGCGTTGGAGACCATGAGCCCCATGATGGTCATTTGGTCGGTTTTAATGCCAAAGGCAGCCGCCATTTTGGCATTATCACCAGTCGCAATAAAGGCCTGGCCCAGCTCCGTTTGTAAAAACCAGATGAGGGTGCTAATCAGGACGGTCAAAATAATCAGGCCCACGACGACACCGTCAAAGTACTTGGGTAAGTCCTGGAGGAAGGAGGCGGAGAAAATAGTTTCCTGGTTGAGTAAGGAGATGTTAGCAGCGCCCATAATCCGGAGGTTAATCGACAGGCAGGCGGTCATGACCAAGATACCCGCTAGAAGGACGGGAATTTTCCCTTTGGTGTAGAGTAAGCCGGTGACCAGACCCGCCAGCGCCCCAATGGCAATGGCAGCCAACGTGGCTAGGTAGGGGTTGGTCCCATGGGCGATGAGCGCAACGGCAGTTGCGGCGCCCAGTGGGAAGGAGCCTTCGACGGTCAAATCAGCAAAGTTTAAAATACGGAAGGTCAGGTAGAGTGCCAGACCCAGAACGGCCCAGAGTAGGCCCTGCGCAATACTAGAAACAACAATAGACATATTAGTAGACCTCCCCGTGTGCTTGTGCGGCCTGCATGATTTGATCTGGGATGGTTAAGCCAAAATCAGCGGCACTTTCTTTGTTGACGACGTAAGTTCCCTTTGTAATGGATTCAATTGGGATGTTTTTAGCAGACTCGCCTTTCAGAACGCGGGCAGCCCGCCGGCCCGCTTGATAGCCAATTTCATATTGAGACTCGGCATAGGAGGCGACCCCGCCGTCTTTGACCATGGTGTCTGCGGCAGGGAAGACGGGTACGCCAGCTTTTTTACCAGCGCTCACGAGAATCTTCATGGCTGTGGCGACGCCGTTATCTTGCGGTGCGTAGACCACATCAACTTGACTCATCATGGTCGTGGCGACTTGCTGCATGTCGTTGGTCGAGGCAATGGTGTAGTTCTTGACTTTGTAGCCTCTTTTTTCCAGTAACTTCGTCATGTTTTTGGCATGGTAAGTGCCCGCATGATCGGAAGAGGTGGAGACGATGCCGACGGTCTTGGCCTTCGGCATGACTTCTTGCATGACCGTTGCCTGCTTTTCATAAGGAGAATCACCGGCGATGCCTGTCACGTTCATGCCCGGCTTGTCATTTGACTTGGCTAAATGGGAACCAACGGGATCCGTGATACCGGCCAAAATTAGAGGTGTCCCTTGACCAGTGGCTTTTTCCAGGGAGAGCGCAGCGGGCGTGGTAATCCCAACCGAAAGATCAATATCCTGATTGGCAAAGTTTTGGGCCATCGTCTTTAAGTTGGCCTGATTGCCCTGCGCATTTTGATACTTAATGTGAACGTTCTGCCCATCCTTGTAGCCGCCTGCTTGTAAACCAGCGACGACCCCCTGATGGATTTGATCCAAAGCAGGGTGGGTGACGAGCTGCAAGATCCCCACCGTGGGGACCTTGTGTTTTTTGCCGTTGTTTTGCTGGCCAGTAAAGAAGGCCAAGACCAAGAAGGCTGTAATCAGACTAATGGCCGTTAGTAATCGTTTGTTCATACTTTCTCTCCTTGACGACCCAGACAGGTCTCAGAGAAAAAGAAAAGCCTGCCTGGGTAAAATAAATTGAACCCAAACAGACTTTTAATGCATTGCAAAGGAGCCGGTTGGGACAAAACTGTTGTCACAGCCTGTCCGTTCCCGATCAAGCTGCGTTCCTACCGGCGCCACCATTGGCGATTCAGTTGTGCAGATAAGAGACGCATGGTGACGTCCTCCTTCAGTGATTTAAAAGTTAATCTTAGCATACAGGAGCAGTGCGATACTGTCAATCAAAAAATTCATTATTTTTTAATATAGCAGCGACTACCAAGGTAGCCAGGGCTTTTAGCAGGCATTTGGCCCTCCGCTACTATGATATACTAGAACTATTCTTTTGCAGAAAGGGGCATGCTGTTGTTAGTAAAAGAAGAATGGACCGCTGCGATGGTAGTCTTCTTAGGGGGGATGCTCGGGGGTGGCCTCCGTTATTTATTGACGGCCATTCCCCAGGTCGGCGCCAGTATTTGGATGACTTGGCTGATTAATGTGACAGGCACTTTTGCCTTAGCTTATCTGGGGGCTTATATGAAAGCTAGTCAGGCCGGGCCCCGTTTTTTGCAAGCCTTTTTGGGGACCGGACTCTTAGGCGGCTACACCACTTTTGGGACCCTGATGAGCCAGTTTCGAACAGCAGGAGCGGCCCAAGGGCAACTATTAGCCTGGGGGTACCTCGCTGCCACCTTGTTCGCTGCGTTAGCGGCCGTGTACCTGGCGGAACAATTGGTGCAGCAACGTTTTCACCGGGAGGAGCGTCATGTTCACTAAGCTATTACTTGTGATGGTTGGGACTGGCTTGGGGGCTTTTTGCCGCTACTTGGTCTTAACGGCTGTGCCCAACCAGGGCCGGCTCTTGACGCTGGTTTCCTGGATTAACCTAGCGGGCTGTTTTCTGTTGGGCTTGTTTAGTCCAGTGCTCAGCGGCGCGCTCCAAATATTCTTAGTGCCCGGCTTTTTAGCGGGTCTCACAACTTTCTCCACAATGATGACCGAAGCCAGGCAGCAACCTAGTATTGGCCGCCGCTGTGCTTATTTGGCCTGGCAGTTGATTGCTGGTTTTGTGCTATTAGAATTAGGCTTATCAATTGGGCATCATTTTCTGTAACAATACTATCCTAGGGAGGATTTTATGACCAAAACAGCAGTAATCGTTGATTCAACGGCCGCGATTCCTTTGACCAAGCAACATTATTACCATATTCAAGAGGTGCCCATTCCCATTTTATTTGGACAAGACGCTTATTTGGGCAATCGAGATCTACACACGGTGCCAGAATTAATGCAGGTAATGGCAGAGCACAAGGTGTTACCGACGACTTCCCAGCCGGCGCCGGCTGCTTGGGAAGCGGCGCTGACGCAGGCCAAACAGGACGGCTATGATCAGGCCGTGATTGTCACACTATCTGCCGGTATTTCTGGGGCCTATCAAACGGCCAGCGCCGTGGCGGCGGGCTTTGAAGGACTGCCGGTGGCGGTCATTGACTCGCATTTGACCAACATGGCGGAAGGGGCCCAAGCGCTCCTGGCAGCGGCGTTGGGTGAGCAGGGGGCTTCTTTGCCGGCAATCGAGGCTGCGGTTGCTGACTTTCAAGCCCACCTAGGAGCTCGGTTCGTTGTGGATGATATTTCCCACTTAAAACGAACTGGTCGACTATCCCGGGGCCAGGCACTTGTGGGCGGTTTGCTCAACATCAAGCCACTGCTAGCCTTTGATATTCAAGGGGATGGCAAAATCGGCGCGGTTGGCAAGGCGCGGAAGATGTCCGGGGCATTGAGCATTATTCGTGAATCCTTTGATGACTATCTCAAACAGGCGGACTATCCTGTTCGGGCCTATATTTTGGATGCGAACAATGATAAGTTAGCCGAAAAATGGGCCAAGGAATTGACCCAGGCCTATCCGACGGTCCAATTTGAACGGTATCCGATGGATCCCGTCATTACGGTGCATACTGGGGAAAAGGCCATGGCCTTACTCTGGTCCAAGGATTGGACGGTTATGGCGGCAGATAAATAATCATTTGAACGCAAAAAAAGTCAGTGCCGAGGCACTGACTTTTTAGTAAAATCAATTAGTCAATCTTTTTAACGCCCAAGGCTGGGTCGAGTTCACCACCCCGACCGGCTAATGAGTAGCGCAAGTACTGCTCATTCACATCAACGGTCATGTCGTCGTCCATTTGATCCAAGGAGTAAGGCTTGGCATAAACCGTGCCCAAGTTGGAATCGATGGTAGCGCCGAATTCTGACAAATCGTGGTCAGGACCAACAAAGAGCAAGTTGAACGAAAGGGCCAACGTGCAGTTTGCTTCATCAGAGAAAGGGCCAACACCATCGTCAAAGTCGAGGACAATGCGATCGTTGTCGCTCATTAACTTCTTGAGCCGGTTAATGGCTGTGTCAGTAAAAGTAATTTTCATATAGCTAGTCCTCCAATTCATTGCCGCAACAACTAAACAAGTTCATTGTACAAAGATTGGCTGGTAATGTCAAATTGGTATGGTTGATTTCATTTGGTTAAAATAAAGCGAAAGAAAAGGGAAGAGACCGGATGCAAAAACATAGTCGTCGTTATCAAATCACTTATGAAGTATTAAATGCCGTTACACACGGTTTTGGTTTTTTACTGGCAATGGCAGCCGGTATTTTATTACTGGTCCAGGCTGGCCGGCAGGCGCCAACGGCCTTGGAATGGGCGGCACTTATTTTTTATGTCGCCTCGATTGCGCTCTTCCTACTGGCATCGACCCTCTTTCACGCCTTGGTCTTTACCCCGGCAGCTAGGCTGTTTCAGATTCTAGACCATGCTGGCATCTATTTGGTGATTCTGGGCTCCTACACGCCTTATACCTGGTGTGTGTTGCAACCAGCTTGGGGTTGGTCAATTTGGGCAGCAATTGCAGTCTTAACGGTGGCTGGGTTAATTTATGACTTTTACTTTGTGGGCCGCTACCCTTGGCTGTCGGTGCTGATCTACTTAGTGATGGGCTGGCTGATTATTATCGCCATGCCCCTGCTTTGGACCGCGCTCACCCCGGCGGCCTTCTACCTGCTCTTAGCGGGCGGCATCACCTATTCCTTAGGCACCATCTTCTATTTAGTTCCCCAGATTCCCATGGGCCATGTCTACTGGCACTTGATGGTGCTTTTAGGAGCCGGGCTAATGTTTTTATCCATTTATCAAACCTTTATGTGATAGTGCGCATTGGCGGCTGCTGCTTGGCAGTCGTCTTTTTTCTTTGCTGAGGCGATGTGCTATGCTAGTTGCTGTGTTTTTAAAAGGAGTATCGTGATGAAGGAACAAGAAAAAAACTTTGTCGAGGTAAAAAGGGCGGCCTTGGTCGTCGCCTTTGCCCTCTTTATGCAAATGCTGGATTCGACCATTGTGACCACGGCCTTGCCAAGCATTGCCCATGATATAGATGCCAGTCAGTCGACGACCTCATTGATGGTCTCCGTCTACATGTTATCGGCGGCGATTTTTATTCCACTCTCTGGTTGGTTGGCGAAGAAAGTCCGGCGCAAATACCTCTTTTTTGCGGCGGTGGCGCTGTTTACCATTTCTTCAGTCCTGGTTGGCCTCTTTAACAACCTAGCCTATCTGCTGGTGATGCGGGCCGTACAGGGAATGGCAGGGGCCTTAATGGTGCCGGTTGGCCGTTTGATCATTTTGGAAAACGTGGCGCCAGAAAATATTTTAAAAATTTTGTCTTATCTGATTTGGCCGGCGCTCATTGCGCCCGCCATTGCGCCGCTCTTGGGGGGCTACATCATTGAAGCGCTGTCTTGGCACTGGATTTTTTACCTAAATCTACCCATTGGCTGCGGTATTTTGTTGGCAGGCGCCTATTTCATTCATGATGACAATGAAATTGAAGCAGCGCCCTTTGACCTCTTTGGCTTCCTTTTTGTGGCGGCCGGCGGTGCTGGGCTCTTAGTTGCCTCCGAATTTCTTTCCCGCGGACTGGCCAACTTCCCACTGGGACTGGCCTTGTTTGCCCTGGGACTCTTCTTTTTCTATGCGGCCTTCAAACACTTGGCCCGCGTTGACCACCCCCTCATTTCCTTAGCCCCTCTGCAGATTAAGACCTTCCGGATTTTCCAAACGGGTGGGGCCATCTTTTGGATGACGATTGGGGCCATGCCTTACTTGTTGACCCTGTTTTTGCAGGTTTCCTTGGGCTGGTCGCCTATTAAAGCGGGTTCCTTTGTGATCTTTATTTTCCTGGGGAACTTAGGCATTAAACCTTTTACCACGCCCATTATCGAACGCACAGGTTATAAGTATGCCTTGCTAATCGCGCTGGGACTAGCTTCTTTGACCACTTTCTTCCTGGCGACGTTGTCAGCCAACAGTCCCGAGTATGCCATTGCCCTCCTGGCCTTTTTGTCAGGAGTTGGCCGGTCCTTGGCCCTGACGGCTTACAACACCTTGGCCTTTGCTGATTTGGATAAAAGCCTGAAAAATGCCGGCAATACCATGATTTCCGTGGTCCAAATGCTGGCCCAGGCACTGGGGATTGGCCTGGTGGCCACTTTGGTCGCCCTATTAGAACAGGCGGTTAGTCCTGCTGCGGCCTATTCCTGGACCTTTGTGCTGGTTGGCTTGCTGTCCCTCTATCCTTTCTTTGAAGTGGGCACCATCAGCAAGACGGCCGGGAGCCAAACGTTGAAGCAAAAAAACTAAAAAATTAGAAAAAATTCTTGTCAAACACGTTAATTCTTGTTACGATGTAATAGTTGTTTGACAGGGGAGTGTAGCGAAGTCTGGCTAAACGCGACGGACTGTAACTCCGTTCCTTCGGGTTCGTAGGTTCGAATCCTACCGCTCCCATTGCCTGCTTTTGGCAAATAAAAAGCAACTGCCCCTTGGCCAAGTGGTAAGGCAGAGGTTTTTGGTACCTCCATGCGCTGGTTCGATCCCAGCAGGGGCAATTAATTGGAAAAGCAGACCGGAAGGTCTGCTTTTTTGTTGTCTTAGAAAAAAATTATCCTTGCTTTCTTACGCTTTTTAGATGGTTTTCAGAACGTTATTCAATCAGTTGAACGGTTCTCAATTAATGGAGATCTGTACAAGGATTATTAATGACGAGGGGGGTTCGGCCAATCTTTCTCTGATCAGGGGATAACGAAATAATTCATGAAAAACGAATGGATCAAAAATGAAAGGAATGGCGCAAACGATTCGAAGAACCGAAACGGTGAATTGAACATTGGTCAAAGGAGCATCCTTTTTAAAGGGCTAAAATGGCATAGTAATTGCAAGGCAATGAATTTTTGCTTGTTAGTAATGAGGTCAGTCTTTACGCTAAAAGTAACGATTTAAGGAGGTAGCAACATGGAATTTGGTCAGCGATTAAAGCAATTGCGACAGGAAAAAGGGATTACTCAAAAGCAGGTGGCTGAAGCGTTTTATACCAGTCGACAAAACATCTCTTCTTGGGAAAATGGGAAGACCTATCCCAATATGAAAGATTTGATTCACTTATCGGATTTCTTCGGTGTTAGCCTGGATGTTTTTTTAAAAGAAGATCAACAGGTACAAGAGAGTTTGGAAAAGGCCCCGGTCAAAAAATTGCTACGGCATGTTTTACGGTCCCTAACTTTTTTGGATCTTCTATTTGGCATAACCCTTCTCTTCAAGCAGCTAAATATTATTTATTTGGGCAAAATCGCCAGTATATTAATCCTCCTTTCAATTTTTGTCATCATCAATGCCATTCTTGCTTTGCGTCGATTTGGTAAGGAGTTTGACATTGATATGACTTTCCCCTGGCAACTGCACCTCCGCAAGTAATAAAACATACAAATTTAGTAGCGCATGCAGACATTTGCTAATATTTGCTTTATAATTGGTCTTGTTAAATAAAGAAAAGCTTTGGGAGGCACACATGGCAAAATTGACTGTTCAAGATTTGAAGAATTTGGCCGGTAAGAAAGTACTGATGCGAGTGGACTTTAACGTCCCTATCAAGGACGGTATTATTGGAAACGATAACCGTATCGTGGCTGCTTTGCCAACCATTAAGCACGTCATCAAGGAAAATGGTCGTGCCATCTTGTTCTCACACTTGGGTCGGATCAAGACTGAAGAAGACAAGAAGGAACTGTCATTGGCACCTGTTGCCAAGCGTTTGGGTGAATTGTTGGGGCAAGAAGTGATTTTCGTGCCCGAAACCCGTGGTGCTAAGTTGGAAGCCGCAATCAACGACTTGAAAGATGGTCAAGTCTTGATGGTTGAAAACACCCGTTTTGAAGACGTCAAGAACGGTGAACAGGTTAAGCTCGAATCAAAGAACGATCCTGCCTTGGGTAAGTACTGGGCTTCACTTGGTGACGATCTCTTCATCAACGATGCCTTTGGAACGGCCCACCGTTCCCACGCTTCCAATGTTGGAATTGCATCCAATGTTGACCAAGCCGCTGCTGGTTACTTGATGGAAAAGGAAATCAAGTTCTTGGGGGATGCTGTGGACAACCCTAAGCGTCCATTTGTTGCTATCATTGGTGGCGCTAAGGTTTCTGACAAGATTGAAGTTGTTCAGTCACTGTTGAAGAAGGCTGACAAAGTCATCGTTGGTGGTGGAATGGCCTACACATTCGACGCAGCTAAGGGTTACAAGATTGGAAACTCTTTGTTCGAAGAAGATAAGGTACAAACTGCTAAGGATTTGATGGCGGAAGCCGGCGACAAGTTGGTTTTGCCTGTTGATTCCGTTGCGGCCGACGCCTTCTCAAACGATGCCAAGACGGAAGTTGTTGACGGCGCTGCTGGTATCCCTGATGGCTACATGGGCCTTGATATCGGTCCTAAGTCCGTTGAATTGTTCAAGAACGTGTTGAACGATGCCAAGACGGTTGTTTGGAACGGCCCAATGGGTGTCTTTGAAATGGCCAACTTTGCCAAGGGTACATTAGCTATTGGGGAAGAATTGGTTGACGTTACGGAAAACGGTGGGACGACCATCGTTGGTGGTGGTGATTCCACGGCGGCCGTTCAAACTCTGGGTGTGGCGGACAAGTTGTCCCACATCTCAACGGGTGGCGGTGCTTCCTTGGAATACTTGGAAGGGAAGCCATTGCCAGGTATCCAATCTTTGACGAACAAGTAAAGCAATTCAGGAACGGGCTGCGCGAGCGGCTCGTTTTTTGTTGTGCTCTTTTCCGCGATCTTGTCTCCTTTTCATTTGGGGGCACAAAGCGTATAATTATACCAACTTGTTTTTAGAAGGAGTCCATTGTGGCAAAATCAGAGCTTAACTTTGAACAGCGTTACTTAGACCAAACTTTGGGGAAGATGCAGCATTCGTTAGCGGAAACCCAAGCCGAAATTAAGAAAACAGCAGGCAACCTTGCTGATACCGAAACAGCCTGGTCTGATGTGCGCGTCAAGACGGGGACCTATTCTGGCATTGTGGAGACGGCGATGTCCGTGCGCCAGCAGCAGCAGGCCATTGCTGACCGTGAAAATGCCAAATCCCGGGCCGAGCGCCGCTATGAGACCCTGCAAAAGCAACTGGAACGGCCTTACTTTGCCCGCATTGATTTTCATGACCAGGCAGAGGAAGGGCAAGCGGTTGAAACGGTTTACATTGGGCTCGCTTCTTATTCTGATGAAGGGGGTCAATTTTATGTCTACGACTGGCGGACTCCGGTGGCTTCGATTTACTACGATGGCGGCCTAGGACAGGTCGACTATCAGACCCCAGCGGGCCCCCAGCAGGCGGATGTCACGTTAAAGCGGCAGTTCGAAATTGAAGACGGCGTCATTGTCACGCTCTTCGATACAGAAGAGGCCATCGGCGATGCCATGCTCTTAAATGCCTTGTCCGGTGAATCCTCGACGAAAATGAAGTCGATTGTGACCACCATCCAACAGGAGCAAAATAAAATTATCCGGAATACGGCAGCTGATTTGCTCTTTGTGCAGGGGGCAGCTGGATCTGGTAAGACGGCGGCCATCATGCAGCGGGTCGCCTACCTACTCTACCGCTACCGGGGTAAGTTGAACTCGGGACAGGTCGTCATGTTTTCGCCCAACCAGCTCTTTAACGACTACGTGGACCAAGTGCTCCCTGAATTGGGCGAGCAAAACCTGGTACAGCTGACTTTCTATCAGTACGCCAGCCGGCGGCTGCCACGTTTTGAAGTGGAAACCTTGGCTGATCGCTTTGAGCGCCAGGATGCGGACCGGAACATTGACCGGATGCTTGGTTCCTTGCAGGCCTTTCAAGCGGTCCAAGATTACGCCCAGTCCTTGAATCAGGCCGGCCTGCGGGTTAAGCCCATTCTTTTCCAAGGGGAGCCGCTGCTTTCCAAGGAAGCAATTCGGAATATTTACTATCAATATAACCAAAACTACCAGTTGTCCCAGCGGCTAGAAGCAACCCAGGAAGCACTGCTGCGTTCCTTGCGCGGTCAAGTTTCCCACCAGATGAAGCAGGATTGGGTGGAATTAGCGATTGAAAACCTTTCGAAGGAAGAATACGATGCGCTGATTGGTGCTGGTCAAAGTCGCCTGGGAGATGATGAAGAAGGGGATGCGGGCGCGCAGACTCGGCAGGCCCAGCTGGGCGCTGGTAACAGCGAAAAAACATTCCGTTCCGATAAGGCGGAGCGCAATTACTTGGCCAAGAAGATTGTCACGCGGGCGTTGACGCCATTGGCCAAACGGGTCCGTCGTGCCGGCTTTTTGAACATGAACTTGCAATTCGTCGATCTGTTAGACGCACTGCCAAAGTACTTGGACTTAGCTGCCTTCGGCATCAGCCCACAAGAATGGACGGCCTATGTCGACCGGGTGGTGGCGGAAATGAAGGAGCGACGCCTGTCTTTGACGACGACCACCATGTACCTCTACCTCTATGATTTAATCACAGGTAAGCACGGTCAGCGGGATATTCGTTATCTCTTTATTGATGAAATCCAGGACTACACGCCCTTCCAGTTAGCCTTCTTGAAGTTCTCCTTCCCCAATGCTAAATTTACGGTTTTGGGCGATTTGAACCAAGCCATCTTTACCCAGGACTGGGCGAACTCACTTGAAGCGGACTTCGCTTCGCTCTTCGATCCAGACAAAGTCGACTTCGTCGAATTGACCCAGTCTTACCGGTCCACTGAACAGATTACGGCTTTCTCGAAAGCCTTGCTGCCAGATGGCAAGACAATCGAGGCCTTCCACCGGGATGGGGAAAAGCCAGTGCTGCGCATGGCCAAAACCACGGCTAGTTCACTGACCATTTTGGCTGATCAGCTGGCCGCTAACCAGGCGGCTGGTTTGAAGACGGCCATTATCACGCAGACTTTGGCGGAGGCAACTGCCCTCAAGGAGGCCCTGGCCGATCCTGCTGTCACTCTGATTCATTCTGAAAATCAGCGATTGGCACCAGGGGCTATGATTATTCCTTCCTATCTGGCCAAGGGACTCGAATTCGATGCCGTTGTCCTCTGGCAGGCAGACGCGGCGCACTACCAGACCGAAGATCAACGGCGGTTGCTCTACACGGTGGCTTCCCGGGCCATGCACCGCCTGACGTTAATTGGCGTGCAAACACCAACGCCACTATTGGCAACTGTACCGGCAGCACGATATGAAAAGAAGGCGATGGCATGACACTAGCGCAAAAAATTTATGAGGCCCACCAGGGGTCTTTTTTAACGGTTGGATTAACCGGTTCCGTGGCTGTCGGGAAATCGACCCAGGCGGCCTATCTGGCAGCTGATCTGCGGCAACGCGGCCTGACGGCAACGGTGGTTTCTACTGACGACTTTTTACGGAGCAATGCCAGCTTACAGGCGGCCGGTATTTTCCATGAAAAGGGCTTTCCACAAAGTTACCGGCTAGCAGCACTGGCTGATTTTATTCGTAACTTTCAAGCGGGCCAGGCCGTTCAAACAATCGGCCAGTATTCGCAAACCCTGGCCGATATTGATAAGGCGGCCCAACAAGCAGTCGCTCGGCCCGATGTCTTGATTATTGAAGGGGTGGTTGCTCTCCAATTACCGACCGAGCTACTCGACCAGACCGTTTTTCTCGAGGCAGACTTAACTGATATCAAGAACTGGTACTTGCAGCGCAACATGCTGGCCACTGTTCAATCTGCGGAGCAGGCAGATTCCTGGCGGCAGCAGTACTTGGATTACTCTCTGCGGGACTTTGCTGCAACGGCGCTCGCCATTTGGGCAGAAACGAACCAGGCTAACTACGACCGTTATATTCTGCCCAGCCGGGAGCAGGCCGATTGGGTCCTATCCCTCGATTCCCATCACCGGGTGCAGGCGCTCAGGCCTGGCCCTAGGTGGGAACGCTTTCACGAACTTTCCTAGTTGACAAAGTTGTTATCCCGCCATATAATGGCTTCTTGTACCTAATTATGTGAAATTTAAGGAGGCGTAAAATGGCGCAAGTCGCAAAAGATACGACGAAGCAGCCAGTCAATCGCTTGGCTATGATGGCCTTGCTCATGATTGGTTCCTTCTCCATTATTTTGATGCAGACCGCCCTTGGAACGGCCCAGCCCGCTCTGATGACGGCCTTTGACGTGGACTCTGCCCAAGTGCAGTGGTTATCCACGATTTTCTTGATGGTCAACGGGATTATGGTGCCGGTGTCTGCCTACATGACGACCCGCATTCCAACGAAGCGGCTCTATCTGCTCGCCCTGACCGTCTTTACGATTGGGACGGCGATTGCAGCCGGCACACCAACGAGTTCCTTCTGGATCTTGATGGTAGCCCGCGCCCTGCAAGCCATGGCGGCTGGTGTCGTCATGCCATTGATGCAGGTCGTGGCCCTGTCGCTGTTCGATGAAAATTCCCGTGGAAAGGCTTTGGGAATGGTTGGTTTGGTCATTGGTATGGCCCCAGCCATCGGCCCAACGCTGTCCGGTTGGATTTTAGATAAGCAGCACGATATTTTTGGTTTGAGCTGGGGTGGTGACTGGCGTTCCATCTTTACTTTGGTTTTGCCAATCACGATTATTGTCCTGCTCTTGTCTGCTGTTTACTTCAAGGACGTTTTGCCAACGCAAAAGGTCAAGTTGAATGTTCGTTCTTTGATCGAATCAACGGCCGGCTTTGGTTTTGTGCTCTTTGGTTCTGCCATGGTTTCCGACCACGGCTGGGGAAACTTCGCCTGGGTCATCGCACCAATTATCATTGGTATTTTGATCATTATCGAATTTACCCGGCACCAAGCACACATGGACAAGCCGTTCTTGGACATGATGGTCTTTAAGAACAAGCAGTTTACCATTACCACCATTTTGGTTTCCTTGACCTTCGTGGCCATGATTGGGGTGGAAATGGTGCTACCAATCTATATCCAGCAGGTTCGGGGTCTTTCTGCCTTGCACTCTGGTTTGACTTTGTTGCCAGGGGCCTTGATGATTGGGGTTTTGTCACCAATTGCAGGTAGTCTCTACGATAAGTACGGCGCTAAGCCATTGGCCATGTTTGGTTTTGCCACGATTTTGGCCGGCACATTGCCTTTCTACTTCTTGACGGATACGACACCAACGCTTTACATCGTGGTGCTCTACATGGTCCGGATGGCTGGTGTTGGAATCACGATGATGCCATTGACTTCTTCTGCCATGGGCGCCTTGGGTCGGGCACAGTCCGCACAAGGAACGGCCGTCAACAACACGACTCGTCAAATCGCTGCTTCTTTGGGAACGGCTTTGATGGCTTCCGTGATGCAAAATACGATTAACAACAACATGCCAAGCAACAGCTTGAAGGGGCAGGACCCACTGGCCTTTGGGCACCAAGCACTGAATGCTAGTTTGGATGGCTTCCACGCCTCCTTCTTGCTGGCTTCTGGCTTTGCACTGTTGGCCTTCCTACTTTCCTTTTTCATGCACAGTGGTAAGGTTAATCCAAAGCCTGGAAAGGAGGACTAAGGATGATTATCTTTCTAATCTTTATTTTCTTGGTACTCACCTTTATTTCTTGGATGCTGATTTCAAAGGGTAGCTTGCGCTATCCTTTGACACTGATTTTTGCCGCCTTAACGGTTGTTTCCATTGCCGGTGTGATTGCCAACATGCATGAGCACTACGGGATGGAAGTACAAACGAAGACCACCAAGAAAGAAATTTACTCAGCGCAAGGGCAGAATAACTACGGTATTTTGTCTTATCAGCAAATTGGTACTTCTGGTAAGGAAAAGGTCTATGTCTACCGGGCCAGTGCGGATGCACAAAAGCCAGTTACGGCAAAGCCAGACTTGCAGACGTCAACAAAGATTGAAAACATTGACGGCAACAAGGCTTACCAGGTAACCAAGGCGCAGCGCTATGTTTATAAGAACAACTTCTACAAGTTCATGTTCGGTATTGCCGGCAATAACTATGATTTGAAGCACCGCGACGTGTCCTATCAATTACCAGCCAACTGGTTGGCTATGTCTGTCCAAGATGGGATGAAGCTGCAAAGTTTGGTCAAGGAAAAGATGCAGGATCCTGATTTTGCTAGCCAATTACAGGCAAGCAAGCAGATGGCTGCGGAAGATCCGGACGAAGCGGGTCGGCAAACAGTCGCTTTGTACAAGCAATTGCTTGGTCAATAAGACGAATCTTGCAAATAAACATTGCCAGTGACCAATTTCTGTGGTACATTATCCCTGTAATAAAGTTTTTGATTTTGATTTGTTTTTTTCGGAAGGCGTCATACCAAAATATTTTCATTACAGACACTAGAATGGGATGACCCCAAGGAGAAACAATCATGGAAAAAGGCACTGTCAAGTGGTTTAACAGCGAAAAGGGCTACGGCTTCATTACTCGTGAAAATGGTGAAGATGTATTTGCACACTTCTCCGCTATCCAAGGTGATGGCTTCAAGACTTTGGAAGACGGCCAAGCCGTATCTTTCGATGTTGAAAGCTCAGATCGCGGTTTGCAAGCCGTTAACATCGTGAAGGACTAATTCCTTCACCAAACCCACAGCTTCGGCTGTGGGTTTTTTGTTTGCCGACGGTTATGAATTCTGCTGGTACTTGTTGTATAATGTAGCTAATTCGTTGATACAAAAAGGAGTAGGAAAACATGGCAAAATTAGTTTTGATTCGTCACGGCCAAAGTGAATGGAACGCCTTGAACTTGTTTAACGGTTGGGTGGATACCAACTTGTCCGAAAAGGGAATTGAACAAGCCAAGCATGCCGGCCAGTTGTTGAAGGAAGAGGGATTGGTCTTCGACCAAGCCTATACTTCTGTTTTGACTCGGGCCATCACGACACTGCACTTGGCCTTGGCGGAAGCCGGCCAGTTGTATGTCCCAGAAATGAAGTCATGGCGTTTGAACGAACGTCACTATGGCGCTTTGCAAGGACAAAACAAGGCAGAAGCTGCTGAAAAGTGGGGCGACGAACAAGTGCACATCTGGCGCCGTTCATACGACGTTTTGCCACCAATGTTGGACTCCTACGAAAAGGAAGTAACGGTGCAGGGGAAGACTTATCCAGCCTTTGATGCCCGTTATGCTGATGTACCTTATGGCGAATTGCCATTGGGTGAAAACTTGAAGGTGACCTTGGCCCGTGTATTGCCATTCTTCGAAGCCCACATCAAGCAGGACTTGCAGGCGGGTAAGGACGTGGTCATTGCTGCCCACGGTAACTCACTGCGTGCGCTCGTGAAGCATTTGGAAAAGATTGCGGATGACGACATCCTGTCCGTTGAAATCGCCAACGGTCAACCATTGGTTTATGACTTGGATGAAGCAGATTTGTCCATTAAGTCCAAGAAGGTATTGGGCGACTAATAGATGGTTGCAAAGGTACTTGGTCAGCACCAAGTCCTTTTTTTTACAATAAAACATGATTAAGAGGTTACAGAGATGACTAATCAACGACAGCAGAACGCAAATGGCGCCATTTATGACGTCGATCAACGGCCCCCGTTTTGGACTGGGCTTGCCCTTTCCTTTCAACACTTATTTTCCATGTTCGGGGCCACTATTTTGGTCCCACTCTTGGTCGGCTTAAATCCGGGCGTGGCCCTCTTCTCATCAGGGGTTGGTACGCTACTCCACATGCTGAGTACGCGGGGGAAGGTCCCGGCCTATCTGGGTTCCTCCTTTGCCTTTATCATTCCCATGGCGGCGCTCTTAAAGACCAGCGGTTATCCGGCCGTTGGTCAGGGGGTGATGGCGGTCGGCTTTGTTTACCTAGTCCTGGCAGCCGTCATTCATTTTTATGGCACGGCCTGGATTAACCAGGTCTTTCCACCAGCAGTCGTCGGCCCCATCATTATGGTCATTGGCCTTTCCCTGGCTCAGACAGCAGCTAGTTCGGCAACGACGGTTCACGGCCAGTATGACGGGAAGGTCTTTGCGGTGGCCGCTATTACGGTTCTAGCCACCATTGTGGCCAACATCTACTTGTCCGGCTTCCTAGGGCTAATGCCCGTTTTGCTGGGCATCATCGTGGGCTACTTAGCTGCCCTGCTCTTCGGGCTGGTTGATCTCACTCCCGTTGGCCAGGCCCACTGGTTTGCTTGGCCGCATTTTCAAAGTATTGTTGGTGGTCCCCATCAAAACTGGACCTTTTACCCAGTGGCCATGCTGACGATGGCGCCCTTAGCTATTGTGACGCTGTCAGAGCACCTAGGGCACCTCCTGGTCCTATCCAAAATCACGGACCGGGACTTGTTTGCTAATCCCGGTCTGCAAAGCACCCTGGCCGGCGACGGGCTGGCTTCGGTCGCAGCAGGCCTCATTGGCGGCCCAGCTGTTACGTCTTATGGTGAAAATGTGGGCGTCCTGCAATTGTCTCGGGTCTACTCCATCTGGGTGATTGGGGGCGCGGCCTGTTTGGCCATGATCTTAGCTTTCATCGGCAAAGTCGCAGCACTGATTCAATCGGTACCAGGGGCCGTTACTGGCGGGGTCGGCCTGGTCTTGTACGGCGTGATTGCTGTCGCAGGTTTGCAGGTTTTGATTGATAATCAGGTTAATTACAGTGAGAAACGTAATTTGATGATTGCCGCCCCTGTTTTGGTCATTGGCATCGGCAATTTCCACTGGCAGGTGTCGTCGCAACTGGATTTTTCTGGTCTGGCCCTAGCCACCGTTCTGGCGGTCGTCCTACAACTCATTTTGCCTGCCAAAGCGCGGAGTGAAGCATAGCAAAAAGCCGAGAAGATTTTCTCGGCTTTTTTGCTATTGCTAGTTATTAGTAGAGTAAATAAATGAGGGCCAGTGCTAAGAGGACTTGGCAGCAACCCACTAAGAGCCCGTAGGACAAGAAGCGAAGGCCAGACTTTTTAATCGTGGCCCATTTCAGGTTGAGCCCGATGGCGGCCAAGTTCACCACGCCAAAAAAGGAGGTCACGTTGTGAGCCCCGGTTTTCACGGGACTGGGGACTAGGAAGCAGGTATTGATGACGAGCAGGATTAAAAGGGCGGTAATGTACCAGGGCAGGTTGAACCACTTGGCTTTACCGCTGGCAGCCTGCTGTTCTTGCGCTGAGCTGCTTTTGTCTGCGATTTTTTGAAAGACAAAAACGACGACGACCAATAGTAAGACTCGGAGCAGCTTAAAGAGCGTGGCATAGGTGGCGACGCTGGCATTGACTAAGGAGCCGGCACCAACTACCTGGCCGACAGATTGGACTGTTGCACCAATTAAAGCGCCGCTGACAAGATTTTGGCCAGGGAAGAGCACCTTCACCAGGGCCGGTAAAGTAAGGACCAGGACCATCCCGGTCAACGACACGGTCGCGACGGCTGTTCGCCTTTTTTCATCATTGGCTTGGATGGCTGGGGCCACTGCTGCAATGGCGGAAGAGCCACAAACGGCGTTGCCCGCGGCCATCAAGAGGCTTTCCTCCTGGCTGGTGTGAAAGAGCTTTTTTCCTAGCCAGTAAACCAGTGTAATGACCAAGACCATGTTGATGACAATCAAAGCGACGCCTGCCACTTTTAGGCGGGCAATGGTCTGGAAGGTCAGGTTGAAGCCGAGGAGGGCAATGGCCATTTCAATGGGATATTTTTCAGCCCATTTGACCCCGCTCCCATAACGGCTGTTTTGAAAAAGGGTGTTGCCCAGGATAATGCCCACCAGCATGGCCAGCGTTTCTGGTCCCAGACTGGGCCAGTAGTGGCCCAAGATTAGGCCGACGAGGGCCACGAGAAAGGCGAGGACAATCCCGCTATACTGTTCTTTTTGAATTCGCATCTGCGCTACTCCATTTTGTGATATTTTGCTATTGTGTACCAGAACTAGTATAGCAAAGCAGGGCAGTCCGTTGGGCCTTTTGTGCAAATTCCAACCAAAGGCCTCAGTTAATTTGATTTAAAAATCACAAACTGTGTTAACACCGCTTCCTTCTTTCTAAGAAAAAGGCTTTTTTGGGTGAGGAGCGCCTTTACTTTTTGTAACAATTTACATATAAAGGCCGTCATCTGGGCTTTTTTCGACATATTTGTAAAACTGTTGCTTAACTGAGTTTTCTTTATAAAAAAAGGGAAAATGTTGTGAAAAATTAATTAGGCAGCTTGTATTTACAAAAAGGGGGGCGTATTATTGGACTTATATTTTGAGGAATGCGCCCAACGCTTTGTCATCAAAATAAAAGTTTTTTAGAAAGGAGAAAACCGATGGATGAACCGACATCAACCTTCGAGTTGCTGGGCTTGACCTTCACTTGGACGACCATTGTTTCCACCCTATTGGCCATGTCCTTGGTCGTACTGCTGGCAGCGGTCCTAACCAGGAAAGTGGCTGTCCGGCCTTCCCGGGGGCAAAACGTCATTGAGTATGTTTTGGACTTCGTGAAGGGCATCTTGGGGGATCAGTTGCCAAGCAACTTGGCCCGACAGTTTGGCCTCTATAGTTTTACCCTGTTCTTGTTCCTTTTCATTGCCAATGAAATGGGGCTGCTCTTACAGGTAAAACTAGGGAACGATGTGACCATCATTAAGTCACCAACGGCTGATCCTTTGATTGCCTTTACCCTGGCCATCATGTCTTTGATGTTGGCCCACGGCACTGGTGTCAAAACACTGGGGCTCGGTGGTTACTTGAAGAATATGTTCTTCAAGCCTTATGCGGCTATGTTCCCCTTAAATGTGGTCGAACAGGTTACGAACTTTTTGACGTTAGCACTGCGGCTGTTTGGAAACATCTTTGCCGGTGAGCTGATGTTAAACTTGCTGGCCTCGATGGCCTTTTCTTGGCACGGCTTTGGCATGATTGCCGCCCTGCCACTGGAAATGGCCTGGCAAGCCTTTTCACTGTTGATCGGTGGTATCCAGGCCTATGTCTTCGTGATGCTGACTGCCGTCTTCACGGCGCAGCTTTCTGGCGAAGAATAGCCCTAGTTGCTGTTTTTCGATCAACGCGGGGGACCGTTATCATCCAATAGTTTTAAAGAAGAAAGCTCTTTCGTATTTAAAGGAGAAAGCAAAATGGATTTACAGAATTTAGGTGTTATCGCAGCTGGAATCGCCTTCGCCGGAGCCGCTATCGGTGGTGGTATCGGTGTCGGTGTGATGTTCTCACAGTTCTTGGCTGGTATGTCCCGGCAACCTGAACTGGCAAACAAGCTTTTGTCACGTGCCTTCCTTGGACTGGCTTTGGCCGAAGCCTTGCCAATCATCGTTGTCGGAATGGCCTTTACTTTGATCAACAAGTAAGAAAACTCTTCGGAGGGAGATAGATGATGGTACAAACATTATCAATGACAAAGGCGATGCCACTCGGTGATATGGTCTTTATTATTGTCGCTTTCCTTCTGCTGATGGCCATTTTAAAGCACGTTGCCTATGGACCGTTAACCAAGGTCTTAGACGAACGTGCAGATAAGATTAACCATGATTTGGACAGTGCCCAAGAAGCCAATCAACAAGCCACAGAGCTGGTTGAAAAAAGAGCGCAAGAACTCAAGGCTAGCAAGGATGAAGCTGGCCAGGTGATTGCGGCTGCGAAGAAGAAAGCGAAGGATCAATCCGACGCGCTCTTGCAGACGACCAATGACCAAGTTCAGGGTATGAAGCAAGCAGCAGAAAGAGATGCAGCACAAGCGAAGCAAGAAGCCCTTGCATCAGCGAAAAATGATGTCGCAGCGCTTTCTGTGACGATTGCATCGAAGTTAATGCAAAAGGAACTATCCGCCGATGACCAGCGGGCGCTAATTGATGCCTATTTGGCAGAATTAGACCAGCAGTAAGGAGGGGATATGGCCAAGAAAGAAAAAATTGTCGACCAATATGCCCAGGCAATCTTGTCTTTTGCTGAAGAAGAAAATCAAACAGCGGCCATCAAGGATGACCTGTTAGTACTGGTACAGGTGCTAGCGGAGCAGCCAAAGTTGACCGCCCTGTTGCAGGCACAAACCATTTCGATGGCGGATCAGGAAGACTTGCTCGATAAGTTAGCCGGCCAAGCAACAGCGGGTGTCTTGAACCTGTTGAAGGTGCTGTTAGCACACCACCATTTTGACTTCTTCCCAGCAGTGGTAGAACGGTTTGTCGCGCTTGATCAAGCACGACGTGGCATTGTGCCTGTTTTGATTAAGACGGCAACAGCAATCGATGATGACCAAAAGCAGCGCCTAACGGCAGCCTTCCAGAAGAAAGCAGGGGCCAAAGAGGTCCTGGCTGACTTTGAGGTGGACCCAGCGCTGATTGGTGGCGTTGTGATGCGCTCCGATGCCCTCTTGATTGATGGTTCATTGCAGAACAAGATTGCGCAAATCAAGGCAGAGTTACTAGGTTAGTGAGGAAATGATATGGCGATTCAAGCTGAAGAAATATCTGCTTTAATCAAGCAGCAGCTCGAAAAGTTCGACACAAAACTGACTGTGGATGAAATTGGAACGGTTACCTACATTGGTGACGGTGTGGCCCGGGCAACCGGTTTGGCCAACGCCTTGTCCAGTGAATTGTTGACCTTTGAAAATGGGGCCTATGGAATGGTCCAAAACTTGGAAGAAAACGAAGTCGGAATTATCATCTTAGGTAGTTCCGAAGGGATTCGCCAAGGGGACACAGTTAAGCGGACTGGACACGTGATTGAAGTGCCAGTTGGTGAAGAACTAATCGGGCGTGTCGTGAACGCTTTGGGGCAACCCATTGATGGCGCTGGCGACTTGAAGACAACAAAGACCCGTCCTGTTGAAGTGAAGGCACCGGGGATTATGGAACGGCAGTCGGTTTCAGAACCACTGCAGACAGGAATCAAGGCGATTGATTCCCTTGTACCAATTGGCCGTGGTCAGCGTGAATTGATCATTGGTGACCGGAAGACTGGTAAGACTTCCATCGCGATTGATACGATTTTGAACCAAAAAGACCAAGACATGTTGGTTGTGTACGTAGCCATCGGTCAAAAGGACTCCACGGTTCGTGAACAAGTGGAAACGTTGAAGCGTTTGGGCGCAATGGAATACACCACTGTTGTTTCAGCTGGACCAGCTGAAGCCGCAGCTTTGCTCTACTTGGCACCTTATGCCGGGGCAGCAATTGGTGAAGAATTCATGTACAACGGCAAGCACGTATTGATTGTCTTTGATGATTTGTCGAAGCAAGCGACGGCTTACCGTGAAATGTCCTTGATTCTCCGTCGGCCACCTGGCCGTGAAGCTTACCCTGGGGATGTCTTCTACTTGCACTCTCGTTTGCTTGAACGAGCAGCCAAGTTGTCAGACGAATTGGGGGGCGGTTCCATGACTGCGCTGCCAATTATCGAAACCCAGGCTGGGGATGTCTCTGCTTATATCCCAACCAATGTTATTTCCATCACCGATGGTCAGATCTTCTTGGATTCTGACTCCTTCTATGCGGGTATCCGACCAGCCATTGATGCCGGTACTTCTGTTTCCCGTGTCGGTGGTGATGCACAAACCAAGGCGATGAAGAAGGTTTCCGGAACGTTGCGTTTGGATTTGGCTTCTTATCGCGAATTGGAATCTTTCGCGCAGTTCGGCTCCGATTTGGATGCTGCTACGCAGGCTAAGCTGGAACGTGGTAAGCGCACAGTTGAACTGTTGAAGCAGCCTTTGCACAAGCCAATGGCGATGCAGCACCAGGTCTTCGTACTCTATTCCTTGACCCATGGTTATTTGGATGACGTAGCAGTGGAAGACTTGCAGCGTTTCCAAGACGAATTGATTGCTTACTTGGATGCTAGTGAAAAGGATCTGTTGCAAGAAATCGTTACGACCAAGGCTTTGCCAGACCAAGACAAGATGGACCGTGCCCTGCAAGCATTTAAGAGTGGTTTCTCTGCCGGTTCAGACCAAGCATAAGGAGGCAACATGGCTTCTTTACAAGATATTAAACGGCGGATTGCTTCGACAACGAAGACGAAGCAAATTACGGCCGCTGTGGAACTAGTGTCCACGGCGAAACTGAATCAAATTCAGCACGCTGCCCCTGGTTACCACCAGTATGCCGACCGTTTGAAGGTTGTGGTGGAACATTTGGTAGAGGCGCATCTCTTGGATAACGTTGATGCTTCCCACATTCCCATGGTCGACAAGCGGCCAGTGAAAAAGACTGGGGTTTTGATTGTGACCTCTGATAAGGGGATGGTTGGTTCTTACAATGCCAATGTCATTAAGCAGACCAACGCCCTCTTAGAGCGGAACAATTTGACGCCAGATAATGCGGTTATCTTAGCCATTGGTGGCAATGGTGCTGAATTTTACAAAAAGCGGGGCTACACGGTTGTCCTGGACCATCGCGGTGTTTCGGATGTGCCAACCTTCAATGAATTGCGGCAGGCACTCAAGACCGTGATGTCCCTGTATGAAGCAAAGGCCTTTGATGAATTGCATTTGGTTTATAACCACTTCGTCAACCGTCTGACGGCTAAGTATCAGGATTTGCAGTTGCTGCCTTTGACCAAGGATACCTTGGCCAAAATGGAAGGCAATCGAGCAGAGGATGATAGTGAGCATGAGAATCAGTATACGGTGCAATCCGCCTACGATTCTGAGCCCGATTCAACGGCAGTTTTGAATGTGGTCTTACCACAGTATGTCCAAGCTTTGATTTTTGAAGCAATCTTGGATGCCAAAACGGCTGAGCATGCGGCTTCTTCCACTGCCATGTCCTCTGCCACTGACTCTGCCAAAGACATCATTGGTACGCTTAGCCTGCAGTATAACCGTGCTCGTCAAGCACAAATTACGACTGAAATCACCGAAATTACTGGTGGAATGGTCGCTTTGGAATAAAAAATTCGGCGCATGACGCCAAAAGGAAAGGATACAACCATGACTACTGGAAAAGTCGTACAAGTGATCGGTCCAGTTGTCGATGTTGCCTTTGAAGAAGGACAGACTGTCCCAGAAATCAACAACGCCTTGTTGGTTGATTTAGGAGACGAAAAGACATTGACAGTGGAAGTGTCCATTGCAATGGGAAACGGCGTTGTCCGAACCATTGCCATGGATTCTACCGATGGATTACAGCGCGGCATGGCCGTGACGGATACGGGCAAGCCAATCGAAGTACCGGTTGGGGAAGCCACTTTGGGCCGGGTATTCAACGTGCTGGGTCAAACGGTTGATAATGGGCCAGCAATTGCTGCGGATGTAGAACATGACCCCATTCACCGTGAAGCACCTGCTTATGATGAACTCGCCACTGCAACGGAGGTCCTGGAAACCGGAATTAAGGTCATCGATTTGTTGGCCCCTTATATTCGTGGTGGAAAGGTTGGCCTCTTCGGTGGTGCCGGTGTTGGAAAGACGGTCTTGATTCAAGAGTTGATTCACAACATCGCCCAAGGGCACGATGGTATTTCTGTTTTCACTGGGGTCGGCGAACGAACCCGTGAAGGAAATGACATGTATTACGAAATGAAGGAATCTGGCGTTTTGGCCCAGACCGCCATGGTCTACGGTCAAATGAACGAACCACCAGGGGCCCGGATGCGGGTTGCCTTGACTGGTTTGACGATGGCCGAATCATTCCGTGATAACGAAGGAAAAGATGTCCTGCTCTTTATCGATAACATTTATCGATTCACGCAAGCTGGTTCTGAAGTGTCTGCCCTCTTGGGCCGGATTCCTTCTGCCGTTGGTTACCAGCCAACGCTGGCTTCTGAAATGGGTAAGTTGCAAGAACGGATTACGTCCACCAAGAAGGGGGCCGTTACGTCAATCCAGGCCGTTTACGTGCCTGCCGATGATTACACCGACCCTGCGCCTGCGACGACCTTCGCCCACTTGGATGCCACGACCAACCTGGAACGTTCCTTGACGCAACAAGGAATTTATCCAGCCGTCGATCCATTGGCTTCCACGTCAACTGCTTTGGATCCTGAAGTGGTTGGTCAAGATCACTACGAAGTGGCGACGGAAGTGCAACGGACCTTGCAGCGCTACCGTGAATTGCAAGACATCATCGCCATCCTGGGAATGGATGAACTGTCTGATGAAGAAAAGGTCACGGTTAACCGTGCCCGTCGAATTCAGTTCTTCTTGTCACAGCCATTCTCTGTCGCTGAAACCTTTACGGGTGTGAAGGGTGAGTATGTACCTGTTTCAGAAACAGTGCGTTCCTTCAAGGAAATCTTGGATGGTAAGTACGACGACCTGCCAGAAGATGCATTCCGTAACGTTGGGGTAATTGAACAAGTGGTCGACAAGGCCAAGTCAATGGCCCAATAAGGGGGTAAGACATGGCTGACGAAGAGAAGCGTCAAACGGGTTTCACAGTGAAAATTGTGACCCCGGAAGGGCTCATCTACGACCAAGACCAAGTGACAATTGCAACGATTAATACACAAGGTGGGCAGATTGGTGTTATGGCTAATCACGAGCCTATCTTGGCCGCGTTAGCGATTCATGAGTTAGTCGTAAAAAAAGATGGTCAAAGTAAATCTTTGGCCGTGAACGGCGGGGTTGCTGAATTTTCAAAGAACGTGTTGACGGTCATTGCTGATTCAGCCGAAGTCGCCGATGAAATTGACGTGAACCGAGCTGAGAACGCGAAGAAGCGGGCTGAGGATCGGTTACAGAAGGCCCAAGAAGTGGCCAACCAGCATGAAATGGAAAAGGCCCGTATCGCTTTGATGCGCGCCGTCAACCGAATTCACGTTGCGTCGATTCGAAACGGTCAATAATTGATCAAAAGGAACTCGCAGAGTTCCTTTTTTTGTGTTTTTTTTGGTGTTCAACTGGCTTTTGACGGGTCTTTTGCGTTATTATGATAGTGAATCCTATGAATAATGACTATTTCTTTAAGAATACCTTAAGATTTTTTGAAAAGGAGCAAGTATGAATATCAAAAAAACCGCCCTCTTTGCTGCCGGGCTGGCCGGGTCCGTTCTCGCCGGACAGCAAGTCGCCCATGCTGATCAAGGACAAAGCCACACCATTCAAGCTGGGGACACGTTGACGGCCATTGCCAAGCAGTACAATCTGACGGTGACTGACTTGGCCCGCCAAAACAACATTCAGAACTTGGATCAGATTTTTACCGGGGAACAGCTGGTCATTGGCCAAGCACAGCAGCCCGCAGCAACAGCTACACCGGTTGCAGCACAGCCTGCGGCCCAGACAGACGGTCAAAACTATACAGTGCAGGCAGGGGACAACCTGTGGACGTTGGCCCAACGCTTCCATGTTTCCGTAGCTCAGTTGGCGCAACTCAATCACATCGCCAACCCAGATGCTTTGACAATTGGCCAGGTACTGCAACTGCAGGCACCAAGCCAGCTGGCCCAGACGACCGCAGCAGCGGACCAGGGCAGCGCGCAAAAGCAAACGCCCGACACTAACCAGCAAGCGCCAGCTAGTGCCGATAACCAGCAGGCAACAATGCCAACTGCGGCAGCAGCTGAACAGGCCGCCCCGGTCACGGCCAGCGCCAATACGGCTAGTGATCAAGCCCAGGCAACGGCAGTAGCGGCAACGCCAGCCAATAACCAAGCCGCTGCCCAGCCTGCTGTGGCGACTGCGCCTGCTGCCAATACTGAAAACAGTGACGAAAACCAGGCTTTGCAAGAAATCATTCGTCGCGAGTCTAGCGGCAATGTCCATGCTCGGAATGGCATTTACTTTGGTCTCGGCCAGTTATCACCCGATATTCAACGGCGCTTTGGCGGTGCTTCCACTGATTACCAGGATCAACTACAAGCCATGCAAAAGTACATCGCTAGCCGTTATGGTTCCGCACAAAAGGCTTTGCAGCACCACAATCAGTATCACTGGTATTAATTTAGAAAAAATAGTCAATTATGCTTGACCTTTTTACTGGTCCTTGTTATTATTAAATAGTTGTCAACGAGCGATTGTTGATAACAACTGACCAAGGCCCGTTGGTCAAGTGGCTAAGACGCTGCCCTTTCACGGCGGAATCGAGAGTTCGATTCTCTCACGGGCTACTAATTAGGTTCTACACCGTTTGTTGGTGTGGAGCCTTTTTTGTTTGTAATTGTTGCTATGACGGCCTTTGTAAGAAATTGGCAGAGGCCGATTCAGCATCGGTTGGACGACCTAAAAATAGGTGGAACTAAGGAATTGCTTTTTTGCGCTACAAAATCGCTACAGTGCTTTGCTGCACGGTACCCGGCCTAGAAACTAGCGAGCCTAGTGCCAGGTTCATTATTTTTGCTGATGTTTAAACAGCCAGCATTACGATTGTTTACCAAAGAAGGCGAACTGGTCCTTGTATCAACGGGCAGAACGCGGTAGACTCATGCTGTTTGGTTCTGCTGCAGTCACTTAGCCTAGCTTGGTGCTGTTGCTAACACGAGTAGGAGTAACAAATGAAAAGTCAACAGAAGCATAAGTTGCAGTACGGGGCTTTCCTAATTGCCCTGGGGATTGTTTACGGTGATATCGGGACTTCTCCTTTGTACACCATGAATGCCATTATTGCTGGCAATGCCCATAGTAGTAACCTTGAGGGCCTGGTAATTGGCTCGATTTCATTGGTTTTTTGGACCTTGATGTTGATTACGACCGTCAAGTACGTCTTGATTGCCTTACGGGCCGATAACCATGGAGAAGGGGGCATTTTCTCCCTTTATAGTAAAGTGCGCACCAGCAACATGAAATGGCTGATTCTGCCAGCCATGATTGGTGGTGCTGCCCTACTGGCTGACGGGGCGTTGACCCCGGCTGTGACGGTGACCTCTGCCGTAGAAGGGTTAGCGGGGCAGCACTTTGGCAGTCTGGTCTTTCCTGCCGGTATTGATTTTGTGGTGCCGGTTGTCCTCATGATTTTGCTCTTTGTCTTTGCCCTCCAGCGGAAGGGCACGACGAAGATTGGGAAACTCTTTGGGCCTTTGATGCTGATTTGGTTTACGTTCATTGGCTTCTTTGGCCTCTTACAAGTACTGCACTATCCGGCCGTTCTGAAGGCGCTCTCGCCCGTTTATGCTGTGCAGACGCTCTTTAGTCCGGACAACCGCTCAGGGCTCTTGATTCTAGGAAATATTTTCCTGGCGACGACTGGGGCGGAAGCGCTTTATTCAGACATGGGCCACGTCGGTAAACGCAATATTTACCTGAGTTGGCCCTTTGTCTACAGTATGTTGATTCTCAATTACATGGGGCAGGGTGCTTGGACCATTATGCACCGGCCGGGTAGTCAGCAGCTCAACCTCTTCTTTGATATTTTGCCCAACCAGTGGCGACTGGTTGGTGTGGTTTTGAGTACCATTGCCGCCATCATTGCTTCCCAGGCCTTGATTACGGGCGCCTTTACGCTGGTTTCCGAGGCGATTTCTTTGAAAATGATGCCCCGGCTGCGGATTGCCTATCCGAATGCTTTCCGGGGGCAAATGTATATTTCCCTGGTAAACTGGCTGCTCTTCTTTGCAGGGGTTGGCGTTGTACTCTTCTTCAAGACCTCCCACAACATGGAAGCGGCTTATGGCTTGGCCATTACGGTCACCATGCTGATGACGACTTTGCTCTTGACGGTCTTCATTCATGCCCACAGTAAGACCATTTATGCCGTGATTTTTGCCCTGATCTTTGGCTGCTTGGAAAGTCTCTTTTTGATTGCCAGTCTTGGTAAATTCTTGCACGGCGGTTATTTTACCGTCCTCTTGATGCTATTGATTTTGGCGGTCATGGTCTTCTGGTACTACGGTAATAAACGCCGGGAAGCGCTGTCCTACAACAACGAATACCTGTCCTTGAAGCACTACCGCCGTCAGTTGATGCAGCTCAGCCAGGATGAACGGGAGCCGATGATGGCCAACAATTTGGTCTATATCGTCAACGTGCACGATGACTATATGATTAAAAAGTCCGTTATTTATTCCCTGCTGGGGGCCCGGCCTAAGCGGGCCAAAGTTTACTGGTTCGTGACGATTAAGGAATCCATTAATCCTTATGAAAAGTCTTATTCCGTGGATTTGATGGGCAGTCCGAACATGGTTCGCCTGGTTCTAAATCTGGGCTTCAAAGTTGATCCACAGGTCGAATACTATATTCGCCAGATTGCCAAGACATTGGTCAAGCAGGGCTACCTTGCCCCACAGAAAATTCCTTATGGACTGGATAAGAACCGGTCGGTTGGGGACTTTAAGTATATTTTGACCAATAACTACTACACCGACCTGAAGACAGTTTCGCAAATTTCCTCTTGGGACCGGCTCTTGATTGGGGGGCGGGTCTGGTTGCAGTCGCACTCCGTCCATCTCCGCTACTTCTACCGGCTGCGCATGTCGGATACGGTGGAAGAGGTGGTGCCACTCTTTATCGAGCACAAGCAGGCTTCCAAAATTAAGCAGTTAGCAGTGAAGAATCAGCCTAGTGACGAATAAATAAAGAAGCGTCCCGCACTTGCGGGACGCTTCTTTATTTTCATTAATCGTGAACAGCTAATTGGTTCACGGGTGGATTGAATTGGCGCATTTCTTCGGCTAGATGAACCAGACTGGTGACAAAACGCTGGGTTGGAGCCGTCAAACCGTGCTTTTCCGCTAGGTTGGCAATCCAACCATTGATGTAGTCAACTTCTGTGGGTCGGCCTTTGACAAAGTCCTGGTACATGGAAGGGAAGTGCAATGGTACCACGTTTTTGGCGATGCTAACGGTGGAAGCGACCATTGCTTCTTGGCTTTCCAATAAGGTAATGCCAGCCGCAGCGGCTGCCGCGTAAGCTTCGGATACGAGCGGCTGGGCGATATTGGCGGCAAAGTCATCATAGGCCATCAGTTCACCCATGCGGGCCTGGAACATGGTGGCGATACTGTTTTCCACCGCATTGAAGAAGACTTTGGTACACAACGTACCCATTAAGTTGTTACTGAAGGAAGGGTTGAGTTGGGCGGCCTGGAAATCCGCCATGACGGCTTTGGCCGCCTCGGTTTCCGTTTCGGAAACGTTCGCATAGGCGGAGCTACCGGAGTTAGCCGCGCCAATAAAGTCGACGTCCCCAAAGTCATTGAGGACGGTCGCAATCATGGCGGTGCCGCCGATAATGCGGTCATCGGTAAAGTATTGCTGCAGCTTTTCAATATGGCCCATGCCGTTCATGGCCCCAACGGCCACTTGGTGGGCTTTGAATTTGGGCGCCACTCGTTGCAACGTGTCCGCTAACTGCATCTGTTTCATAAAGAAAATCCAAACATCGGGATTCCCATTATATTCCTCTGGTGAGTAGATGTTGACGGGGACTTCGTGCCGGTCCTGATGGTCCCGGGACTGGTAGACGACGTCGCCTTGCGCATGAATTTTATCCAAGCTGGCCTGTGTGGGTTCCACGAAGTCGACGGGGCAGCCGGCCACTTCTTGCAACAACAAGCCATAGCGCAAGCCCATTGCGCCGGCACCAACCACTGCATATTTCATCATCAATCTCCTCCGTTACTGTTATTAAAAAACACTAATTTTTGACTCATAATATAGCAATTTGAATGGGAAAGTGCAAGCCGCTTCGCTTTTCGTTATAATAGCAGTAGCCTATTTTTCAAGAGAAGGATGAACCCATGTCAAAAGAAATTTACCTGTCTGGTGACCGCCCAACCGGTCGTTTGCATATTGGCCACTATATTGGCTCACTCCGAAACCGGGTGGCCATGCAAGAAAGTGGTCACTATGACCCCTTTATTATGATTGCGGACACGCAGGCCTTTACGGACAATGCCCGCGACCCTGAAAAAGTCCAACGGGCTGTCCGAGAAGTGGCACTCGACTACTTGGCAGTGGGGATTGATCCTCGTCAATCGACGATTTTTATTCAGTCTCAGGTACCAGCTCTGGCCGAATTGACCATGTACTACCTTAACCTGGTTTCCGTGAGCCGTTTGGAACGCAATCCAACGGTCAAGGCAGAAATCGCCCAAAAGGGCTTTGGGGAAAGTCTGCCAGCCGGCTTCTTGACTTATCCAGTATCGCAGGCTGCTGATATTACCTTGTTCAAGGCCACGAAGGTGCCAGCAGGGGATGATCAGAAGCCAATGCTCGAGCAGACCCGGGAGCTAGTTCGCTCCTTCAACCGGGCCTATCATACGGACGTATTGGTGGAGCCAGAAGGCATCTTCCCTGAGAAGGGGGCCGGCCGTCTGCCCGGCATTGACGGGGAGGCCAAGATGTCCAAGTCGCTCAATAACGGCATTTATTTGGCAGATGATGCCGATACGCTGGCCAAGAAGGTCAAGGCCATGTATACGGATCCGAGTCACATTCAAGTGAGCGATCCCGGTCACGTCGAGGGCAATGTTGTCTTTACCTACCTGGACATTTTTGACCCCGACAAAGAACGGGTGCAGCAATTAAAAGAACACTACCAGCGGGGCGGTTTGGGCGATATGAAACTCAAAAAGCATCTCTTAGACGTGATGGAAGCCGAACTGGCACCTATTCGTGAACGCCGGGCGGCCTACGCAGCGGATATGGATGCTGTCATGGCCATGCTTGCCGAAGGATCAAGCATGGCCAATGCCATTGCCGAGCAGACGATGGCTGAGGTTCGGGCAGCCATGGGCATTAACTACTTCGGCTAAAGGGGGCCGCCATTGTTAATTCTAAAAAAACAATTGCACCCGCTTCGTGCCGCCAGCGCTTTGGCGGCTTTTCTTGTGCTGGCGCTCTTACTGCGCTTCAATGAAACGACGGTCACTGTGCTCAATAGTGCGTTATCCATTTTGGCCCAGCTGATGGTGATAGGCCCTTTACAGGGGGTCTTCTCCTGTCTCCGTTTCTTGTCTACCTGGCCGATGCTTGTCCTTGATAGCCTACTTTGGGCGGCCTTTCTTTGGTTCCTTAACTTTCGCTTGGGGGCTGTCTGGTCGCTCATCGTCCAGGGGCTCTTGGCGCTGCTTGCTCTACTGACCTCACTGCTTGTTTCACTGACATTTGCAGGCGGCATGGCAGCGGTCCAGACGATGCCGGATGTGGGACTCGTCTTGTTGGCCCAGCTTTGCCTGCAGATTGATCACATTGTTGTGCGCCGCTTGTCAGACCAGGGCCACAAAAAAGCTGTCTGCCAGACACTCCTTGTCCTTTTTTGGCTCGGCGCTGCTCTGGCACAGGTCGCTTTGGCCAATGTCGATGGCCTGTCTGCACTAGGCGCCTGGCTTCTGGCCTACTGGTTTTACCAGAAGACCGCCCGGGCTTACCTGCGCCGTGCGGCTCACTGGCAAAAACAATTTCAGGTTGACGGGCAAATTTAAGGGTGCTATGATATAGCCAACAAACAAAGAGGTTGCGACCAAGATGAGTAACCAGCGGGAGTCCACCAGGACGTTGAACGTTGGGGAAAGGTGCGGTCGCCGAAGGGTGTCGTTTGGTAGACGGCGGCCTGGGACAGTGGGGAAGACCCACTGGACTGTCGTTTTTCAACGGTGCGCTTTGCAATTTGAATGAAACGAAGACTAACCGCCTACTTTTGTTTGGACAAAAGTAGGTTTTTTGTTGTTTGTGAAACAAGCAAAAGGAGTCTGACCATGACAGAACAGCAGCATAACAGTATCAAACACCAACTGAAGACCAGGCACGTCTCCATGATTGCGTTGGGGGGGTCCATTGGGACTGGCCTTTTCCTTTCCTCTGGTGCCTCGGTTTCACAAGCAGGCCCCTTTGGCGCCATGCTGGCCTATCTATTGATTGGCATTATGGTTTTCTTCCTGATGACCTCTCTCGGAGAAATGGCCACTTATTTGCCAACCTCCGGTTCTTTTTCAGAATACGGCAGCCGCTTCGTCGATCCGGCCTTTGGTTTTGCACTTGGCTGGAATTACTGGTTTAACTGGGCCATTACACTGGCCGTCGACACCGCCACGGTTGGGTTGGTGGCGCAGTTCTGGCTGCCGGATGTCCCTTCTTGGATCTTCTCAGCCATTGCCCTCGTGCTCATCTTCTTGATTAATTTGTTCTCGGTCTCCACTTTTGGCGAAACCGAGTTCTGGTTATCATTGATTAAAGTGGTTACCATCTGCTTCTTCCTCTTTATCGGGGTTTTGGCCATCTTTGGCATTGTCCATGCGAACGTGGACGTGACGAAGAACTTGACGGTCGGCAATCACGGCTTTGTTGGTGGCTGGCAGGCGGTGCTTTCCGTCTTTGTTGTGGCCGGTTTTTCCTTCCAAGGAACGGAACTGATCGGGATTACCGCCGGCGAGGCGGAGGATGCTGAAAAATCAGTGCCTAAGGCCATCCACTCCGTCTTCTGGCGGATCCTACTCTTCTACATTGGCGCAATCTTTGTGATTTCTGCGCTGGTTTACTACCAAGATCCTCGTTTGCTCTCTGCTGCAGATTCCGGCAACGTCGTGATGTCACCCTTTACCATCGTCTTTAAGAACGCCGGCATTGCCTTTGCAGCTTCCCTGATGAACGCCGTGATTTTGACTTCTGTTCTATCTGCGGCAAACTCTGGTACCTACGCTTCCACACGAACGCTTTATGCTTTGGCACAAAAGGGCCAGGCGCCTAAGATTTTTGCGAAATTAACGAAGCAGGGCGTTCCGCTAGCAGCGCTGGTATTGACGATGCTGGTGGGGATGCTGGCCTTCCTGTCGAACATGAAGGGTGGCGAAGAAATTTATACTTGGTTGGTGGCCGCCTCTGGCCTGACCGGTTTCTTGGCCTGGATGGGCATTGCCATTGCCCATCTGCGTTTCCGGCGGGCCTACGTGGCACAAGGGAAAAGTGTGGATAACTTGGTCTATCGGGCCCGGTTATTCCCATTTGGGCCTATCCTAGCCCTGGTGATGGCCATTGTCGTGATTATCTTCCAGGACCCCGACTCCTTTATTCACTTTGACTGGGAAAAAATTGCCGTCACCTACCTAGCAGTGCCAATCTTTGTTATTCCCTATCTGATTTATAAAATTAAAAATAAGACCAAGGTGATTCCGCTTCAGGAAGTTAACTTGGAAAAGCCGGCCCGCGAGGAATAGACATGTGACCTGACCGGTATTAAATGAAAAGCCCGTAATCTGGATCAACCAAATTGCGGGCTTTTATGATGGGCACGCTAGGTCCATAAGGCTGTAGAACGTAAAATCAATTGAGCACTGTGTGTGCTCGGCTGGACCTGTACCGGGGGAAGCGGTTATAATGAAAGCAGTACTTTGTTCAAATGCGCACTTGTTTGCGCTGAGTGGTTCAGGGAGGCGACCATGGAAAGTTTTGAAGAAAAAAATTTGCTCAACAGAACCGTACCAGGTGCCGTCTTCCAAGCGGGCCTAGTACGAGTAATTGGCGATTTTTATCATTATCGCTTGGTCGATGGGGCCCAGCCAGAACAGTCAGCCACGTATCAGATTATTGCTGTGGCAGGAAATGAATTAGTCATGGAAAGGATGTAAGATGTTATTTTTTAAAATCGTACCGCAGAACTGTGTCGGCCTAGTCGAAACACTGGGGAAGTATTCGAACACCCGTTCTTCCGGCCTGCAGTTCAAGTTACCGCTGCTTCAGGCCATTCGGATTGTGCCTTTGGCGCTGCAACCCTTAAAACTACAAGGGTACTCGGTCATTACCAAGGATAATGCTGATATTTCAGCTACGGTAACGTTGAACTTCCACGTCACGGACCCACAGAAGTATATGTATGAAAACACGGACTCTGTTGAGTCCATGAAACAACTGGTACGTGGGCATCTTCGGGACATTATTGGCCGGATGGAATTAAATGAAGCCCTAGGGTCCACCTCACAGATTAATGCTGATTTGGCTGAAGCGATTGGTGATTTGACTAATACCTATGGCATTAACGTGGACCGGATTAACATCGATGAATTGAAACCTTCCCAAGCCATTCAATCTGCCATGGATACTCAGCTCAAGGCTGATCGGGAACGAGTGGCCGCCATTTCTCAGGCAGAGGGGGATGCCCGTTCCATTGCCTTACGGACCAAGGCAAATAACGATGCGCTGATTGCCACAGCCAAGGCCAATGCCGCAGCAACCGAAACCGCAGCAGATGCAGAAGCTTACCGCATTGAAAAGGTGCAATCAGCTTTGAATGATGCCGATGGTCGCTATTTTAATAATCAATCCATTGACGCCTTCAAGAGCCTGGCGCAATCACCAGCTAACCTAATTATCGCTGACAAGGAATCCATGCCCACTACCGGCCAGGCCGCGACTTTGGCCAAGCTACTAAAGCAACAATCTGAGCAGGGTGACCAAAAGGCGCAAAACCAAAAGTAGACAAAGGGAATGACTACCACCGGTAGATAAACAGCCCGAAAGTCAGTGCGACTTTCGGGCTGTTTGTGTGGGCTTTGTAATGGCTAGTCAAGCGTTTTTGCAATCTTATACCAAGCGGCCATGCTAGCCTTTGGTAACAGTTTTTCGGTTTTTAGCGACAAGAAAAACAGCACAAAGAACCATAAAAAGGAAGAGAGTCACCAAGTAAGTGGCTACTACGGGTAGGCCCAATGTGAAGGCACTTAGTATGCGGTCATGGACGTCATAACTGGTCAATTGCACACCAGTGAGACTGGTGGTTGTGCCCGTCGTGCGCATCATAAAGAATTCAGCGATATTGTCTACTAGAAATACGACGGCGTAAACCATCGAAAAATATTGTCACTGTTTGAACATTGTTTTCGAATAAATTTTCGTTTTGACTCCCTTCAATCACCTTTGTGCTTAATATTACTAAAAGCTGCGCTGTTTATAAAGGATATCTTGATTGGAAGGGGCAATTGTTCCTTTTAGCAGTTCAAGATAAGAAACAGGCAAAGAATTTATGGTGAAGAAATACTCGAAAATCATGAAATGATGATTGATAAATACCCTAAAAGCTATAGTGATTTTTAGAATATACGTCAATATCATGCGTTTGTTTTTAATTATCGTTCGAATTAATGATAGAATCTACCATATTGATTGGATGTTGGAAAGGAGGATAATGTTGAATAAAAAACTAGTAAAGAACATAATCTATGCTTTCTTGATTGTGGCGTTTACCCAGTTAGTACTCAACTTAATTTCACACACCGCTATCCTATATAATGTCAATTCGGTTATTGGATTTACTTTTTTTTACAGTTTGTTTCTATATCTTAGTGATAAATTCAAACACAAACAGCGCTAGTTAGCGAATGATTAATTGACGTCGTAATCCCTCTAAATATTGAGATAACAACCGATAGTGCGCTTTTATTTTTTGAGAACTGGCGTAAGTTATAATTGAGAAACTCACTATTGCCCTTTCCAGAATCAATAAGCATGATATAAATAACCTGTACCCGTAATTTGTATAGAATTTACGGGTGCAGGTTATTCTTTATTTTTTGGATTATGTTTTGACAATTTTTCTGCTGTATACCATCCGGCTGGGAAAAAGCAGGCAACGAATATAATTTTAAATAGCAAAAAGCCATCTAGTATGTACGGTGAATTTACAATTGAAGTGCAACACCCCTGATAAATAAAAAAAGATCCATTGATCAACTTTCTCGTAAAATAGT